>NZ_JBVJKR010000006.1:0-548211 GCF_055585125.1 Nonomuraea sp. NPDC054003
CTGATGCAAGTGTGACTAATAGTGCTATTGCTGCTTAAATAGGATTTAGATCGCAGAGTGGTTGAACCTCATACACCACGATCTTGGACGCGGCCTACCCTGGCTGAGACTCCCACCCAACCCGCTGATCGTCTCCGGCAGCACTAGCCGCCAGCAACTGCGGTAGCTCTGCTGCGCCCTGGTGAATAGATTGGCTGTCCATGTCTGAGGTGATGCGCTTCTACTACGAAGGCGAACCTGAGCCGCAGATGTCCGAAGAGTGGGAAGCGTTCATGAACGATCCAGATCGCTTTCGCGGTTATCCGGCGCTGCCCGACCCTGAGGACATCACCGCGGAGGAACTGCTGGAGCAGTTGCAGACGGTCGACACTCGGTCAGTTCGCGATAGCAACGACCCGCTCCTTTCCGTACCACCGGAACAGATCGATCCACCTGTCGAGGACACCGATCCGCCCACAGTGGTCGCCTCTGGCCCAGAGAAGGACGCGGCGGGAGTACATCCCAAGGCCGAGATCTGGGCCGTGTTCAGCGAGTCGGTCACCGAAGCGCGGATGGAGCTGAAGGGCCCCGACGGCTCCCCGGTCGCAGGCACCTCCCAGCAGGAGAACGAAGACATCGCAGCGTTCCTGCCCGAGCAGCCGCTGGCCGTCGATACCCGATACACCGTCGAAGTGTCCGGTGCGAAGGACGCGGCGGGCAACGTCATGTCCGGCCCGCACACTTGGTCGTTCACCACGGGGGCTGACTTTCCGACCGTGAGCGGGTTCGAACCCGGCCGGGATGCCACCGATGCGCCCCCGGACATCAAGGTCATGATGACGATCAACGAGGCGGTGACCGACGTCCAAGTCATCATCAAGGATCCATCGGACACGGCCGCACAGGGGACGCTCAGCAGCGACAACGGCAACACCCTGTGGACCTTCACACCGGCGGCGCCGCTCGCCGTCTCGACCGTGTACCGGGTGGAGATCAGCGGGGCCAAGAACGACTCCGGCAATGTCATGGCGCCCTACACCTGGTCATTCACCACCGGCGAGACATCTCCAACCGAGCACAAGGCGGCGGGCTGATGTCTGGAGTATCGCTGTCCATCGTCAATCCCTCGGTCACGAGGAGTTCACTCCGAACATCGTCAGCTTCACCCTGCTGAAACTGTAGTTCTGTTCTGCTGTGCCATAGGAGTCCAACGCCGTGGCTGCGGCGCGAACCTCACGAGGTAGCCGCCGCATCGCCGACCGGGCCGTTGTACGCCAGCATGGTCGACTCCGCGGGCACCACGATGTCCGCCACCTCCACCACTCGATCGCCGGCGAGGTGGGCCCGTTGGATCACCATCACCACGCTTCCCGCGCCGATGTCGAGCCGCTTCGCCTCCTTGTGGGTCGCCACCCGCGCCGACACCCGCTCGTCCCAGGCGTCCACCATCAGCCCGATGGAGGCCATGCGGCGTGGCACGCCCTGACCCGCGAACTCGCCGCCTTCGGGGAACGCGATCGGCGTGCCCTTCGTCAGCGCCAGCGGCTCCCATGAGGTCAGCAGCATCCACGGCCCCTCGTCCTTGGTCGAGAACAGGTAGGCGGTGCGCATGACGTCGTGCCAGTGCCCGTCCGCTTCGGCGAGGCCGAGCCGCTCGCGTATCTCCGGCGGGGCCTGCATCGTGTCGGAGGTGTACTCCAAGCTGCCGTGACGGCCCTGCTCCTCTATCGCCGGACCGAACGGCGAGCCGTCCTGCCGCTCCCGGAACCACGAGCGCACCAGCACCTGCTGTCCCGCCTCGCCGACGCCTACGGGGAGCAGGCCACGCACACCGGACGGATGATCTACGTCGAGCTGTGGGACCGGCCGTGAGCGGCTACAGCGTCGTCCCGTTTGTGATCGCCTACGCCCGCGAGGAGGTACGCGACCGGCTCGTGTTCGAGCCGCACGACGGATCGGACCGCGGGCTGCGGTTGGCGTACGAGATCCCGCGCAAGGGCGACCGCGTCGGCGGCGTCCTGCGCGCCCGCGTGCGGGACCTGCGCAGGCGTGTCGGCAAGCGCGGCCCCGAGCGGATGCGCAAGCTCAACACGAGACGGCAGTGGTTGTGCATGGACCGGCTGTTGTGCCAGGTCTGCTCCCGCCCCGCGACCGAACCGGGCACCGGCCGGTCATGGTGGATCCTCGTCCCGCCCGTGTTCGAGGTCGACGACAGCGGGCGAGGGGGCCGTACGAACGCGCCGCCCACCTGCCGCGCCTGCGTCGACATCGCGCTGAGCGAGTGCCCGATGCTGCGCGCCGATGCCACCGTGTGCACCGTCGGCCGGGTCGAGCCCGCCGGAGTGCTGGCCGACATGTACGAGCCCGGCCCGGTGCCGACGCTGACCGCGCACAACGTCTAGGTCTCCTGGGACGCCTTCGCCCGCCACCCGCATATCCTGGCCACGTCGCAGGTCGTCCAGCTGCACGATGTACGCGAGCTGGTCAGGACCGGATGAACAGCCAGGAAGCCGACTCGCCCGGCTCGTAGGGGGAGTCGAGGCGTTCGGCGACCACGCCGGGTAGGCCCGGCCGATCCGCCGATATTTCGGATATATGCACTCAGCCAACCTCCCACAACGCGCTCACCGGCATCGCCCGCATCCCACCACCTCCGTGATACGTTCGGCGGCGGCATGCGCCGCTAAAGACTGAGGAGGTGAGACCGATCAACGCTGTGACAGGTCGGGGCTCCCTCCCTCGCATGGCCTAGGGAGTGCCCGAAGAAGGCATCCCGAAAGGCTTCAATCGCTATGCGCTTCACCTCTGAAACGTCGTCCGACGGCGTCTCCGAACAGCTCTTCACCCTCGGTGAGATCCCCGGCGTGCTGTGGACGCCGGAAGACGCCACCGGCCCTCGACCCCTCGTCCTGATGGGCCACGGCGGCGGCCAGCACAAGAAGGCTCCCGGCATCGTGTTCCGCGCGGGCCGCTTCGTGGCCGAGTGCGGTTACGCGGTGGTGGCGGTCGACGTGCCCAGCCATGGAGACCGTCCTAAGGACGAGGAGTACGACCGGATCGCGACCGCGAACCAGGCCCGCGCGGACGCCGGAGAGGAACTGGCTCCGCTGATCGCCTCCTTCCAGGCCCTCGTGGCCCGCCGGACCGTACCGGAGTGGCGGGCGGTCCTGGACGCGGTCCAGGAACTCGACCACGTCGGCACGGGCCCGGTGGGCTACTGGGGCGTGTCGCTGGGCTGCGGGCTCGGCGTCCCGTTCGTCGCCGCCGAGCCCCGGGTCCAGGCGGCGGTCCTGGGGTTGGGCGGGGCGCTGTCATCGGCCGGGGACGCCGCGCGCATCACCGTCCCGGTGGAGTTCCTGGTGCAGTGGGACGACGAGCGGGTCCCCAGGGCCCAGAGCCTGGCCCTGTTCGACGCCCTGGGCTCGGCCGAGAAGACGCTGCACGCCAACCCAGGCAAGCACGCGGAGATTCCGCTGTTCGAGATGGACAGCACGCTGCGGTTCTTCGCCCGCCACCTCCGCTGACCCAGGGACGCGAGCCAGGCGGATAATCGGTTGGCATCGCAGGACGCCCGTTGTTAGGTTGCCGGGCGTGTCCAGCCCAGAGGCGTCAAGACGGTAGCCACCGGTCATCCGGTGGCGTAAAGAGACCACCGGATCACCGGCCCCGCTTTCCTGTCGATCCCTCTCTGGGTGCGGAGCCTCTTCATGCCTTTCTTCGTCCACCTGCTCGGGCTGGCCGTGTTCGCCATGGGCACGTCCGAGTTCATGCTGTCCGGCCTGGTGCCGGGCGTCGCCCAGGATCTGGGCGTGACGATCCCGGAAGCCGGCCGGCTCACCTCGGCGTTCGCCGTGGGGATGATCGTCGGCGCGCCGCTGATGGCGATCCTGAGCCTGCGCTGGCCGCGGCGGCGCGCGCTGCTGGCGTTCCTGGCGGTCTTCCTGCTCGTGCACGTCCTCGGCGCGGTCACCACGAGCTTCGACGTCCTGCTGCTGACGCGGGTCGTCGGGGCGCTCGCCAACGCCGGGTTCCTGGCCGTGGCGCTGTCGGCGGCCACCGGCCTGGTCGCGCCGGACGCCAAGGGGCGCGCCACCGCTGTCCTGCTCGGCGGGGTCACCGTCGCCTGCGTCGTCGGCGTGCCCGCGGGGGCGCTGCTCGGCCAGATGTGGGGGTGGCGGTCGGCGTTCTGGGCGGTGGCCCTGGTGTCGGCGCCGGCGTTCGCCGCGATACTCAGGTCGGTGCCCGCCTCTCCGGCCGTCGTCTCCCGCGAGGGCGGGGCGCGCCCGGAGCTCGGGGCGCTGCGCGACCGGCGCCTGCTGGTGACGCTGCTGCTCGGCGCGCTGGTGAACGGGGCGACCTTCTGCGCCTACACCTACCTCGCGCCGATCGTCACCGACGTGGCGGGGATGGGTACGGCGTGGGTGCCCGTCGTGCTGGCGCTCTTCGGCCTCGGTTCGTTCGCCGGCGTCACCGTCGCCGGCCGGGTCGCCGACGTACGGCCCGCGCGGCTGCTGGTCCTGGGCGGGGCGGCGCTGCTCGCCGGGTGGGTGGTGTTCGCGCTGACCGCCGGGAGCCCGGTGGCGACGGTCGTGCTCGTCCTCGTCCAGGGGACGCTCGCGTTCGCCGTCGGTTCGACGCTGATCTCCCAGGTGCTCTACGCCGCCACGGGCGCGCCGACGCTGGGCGGCGCGTTCGCCACGGCGGCGTTCAACGTCGGCGCGGCGCTCGGGCCCTGGCTGGGCGGTCTCGCCATCGGCGCGGGTTACGGGTTCCGCTCGCCGCTGTGGGTGAGCGCGCTGCTGGTGGCGCTCGCCCTCGCCGTCCTGGTACGGCGTCAGGACGGGATGAACAGCCAGGCCGCCGACTCGCCCGGCTCGTAGGGGGAGTCGAGGCGCTTGGCGACCACGCCGGGCAGGCCCTGCCGACGTGCCGCCTCAAGGACCGGCCGGGCGTCGCCGGGCCAGGAGGGGGCGGTCTGCCAGCGGGGCGTGGACAGGTCGAGCGCCTCCAGGGCCGCCCGGCGGACCTCGTAAGGCTCGTCCAGCAACACCCGGCCGTCGTCGTACAGCAGGTCGTAGAAGACCAGCACCTCGGCGCCCGAGAGGGTGGCGAGTTCGCCGTCCAGGAGGGCGGTGCGGCTGCCGAACGACGCCGCGAGCGCCCGCAGCCACGGGTGCTCGCGGGCGGCGGCGGTGCGGCCGCCCTCGATCGGAACCAGGAGGCGGCGCCCGCCCCAGGCGAACTCGTACGCGTACGCGGCGGTGTCGCGCGGCAGGCGGGAGCGGCGCGAAGGGAGCATGGGCGCGACGTCCGGCAGGGGAGCGCGGGACGGGGGATCCATGCGGTGGATCATCCAGTTCTTGCCGTTCGTCTGGAACAGCACGAACCGGCCCTCGGCTCGGGAGCCGTGCAGGACGACCTTGACCTCGCGCTCGGACCATTTCTCGGTCTCGTACGTGCCCTGGTCCCAGATCGTCATGGTGCCGCCGCCGTACTCGCCCTGGGGGATCTCGCCGTGGAAGGTGAGGTACTCCATCGGGTGGTCCTCGGTGTGCACGGCCAGGTGGTTGGTGGCGGGGTCGGACGGCAGGCCCTTGGGGATGGCCCAGGAGGCGAGCACGCCGTCGCGTTCCAGGCGGAGGTCCCAGTGGAGGGAGCGGGCGTGGTGCTCCTGGATGACGAAGGAGTCGCCGCCGCCGGGAGCGGGGGATGCCGGGGGGACGGGTTCGGGGGTACGGCTGGCGTCGCGTTTGCTCCTGTATTGCGTGAGTTTGTCAGCCACACAGCCGTACTACCCGGTTATTCGCGAATGGACGAGCGAACCCCCGCCGGCTTCTGGAAGGATGATCTCTCCCAAGCAATCCCCCTCCCAAGGACATCAGAATCATGAGGCGTTGGATCCTCCCCGCGGCCGTCGCGCTGGCCGCGGCTCTACCCGCGACCCCCGCCGTGGCCCAGGCCGCCCCCGACCCGGCGCAGGCCGTCAAAGCGCAGCTGCGGCACGAGCGCGGGGTGCGCATCGCCGAGATCTCGCGGACCGTGACCGGCAAGGCGTCCACCAGGACCCGCTACCACAGCGGCATCCAGCTCGCCCCGACCGGCCCGGTCGCCTCGTGGGCCGACGTCGAGGACGCCTCCGACACCCGCAGCCAGGACGGCCTGGGCGCCAAGCCCGGCCAGAAGGCCGCCGTGGGCACGTCCGTCTACACCTCCGGCGAGGCCGTCGCCGACCTGCTGCCCAAGGACAAGCTCTGGATCCGGGTGAAGCAGAGCGGCCACCCGAACCTGGCGCTGGCCACGGCCAGCAAGCAGACGATCAACGTGTTCGACCCGGCCGTGCTCAAGGCGGTGCTGAAGGGCAAGGGTGGCAAGGCGGTCACCGGCGGCCGTCACTACAAGGGCACGATCACGTACGCCAAGCTGTACGAGGCCGCGAAGGGCCACTACGGCAAGCTGTTCGACGGCGCCCCGCGCGGCGCCTTCGCCAAGACCGCGATCTCCTGGAAGCTCTGGACCGACGGCCAGGGCCTGCCCGTGCGGCTCTCGACCACCGAGCGGGCCACGTCCGGCGCGTACCGCACCATCGACACCCGCTACTCCAGCTGGGGCGAGCACCTCATCGTCACCGCCCCGGCCAGGGCCGAGGTCGTCGAGTGGAAGGACCGCAGCCGCCCCGGCACCGCGAACTCCGTGAACGACCTGGTCCTGACGGACGCGTACGCCGGCACCGGCCAGTCGTGAGGCGACTCGTTCTCGCGGCGGTGGCCGCCACGCTGGCCGTCCTGATGACGGCCCCGCCGGCCGCCGCCCGGACCGCCGCCCCCGACCCCGTCCGGGCGCTGCAGAAGCAGCTCAAGTCCGAACGCGGCGTCAAGCTGAGCGAGGTGTCCAAGTCGGGCTTCGGCTCCTCCACCACACGCATCCGGACCAAGAGCGGCGTCCAGCTCTCCCCGTCCGGCCCCGTAGCCACCTACACCTCCATGGAGCCCGTGGACGAAGAGGACGCCTCGGTCGAGATGCTCGCTTTTCCACGGGGGGCATACCTCGGCGGAGAGGAGCTCGCGAAACTACTTCCCGACGGGAAGACCTGGGTGGGTCTCGAAGCCGCCAAGGGGATCACCATCAACCCCGTCGTCCTCGCCAGCATGCAGCCGATCCACGTGTTCGACCCTGCCGTGCTCAAGGCGACGCTGAAGGGCGAGCGAGCCAAGCCGGTCTCCGGCGGCTACTCCTACCGGGGCGTCGTGACGTACAAGGAGCTGTACGAAGCGTCGAAGTCCTTCTACGCCGCTCAGGTCGAAGGCCTCAAGCCCAGCGACTACGCCAAGAGGAAGGTCTCTTATCGGCTCTGGACCGACGAGAAGGGCCTGATCCAGCGCCTGCAGACGCAGGAGGCCATGGGTTCGGGCGAGCACAGGTACGTCGCCACCGCTGACACCCGCTTCTCCGACTGGGGGCACCCCCTGGTGATCTCGCCCCCGGCCGCGGACGAGGTGTTTCCCTACGAGGACTTGCAGAACCTGCGGATGCCGCTGCCCGACCCGCTGGAGGACCCCCTGCTGAAGGACGGTCTCCTCGGGCTTCGTTAGTCGAGGGCCTTGCGGAGCCAGGATTCGACGCCCGCCACGTGGACGGTGGCCCAGGCACGGGCCACCTCCCCCTGGCGGGCGGCGATCGCCTCGTAGATCGCGGTGTGCTGCTCGCGGGTCTTGGCCAGCGCGCCCTCCTGGGTGAGGCCGCGCCAGATGCGCGCCCGGGTGGTCGGCCCCGACAGGCTCTCGATGAACGAGCAGAGCACGCTGTTGCCCGACCCGAGCGCGATCCGCTGATGGAACCGCAGGTCGTTGGCGACCAGCTCCTCGATCGTCGGCTCCTCGGGCAGCGACTCCAGGATCACCCGCAGCTCGTCGATGTCGTCGTCCGTCATCAGCTCGGCGGCCATCGCGGTGGCGGCCGGCTCCAGGATGCGGCGTACCTCGAAGAACTGCAGCACCGTGTCGTCGCGGTGCAGGTCGAGGACGAACGACATGGTGTCGAGCAGCAGCCGGGGCTCCAGGCTGGTGACGTAGGTGCCGTCGCCCTGCCGTACGTCCAGGACGTTGATCAGGGCGAGCGCGCGCACCGCCTCGCGCAGCGAGTTGCGTGACAGCCCGAGCCGCTCGGCGAGGTCGGCCTCCTTGGGCAGCCTGTCTCCCGGGGCTACCTCGCCCGAGAGGATCATCTGCTTGATCTTGTCGATGGCCGCGTCGGTGACCGCCACGCTTTTCTCCCTAGACATCGGATGTCTACGATTCTAGGGCTTGGAAACGTACCGGATCGCCTCCCGGCAGGCGGCGGAGCACGCCGCGGACCTCCAGGGTGCGCAGGTGGGCGGCGGCCTCGCCGGCCGCCATGCCTCGCAGCATCGGCGGCAGCTCGGACCAGGGCCGGTTCCAGGTCATCATGGCGGCGGTCTCCCAGATGGTCAGCGGCTCCGCGCGCTCGGCCAGCAGGGCGAGGAGCCGTTCGAGCTTCTCCTCGTGATGGTGACGGATCTGCGCGGCCCGTGCCGCCACATCTGGAAATGTCCATTCATGAGCGGGCAGGGCGCCGAGCTCTCCCAGCTCGCCGACCCTGGTCAGCGACTCCAGGAAGTCGCCCAGCGGATCGACGTCGTCCCGGTCGAAGGGATAGATCCCGATGTGCGGGGTGATGCCGGGCAGGACGTGGTCGCCGGTGAAGAGACGGTCGGCGTCCTCCAGGTGCAGGCAGACATGGCCGGGAGTGTGGCCGGGGGTGTGCACCACCCGCAGCTTCCTGCCGGGCAGGTCGACGAGGTCGCCGTCCCGCAGCCGCCGGTCCGCCGGCGCGGGCGGGTCCTGCCTGCCGTCGGCCGCCGGGCCCTCGGGCAGGTCCTCCGACGGCGCGCCGGCCCGGCGGAGCATGTCGACCTGGAAGGACCCGCGGACGTCCGAGGGGACGCCGTTCATCATGTCCACGATCGCCGCGTCCGCCTCGTGCATGGCGATCCAGGCGCCCGACTCCTCCCTGACCCTCCCGGCCAGCCCGGCGTGGTCCGGGTGGAAGTGGGTCACGACCACCCCGTGCACCGACGCCACGTCGATCCCCGCCGCCGCCAGCCCGTCACGCAGCGCCGCCCACGCCTCCGGGTGGTTCCATCCCGCGTCCACCAGCACCGGCCCGCGCGGGGACTCGATCGCGTACACGAGCGTGTAGCCGAGCGGGTTGCCGGGGATGGGCACGGGCACGCTCCACACCCCGAAGCCGAGGTCCAGCGGGCGCTGCTCGGCGTACGAACGACGGGTCACGCGAGACGCTCGATGATCGTGGCGGTGGCCAGGGCGCCGCCCGCGCACATGGTCACCAGCGCCGTCGAGCCGTCCGACCGTTCCAGCTCGTGCAGCGCCGTGGTGATCAGCCGCGCGCCCGTCGCCCCGACCGGGTGGCCGAGCGCGATCGCGCCGCCGTTGACGTTGACCCGGTCGAGGTCGGGCTCGTGCACCTGCGCCCAGGACAGCGCCACCGACGCGAACGCCTCGTTGACCTCGAACAGGTCGATGTCGCCGATCGTCATCCCGGCCGCGGCCAGCGCCTTCGCGGTCGCGTCCACCGGCCCGTCCAGGTGGTAGTACGGCTCCGCGCCGACGAGCGTCTGGGCCAGGATCCGCGCCCGGGGGCGCAGCCCGTGGCGTGCGGCGGCCTCCCTGCTCATCAGCAGCACGGCGGCGGCGCCGTCGGAGATCTGCGAGGAGGTGCCGGCGGTGTGGAGCCCTTCCTCGCCCAGCACCGGCTTGAGCCGGGCCAGCCCTTCGGCCGTGGTCTCGCGCAGCCCCTGGTCCCTGGTGACGGTCCCGACGGGGACGATCTCGCGCTCGAACCGCCCGTCGGACCACGCCTTCGCGGCCCGCTGCTGGGACCGGGCGCCGAACCAGTCGAGCCGCTCCCGGGTGAGCCCTCGCCGCCGGGCGATCCGCTCAGCGGCCGTGAACTGGTCGGGCAGGTCGATGCTCCAGTCGTCGGGCCGCGGGTTCGCCGGCAGCACGTTGCTGCCGAGCGGCGCCCGGCTCATCACCTCGACGCCGCAGCCCACGCCGACGTCCATCACCCCGGCCGCGATCATGGCCGCCGCGAGGTGCACCGCCTGCTGGGAGGAGCCGCACTGGGCGTCAATGGTGGTCACGCCCGTCCGGTAGGGGAGACCGGCGTAGAGCCAGGCGTGCCTGCCGATGTGGCCGCCCTGCTCGCCCGCCTGCGTCACGCATCCCGCGAACACCTGGTCGACCAGCGCGGGATCGATCCCGGCCCGCTGGATCAGCCCGTTGAGCGCGGTGGCCAGCACCTGCTGCGGTTTCAGCTCGGCCAGCCAGCCGCCGCGCTTGCCGATCGGGGTGCGGACGGCCTCGACGATGACGGGTGTGCGCACAGTCTCCTCCAGAGCGTTACTCTGGTCGCGACTGTAACTTGTTCTACTTTGATCCGGAAGCCCCGGCGGGCAACGAGGCGGGCAGCCCGAACCGCGCGAACATCCCCGGCTCGAAGAACATCGCGACATGGCTGACCTGCGGCCCGTCGAAGTCGAGCACCTGCAGCGCGAACTCCCGATAGATGTCGCCCTCGCGCAGATAGAGGGCGAACGCCTCCTGCCCGTTGGCCCGTGCCGGAACCAGCCGCAGATCCTCAGGCGCCTCTGCGGGGCACTGCGCTTGCACGAGCCGGGCGATGTCTTCCGCGCCCTGGTACCACCCGTCGAAGGGGGGCATCTCGAAGACCGCGTCCTTGGTGAACAGCTCGACGATCGCCCCGACGTCGTAGGACTCGAACGCCTCGACGTAGCGGTCGAGCTGCTCGCGCTGGTCCGCAGTGAGCGGCTCCGGCCGGTCGTCGAGGCTCGGCGCGACCTGCTCCAGCTGGGCGCGGGCGCGCTGGAGGACGCTGTTGACCGCCGTGGTGGTGGTGTCGAGCACCTCGGCCACCTCGGCGGCCCGCCACTTGAGCACGTCACGCAGGACCAGCACCGCCCGCTGGCGCGGCGGGAGGTGCTGCAGGGCCGCGACGAGCGCGAGCCGGATGCTCTCGCGGGCGGTGACGATCGCGGCCGGGTCGTCGCCGCCCGCGCCCACCATCCCGTCGGGGACGGGCTCCAGCCACGGCACCTCGTGACGCTCCACCAGCGGCGCGGTCGGCTCGGACGCCGGCGCGCCCAGCCCGGTCGGCAGCGGCCTGCGCCCTCGGCTGTCGAGCGCGGTCAGGCACTGCGTGGTGGCGATGCGGTAGAGCCAGGTGCGCAGCGACGAGCGGCCCTCGAACCCGTCGTAGTGGCGCCAGGCCCGCAGGTAGGTCTCCTGCACCAGGTCCTCGGCGTCGTGCACCGAGCCCATCATGCGATAACAGTGGGCGAGCAGCTCCCGGCGCATCGGATCGGCCTGCCGGAGGAACTCCTCGTTAGATGGCCTCTCGGTCATACAGTCCTGTATAGACGACGCCACCGACAGATCGCTTACGCGCAGGTCAGGGTCAGTGCGGCACGGTGAGGACGATCTTGCCGGTGGTACGGCCGCTCTCGCCGAGTTCGTGCGCCTTGGCCGCGTCCCGCAGCGGTAGCACGGCGGCCACCTCGGGGCGCAGTCTGCCCGCCTCCATCAGCGCCGCCAGCGCGCGCATGGCGGCGTGGTCGGGCTCGACCAGCATCACCGCCGACCTGACGCCCAGCGCGGCCGCCTCGTCGTGCACGCCCTCGTCCAGCACCGACAGGGGCAGCGTGACGATCGTGCCGCCCCGGCGCATGGTGCGCAGCGAGCGCCGCCCGTAGTCGCCGCCGATGCCGTCCAGCACCACGTCCACGTCGCCGACGACCTCGGCGAAGTCGACCTCGCGGTAGTCGACCAGCTCGTCCGCGCCGAGCCCGCGCAGGAACCCGTGCTTGGCCGCGCTCGCCGTGCCGATCACGTACGCGCCCCGCGCCTTGGCGATCTGCACCGCGAAGTGGCCCACCCCGCCGGCCGCGGCGTGGACGAGGACCCGCTGCCCGCCCCTGAGCCCGGCCACGTCCACCAGCGCCTGCCACGCGGTCAGCGCGGCGAGCGGGACGGCCGCCGCGTGCACGTGGTCGACGCTGGGCGGCTTGCGGGCGAAGTGACGGGACGGCGCGGTGACGTACTGGGCGTAGGCGCCGTTGCCGTACGGGTAGCGCAGCATGCCGAACACCTCGTCGCCCGGCTCGTACAGGGCCTGGCCGAGACCGGAGCCCTCCACCACGCCGGAGACGTCGTAGCCGAGCGTGAACGGCGGCTCGCCCAGCAGCCCGCCCGTGGCGCGCGTCTTCCAGTCGGTCGGGTTGACGCCGGTGGCCTCCACCCGCACCAGCACCTCGGTCGGGCCGGGCACCGGCTTGTCGGTTTCCGTCATCTTCAGCACCTCAGGGCCGCCGAGCGCGTCCTGAGTGATCGCAAGCATCCTCATGCTCAAAGCTTGCGGTACGGGCGAGCGCCGCGAGAAACCGGCCCCCGCAAAGATCCGGCCAAACGCCTGACCACTTTCGCCGACCGGATCCAGCGCGAGCGTCCGCGAGATGCGGCCGGCGACGCGGGCCGGGCCGGTCGGTTGGAGGAGGCCGGTAGGCGAGCTCGACAGGGCGCACGCGCCGGTCGTGCGGGGACGCGGGCCGGGGGTGTCAGAGGCCGGCGAGGAGGCGGTCGGCGGCGAGCTCGATGCGGCGCTGGATCTGGTCGTGGGTGCGGCGGCCCCGGAGGATCTCCAGGAGTTCCTGGACCCACACGCTCGCCAGCGAGCCCGCGAGGGCGAGCTGCTCCTCGGTGGCCTGCTCGGGGGTGGTGCCCGTGGAGACGCGCAGCAGGAGGCCGGCCATGCGGTCGCCGAGCGGGATCTCGACGTCGTCGGCGAGGATGAGCGAGCGGATCAGCGCGTCGGCCAGCTCGGGCTCGCGCATGAGCCCTCTGGTGGCCCGCATCAGCACGTCGACCGCGCGTCCCGGCGGGGTGGCCGCGCTCGGCGGGCGCCGCTCGATGCTGCTCTCCAGCAGGTCGATCTCCTCGCCGACGACGGCCACGACGAGGTCCATCTTGGACGGGAAGTAGCGGTAGAGCGTGCCGAGCGCCACGCCTGCCCGCTCGGCGACGGTGCGCATCTGCATGGCCTCGACGCCGCCCCGCGAGGCGAGGGCCGCGGCGGCCTGGACGATGCGCTTGCGGCGCTGGTGCTGGCTGCGCGAGCGGGCGCCCTGGCCGTCGGGAGAGGATCCGCCGGACGTGAGGCCGTCGGGTGTGAGGTCGTGCTCCATGGTCCCCTCAGGGTGGGTGGGGGGTGTGGCGATGGCTCCGCGAGTGGCCGCCTGCGGGGTACGCATAAGAACACGTTATCTGATTTCCCGATGCCCCGGCTTGTTACTCGCCGGTCACAAAGAAGGCCTATCAGTGCATGTCTTCCCCGTTACGCGGATATATCGAGGATTATTCGGATTAATTGGCCCTGGACAGATATTGGAATCTGTTCTAGTTTTCGATTCGGTTGACCGAGCGCTTGGTGGAGGGCAGATGGACTTCGGCCTTGACGAGACCCAGGAAGCCCTGCGCGACCTGGCCGCCGGCCTGCTCGCCAAGGAGGCGAGCCAGGAGCGGCTGGAGGCGCACGAACGCGGCGGCGCACCGTACGACGAACGGCTGTGGCAGGCGCTGCGCGAGTCCGGGCTGACCGCGATCTGCGTGCCGGAGCACGCGGGCGGCGCGGGGCTGGGGCCCGTCGAGATGGCGGTGGTGCTGCGCGAGGCCGGTGCGCGGGCCGCGCCGGGCCCGCTGGCCGCCACCCTGGTGAGCACCTTGGCCACGAGCCGGTACGGCACCCCGGACCAGCAGAAACGGCTGACCGGCGCCACCGTCTCCACGGTCGCCATCAGGGAGCCGGGCAGAGCCCTGGCCGACCCACCCGCCACCACCGCCGAGCGGAAGGCGGGCGGCTGGGCGTTGACCGGCCGCAAGTGCGGCGTCGCCTACCCCGACGGCGACCTGCTGGTCACCGCGGACGAGGGCCTCTTCCTGGTCCCCACACCCGGCTCCACCCCGACGGCCGAGACCGCCGTCCCGGCGTCCGGCTCCGCCCCGACGGCCGAGACCACCGTCCCGACGTCCGGCTCCGCCCCGACGGCCGAAGCGACTGCCCCGGCGCCCGGGATCGCCGTCCCGGCGTCGGGCTCGGCCTCGGGGGGTGAGGCCGCCGCCGTGGTCGCGGTGTCCGAGTTCGCCTCGGCGGGGGAGGTCGTCGCGACCGTCACGTTCGACGCGGCACCGGCGGAGCGGGTCGCGGGTCCCGAGGCGGTGGCGGGGGTGCGCCATCTCTATACGGCCGCGACGGCCGCGCAGGCGTCCGGGGTGCTGGCCGGGGCGCTGCGGCTGACCACCGAGCACGTCAGGAACCGCAAACAGTTCGGCCGCGCGCTGGCCGAGTTCCAGGCCGTCACCACGCAGGTCGCCGACGTCTACATCGCGGCGCGGGCGCTCGACGTCGCCATGTGGTCCGGGGCCTGGCGGCTGGCCGAAGGGCTGCCCGCCGAGGAGGACCTGGCGCTGGCCGCGTACCACACGAGCGAGGCGGCCCGCGCGCTCTACACCTGCCAGCACCTGCACGGCGGGCTGGGGCTCGACGTGACGTACCCGCTGCACCGCTACTTCGCGCACGCCAAGCACCTGGCGCACCTGCTCGGCGGCGCCGACGCCCAGCTCGACCTGATCGGAGCGCTCGCCTGATGCTCATCGACCTGACCCCAGAACAGCGCCGCCTCCAGGGCGAGCTGCGCGCGTACTTCGCCGCCTGCCTGACTCCCGAGGAGCGCGCCAAGATCGCCGAGGATCCGTTCGGCGAGGCGTACATGGCCCACTGCCGCCGCCTGGGCCGCGACGGCAAGCTCGGCCTCGGCTGGCCGGAGGAGTACGGCGGCGCCGGTCTCGGCCCCATCGAGCAGCAGATCTTCGCCAACGAGATCGCCCGCGCCGGCGTCCCGTACCCGCTCATCTCCGTGCAGACCGTCGCACCGACGATCATGCAGTACGGGACGCGGGAGCAGAAGGAACGGTTCCTGCCGAGCATCCTCGCGGGAGAGTGCCACTTCGCGATCGGCTACACCGAGCCCGAGGCCGGCACCGACCTCGCGTCGCTCCGCACCACGGCCGTGCTGGACGGCGACCACTACGTGGTGAACGGCCAGAAGATCTTCACCAGCGGCGCCCACTACGCCCAGTACATCTGGCTGGCCGCCCGCACCAACCCCGACGCGAAGAAGCACAAGGGCATCACCATGATGATCGCCTCCACGGACGACCCCGGCTTCTCCTGGACGCCGATCACCACCATGGACGGCCGCCACCACACCAACGCCACCTACTACACCGACGTCCGCGTCCCGGTCGACATGGTGGTCGGCGAGGTCGACAAGGGCTGGGACCTGATCGTCAACCAGCTCAACCACGAGCGCGTCACGCTCGGCCCCGCCGGGAACCTCGCCCAGATCCACGATCGCCTCCTGGCCTGGGCCCGCCGCGCCGGGCTGGCCGACCAACCCGACGTGCGGCGCGTGCTCGGCCGCGTCCGGGCTTTCTCCCGTACGAACGAGCTGCTCAACTGGCAGGTCGCGGCGAACATGGACCTCGGCTGGCTGGGCGCGCCCGACGCCTCCGCCACCAAGATCTACGCCTCCGAGCGGATGCAGGAGGCGGGACGGCTCGTCGGCGAGATCCTGGCCCGCTACGGCGACCCGGCCGACCCGGAGACGGCCGCGCTGATCGAGGTGACCGACCGGGGCGTCAAGGGTGGCCTGGTGCTCACCTTCGGCGGCGGCGTCAACGAGGTGCAGCGGGAGCTGATCGCCATGCTCGGGCTGAGCCTGCCCAGGCCGCCTCGGTGACGGCGCTGGTCCCGGCTTCGCCCGGGGCCGGTCAGGGCTTGAGGATCATGGGGACCGAGAAGAACACGATCATCGCGATCGCCACGCAGATCAGGAAGCCGATCAGCTCCCATGCCCAGTCGTGGTGACGGTTGCGGCGCTTCTTCTTCTTTCTGTTCTTGGCAGGGGACGGCTTGCGGCCCTTCTGCGCCTGCGGCTTCCGGAGGGCGGGACGCGGCTTCGTCGCCAGCGGATCCGCCTTCTCCCCGCCACCCGCCGTACGAAGCTGTCCGGACTCACCCGTACGTGACCCATCCGTACGAGAGTCAGCCTTGAGGAAGTCAGAGGTACGGGAGTCGGCCTTGAGGACGTCAGCCGTGGGGGAGTCGGCGGGGGAGGGCTTCGCCGGCTGGGGGCGGAGGTCCTGGATCGGGGGCGTCTCCGGCTCCGGGGCTGAAGGGGCGGCCGGCATGCGGTAGACCGGCTCCCTTGGCTGGGCGCGCGGGGTGAACAGCGGCCCGGCCTCGCGGGCGGGGCCCGGCTGGGCGAGGAAGTCGCCGGTCATGGGAGCAGCCATGTCCGGGAGGCCTCCGGTCGCCGGGCTGGTGCCGCCCGGGTCGTCGAGCACGTCGCCGCCGGTCAGAAAACCGGTGGGCGCGGCCATCGGCGGCTCGCCCATACCGGGCTTCGCCCCCCGCGGCGTCGGCCGGCCGGGGGCGAACTGAGCGGGACCGGGCTGAGCGGGACCGGACGGCTGAGCGGGACCGGACCTGGCGGGGCCCGGCTGAGCAGCGCCGGGCTGAGCAGGACCGGGCTGAGCGGGACCGGGCTGAGCAGGACCGGGCTGAGCAGGACCGGGCTGAGCAGGACCGGGCTGAGCAGGACCGGGCTGAGCAGGACCGGGCTGAGCAGGACCGGGCTGAGCAGCGCCGGGCTGGGAGGGCCGTCGGGGGCGGAAGGCTTCGAAGGGGGTCGGGCGGGCCTCGAAGGGCTTCAGCGAGGCGGGGTTTCCCCTCAGGCGCTCGAAGGGCGCCGAGGACCCGGGGTTCGAGCGCAGGGCGTCGAAGGGCGCTGAGGACGCCGGGTTCGAGCGCAACGCGTCGAAGGAGGCCGGGGACGCGGGGTTCGAGCGCAGGGCGTCGAAGGGGTTCGCGCGGAGGGCGTCGAAGGAGGCCGGGCCCTCGCGTACGTCGTCGCGGAACTTGGGCATCGGCGTCGTGGTCGCGTCGTGGTCGGGGACGCGCGACGGCGAGGGGGGCCTGAGCAGGTCGCGGGGGAAGAGGACGGTCGTGGTCGCCGGGTCGGCCGTGCCGAGCGGCTGCGGCCAGGCCGGCGGCACGGGCCAGCGCGGCTTGACGAACAGCGGCGCGGGATCGGCGGTGCTGGAGCCGGCCAGGTGGATGCGGAGGGTGCCGGGTGGTTCGGGCCACGGCAGGCGGCCGAAGACGTCGCGCAGCGGCGCGACCGCCAGCGCGCCGTAGACGTCGGCCACCGGCTTCGAGCCGCCCGCCCCCGTCGCGGTCAGCGCCATGTTGAGTATCTGCCGGAACCGGTGGGCGGCGCTGAGCGCCAGCTCCTCCGCCGTGTCGGCCGCCACGTCGAGCACCCAGGCGAGCTCGGCCAGGTCGAGCCCGCAGACGTGGCCGAGCACGAGCACCTCGCGCTGCTGCGGCCGAAGCTCGCGCAGGATGCGCTCGACCAGCGCGGACACGGGGTCGGTCAGCGGATCGACGACCGGCGGCGCGTAGACCACGTCGCGCCGGTGGATCTCCCGGCGGGCGAACGCGTACAGGGCGGCCCGGGGAGGATCCTCCGGCGCGCTGGTGAGGACGGACTCCAGGACGTCGGCCGCCGAGCCGAGATCGCCGAGCTGGTCGGCACAGTAGACGAACAGCCCGGCGGCGTGACCGTCGTAGAGCTCGGCGATCTGCTCGCGACGGGAGCGCTGATCGGTGAGCGGGTGTGTCACGTTGACCGGTTCCTCTTAATAGCAAGGGCGGACGCTGAGGGGGAGGGGGTGCGCCGGTGAATCTGGAGGTTGTGGAGGCAATCATGCCAACAATCGCTGGTGGAGCGCACTACCGAAGGGCGAATTACTGGGGAATCGCAGGTCGGTGAAGCGGTTCAGTTCGGACCCGCTAGGACAGAGGGGGATGGATCGCCGTAGTCTGTGGGTTCAAGAGATCATGCGGCGGTCGTGGCAGGGGGTCGCGGCCCTGCTCGATGCGGGAGGTCGCGCGTGATCACTTTCGATGCTGTCACCAAACGCTATCCGGACGGGACGGTCGCCGTGGACCGCCTCGGCCTGGAGGCGCGCACGGGGGAGATCACCGTGCTCGTCGGCCCCTCGGGGTGCGGCAAGACGACGTCGCTCCGGATGATCAACCGGATGATCGACCCCAGCGAGGGCCGGATCCTGCTCGACGGCGCTCCCGTGGACACCGTCGATCCCCCGGTGCTGCGCCGCGGCATCGGATACGTGATCCAGCAGGCGGGCCTCTTCCCGCACCGCAAGGTCGTCGACAACGTCGCCACCGTCCCGTACCTGCTCGGCTGGAACCGCAAGCGGGCCCGCGGCCGGGCCATGGAGCTGCTTGAGCGGGTCGGCCTGGACCCCGCGATGGGCGAGCGTTACCCGTTCCAGCTGTCCGGCGGGCAGCAGCAGCGGGTGGGGGTGGCCAGGGCGCTGGCCGCCGACCCGCCCGTGCTGCTCATGGACGAGCCGTTCAGCGCGGTCGACCCGGTGGTCCGCACGAACCTCCAGGACGAGCTGATCAGGCTCCAGGCCGAGCTGAACAAGACCATCGTGTTCGTCACCCACGACATCGACGAGGCGATCAAGCTCGGCGACCGGGTGGCGGTGCTGCGCGTGGGCGGCAAGCTGGCGCAGGTCGCCGACCCCAAGACGCTGCTGACGGAGCCCGCCGACGACTTCGTACGCGAGTTCCTCGGCCGCGACCGGGGGATCCGCCGCCTGCAGTTCGTCTCCACGGGCGGGCTGCGCCTGCGCACCGACCTGACCGTGCGGGAGGGCGCCGACGGGCGGGGCGACGAGCCGTGGCTGCTCGCGCTCACCGCCGAGGGACGGGCCGCCGGCTGGCTGGCGCGCGGCCGGCCGGGCGAGCTGGGGCCCGCGGGCACGTTCCGCCACGGCCGCGACTCCATGCGCGCGGCGCTGGACGCGGCGCTGCTGTCCCCGTCGGGGCACGCGGTGGCGGTGGACGAGCAGGACAAGGTCGTCGGGGTGGCCACCCGGCAGGCGCTCGACGAGGCGCTGACGGAGGCCGTCCATGGGTGACGGGCCTCCCTCACTCTGGGAGTGGATCGCCCGCAACTGGGACACCGGGCGGGCCGGCAGCATCAGGGACCTGCTGAGCGACCACCTGCTGATGTCGCTGGTGCCGATCGTCGCCGGGCTGGCGCTGGCCCTGCCGCTCGGGCTCGCCTGCATCCGGTGGCGGTGGCTCTACCAGCCCACCGCGGCCGTGTTCAACGTGCTCTACGCGCTGCCGTCGCTGCCGCTGTTCATGCTGCTGATCTCGGTCACCGGGCTGTCGCCGGTCACCGTGATCATCCCGCTGATCTTCTACGCGATGGCCGTGCTCATCCCCGCCGTGGTCGACGGGATCCGCGCGGTGCCCGAGCACGTCCGGCAGTCGGCGGTGGCCATGGGCTTCACGCCGCTGCGCCGGCTGGTGCAGGTGGAGCTGCCGATCGCGGCGCCGGTGGTGATCGCCGGGCTGCGGGTGGTGGCCGTCTCCAGCATCAGCCTGGTCAGCGTGGGCGCGCTGATCGGGCAGGGCGGGCTGGGCATGCTGTTCACCCGCGCCTACCAGAACCCGTTCCTGCCGCCGGTCGTCGTCGGCATCGGGCTGATCGTGCTGCTCGCGCTGGTCGCCGACGGGCTGCTGGTGCTCGCGCAGCGGCTGCTGACGCCGTGGGAACGGGCGAGGAGGGCGACGTGAACTGGCTCGTCGACTTCTTCGGCGACCCCGCGCACTGGTCGGGGCCGTACGGGATCCCGGTGCGGCTGCTGGAGCACCTGGAGTTCTCCGCGCTGGCCCTCTTCCTGGCCACGCTGGTCGCGGTGCCGCTCGGCCTGCTGATCGGTCACACCGGCAGGGGCCACCTGGTCGTGGTGGTCTCCGCCAACCTGGCCAGGGCGATTCCCACGCTGGGCGTGCTGGTGCTGTTCGTGCTGCTGCTCGGCACCGCGTCGATCTGGCCGGTGATCATCCCGCTGGTGCTGCTGGCCGTGCCGCCGATCCTGGTCAACACCTTCGAGGGGATCAGGGGGGTGGACCCGGAGCTGCGTGACGCCGCGTACGGGATGGGACTGCGTGGCGGGCAGGTTCTGGGGCAGGTGCTGGTGCCGGTGGCGCTGCCGCTGATCCTGCTGGGGCTGCGGCTGTCGGCCATCCAGGTGGTCGCGACCACCACGGTCGCGGCCTACACCGGTCTGGGCGGGCTCGGGCGGTTCGTTATCGACGGTTTCGCGACACAGGATTACGCGAGCGTCTTCGGGGGTTCTGTGTTGATTGTGCTGTTCGCGCTCGTGGTGCAGGTCGGATTCGCGCTCGTACAGAGAGTGACCGTCTCCCCGGGCGTGAGCCGGCGACTGAAGGTACGTGACAGTGGTGCAACCTCCCGCTAGAAGGGGAAACAACTGATGAGACGCATGTTCGGCACCGCGGCGGTGCTCCTGTCCGCGGCGCTCGCGCTGGCCGGCTGTGGCGGCGGCGGCGGTGACAACCCGCTCCAGAGCACGGCCGCCACGCCGACCGGGTCGGCTTCCGGCGGGGGGACTGTCGTGATCGGGTCGTTCGACTTCGACGAGAGCGTGCTGCTCGCGTCGATCTACGCCCAGGCGCTGGAGGCCAAGGGCGTGCAGGTGGAGGAGAAGCCGCGGATCGGCAGCCGCGAGGTCGTCTACGACCAGGTGAAGGGCGGCGGGCTGACGATCGTGCCCGAGTACAACGGCAACCTGCTCGCCTACGTCGACAAGGAGAACACCGCGGCGACCGCCGAGGAGATCAACGCCGCGCTGAAGGAGAAGCTGCCGCCCGAGCTGGAGGTGCTCGACTCCTCCCCGGCCGAGGACAAGGACACCCTCTCGGTCACCAAGGAGACCGCGCAGAAGACCGCCACGATGGACGACCTGGCCAAGGTGTCGAAGGACATGGTGGTGGGCGGCCCGCCGGAGTTCAAGGACCGCTGGGAGCAGCGTTTCAAGGACGTGTACGGGATCGAGTTCAAGGAGTGGAAGCCGACGGGGCCCACGACGGCCGACGCCATCAAGGACGGCTCCATCCAGGTGGGCAACGTCTTCAGCACCGACCCGAAGATGACCATCAACGAGCTGGCGCCCCTTGAGGACACCAAGAACATCTTCCCGGCCCAGAACGTGACCCCGCTGGTCCACAAGGCCACGGTGGACGACACGGTCAGGACGACGCTCAACGGCGTCTCCGCCAAGCTGACGACGGACTCGCTGCTCGACATGATGCAGAAGATCTCCGTCAACAAGGACGAGCCCGCCACGGTGGCCGGGGAATGGCTGACCTCGAACGGCCTCGGCTGACCCGCCCCGCCCGGATCCGGGGGGCCGGGCGGTGAGCGAGTTCACCGACGCCATGGCGCAGCTCGCGGCGGGCGTGTCGGTCGTCACCGTGCGCGACGGGCGCGACGACGTGGGCGTCACCGTCTCCACGCTGATGTCGGTGTCGCTGGACCCGCCGCTGATGCTCGTCAGCCTGGGCAGCGGGGGCTACGTCAACGAGGTGCTGCTGCGCCAGGACCGGTGGGCGTGCTCCCTGCTGTCGTCAGGCCAGGCGGCGATGGCCAGCCGGTTCGCGGCGGCGGGCCGGCCGAGCGCCCGCCACCTGGTGGCGGGCGTCCCGCACCATCGCGGCCCGCACTCGGACGCGATCGTCCTGGACGGCGGCGTCGCCGCGCTGGAGGCGGAGACCACGCGGGTGGTGCCGGCGGGCGACCACACGCTGTTCGTGGCCCGGGTCCTGGCCGTCGACTACGTGGCCCCGGGCCTGCGGCCTCTCATCCGCCTGCGCGGCCGCTACCGCGCGGTCGGCGCCTAGCGGATCGTGTACCAGGCGGGGAGCGCGAGCGGACCGGTCGCCGGGAGGCCGAGCTCGGCGGAGAGCCTGGCCAGCGGGCCCCAGGAGTCCAGGCGCACCCTGGCCAGGGCCGCGGCCTTGTCGTCGCTGGACTCGGGGCCGCGCAGGCGCTCCAGCGGGTTGAGCCTGGGATAGACCCGGACCGGGGCGTCCTCGGCGAGGCCGACGCGCTTCCTGGCGAGCTGCAGCGCGTCCTCCAGCCCGCCCAGCTCGTCGACCAGGCCGCCCGCCCGCGCGTCGGCGCCCGTCCAGACCCGGCCGCGGGCCAGCTCGTGGGCGCGCTCGCGGCTCAGGTCACGGGCCTCGGCCACCTTGCCCACGAAGTCGTCGTAGATCCTGTCGAGCCAGGCGTTGACCCGCTCCCACTGCTCCGGCGAGAAGCCGCGCGAGGTGGAGAACATGCCCGCGTTCGCGCCCTGGGCGACGTGGTCGGTGTCCACGCCGAGCTTCTCCAGCAGCTCCGACAGCACCGGCTTGCCGCCGAGCACGCCGATCGAGCCGGTGAGCGTGCCCGGCTGGGCCACGATCACGTCGGCGGCCATCGAGACGAAGTAGCCGCCGGAGGCCGCCACGTCGCCCATCGACACGATCACGGGCTTGACCTTGCGCGTCAGCACCACCTCACGCCACACCGTGTCGGAGGCCACGTACGAGCCGCCCGGGCTGTCGACGCGGAACACCACGGCCTTGACGTGCTCGTCGCGGCGGGCGGCGCGCAGCGCGGCGCTGATCGTGTCGGAGCCCATCGCGCCGCCCCCGCCGAGCGGGCTGCGGCCGCTGCGGCCGGTGCGGATCGCGCCGTCGCCGTGGACGAGCGCGATGCCGTCGGCGGTCGGATGCGGCAGCTTCTTGACGGCCGACGCCCGGTGGTAGCGGGACACGTACTGCAGCAGGGAGTCCTCGCCGGCGGCGCGCTTGACCTCGCCGTACACCTCGTCCCGGTAGGCCAGGCCGTCGACCAGCCCGGCGTCCACCGCCTCGGCGCCGATGAACGGGCCGCGGTCGATCAGCTCGCGCACCTTGCCGGGGTCGAGCCGGCGGCCGTCGGCGATGCCGGCCACGATCTGCTCGGTGATGGACTCGACGATCCGGGCCATCGACTCGCGGTGCGGCTCGGTCATGTGGTCCTGGGTGAAGGTGTTGGCCGCGGTCTTGTACTCGTGGCGCTGGCCGATCTCGTAGTCGACGCCGAGCTTGCCCAGCGCGTTCTTGAGGAAGCGCTGCTCCAGGACCACGCCGGTGAGCCCCACGTCGCCGCTGGGCTGCAGGTAGACCCGGTCGAAGGCGCTGGCCAGGAAGTACGGGATCGTGCCGGCGCCGAACTCGCCGAACGTCTCGGCGAAGGCCACGGTCTGCTTGCCGGAGGCGCGGAACTCGACGACGGCCTGGCGCAGCTCCTGGACGGTCGCCAGCCCGATCGGATTGCCGCCGATCTTCACGATCAGCGCCTTGACCCGGGAGTCCTGCCGGGCCCGCTTGAGCCCGGCCAGCACGTCGGAAAGGCGGGGCTTGCGCATGGACAGCAGCGCGGCCAGCGGGTCCGAGGGCGGCCCCTGGGTGAGCCCCTCGGTGAGGTCGAGTTCAAGTACGAGCGGAGCGGTGCGCCGCTGCCGGAGCTTCTCGACGGTTTCGAAGATCGCCTTGCCTGGGTCCATAGAGCCACCCTAAGCGGCAGAAGTCGGGCGCGTGTGTCCAACTCCTGCCAAGTGGGGCGGCTCAGCCCTGCGTGACGGCCGAGGTCGCGCGGCCCAGGTCGATGCGCGGCGTGCCGACGCTCCGGGAGGAGGCGCTGTAGACGACGGACCGGCCGGTCTCCTGGAGCCGCCGCAGGATCTGCGCCGCGTCGAGCGCCGGAAACGCCTGCTTCATCACCGCGAACGCCCCCGCCACGTGCGGCGCGGACATCGACGTGCCGCTCATCGACGCGTACGTGTCGTCCGGCACCGAGGACTCGATCGTCACGCCCGGCGCGAACAGGTCGAGCAGCGCGCCCCGGTTGGAGAAGACGGCGACCGCGTCGGCGTCGTCGGTGGCGCCCACCGTGACCGCGCTGGAGATGCACGCGGGCGAGGCGACGCCGTCGCGCGCGCTCCCGTTGCCGGCCGCCACCACGGGCGCGACGCCCAGGTTCAGCAGCGTGTCGAACTGGCCCTTGAGCGCCGACGCCTCCGGGTCGGCGTCGCAGTGCGCCTGGAAGGGGCCGCTGCCGCCGAAGCTCATGTTCACCGAGGCCACGTTGTACGTCCTGGCCACGCGGGTGACGTAGTCCAGCGCCAGCTTCTGGTCGGAGGTGTAGGTGACGAAGCAGGGGGCCTGGGCGCCGACCCCGCCGCAGCCCGTGGCGGTGTCGACCCGGCTGAAGACCTGGATGGGCAGGACCGCCGCGTCGGGGGCGACCCCGTTGCCGGGGGCGCCGGGCGCGTTCCGGCCCGCGGCGATGCCGGCCACGTGGGTCCCGTGGCCGCACTGGTTGACGCCGCGCGACATGCAGCGCGGGATCGCTGTGTCCGCCGCGCCCGGCCCGGTCTGGGTGTCCTCGCCGCTCGGGCACAGGGAGACGGACCCGGTGCTCGCGTCGGTGGTGGAGAAGCAGGCCTGGTCCACGATGCGGCCGGCCAGGAAGGGATGGTCGCCGTCGATGCCCAGGTCCAGGACGGCGACGGTGGCGCCGCGGCCCGTCCAGCCCGCCGCGTTGGCCCGGTCAGAGCCGATCACGCGGGTGCTGTCGGCCAGAAAGGGCACGCTCGGCCGGTCCGCGTACACGGCCTGGACCCGGGGGTCCCTGCGCAGCTCGGCGAGGGTGGCGGCGTCGACCTCGGCGACCAGGAAGCCCGCCGAGGCGGACGACTCCAGCACCTTGGCGCCGGCCGAGGCCCGCTCGACGTCCGTGGCGACCTTGCCCACCGGCTGGCCGGGCCGCAGCTCGACGATGGAGCGGACCTTCTTCTCGGACCTGATCTGCTCGACCAGGCCGTTGCCGACGGTGGGACCGTCGCTGACAGGAGTGCCGGCGTTCCCCGCGGGCGCCGTGCCCACGATCGTCGTCAGCGCGACCGCGCAGGCGAGCACAGAGCGAGATCCCACGGGTTTCCTCCGAGACGTCAAGCGGACGACACGGCGGATAGCTCCCCGGTCGTGTCGTCCGTGACGCCTCGGTTTTCTAGCCTTTTACCGGGATTTGATCACCTTGGTGGCAGCTTTCTTGAGCGCGGCATTCGTGGGCTTCTTGGCCAGCCGCACCTTCTCTGAGGATTTGAGGGTCTTGGTGCCGTTCACGCCGTGCGCCCAGTTGAGCCAGCCGGTGAGCAGCGCGCTGTCCAGCCTGCGCTTGGCGGTCTTGGTGTTCTTGATCACCCGGTACGCCTTGCCCAGCGACGAGGCCTTGGTCAGCTCGGGGAAGACCTTGCTGGCCTTGCCCACCAGCTTCAGATAGCAGGTGAGGGTCTCGTCGCTCATCGTGCCGCTGCCGCGGTGGATCTCCTTGGCCCACTGCTTGGCGGTCAGCCGCTTGGCCGCGGTGCCCCTGGTGCAGACCGGCGCGGCCTTGGCGGCCGGGGTCGGCGTGACGGTGATCGTGACCGTGACGGTGACCGTCGGCAGCGGCACCGGCGTCGGGTCGTCGGACGGCTGCTCCGGCTCGGGGGTCGGGCCGCTGCCCGTCGGGTCGGGCTGAGGGCTCGGGTCCGGGTCGGCCGGGTCCGGGTCCCCCGGGCCTGGATCGGCCGGGTCGGGGGCGGCCGGCGGGCTCTGGCTGATCTCCGGCTGCGGCGTGCCGCCCGTCACCGCCGCCGCCACGTCCAGCCGCGGCGTGCGCACCTCGGCGCCGTCGACCTGGTAGACGTACGGCCTGCCGGTCGACACGAGCTTGGCGATCAGGTCCGGCATCGGCGTGTCCGGCGACTGCGCCTTCAGCAGCGCCAGCGCGCCCGCCACGTGCGGGGTGGCCATCGAGGTGCCGCTGTAGGTGGTCATCTGGTCGTCAGGCACCGACGACTCGATGTCCACGCCGGGCGCGAACAGGTCGAGCAGCGCACCCCGGTTGGAGAAGTCGGCGATGGCGTCGCCGTCGTCGTTCGCCCCGACGGCCACCGCGGAGCTGATGCAGGCGGGGAACGTGGCGCCCTCGAAGTACTCGTTGCCGGCCGCGACCACGGTCGCGACGCCCTTGGCGAGCAGCGCGTCGATCTTCGGCTTGAAGACCTGCGCCTCCTCGCTGTCGTCGCAGCTCGTCTCGTACGGCATGCCGCCCAGGCTCAGGTTCACCGCCGCGATGGGCTCGGTGAGCGAGGCCACGTGGTCCAGGGCCAGCCGCAGCGACGACTCGTACGCCAGCAGGCAGGCGGCCGCGCCGCACAGGTCCTCGTCGTTGACCCGGCTGAACACCTGCACCGCGACGATCCCCGCGCCGGGCGCGACGCCGCCGGTGCCCGCGGCGATGCCGGCCACGTGGGTGCCGTGGTCGCACAGGTTCGTCCCGTCCAGCAGGCACTTGGCCGTGGTGGCGTCGGCCGAGCCGGCGCCCACCTGGCTGGTCTGGCCGTTGGGGCAGAGCGACTCGACGCCCGCGTCCACGGCGGAGAAGCAGGCCTCGGCCACCACCCGGCCGCTCAGGAACGGGTGGTCGAGGTCGACGCCGGTGTCCAGGATCGCGATGTTCTGTCCGGCCCCGGTGTGACCGGCGGCGTGCGCCTGGTCGGCCCCGATCTGCGCGATGCTGGAGGCCAGCGCGGGCGGGTAGGCGCGGTCGCGGTGGATGGACGTCACCCGGGGGTCCTCGGCGAGCGCGGCCAGCTCCTCGGCCGTGCCCTCGACCACCATGAACGGCTGGGCCTGAGGCTGCAGCAGCACCTCGACGCTGCCCTCGGCGGCCCTGGCCGCCATCGGGGCGTGCTGGGCGGGGTCGGTCAGCTCGACGATGGCGCGCACGCTGCCGCCGTCGACGGCTAAGCCCTCCTCGACCTTCTCTTCGGCGCTCGTGGCGGCGGGGGTTGGGGTCGGTGTGGGCAGCGTCGGCGTTAAATCGTCGGCGAACGCCGGCGCCGCGGGGAGCAGCGCCAGCATGATCGCGGCAGCGATCAGGGGGCGAAGTCGCACCGGCTTCCTCCGAGGAGACATGATCTCGGAGTTTAAGGTGATTTGTCAGGACCGGACAGGCCCTGCCGCTCCTTTCTCACCAGACTTTCAGGCACCAGTCAGGAAGGCGGAGAGGTCAGCCAGACCGCGCCCATCGGCGGCACCC
Organism: Nonomuraea sp. NPDC054003; assembly: GCF_055585125.1. Classification (NCBI taxonomy): domain Bacteria; kingdom Bacillati; phylum Actinomycetota; class Actinomycetes; order Streptosporangiales; family Streptosporangiaceae; genus Nonomuraea; species Nonomuraea sp. NPDC054003. Next base: position 27,242 of record NZ_JBVJKR010000006.1, read on the forward strand.
GCAACGTCGTCGAGTAGCGCAGCCCGTGCCACGGCTCGTCGACCGCCTCCACCTCGCCCATGTTGCCCACGCCGCTGCCCCAGTACTCGTAGGCGTCGGTGTTGACCGCCTCCGCCCAGCGCCCCCCGTACGGGAGACCGAGCCGGTAGTTCTCGTGCGCCGCGCCGCTGAAGTTGACCACGCACGCCACCGCGGACCCGTCCTTCGCGTACCGCAGGAACGAGAATGTGTTGCCCGGCGCGTCGTCGGCGTCGATCCACCGGAAACCCTCGGGCCTGGTGTCCTGCTCCCACAGCGCCGGGGTGTCCTTGTAGAACCGGTTGAGGTCGCGTACCAGCCTCTGCACGCCCTGGTGGCCGTCGAACTCCAGCACCCACCAGTCGAGCCCGCGCTCCTCCGACCACTCCGAGCCCTGGCCGAACTCGCCGCCCATGAACAGCAGCTGCTTGCCCGGATGCGCCCACATGAACGCCAGCAGCGCGCGCAACTGGGCGAAGCGCTGCCACTCGTCGCCGGGCATCTTGCCCATCAGCGAGCCCTTGCCGTGCACCACCTCGTCATGGGAGAGCGGCAGGACGTAGTTCTCCGAGTAGGCGTAGATGAGCGAGAACGTCATCTGATGGTGGTGGTACTGCCGGAAGATCGGCTCGTGCCGGAGATACTCCAGCGTGTCGTGCATCCAGCCCATGTTCCACTTGAACCCGAAGCCGAGCCCGCCCAGGTGCACCGGCCGCGACACCCCGGGCCAGGCGGTCGACTCCTCGGCCACGGTCGCGATGCCGGGCGCCTCCCGGTAGCAGACCGAGTTCATCTCCTTGAGGAACTCGACCGCGTCGAGGTTCTCCCGGCCGCCGTAGACGTTGGGGGTCCACTCGCCCTCCCGCCGGGAGTAGTCGAGGTAGAGCATCGAGGCCACCGCGTCCACCCGCAGGCCGTCGATGTGGAACTCCTTGAGCCAGTAGAGCGCGTTGGCGACCAGGAAGTTGCGCACCTCGCGGCGCCCGAAGTCGAACACGTACGTGCCCCAGTCGGGGTGCTCGCCCCTGGCCGGGTCGGCGTGCTCGTAGAGCGGGGTGCCGTCGAAGCGGGCCAGCGCCCAGTCGTCCATCGGGAAGTGCGCCGGCACCCAGTCGAGCACCACCCCGATGCCCTTGGCGTGCATCCGGTCGACGAACGCGCGGAACTCGTCGGGGGTGCCGAAGCGGGCCGTCGGCGCGTAGTAGGAGGTCACCTGGTAGCCCCACGACCCGCCGAACGGGTGCTCGGCCACCGGCAGCAGCTCCACGTGCGTGAAGCCCAGGTCGGCCACGTACTCGGAGAGCTGGTCGGCCAGCTCCAGATAGGACAGGCCGGGCCGCCACGAGCCCAGGTGGACCTCGTAGATGCTCATCGGCCCGTTGCGCGGCTGCTCGTCGCGCCGCCCCGCCATCCACTCCTCGTCGGCCCAGACGTAGTCGGACTGCTCGACGACCGAGGCGGTCTGCGGGGGCAGCTCGGTCCTGCGCGCCATCGGGTCGGCCTTGTCGCGCCACACGCCGTCGGCGCCCAGCACCTGGTACTTGTAACGTTCGCCCGCGCCGAGGCCGGGGACGAACAGCTCCCACACCCCCGAGCGGCCCAGCGAGCGCATCGGGTAGGCGGTGCCGTCCCAGTGGTTGAAGTCGCCGATCACCCGGATGCCGCGGGCGTTGGGCGCCCAGACGGCGAACGCCGTGCCCGGCGTGTCCTGGTGTTCCATCACGCGGGCGCCGAGCACCTCCCACAGCCGCTCGTGCCGCCCCTCGCCGATCAGGTGCAGGTCGACCTCGCCCAGCGTGGGCCAGTGCCGGTACGGGTCGCGCGTCTCGTGCGCCTCACCGCCGGGATAGCGCACGCTCAAGGTGTACGAGGGAACCTTGTCCAGACCGGGGACCGTGGTCTCGAACACGCCGTGGGCCACGTGCTTCATGTCGTGCGCGGTGCCGTCGTCCAGCACCACGCGGACCCGTTCGGCGAGCGGGCGCAGCGCTCGGAAGGTCACCCCACCCGCTCCTGGGTGGGCGCCCAGCACGGAATGCGGATCATGGTGCGCCCCGCCCGCGAGGCGGTCGAGCTCTGTCCTCATCGGCATGCTCCCAACACTGCCCTATGGCGACCGTCCATCTGTGGCACTGCCCGCATTCACCCCGACAATCACCGAAAGTGCGGAATCTTGGGTTTATCGGGGATTGACCTCAAGCGTGGTTGGGTTTTTAGCGTTCCATGCATGGACATACAACAGCGTGCGGGCAAGCGGGAGTGGATCGGCCTGGCCGTCCTCATCCTGCCGACCCTGCTGCTCTCGATAGACGTGACCGTGCTGCACCTGGCCGTGCCCGCGCTGAGTGAGGACCTCCGGCCCACCGGGGCGCAGCTGCTGTGGATCAACGACATCTACGGGTTCCTGATCGCCGGGTTCCTCATCCCCATGGGCACGCTGGGCGACCGGATCGGGCGCAGGCGGCTGCTGCTGATCGGGGCCGCGGCCTTCGCGCTCGCCTCCGCCGCGGCCGCGTACGCGCCGAGCGCCGAAGTGCTCATCGCCGCCCGCGCCGCGCTGGGCGTGGCGGGCGCGACGCTCATGCCCTCGACACTGTCGCTGATCCGCACCATGTTCCACGACCCCGCCCAGCGGACGACCGCGATCAGCCTGTGGATGGTCGGCTTCACCGGCGGCATGGTGATCGGGCCGCTGCTCGGCGGGTCACTGCTGGAGACCTTCTGGTGGGGGGCGGCGTTCCTGCTCGGGGTGCCGGTGATGGCCGTGCTGCTGGTGGCGGGGCCGCTGCTGCTGCCCGAGTACCGCTCGCCCGCCGTGGGCCGGATCGACGCGCCCAGCGTGGTGCTGTCGGTCGCGGCCGCGCTCGCGGTCACCTACGGGGTGAAGGAGCTGGCCGCCGGCGGGGCGGGCGCCGTCGCGCCGCTCTCCCTGGTAGCCGGGACGGCGCTGGCGGTGGTCTTCGTACGAAGGCAGCGCGGGCTGGCCGAACCCCTGCTCGACCTGCGGCTGTTCGCCGAGCGGCGCTTCTCCGGGGCGCTGGGCACGCTGATGCTGGTCATCCTGGTGGGGCCGGGGATCGGCCTGCTGACGGCGCAGTACCTGCAACTCGTGCTCGGCCTGTCGCCGCTGGAGGCCGGGCTGTGGACGCTGCCCAACGCGGTGGCGATCATCTTCGGGTTCGTGGCGACCCCGGCGCTGGCGCGGCGGGTCCGGCCCGCGGTCCTCGCGGCCGGGGGACTGGTGCTCGGCGCGGCAGGGGTCCTGCTCCTCACGATGGCAGGCACGTCGGGGCTCGCCGCGCTGGTGACCGGGCAGACGCTGTTCTTCCTGGGCGGCTCGCCGCTGCTCGTGCTGGGCATCGACATCGTGGTCGGCGCGGCGCCGCCGGAGCGCTCCGGCTCGGCGGCGGCGCTGTCGGAGACCGCCCAGGAGTTCGGCGGCGCGGCCGGGCTGGCCGTCTTCGGGAGCATCGCCGCCGCCGTCTACCAGGCCCGCCTGCGCGTACCGGAGGAAGTCCCCGCGGAGGCGGCGGCAGCGGCCCGCGACACCCTGGGCGGCGCCATGGCCGTCGCGTCCGCTCAGCCCGCCTCCGTCGCCGCCACGCTCGCGGAGGCGGCCAGGGCCGCCTTCACCACGAGCCTCACGGTCACGGCGGCGGCCGCCTCGGTCGTCCTGCTCGCCGCGGCGATCCTGGCGGCCACCGCCCTGCGCCACGTCCCCCGGCTCGGCTCCTCGCCCGACGGTTCGTAACCGGATCGAAGGTAAAGAATTCGTGCGGGATCCCCCATGTCATAGGGGATCCCGTCGTCGGGGTCCGTCCCGCGCTTGCCCTTTCCCTTGCGCGACGATTACCTTCGGACCCATCGATGGCACGCGCTTGAGCAGCGCTTTTAGGTAAGCCCCCGCGCGTTGCCGATGAATTGCCGAGACCGCGCCCACCCGCGCACATGCGGGAACACGGCGCGGCCGCCGAATCCGCCCTCTGGCGGAACCGGGGACCCACCTTTCTCTGGGGTGAATCGGTCGCTCTTCACCAAGGGCGCACCGTAGGGCACTTCCACGCCCGAACCCGACAGCTAACCCGGTAGGCGGCATGGAAGCAAGGAGCAATCCCCGAGCATGGTCAAGCACATCTTCGATCGCATCCCGTCCACCTCCCGCCTGGCCCTGGGCGCCACCCTGGCACTCGGCGCCGCCTTCGCCGGCACCTCCGCCGCCGCCACCGCGGCCGCCGCCTCCCCCTCCCAGCCCCACCCGGTCGCCCAGCAGCACAGCAGCGCCGGCCAGGCCACCGCCGTCAGCGCGAGCACCGTCCTGCAGGTCGCCGAGTCGCAGATCGGCGTCACCGAGGACGCCGCCGGCGGCGGCACCAAGTTCCACCAGTGGTACATGTCCTCCCCGCGCGCGGCCGAGACCCTGGCCCGTGACGGCGGCGGCACGCCCGCGCTGTACGCCAACGCCCCCTGGTGCGCGATGTTCGTGTCCTGGGTCGGCGAGCAGGCCGGCGCCCGCTCCACGATCGGCTGGGACGCCTACACCGTCACCCACGCCCAGTGGTTCAAGGACAACAACCGCTGGGGCAGCGAGGCCAAGCCCGGCAGCGTCGTCTTCTTCGACTGGGGCGGCAGCAAGAACATCAGCGCCGTCGACCACGTCGGCCTGGTGAAGAAGGACAACGGCGACGGCACGATCACCACGATCGAGGGCAACACCGGCAACGGCAAGGTCGAGGAGCGCATCCGGCCCGTGTCCCACGTGGCCGGCTACGGCTACCCCGAGTACAAGGCCGCCTGAACGGCCTGACAACCGCGCCAGCCATCGGGACGAGAACGATCCTTGGCCGCGCTCGGGGCTGGTCACGCTCTGGTGGGCGCTCTGGCTGATCGGCAACTGGGTGGCGCTCGTGGCCGGGCGGCTGTTCTTCAACGCCGAAGAGCTGGAGTCCATGGCGTCGGCGGCCAGGTTCGACGTGCTGAGCTGCGCGCTGATGCTGGTGGCGGCGGTGCCGGCGGCCCTGGTGGTCCTGCGGATCAGCAACGCGCAGGAGGCGCGGCGCCCCGCCGCTCCGGTGTCGCCCTTCGAGAGCCCGGCCGTCTAGCGGAAGGCGGCCAAGGGGATCGACACCCAGGTGGGGCGGTTGCGGGCCTCGTACACGACCTCGTAGACCGCCTTCGACAGTTCGAACGCGCGCAGCAGCGCCGTGTCGGCGGGGGTGATGACGCCGCCGCCCTCGGCGTAGCCCTCAAGGAACGCGGCCCTGTTGCGCTTGGCCCACTCCTCGGCCATCGGCTCCAGGCGGGCCGCCTCGGAGTGGTCCGCCAGCAGGTGCCTGGCCGCGTAGTCGAACGAGCGCAGCATGCCGGCCACGTCGCGCAGCGGCGAGGAGAGCGCGCGGCGCTCGGCCAGCGGCTGGCCGGGCTCGCCCTCGAAGTCGAGCACCACCCAGTCGGTGGTGGTGCGCATGACCTGGCCCAGGTGGTAGTCGCCGTGCACCCGCTGGACGCGCACCTCGGTGGTCAGCTCCTCGGCCCGGTGGTAGGCGAGCTCCAGGGCGGGCACGTGCTCGCGCAGCTCGGGGACCTCGCCCACGGCGCGGCCGAGCTGCCGCCTGAAGTCCTCGGCCATCCGCTTGATCTCGTGCGGCTCCATCACCTCCGTGCCGAACGCCTCGCGCAGCTCGTGGTGGACGCGGGCGGTGGCCGCGCCGAGCCGGCCCGCCTCTGCGGCGAAGTCGCCGCCCGCCTCCGCGGCGGGGAGGCCGGGCAGCGAGTTGTAGAGGTCGCGCACGCTGGTGAGCGCCAGGTCCCAGCCGTCGGTGGAGTTCGACAGGAACTCCTGCATGATCGCCAGCGTGGTCGGGGTCTCGTCGAGGTCGGTCTCGATCCACCCGTACGGCTGCGCGATGTGCGGCGCCTGCCTGATCGCGAGCGCGGTGACGATCTCCAGCTCCGGGTTGACGCCGGGGACGAGCCGGCGGAAGAGCTTGCAGATGTACTCCTCGCCGAACACCAGCGAGGTGTTGGACTGCTCGGCCCCCAGCACCAGGCTGCGCTGGGTGGTGTCGATCTCGACGCCGGGCAGGTGGTGGAACCGCACGCCCGCCCGGCCCGAGCCGGCCGCCATCGACTCCAGGATCCAGCGGGTCAGCTCGTGGTCGTGGACGGCGTCGTACACCACGCATTCCCCGTCGTCCGCCGCGTACGGCCCGATGAAGGCGTGGGTGAGGGTGTCGGGAAGCTCCCTGCGCAGGCCGAGCAGGAGCTGGTAGCGCTCGCGGGACCCCTCCTGCCACACCGACACGATCAGGTGGCGCAGGCTCGGGTCGCCCGCCTCGATGACGACGTCGGAGTCGATCGACAGCGAGTCGATCGGGCGCCCCTTGCCGCCGAACCAGCGTTGGCGTGCGATCCATGCGGCAAGGAGCTCCTCCAGCACGTCCTACTCCTCCTGGGTGTGGGCCGGCGGCAAAGTGAACCAGTAGAACCCATGCCCAGGGAGCGTCAAAAGATACGGAAGTTCGCCAATCGGTGGAAACGGCACGCCACCCATGGTCTCCACGGGCGAGACGCCGACGAACCTGCGCAGGTCCAGCTCCACCGGCTGCGGGAAGCGGGACAGGTTGTTCACGCAGAGCATGCGGTCGTCGCCCAGCTCGCGGACGAACGCCAGCACGCTCGGGTTGGAGGAGTTGAGCTCGATGAACTCGCCGAGCCCGAACACCGGGTGGCGCTTGCGGATCTCGATCATCCGGCGGGTCCAGTGGAGCAGCGAGCCGGCGTTCTTCTGCTGGGCCTCGACGTTGAGCCCCTGGTAGCCGTAGATCGGGTCCATGATCACCGGCAGGTAGAGGCGGCCGGGGTCGCAGTCGGAGAAGCCCGCGTTGCGGTCCGGGTCCCACTGCATGGGGGTGCGGACGCCGTCGCGGTCGCCGAGCCAGATGTTGTCGCCCATGCCGATCTCGTCGCCGTAGTAGAGCACCGGCGAGCCGGGCAGCGAGAGCAGCAGGGCGGTGAACAGCTCGATCTGGTTGCGGTCGTTCTCCAGCAGGGGCGCCAGCCGGCGGCGGATGCCGACGTTCGCCCGCATACGGGGGTCTTTGGCGTATTCGGTATACATATAGTCGCGTTCTTCGTCCGTGACCATTTCGAGGGTCAGCTCGTCGTGGTTGCGGAGGAAGATTCCCCACTGGCAGTTTTCCGGAATTTTCGGCGTTTGTGCCAAAATTTCGGAAATGGGGTAACGGGACTCCCGGCGGACCGCCATGAAAATGCGGGGCATCAGCGGGAAATGGAAAGCCATGTGGCATTCGTCCCCGCCGCCCACCGGGTCGCCGAAATACTCCACCACGTCCGAAGGCCACTGGTTGGCCTCGGCCAGCAGCACCCGGTCCGGGTAGAGCCTGTCGACCTCGGCCCGCACCCGCTTGAGGTATTCGTGCGTCTTCGGGAGGTTCTCGCAGTTGGTGCCCTCCTCCTCGAAGAGGTACGGCACCGCGTCCAGCCGGAACCCGTCGATGCCCAGGTCGAGCCAGAAGCGCAGCACCTCCAGCATCGCGTCCTGCACCGCGGGGTTCTCGTAGTTGAGGTCCGGCTGGTGATGGAAGAACCGGTGCCAGTAGTACTGCCCGCGCACCTGGTCATACGTCCAGTTGGACGTCTCGGTGTCGATGAAGATGATGCGGGCGTCGGGGTAGCGCGTGTCGGTGTCGGACCAGACGTAGAAGTCGCCGAACGGCCCCTCCGGGTCGTGGCGGGACGCCTGGAACCACGGGTGGGCGTCGCTGGTGTGGTTCATCACCAGGTCGGCGATGACCCGCATGCCGCGCTTGTGCGCCTCTTCGACCAGCCGTACGAAGTCGCCGAGGTCACCGAACTCCGGGAGGATCTTCATGAAGTCGGCGATGTCGTAGCCGCCGTCGCGCAGCGGTGACTCGTACAGCGGGAGCAGCCAGAGGCAGTCGACGCCGAGCCACTGCAGGTAGTCGAGTTTGCCGATGAGGCCGCGGATGTCGCCCGTGCCGTCGCCGTTGGAGTCGGCGAACCCTCTGATCAGCACCTCGTAGAAGACGGCACGCCGGTACCAGTAGGGGTCGCGTGGTTTCTCGTCGTCGAAGGTGTTGGGAATGGGTGTGGAGCTCATGAGCTCTCCTCTCGGGTGCTCATGAGGGAGGCGCTTGCACACACTGTTGAAGACTCCCCGCTGAATTCAGCTCTACCGTGGCGACGCTCGTACGGTGAGAAGGTGGGCCGGCTGGATGTGAGGGTCGAGACGCACGTAGTTGTTCTGTCTCCAACGGTACGACTCGCCAGAAAACTCGTCGTCCACCACGAACTCGGCGTTCCAGTCGAGCCCGAGGGCGGGCAGGTCGAGGTCTACCGTGGCCTCGTGCGTATGGTGCGGATCGAGGTTGATCACCGCTATGACGACGTCGCCCAGTCCGTGCCGTCGTGTGGCCGCGTCGTAGGCGCCGGGCAGCCGTTTGGAGAAGCAGATGATGTCCGGCTGGTCGACCCGGTGGAACCGTAGGTTACGCAATTCCTGCAGGGCCGGGTGGGCCCTTCTGAAGAGATTCAGGTGGGTGATGAAGGGCGCCAGGCTGCGGCCCTCCCGCTCCGCGGTCACCCAGTCACGCGGCCGGTACTGGTACTTCTCGCTGTCGAGATACTCCTCGCTGCCGGGACGTACCGGCACGTTCTCCGCGAGTTCGTAGCCCGAGTACACCCCCCACGTCGGCGAGGCCGTCGCCGCCAGCACGGCCCTGATCTTGAACGCCGGGACCCCGCCGTGCTGCAGGTACTCGTGCAGGATGTCCGGCGTGTTGACGAACAGGTTGGGCCGCAGGAAGTGGGACGTGGCGTGGGACAGCTCCGCCAGGTAGTCCTCGACGTCCCACTTGGAGTTCTTCCAGGTGTAGTACGTGTACGACTGGTGGAAGCCGATCTTGCCCAGCGCGTGCAGCATCGGCGGCCGGGTGAACGCCTCCGACAGGAACAGCACGTCAGGGTCGGTGGCGTGGATGTCGGCCATGAGGCGCTCCCAGAACGCCACCGGCTTGGTGTGCGGGTTGTCCACCCGGAAGATCCGCACGCCGTGGTCCATCCAGTGGCGCAGCACCCGCTTGATCTCCGCGTACAGGCCCTCGGGGTCCTTGTCGAAGTTGAGCGGGTAGATGTCCTGATACTTCTTGGGCGGGTTCTCGGCGTACGCGATCGTGCCGTCGGCCCGGACGGTGAACCACTCCGGGTGCTCCTTGACCCACGGATGGTCGGGGGAGCACTGCAGCGCGAAGTCGAGCGCCACCTCCATGCCCAGCTCGCGGGTGCGGCCGACGAAGTCGTCGAAGTCGTCGATGGTGCCCAGGTCGGGGTGGACGGCGTCGTGCCCGCCGTCCTCCGAGCCGATCGCCCACGGCGAACCGGGGTCGTCGGGCTCGGGGTTGAGCGTGTTGTTGCGTCCCTTGCGGAAGGTGTGGCCGATCGGGTGGATCGGGGGCAGGTAGACGACGTCGAAGCCCATCTTGGCGATGGCGGGCAGTCGCTTGGCCGCAGTCTGGAAATTTCCGGACTTGGAGGCGCCGACGCCGTTGACCACGGCCCCCTCCGACCGCGGGAAGAACTCGTACCAGGAGCCGTAGAGCGCCCGCCGCCTGGACACCCGCACCTTCTGCTGCCTGGACCTGGTGACCAGCTCGCGCAGCGGGTGGGCCGCCAGCAGCGAGGCCGTCTCGGGCAGCTGCGCGATCGACAGCCGGGCCCGCGGGTCGAGGTCCTCGTCGCGCAGCCTCGCCGCGACGCCGAGCAGCGCGGCCCGGTGGCCGCAGGCGCTCTCGCCGTTGGCGCCGTCGGGAGCCGGGCAGTCGGCCTGCCGCACGGCCCTGGCCGCGCGCTCGAACAGGCGCGCGCCCTCCTCGCACATGAGATCGGTGTCGAGCCCGCGCGGGATCTTGATGTCGGCGTCGTGCAGCCAGCTGGCGATGGGGTCGCTCCACGCCTCCACGCGGTAGAGCCAGTCGCCCTCGCTCGGCAGGCAGACCTCCACGGCCCACCGGTCGGTGCCGGGGGCGGTCTCGCGCATCGGTCTCAGCCTGCCCCGCTGCCCGTCCGGCGCGGTGAGAACCACTCCGGCGGCCACGGCGTCATGGCCCTCCCGGAACACGGTCGCGGAGACCTCGAAGGTCTCGCCGGCGACCGCCTTGGCGGGCCACTGCCCGCAGTCGACGACGGGGGAGATGTCCGTGATGGGAATTCGTCCGATCATCGCATTTCAAGGTTTGCGACGGCACTCGGTACCGCCGGAGGCTTTCCTGGCAGGATCGATCCTTGCACGTGAATTGCGGGCAGCGGTGGATAGAACTCCCGAGTGTCCCCGGGAGAACCTGACATGGGGGAAAGTTGCCCCAAAAGTCTCCCTTCATGCTTCATCTCGGAAGGGGTTTGAAAGCCGGGACTGGGGGTGAAGGAACCAGACGTTCCTCCTAGCCCGTAGGGTTCACATTGTGAGAGCTATCCGCCGGTTCACCGTCCGGACCGTCCTGCCCGCGGAGCTGGCCGCACTCGGCGAGCTCGTCCACAATCTGCGCTGGTCATGGCACCCAGAGACGATGGATCTCTTCGCCGAGGTCGACCCCGTCCTCTGGGAGCGGGTCGGCCACGACCCGGTCGCGCTGCTGGGCGCCGTGGGGCCCGACCGGCTGGCCGAACTGGCCGCCGACCGCCGCTTCCGCCGGCGGCTCGCCGACGCCGCGGACGACCTGCGCGAGTACATGACCGCGCCGCGGTGGTACCAGACGCTGCCCGACGCCGCGCGGGCCATCGCCTACTTCTCACCCGAGTACGGCATCGCCGCCGCGCTGCCGCAGTACTCGGGCGGCCTCGGCATCCTGGCGGGCGACCACCTCAAGGCGGCCAGCGACCTCGGCGTGCCGATCCTGGCCGTGGGCCTGCTCTACCGCCACGGCTACTTCACGCAGTCGCTCTCGCCCGAGGGCTGGCAGCTGGAGCACTACCCGTCGCTCGACGCCGGGGGCCTGCCGCTGAGCCTGCTCAAGGAGCCCGGCGGCGCGCCGGTCAAGGTCCGCATCTCGCTGCCCGACGACCGGGTGCTGCACGCCCAGGTCTGGATGGCGCAGGTCGGGCGGGTCCCGCTGCTGCTGCTCGACTCCGACGTGGCCGAGAACGACAGCGCCGCCCGCGACGTCACCGACCGGCTCTACGGCGGCGGCACCGACCACCGGCTGATGCAGGAGCTCCTGCTCGGCGTGGGCGGGGTGCGCGCCATCCGGGCCTTCTGCCGCATCACCGGCAACCCCGACCCCGAGGTGTTCCACACCAACGAGGGCCACGCGGGCTTCCTCGGCCTGGAGCGCATCCGCGAGCTGACCGAGTCCAGGCTCTCCTTCGACGAGGCGCTGGAGGCGGTGCGGGCCGGGACGGTGTTCACCACCCACACCCCGGTGCCCGCGGGCATCGACCGGTTCCCCGTCGACATGATCGCCCGCCAGTTCGGCGGCGGCAACGCCTGGCCGACCGTGCCCGTCGAGCGCATTCTCGAACTCGGCGCCGAGGCCGATCCAGGCCGGTTCAACATGGCCGTCATGGGCATGCGGCTGGCCCAGCGCGTCAACGGCGTGTCCGAGCTGCACGGCGAGGTCAGCCGGGACATGTTCAAGGACCTGTGGCCCGGCTTCGACGTCGACGAGGTGCCGATCGGCTCGATCACCAACGGCGTCCACGCGCCTACCTGGGTCGGCCGCGAGTTCATGGAGCTGGCCGGCCGCGAGCTGCCGTCGCTGCTGGAGCGGGCGCGCGGCTGGGAGGGCGTGCAGAAGATCTCCGACGCGGAGATCTGGGAGATCAGGCGCGAGCTCCGCGGCCGCCTGGTCGAGGGCGCGCGGGCGCGGCTGCGCCAGTCGTGGCTCGACCGCGGCGCCTCGCCGGCCGAGCTGGGCTGGATCGACGACGTGCTCGACCCCGAGGTGCTGACGATCGGGTTCGCCCGGCGGGTGCCGTCCTACAAGCGGCTCACGCTCATGCTCAGCGACCCCGAGCGGCTGAGCGAGCTGCTGCTCCACCCCGACAAGCCGGTGCAGATCCTGATCGCGGGCAAGGCCCACCCGGCCGACGAGGGCGGCAAGAAGCTCATCCAGCAGATCGTCAAGTTCGCCGACCGCGCCGACGTCCGCCATCGCATCGTCTTCCTGCCCGACTACGACATGGCCCTGGCCCAGCTGCTGGTGCAGGGCTGCGACGTGTGGCTCAACAACCCGCTGCGCCCGCTGGAGGCTTCCGGCACGTCCGGCATGAAGTCGGCGCTCAACGGCGGACTCAACCTGTCCATCCGCGACGGCTGGTGGGACGAGTGGTACGACGGCACCAACGGCTGGGCCATCCCCACGGCCGACGGGGTGACCGACCCCGACCGGCGTGACGAGCTGGAGGCCACCGCGCTCTACGACCTGATCGAGCACGAGGTGGCCGACCGCTTCTACGACCGGGCCGCCGACGGGCTGCCCCGCCGCTGGATGGAGATGGTCAAGCACACCCTGACCTCGCTCGGGCCCAAGGTGCTCGCCGGGCGGATGCTCCGCGACTACGTGGTGGGCCTCTACACGCCCGCCGCCAGGGCCGCGCGGGCGCTGTCGGCCGACGGGTACGCTCCCGCGCGGGCGTTCGCCGACTGGCGGCTCAAGGTCACCAAGGAGTGGCCGGGCGTGCGCGTCGAGCACGTGGAGGCGTCGGGCGTCGGAGACACGCCGGAGGTCGGGGCCTCGCTGGAGCTGCGGGCCACGATCACGCTCGGCGACCTGGAGCCCGGCGACGTGCTGGTGGAGGCCGCCTACGGCAGGGTCGGCCCGCACGACGAGCTGATCCATCCCGAGTACGCCGAGCTGACCGCGGCCGGGGTCGACGACGACGGCCGCGCCCACTTCACCGGGGTGGTCCCGCTCGGCCGCACCGGCGCCTTCGGCTACACCGTCCGGGTCGTGCCGCACCACCCGCTGGTGGCCGCGCGGGCCGAGCTGGGGCTGATCGCCGTGCCCGAGGAGCCGGTCGGCATGACCAACGGCACCCTGCGCTGATTACGCGGTGTAGAAATCAGGTCAACCAACGGCATAATCAGGTCTGTGGACGACAGCGGCAACGGCATGCGAGCCGACACCCTGGTGGCCACGGTCCGTGGTGTGCTGCCGTCCCTGACGCCCGCTGCCCGCACCGTCGCCCAGCTGATCCTCGAGGACCCGGCGACGGTGGCCCGCAGCACGATCACGGAGCTGTCGGCCGCGTCGGGCACGAGCGAGGCGACGATCGTGCGCACCGCCAGGCTGCTCGGCTTCGCGGGCTACCCGCAGCTGCGCCTGGCGCTGGCCGCGGCCGCCGCCCAGCCCGACCGGCTGGTGCCCGGTGACCTGGCCCCCGACGACCCGCTGTCGGAGGTCATCCAGAAGGTCGCCAGGGCCGAGTCGGAGGCGATCAACGACACGGTCGCCCAGCTCACCTCCGAGCGGCTCGGCCTGGTCGTCGACGCCATCGTCGGCGCCCGCCGCATCGACGCCTACGGGGTGGGCGCCTCCGGCCTGGTGGCCGAGGACGTCGCGCAGAAGCTGCTGCGCATCGGCCTGTCCAGCCACGCCTTCCAGGACGCCCACCTGGCGCTGACCAGCGCGGTGCTGCTCAAGGACGGCGACGTGGCGATCGGCATCAGCACCTCGGGCGAGACGCCCGACGTGATCGAGCCGCTGCGCCGGGCGGGGGAGGCCGGCGCGACCACGGTCGCCATCACCAACAACCCCCGCTCGTCCATCGCGGAGCTGGCCGAGCACGTGCTCATCTCGGCCGGGCGCGAGACGGAGTTCCGTCCCGGCGCCCTGGCCAGCCGCATCAGCCAGCTCCTCGTCGTCGACTGCGTCTTCGTCGGCGTCGCCCAGCGCACCTACGACTCCTCGCAGGAGGCGCTGGCCAGCACCAGGCGCGCCGTCTCGGAGTTCACCCGGAGAACGTCACCCGCACGTCGTCAGCCTTGACGAACATGATCCGGTGCCCGAACTGGATCTGCAGATACTTCGTCTTGCCCCGGACCACCTGGTGGTTGGCCGGGTCGAAGGTGACGGCCCGGTAGTACTCGGTCGCCGCCGTCCCGGCCAGTGTGTACTTCTCGCCCGCCGAGAACGTGTACTGCAGCGGCGTGACCGCCTGGTACGGGACGCCCTCGGGGTAGGCGGCCTCCTCCGGATAGGCCCTGCCGTACACCGGCACCGTCGCCAGGCCCGGCCTGGGCGTGACCACGAGCCCCATCGACGGCACGGCGGTCGGCGCGGACGCCGGGTTGTGGAACCACGCCTTCTGGCCGAGATACCAGATCGCCGTCCAGTCGCCCTGCCGGTCGGCCACCGCGTACCGCTGGCCGGTGCTGGCCCGCGCGCTGTGGTCGTACACGCTGTAGAGGGACTCGCCCGTGGGGTGCTTGCCGATGTCCTTCACCAGCGGCGCGTCCTCGCGCGGCTCGGTGCGCAGCCAGACGGTGTGCGCGGGCAGCGGCGGGCAGGCGGCCTCCGGGTTCTGCCGGTCGCAGCCGTAGAAGTACGGCTTGTTGTTCTCGAAGTCGGGCCTGATCATGACCGCGCCGGAGCGGGGGCCGCCGAACGGGTGCAGCGGGGCGCCGAGCAGCTTGAAGTAGTGCGCCCAGTCCCAGAACGGGCCGGGGTCCTCGTGCATGCCGCGCACCGTGGTCGGGAGCGTGCCGGGCACGTTGTCGTGGCCGATGATGTGCGCCCGGTCGAGCGGCACGCCGTGCCGGAGCGCCAGGTAGCGCACCAGTTTGGCCGACGTCCGGTACATCGCCTCGGTGTACCAGGTGTGGCCCTCGGCCAGGAAGCCCTCGTGCTCCAGCCCGATCGACTTGGCGTTGATGTACCAGTTGCCGGCCTGCCAGGCGACGTCCTTGGCCTTGATGTGCTGGGCGATGTGCCCGTCGGAGGAGCGGAGCGAGTACTGCCAGCTCGCCCGGTAGGCCGGGTTCTGCACCAGTCCGACGGAGGGGCCGAAGTAGCCCTCCATGTCATGGATGACGATGTAGTCGATCTTCTGGGAGCTGGGGCGGTTCGCCAGGTCGTGGTTGCCGTAGCCGCCGCCGGGCAGCTCGGCGTAGCCGGCCGGGATCCACTCGCACGACACCGTGCTCGGGCACTCCACGCCGTCGCGGCGCGGCGCGCGCAGCCCCAGCTTCTCCAGCCACGCCACGACCTTGCCCAGGTTCGGGACGGGGCTGAGCCTGACCCGGTGGCCGTCGTCGGTGACCCGCTCCTCACCGGACTTGATCGTGGCGAAGACCTCGTCGGCGAAGAACCGGGCGGCCTCCTGCTGCTCGGCGCCCGAGTACTTGGCGACCGCGCCGTACCACTGGCCGGGGTCGTCGCTGAGCGGCGCGCCGATCGACTTCTGGTAGTCGGCCAGCAGCGCGGCGCCGCCCCTGATGTTGGCGGCCGGGTCGGCGCGCAGCCGCTCGCGGCTCTCTCCGGTCAGCTCGGCCGCCCGCTCCAGGGTGCGCAGCGCGGCGGGGATCTCGGCGGGCTCGGGCGCCTCGGCCGCCGGGACGGCGGGCCTGCTGTCGTCGCCGCGCGGGTCCTCCTCGTCCTGACCGTGGTGGTTGGAGCCGGTGTACGAGGCCGCGTCGGTCAGGTGCATGGGGCCGAAGCCCGCGTTGTTGCTGGGCGTCCCGGCGTGGGCGTCCCAGCGTGACTCCAGGTAGGAGACGCCGAGCAGCACGCTCTCGGGGACCTGGAACTCCTCGGCCGCCGCCGCGAAGGCCTGCTGCCGGTCGTCGGGCTCGGCGGCCGACGCGGCCGTGACGTGGGCTAAGGGCAGGATGGCGACCGCCGCGATCGCCAGCGCTCTGCGCATGTACCGCTCCTTGCTGGGGGCTGTCAGAACGGAGTCAGCGTCTCAACATTTTCCTTCTCTGGCGAGAGCTTTGCGAAGAAATTCTTCATCGACTGGGTCACCAGACAGACCTGCCGGAACCGGGGAAAAGGCAGCCGGTAGGGTTCGCTCCATGGCTGAGTTCGTAAGCGTCGAGGTGGCCGACCAGATCGCCACGATCAGACTCGACCGTCCGAAGATGAACGCCCTCGACGCCCAGGTCCAGCGGGAGATCGCCGAAACGGCCCGTCTCGTGGACGACGATCCCGGGGTGCACGCCGTGGTGATCTACGGCGGCGAGCGGGTGTTCGCCGCGGGCGCGGACATCAAGGAGATGGCGGTCATGTCGTACGCCGACATGTACGCGCACTCGCGCGCCCTGCAGGACAGCCTCACCGCCGTCGCCCGCATCGGCAAGCCGGTCATCGCCGCCATCACCGGCTACGCGCTCGGCGGCGGCTGCGAGCTCGCCCTGTGCGCCGACTTCCGGGTCGCCGGGGAGTCCGCCAAGCTGGGCCAGCCTGAGATCCAGCTCGGCATCATCCCCGGCGCCGGCGGCACCCAGAGGCTGCCGCGTCTGATCGGTCCGGCCCGCGCCAAGGACCTCATCTTCAGCGGTCGTCACGTGCCCGCCGCCGAGGCGCTGGCCATCGGCCTGGTCGACCGGGTCGTGCCCGACGCCGAGGTCTACCAGGCCGCGCGCGAGTGGGCCGCGACCTTCACCGGCGGGCCCGCGATCGCGCTGCGGGCCGCCAAGCTGGCCGTCGACCGGGGGATGGACGTGGACCTCGACTCCGGCCTGGAGATCGAGAGGCTCCAGTTCTCCGGCATCTTCGCGACGGAGGACGCGAAGGCCGGCATGACCGCCTTCACCGAGAAGTCCACCCCCGAGTTCACCGGCCGCTAGCGCCTCGCGGTCGCCAGCAGGGCCTGGTAGGCGGGCTTGGGCCGCAGGTCCTCGTCGAGGATGCAGGCCGCGCCCTCGCCGTCGAACCAGCCGGGCACCCACGAGTGCCGGTCGGTGTAGCCCCAGACGGTGAACTCGCGGCAGGCCTTGACGCTCAGGCAGTCGGTCAGCGCCCTGCTGTAGTACTCGGCCTGGGTGGCGAGCTTCTCGGGCGTGACGGGCAGCACCATCCGCACGTCCATCTCGGTGACCGCGATCTCCAGGCCGAGGGCGGCGAAGCGCCGCATGACGTCGGCCCAGTCACCGGGGTAGTCGTACTGGATGCCCAGGTGACCCTGGAAGCCCATGCCGTCGATCGGCACCCGCTGCGCCTGCAGTTCCTGGACGATGCTCAGGTAGCGGTCGATCTTGCCCTGGTTCCATTCGACGTTGTAGTCGTTCAGGTAGAGCTTGGCGCGCGGGTCGGCGGCGCGGGCCCAGCGGAAGGCGTCGGCGATGTAGCCGGGGCCGAGGTGCTGCAGCCAGATGGTCTGCCGCATGTTGCCGTCGTCGTCGACGGCCTCGTTCACCACGTCCCAGGCCCTGATCTTGCCCTTGTAGCGGCGGACCTGGGTCTGGACGTGCTCGCGCAGGATCTTCCTGAGCTCGGCGGGGCCGATGGAGCCGTCCTCCACGCCGCTGGTCAGCCAGCCGGGGAGCTGGTTGTGCCAGATCAGCGTGTGGCCGCGCACCTGCTGGCCGTTGCGGCGCGCGTTCGCGACCACCGCGTCCGCGTCGTCCCAGGTGTAGACGCCGCGCTCGGGCTCCACGCTCTCCCACTTCATCGCGTTCTCGGCGGTGAGGTGGGTGAACTCGCGGTTGAGCACGTGCCGGTAGTCGGCCTCGGCACGCAGCGCGGCGACGTCCACGGCGCTGCCGATCCTGATGCCGTGCTTGCGCGCCAGGTCGCGCAGGTCCTTGACGCGGTGGTGGTTCTTCGCGGCGTCCTGGCCGGGGGGCGCGGCGGACGCGGGGAGTGCGAACGCGGGCACGGCGAGCGCCAGCGTGAGCGCGACGATCAGGGGTCTCATCGATGGCCTCCGACGACGATGGTGGTGAGGGCGCGCGGCGGGAGCGTGACGCTGCCGCCGGTGATCTTGCTGGGGGCGAGGTCGTGCGTGCTGTCGGTCAGGTACGCGGTCGCCCGGCCGCGCACGCCGTGCCAGGTGACCGGCTCGGCGCCGGTGTTGATCACTTCGATGACCGTGGACCCGTCACGGTTGCGGAAGGCCGACGCCTTGAGCGCCGGGTTCGCGGTGGTGGCGTCGAGCCGGACCGCGCCTGGCCTGATGAACCTGCCGTAGGCCGCCAGCGCCCAGAACCGCTTGGCCACCCGGTAGGTCCCGGCCGCGTCGTCGATCTGCATCAGCGCCCTGGTCGCGCCGCGGGAGGCGCCGAACCAGTAGACGTAGGCGTTGGCCCGGCCCAGCGTCAGCGCGTCGTGCACGGCCAGGGCGATGGTCATGCCGTCGTAGCCGCTGCCGTCGTCCCAGTTCTCGTTCCAGGTGGTGCCGTTGGGGTTCCACTCCGACATCCACACCTGGCGGCGGGTGGGCAGCGGGCCGTCCACGGGGCTCGCGTACGTGTGACCGGTGTGGACCTTGACCCAGCGGCGGGCCTCGGGGTCCGCCTCGACGGCCCGGGTGTAGGCGCGCGCCTCGTCCCAGCCGAAGGAGTCGCAGCAGACCACGTTCATGCCCTTGGCGATCGGGCCCAGGACCTTGACGAACGCGGCGGCCTGTTCCGGGATGAACCGCATGGAGGCGTACGGGGCCGTGTAGTCGGGCTCGTTGGTGAACGCCAGGTCGGTGATCCGGATGCCCTCCTTCTTGTAGAAGTCGGTGTAGGCGACGAGGTAGCGGGCGTAGGCCTCGGCCCACTCCGGCTTGAGCGTGCCGCCGTTCTTGTCGTCGCCGTTGTCCTTCATGTAGCCGGGGGCGCTCCAGGCGTTGGCGTAGAAGCGCTCGACGCCGTACCGCCGCGCCTCCTTGGCGACCCACACCTGGCTGTTGTCGTCGCCGTCCCACACGTACCGGGGGCGCGCGTCCGGCCCGCCCGGGTCCTCGGGCTGGTGGGAGACCATGTGGTCGTACGGGCTGCCGGCGGGGGAGGAGCCGATGCCCAGGCGAAGGATGCTCAGCCCGGCCCCCTCGCGCGGGTCGAACCACAGGTCGAGGATCTCGCGTCGCTGTTCGGGGGACAGCGCTTCCAGCAGCTCGTTGCGCCTGAAGGCCTGGGAGAGGCCGAACCCGTCGATGTTCTGGTGGCGGATGTGCTCCCGGACGGTGACGGCCGGGGGGTCCCCGTGCGGCGCGGGGTTCACGGCGGTGAAGCCGAGCAGGGTGACCGCGACAACGCCTCGTAACATGGCGCCTCCGAAACTTTTCGGAAAAGTGACGATATATTTCGTCGCCAGCCGGAAACGTAGATGGCGGGGGCCGCTTCGTCAACACCTCTGTCAAGGTCCGCCGGATATGCCGGATATTCGGTGGCAGAGCCATACCGATCCAGCTACAGCCCGGATTCGGACGGCAGGAGCGAGGGAGGTTTCCGACTATGGTGACGTTCCATGAAGCGCGTCCTCGTCCCCGCGCGGCTGCGTCAAGCCGTGCGTTCGTGGTTCGACTCCCGGTACATCTCGATCGCGGATCACCGCCAGGACATCAGAGACGCTCTCTGGGAGGTGCAGACGCTGCGCCGGGAGATGGCCGCCCTCCAGGCCGAGGTCGAGCGCCTGCGCGCCGCCGTCAGGCAACCGGCCGGGCCGCCGGGGCCGCAGCCCGGGTCCGCCGACGCCCAGCGGGTCGCCGGTGACGCCCACCGCCTGGCCAAGGAGACCGCCCAGGCCCTCGACGGCCTGCTGCAGAACGAGGTCCTCATCTGGCAGGCGATCGACGACCTCAAGGCGCGGGTGCCCGCCGTGGCGCGGGAGGAGCCTCGGCCGTGCGCGTGACCTGGGCTGACGGCCTTCTCACGTTCCGGCTCGACCTCGAAGACCAGATCACCGGCAAGGCCTCCGACGAGTATCCCGTCAAGCTGGCCACGAACTCCTGCACCATCACCGACGTGCCGGACGACGCCCACCCCGACCTGTTCGCCGTCGCCGCCTGGACGGTCGTCGCGCCCTGGACGAGGAAGCGGATCACCTTCGACCGCGCGGTCTCCGCCCGGTTCGCGCAGGCCCTCCATGACGGCTGGGGCGTCGAGGCCGGCCCCGTCGGCGCCGAGCCCAGGGCCGCCGGCGGCACGCTCGCGATCTCGTACAGCGGCGGCGCCGACTCCGTGGCCGCGGCCGCGATCTACCCTGACGCCCCGTTCGTGCACTTCCGCCGGGTGCCGCACCCCCGGGTGCCGAACCGGTGGCCGCACTACCGCTCCGACGTGCTGGCCAGGCTCGCCCAGCAGACCGGCCGGCCGCTCACCACGGTGCGCTCCGACCTGGAGTACACCCTGGCCGAGCCGCGCCCCGGCTATCCGGAGCACCACGCGGTGGCGGCGGGCGCGCTGCTCAACGCCGACCGGCTGGACCTCGGCGGGCTGGGCTTCGGCTACGAGATCGGGTCGCGCTGGCTCGGCGGCGGCCGCTACCTGCACCGCTACACCCCCGACAACCCCATGTGGGCCCCGCACGGCAAGTGGGGCCGGCTCTTCGCCGCGGTGGGCGTGCACATCGTGCTGCCCGTCGGCGGCGTGAGCGAGGCGGTCACCATGCGCCTGGCGCTGGAGTCCGAGCTCGCCGGCCAGGTCCGGTGGTGCCTCAGCGGCGCGGCCGACGGCCCCTGCCGGACCTGCGCCAAGTGCCTGTACAAGGAGCTCATCCAGGCCGCCGTCGAACGCCGCCCGCTCGACACCCCGCTCACCGCCGGCCACCCCCGGGCCAGGAAGTGGCTCCGCCCGCCGCCGTACGGCGGTCAGGAGATGGTCGAGTACGGCCTGGCCCGCATCCCCGGGATCGAGCGGACGCTCTTCGCCGGGGCACTCGACTACTTCGACGCCACGGAGGAATCCACCAGCTGGCTCGAACACTGCTACCCGCCGGCGCTGGCCGAGATCCCGGAGCCGTGGCGCGACCGGGCCACCTCGTTCATGACCGCCGAGGTCGGCCTCATGACGGAGAAGGAGATCCACCGGGTCGAGACCTGGGGCTCCACCGGATAACGTCTCCGGCGGCAGCGAGTGAGGGAGTGAGCGCATGAGGGTCTACCTGTCCGTCGACATGGAAGGCGTCACCGGCCTGACCGACCCCGAGGAGATGCACGCGGGCAAGCGCGGGTACGAGCGGGGCTGCGAGCTGATGACGGCCGACGCCAACGCGGCGGTGGAGGGGGCGTTCGCCGCCGGCGCCGGGAAGGTGCTGGTGAACGACGCCCACGGGTCGACCAAGAACCTGCGGATCGACCTGCTCGACCCGCGGGCGACCCTGATCAGGGGGCCGGGCAAGGCGCAGCGGATGGCGCACGGGCTCGACGGGTCCTTCCAGGCGGCCGGCTTCGTCGGCTACCACGCGCGGGCCGGGGTGGGCCACGGCGTGCTCAACCACACGTGGATGGGCAAGGAGATCCAGAACGTCTACCTCAACGGCGAGATCGCCGGGGAGGCGCGGGTGGTGGCGGCGTGCGCCGGGTTCCACGGCGTGCCGGTGGTGCTGGTCACCGGTGACGAGGCCGTCGGTGAGGAGGCCCGCCAGCTGCTCGGCGATGTGGAGACGGTGGCGGTCAAGAAGGGGATCGACAAGTTCTCCGCCGAGCTGCTGCCGCCGAGCGTGGCCCAGGGACGGATCCGTGAGGGCATGGCCAGGGCGCTCAGCCGGTTGACCGACTTCACGCCCTACACGATCGATCCCCCGTACACGCTGGGTGTGGAGTGGAACTCGACGGCGATCGCGGCGGCCGTGGCGCTGATCCCCGGGGTGAAGGTGGCGGGGTCGCGGCACACCGAGTTCACGACGGACGACTTCGCGCAGATCATGGCGCTGTTCGGCATCTTCGCGACGATCGGCGGCCAGGTGGCGTGCGGCAGCGGCCCGTACGGGTGAGGGCCCTCGCGTGAGGACCGGGGGCGGGGAGTCGTAGGGTTCCACCGTTCGTCCGGCGTTCCAGGTTTTGCGATGGATTGGCCGGTTCCGTGGGTGTCCCGGGCGGCGGGGCGGCAGCATGGGCGGGTTCGTGACGCCGCGCGGGTCTGACAGCGCGGCCAGGGCTGGAGGCGGGTGGCATGGAAGGCGCGGAGCTGACCAGGCGCGGGCTGCTGGTGGGCATCGGGGCCGCGGGCGGCGCCGGGGCCATGTACGCCGCCATGGGCGCGCTGGGGCTGGCCCCCGACGAGCAGGACAAGACCTTCACCCCGCCCAGGCCGGGCGACTTCTCCCTGCAAGGACGCGGCGCGGCCAAGGTGGTGATACTCGGCGCCGGCGTGACGGGGCTGACCGCCGCCTACGAGCTGGGCAAGGCCGGCTACGACTGCACGCTGCTGGAGGCCAGGGCCAAGGCCGGCGGGCGCAACCTCACCCTGCGCGGCGGCGACCGGCTGACCGAGCTGAACGGCCCCGCCCAGGAGGTCAAGCTGGGCGAGGGCCTCTACTTCAACGCCGGCCCGGCCCGGATCGCGCAGTGGATGGTGACCCTGGACTACTGCCGCGAACTGGGCGTCCCCATCGAGACGTTCGTCAACAGGAACGCCCAGGCGTACATCCACACCAACGGCCAGTCCGTGCGCCAACGCACCGCCCGAGCCGACATGTACGGATATGTCGCCGAACTGCTCGCGAAGGCCACCGACTCCGGCGCGCTCGACCGCAAGCTCACCGCCGAGGACCGGGATCGGCTGCTCACCTTCCTGCGACGCTTCGGCGACCTGGGCCCCGAGCTCGACTACGAGGGCTCGCCCCGCCGCGGCTTCTTCGACTACCCGGGCCTGGACGAGGGCAGCCCGTTCCCCCCGCCCGGCAGCCTGGCGCAGGTGCTCGCCGCGGGCACCGGCCGGGCCATCACCAACGACTTCGGCCACGACCAGGCCAGCCCCATGTTCCAGGTCGTCGGCGGCACGGACACGATCGTCACCAGACTGGTGGAGGCCATCGGCGCGGACCGGATCACCACCGGCGCCAAGGTCACCGGGATCACCGACCTGCCCGACGGGGTCGAGGTCACCTGGGACGGCGGCCGGATCAAGGCCGACTACTGCATCGCCACCCTGCCGCCCCACCTGCTCGCCAAGATCCCGCACAACCTGGGCGCGGACGTCACCGCCGCCCTGCGGCTCCCCACGCCCATGTCCACCGGGAAGATCGGCCTGGAGTACGACCGCCGCTGGTGGGAGCTGGAGGACCGGATCTACGGCGGCGTCAGCGAGACCGACCTGGACATCGCACGCATCTGGTACCCCTCGTACGGCTACCACAGCGAGCGCGGCGTGCTGGTCGGCTACTACAACCACGGGCCGGACGCCGAGCTGTACGGCGCGCTCACTCCCGACGACCGCCGCCGCCGCGCGCTCACCCAGGGCAAGAAGATCCACGGCGAGAAGTACCGCACCGGCGTCCTGTCCTCCATCTCCGTCGCCTGGGAGCGCCAGGAACACATCCAGGGCGGCTGGGCGAGCTGGCCCGCCTTTGATTCGTCCTTCACTCTTCTGCAACGTCCCAGCGGAAGGGTCTACTTCGCGGGCGACTGGCTCACCCGGCTGACCGCCTGGATGGCCGGAGCGATGGAATCAGCCCGTGGCGTCGTCACTGAGCTGCACAAACGCGTGCTGCAGTCATCGTGACGCCACCCGCTGCTCCCGGGACCGGCGTAAGGTCCTGAGAGGAGCGATCGAGGAGATGGGATGACGTTGCACTGGGTGCCGGCCGCCGGCCGGACCGACCTGCTGGCCGAGCCGGTGGCGCGGGCGATCGGGCAGGTGGAGGACGCCCGGGTCGCGGAGATCGACCCGGAGCTGGCCGACACGGCCGCGTTCTGCGAGCGCTACGGCGTGGCCATGGGAGCTTCGGCCAACTGCGTCGTCGTCGCCGCCAAGCGCGGCGGCGAGGTCCGCTACGCCGCCTGCATGGTGCTGGCGACGACCCGGGCCGACGTCAACGGCGTGGTGCGCAAGCATCTCGGCGCCCGCAAGGCGAGCTTCGCCCCGATGGAGGAGGCGGTGGAGCTCACCGCTATGGAGTACGGCGGCATCACCCCGGTCGGCCTGCCGGCCGACTGGCCGATCCTGGTCGACACCCAGGTCGCCGAGCACCCCGAGGTGGTCATCGGCAGCGGCCTGCGCCGGTCCAAGCTCGCCGTCTCCGGAGCCACCCTGGCCGGGCTGAAGGGAGCGGAAGTCCTCTCCCTGTCCGTCTGAGCGCGACAGCTCCAGAGAGCGAGGAACGATGCCGGCGGAGGGCCGATCGGTCACGGCGGGAAGACACCGTGGCCGAACCGAGACCGTTGGATCGGAAACCATTCACCCCGATCCGGACGTTGTACGAGTGGGAATGTGGCCTCATGGTTCATCTCGTGGGCGGGGATTAAGCCGGTATGGTGCTTCATGCCATGAACGATGACCGACTCGGCCCTTACCGGCTGCTCAGGCGGCTCGGCGAGGGGGGAATGGGCGTCGTCCACCTCGCGGTCGACCCCCAGGGGCGGCAGGTCGCGGTCAAGGTCCTGCGCGCCGAGGTCGCCGGCGACGAGCTCGCCAGGCGGCGGCTTTCGCGCGAGGTCGAGACGATGCGCCGGGTGCGGAGCAAGTACATCGCCGAGGTGCTCGACGCCGATGTGACCGGTCATCGCCCGTACATCGTCACCCGCTACGTCGCCGGCCGCTCGCTCGACGAGATCGTCAAGGACGACGGCCCGCTCGACCTGCCCGCGCTGCTCAAGATCGGTCACGGGGTGGCCGCGGCGCTGGCCGCCGTCCACTCGGTCGGCGTGATCCACCGCGACCTCAAGCCGGGCAACGTGCTGATCCTCGACGGCGATCCCGTGCTGATCGACTTCGGCATCGCGCAGGCGGTCGACGCGACGCGGCTGACCCAGACGGGCATGTTCATCGGCACGCCCGGCTACCTCGCGCCGGAGATCATCGAGGGGCAGGAGGCCGGGCCCGAGGTCGACATCCACGCCTGGGCCGGCACGCTCCTCTACGCCGGCACGGGCCAGCCGCCGTTCGGCAAGGGCACGCTGGAGATGGTGTTCTACAACATCACCGCGGGCAAGGCCGACGTGAGCGCCGCCCCCGGGCCGCTCCAGCCGCTGCTCAAGGGCGCCTTCCAGCGCAACCCGGCGAAGCGGCCCAAGGCGGCCGAGCTGGCCGAGCAGGTGGCCAGGCTGATGCCCAAGGCCGGGCTGTCGATGCCCGACGAGATCTCCACGGTCCCCCACCCGGACCCGTCCGTGACTCCCCCGTACGAGGGTCCGACCACCCCCGCACCCGGCCACGACAGAATCCGCCCCCAGCCCGCCAGCGGCCCCCAACCGGCCTTCCCCGGCGGCTCCCAGCCGGCCTTCCCTGGAAGCGGTTCTCAGCCATCGTTCCCTCCGGCTGGCGGCGGTTCTCAGTCGGCGTTCCCCGCGGTCGGCGGCGGTTCTCAGGTCCCGCAGAGCGGCGGCCCTCAGGTGCCTTCGTCCCTGCCTCACGGCGCCGCGGCGAGCGGCCCGCAGGGGCCGGGCAGCGGAGCGCAGAGCCTCCTCACCGGTTCCCAGAGCCCCGACACCGGCCCTGCCGCCGGTACGTCCGGCACCCCTTACGGGCCGGGCAGCGGCGCCCAAGGCCCCGGTGGAACCCCCCACAGCCAGCCACAGAGCCTCCTCGGCGGCCCGCCCGGTCAAGGCCCCGCCGGAGGCCCGCAGAGCGGCCCCCAAGGCCCCGCCGGAGGGCCGCCTGGCCCTGGCAGCGGCGCTCAGGGTGCCGCCGCCGGGCCATATGGGCAGGGAAGCGGTGCTCAAAGTGCCGCCGCCGGGCCGTATGGGCAAGGGAGCGGGCCGCAGAGTCCTGCGAGCGGGTCCCATGGCACGGGCAGTGCGCCGCAAGGGCTTGCCAATAGGCCTCACGGCAGCGGGCCGCAAGGGCCTGCTGGAGGGCCGCACGGCTCGCAGGTGGCTGGTGGGGCGCAAGGGGGCGGGGCTCGGGATGCGGAGGCCGGTGACAAGCCGTCGTGGGAGATCTCCACGCCGCCGATGACGCCGCGCAAGCTCGTCGAGGGCCAGGACCCGCGCGTCCCGCCGCCCGCGCAGGACCAGCGGTACGTCTCGCTGCTCGGCCAGGGCGACCCGTGGCCGACGCGCAGGGTGAGCCCCGAGGAGCTGCGCCAGATGCAGCGCGAGGCTCAGCAGAGCGCGCCCTGGCAGCAGGGCCCGGGCGGCCAGGGTCAGGCCAACCACCATGTGCCGGAGGCCGACGTGCCGACCCGGCGGGTGCGGCCCGACCCGCAGGACCTGCCCACCAGGCGGGTGCGCCCCGAGGCCCCCGACTACGGCAGGGGCACCCCGGTGCAGCCTCCTCCGTACATCCCGCCGCAGGCCCAGTTCCCGCCCGACCCGCAGACCAAGCGGGAGCCGTTCATCCCCGGCGCCCGCCCGGGTCAAGTGCTGCAGCGATCGGCCGCCTACGGGGTGGCGGGCGCGATGCTGCTCATCATCATGATCGTGCTGGCCGCG
The DNA here is from genome assembly GCF_055585125.1 of Nonomuraea sp. NPDC054003. Lineage (NCBI taxonomy): Bacteria > Bacillati > Actinomycetota > Actinomycetes > Streptosporangiales > Streptosporangiaceae > Nonomuraea > Nonomuraea sp. NPDC054003. Next base: position 53,756 of record NZ_JBVJKR010000006.1, read on the forward strand.
CGGGCGCCGGTGCTGGTGGCCCTGGTGTCGCTGCCGGTCGCGGTGCTGCTGCGCGCCGCCGACCTGGCCCAGCCCGAGCTGATCACCCGCCGGCCGACGGGCGCGGCCGCGCTGGACGTCATCAGAGTGTTCGCCTACCCCAAGGCGCTGGTCAAGTCGGCGGCCATCACGCTTGCCCTGATCCCGTACGCGCTCATACTCGGACTACCCGTGACGCTCCTGCTCACGGTGATGGCCGGCATGAGCCCGGACAACGCGCTGGCCTGGGGCGCCGGGGTGGCCCTGTGGACGGTGTGCGCAGGCCCCGGAGTCGAGGGCCCGGGGCGCCAGATGCGCAGGACGCTCTCATCGCTCGTACCCTCGAGAACAGCGGCGATGGTGATGGCGGGAGTGTTCGCGGCGATGGCCGCGCTCACGCCGATCCTCGCCACCGGCACATTCGGGGACAACGCGAGGAGGGCCATATGGACTCCGGTGAACGTCGGGCCCGTGGTCGATCTGCTGCAGGACTGGAAGGGGGACTCGGGGGGATGACGCTGGGACGATGGCGATGAGCGCGGGCAACACCCAGACGCCAGAGCGGCTCGGCCCGTACCGGCTGGTGCGGAAGATCGGCGAAGGCGGCATGGGGGTGGTGCACCTCGGCATCGACGGCGACGGCCGCGAGGTCGCCATCAAGGTCCTGCATCCGCACGTCGCCGCCGACCTGAAGGCGCGCGACCGGCTCACCCGCGAGGTCGAGACGATGCGCCGGGTGCGCAGCCCGCACGTCGCCGAGGTGCTCGACGCCGAGCTGGTGGGGGGCCAGCCGTACGTGGTGACCCGGTTCGCGCCTGGGCGCACGCTGGAGGAGACCGTGCTGTCCGACGGGCCGCTCGGCCCGCGCCAGCTCATCACCCTCGCCCAGGGCCTGTGCCAGGCGCTCGTGGCCATCCACGCGGCCGACGTGATCCACCGCGACTTCAAGCCGTCCAACGTGATGCTCGTCGACGGCGAGCCGCTGGTCATCGACTTCGGCATCGCCCATCTGGTCAACGCCACCCGGCTGACCCAGACCGGCATGTTCGTCGGCACGCCTGGCTACCTGGCGCCGGAGATCATCCGCGACTCCGACATCACGCAGCGGGCCGACGTGCACTCGCTGGCCTCCACGGTGTTCTTCGCCGCGACGGGGGTGCCGCCGTTCGGCACCGGCACGTTCGAGGCGGTGTGCTTCAACATCATGGAGGGGCGGGCGCAGCTCGACAAGGCGCCCGTGTGGCTGCGCGGCTGGCTGAGCCGCGCGCTCCAGGTCGACCCCGCCGACCGGCCCGACGCGCGCGAGCTGCTGCGCATGGCCAGGGCGCTCGACCCCTCGGTGACCACGTTCAACGAGTCGCCGCCGGAGGACCAGCCGGGGCGGACCAAGCGGCTGCTCGGCCGTACGAAGGTCATGGAGTCGTTCTCGGACCTGCTGCCGCCGGTCCAGTACGGGCGGCCGGCGCGCGAGGAGAAGCCGCCGCCGTACGTCCCCGCGCCTGTCACGTCCCGGCCCCCGTGGCCGGACCAGCGGGTGGCGGGCTATCCCGCGCCGGCCCCCACACACGCGCAGCCGCAGGCCCAGCCCCAGCCACGGGCCCAGGCCCAGGCGCGGCCCCGGGCCTACACGCCGCCGCGCGACCAGACGCCGCCCCGCGAGCGCAAGCGCTACCTCGCGGGCAGCCAGTTCGTGGCGCTGCTCGGGCTCGTCACGCTGGTCGCGCTGGCGGTGATGATGCCGGTCATGGTGAGCGCGATCGCGATCGTGCTGGCGCTGGTGCTGCGGGTGGGCGAATACCTGTTCGGCGACATGGTGCAGCGGCGCCAGGTGCGCGGCAGCAGCGCCGCCGACCCGCTGCTCGTGCTGGTCGGCACGCCGTGGGCGCTGATCAAGGCCACGCTGGTGAGCGTGGTGCAGGTGCCGCTGGCGATCCTGTTCGGCGTGTGCGTGTGGGGCGTGCTGCGGTGGGGCGGCGGGATGGGCGTGAACGAGGCCGCCGCCTACGCGGCCGGCGCGCTCGTGGCCGGCCTGTTCCTGCTGCCCGGCGGCGGTTCGCCGCGCAAGGCGGTCACCCGCACGCTCACCGGCGTGCTGCGCTCGCCCGGCGCCGCGACGGTGGCGGTCCTGGTGATGGGCACGGTCGCGCTGTTCGCGGTGATGTTCGCGCTGGGCGGCACGCCGTCGTGGGAGCCCTGGCGGGCCCCCGAGACCGTCATCGAGGAGCTGACCACCCGGGCGCATGACAGTGCGACCGGCCTGATCACGGGCCTCGTCGACGACCTGATGAGAGAGCTGGGGCTGGGCTTCCTGTCGCCCTGGTCGTGAGTGTCCCCGGCGGCCGTGGTGGGGAGAAGTAGGGGTATGAGCGAGCACCTCGGCCCCTACCAGCTGCTCTCGCGGCTGGGCGCGGGCGGGTTCGGCCACGTGCACCTGGCGCTCGACCAGGAGGGCCGCACGGTCGCGGTCAAGGTGCTCCATCCGCACGTCACGGCCGACTCGGCGGCGCTGGCTCGGCTGGCCCGCGAGGTCGAGACCATGCGGCTGGTGGGCGGCAAGAACGTCGCGGAGGTGCTCGACGCCTCGTTCGACGGCGACCGGCCCTACCTCGTGACCCGCTACGTGCAGGGCAAGCCGCTCAGCGCGGTGCCCGTGCCGGTGGCCGACCTGCGCAAGCTGGCCACCGGGCTGGCCGAGGCGCTGGTGGCCATGCACGACGCGGGGGTCGTGCACCGCGATCTCAAACCGGCCAACGTGATGATGAGCGAGGGCGAGCCGGTCGTCATCGACTTCGGCATCGCGCACGCGCTCGACTCGCTGTCGGTCACCGCCTCGGGGGCGGTGGTCGGCACCCCCGGCTACTTGGCGCCCGAGGTGCTGGAGGGCGGGCCGGCCGGCCCGGCGGCCGACGTGTTCTCCTTCGGGGCGACGCTGGCCTACGCCGCGACCGGGCGTCACCCGTACGGCACCGGGCCCGCGTCGGCGGTCGCCTACCGCGTCGTCCACCACGATCCCGACCTGGAGGGCGCGCCCGGCTGGCTGGAGCCGCTGCTGGCCGAGTGCCTCGCCACCGACCCGGCGGCGCGGCCGGTGGCCGCCGACATCTGCGCGCGGCTCGGCGTGGCGGCGGTCCCGCGGTTACGCCGCCTGCCGCGGCCCTCGGCGGGTACGGGACGCCGCTCCGGTCGTGATGTCCACCACATGGCGACGAGGGAGTGGCAGCCCGGCAGGGCGGGCGGCGAGCTCTCGGCGGAGGACGCCAGGGCGCGGCACCAGGAGAGGGTGCGCAGGCGCTGGCTGGCCGGCTCGACGGTGTTCGTGGGCTTACTGTCGGCCGCGGCCACCGAGCCGCTGCCGGAGGTGGCGCTGTTCCTGATGGCTGTGTTCTCGCTGGCAGTGGTGGTGGACGCGGGGTTCGCGCTGTTCTCCCGAGGGCCTTTCACCAAGGGCAGGGTCATCGCGGACGCCGTGGGCGTCGCCGGGGGGATCGGCCTGTCGGTGGCGCTGAGCGCGTTCTTCAGCACGCCCGTGCTGGCGTTGTTCGCGGGCACGGCACTGGTCCTCGGGATCGTGTTCCTGCTCACAGCCTGAGCGCGTGACCAGGGCCGCCAGCAAGCAGCGGAACAAAGCTCGGTAAGGTGGGGCGGGGAGTCGTTACGCGCGGATGCACGTGTCAGCGCGTAAGCTACCCGTGGGTAACATGAGCGCCGGGACACCCGCTGTCACAACGCCCATGGGGCCCTGGCAGTCTGGACAGGACATCCGGCGCCGACCGCTCGCGCGGCGGCGCACGCGAACACGGGAGGTCGGCCACCGGCCATGAACATTGTCGTCTGCGTGAAGCAGGTCCCCGACACGGCGACCGAGCGCAAGCTGCGGTCCGATGACAAGACCCTCGACCGTGACGCGGTCGACGGCGTGGTGAACGAGCTCGACGAGTACGCGGTCGAGGAGGCGCTCAAGCTCAAGGAGGCCCACGGCGGTGAGGTGACCGTCCTCACCATGGGCCCGGGCAAGGCCACCGAGACGATCCGCAAGGCCCTGGCCATGGGCGCCGACAAGGCGGTCCACCTCGTCGACGACGCGCTCCACGGCTCCGACGCGCTGGGCACGTCCTACGCCATGGCCCAGGCGCTGAAGAAGATCGGGTTCGACCTGGTCATCCTCGGCTCGGAGTCCACCGACGCGCGCACCGGCGTGCTGCCCGCGATGCTGGCCGAGCGCCTCGGCACGCCGCAGCTCACGCTCGCCAACAAGGTCGAGGTCGACGGCTCGTCCATCAAGATCCAGCGGATCACCGACTACGGTTTCGACCGGGTCGAGGCCTCGCTGCCCGCCGTCGTGTCCGTGGTCGAGAAGATCAACGAGCCGCGCTACCCGTCCTTCAAGGGCATCATGGCGGCCAAGAAGAAGCCGGTCGAGACCCTGGGCGTGGCCGACGCCGAGATCGACGCCGCCCAGGTGGGTCTCGACTCCTCCTGGTCGCAGGTCGTCGACTTCGCCCCGGCCCCGCCGCGTGCCGCCGGCACGATCGTCAAGGACGAGGGCGACGGCGGTGCCAAGGCCGCCGAGTTCCTCGCGTCCAAGAAGTTCATCTGAGAACGGGGGTTTTACTGATATGTCGGAGATTCTCGTTCTCGTCGAGCAGGTCGACGGCGAGGTCAAGAAGGTCACGCTGGAGCTGCTGACCCTGGCCCGCCGGCTCGGCACGCCCGCCGCCGTCTGGGCGGGCCCCGGCTACATTCCGGAGGCCAAGGCCAAGCTGGCCGAGTACGGCGCCGAGACGATCTACGTGGCCGGCTCCGAGGAGATCACCGGATACGTGGTCGCGCCCAAGGCCGAGCTGCTCGCCCAGCTCGTCGGCGAGAAGTCGCCCGCGGCCGTGCTGGTCGCCGCGACCGCCGAGGGCAAGGAAGTCGCCGGGCGGCTGGCCGTCAAGACCGACTCCGGCGTCATCACCGACGCCGTGGGCCTCGGCGACGGCTTCGTGGCCGAGCAGTCCATCTTCGGCGGCGGCGTGAACGTCCAGGCGAAGGTGAGCAGGGGCATCCCGATCGTCGCCGTGCGGCCGAACTCGACGGCCCCGGAGGCCGCCGCGGGCGCCGGCGCCGAGGAGGAGGTGTCGGTCTCGCTGTCCGACGCCGCCAAGTCCGCCCGCGTCGTCGAGCGCGTCAAGCAGGAGAAGGGCGCCCGCCCCGAGCTGACCGAGGCCGCGATCGTGGTCTCCGGCGGCCGCGGCGTGGGCTCGGCGGAGAACTTCTCGGTCATCGAGGGCCTCGCCGACGCCCTGGGCGCGGCCGTGGGCGCCTCCCGCGCCGCCACCGACGCCGGCTGGTACCCGCACCAGTTCCAGGTGGGCCAGACCGGCAAGACCGTGTCGCCGCAGCTCTACATCGCGGCCGGCATCTCCGGCGCCATCCAGCACCGGGCCGGCATGCAGACCGCCAAGACCATCGTGGCGATCAACAAGGACCCGGAGGCGCCGATCTTCGAGCTGGCCGACTACGGCGTCGTGGGTGACCTGCACCAGGTCGTCCCGCAGCTCACCGAAGAGGTCGACAAGCGTAAGTAACTTTTCGGAGCTCTTTTCCGGGAAACGGCGCCGCACCTCTGTGCGGCGCCGTTTTCGCGTCCGGGGGCCATTGGTGAGGGTCGGTTCGGGCTCTGCGAGGCCGCTTGGGCTGGTGGGTCGCGTTCTGCAAGCTTTTTGGCTGGCGGGTTGGTCCGTAAGCCTCCTGCGCTGGTCGCTTGGGTTCTGTGAGCCCCTTGGGCTGGTGGGTCGGGGTCCGCAAGCCTCCTGCGCTGGTGGCTTGGGTTCTGCGAGCCTCTTGGGCTGGTGGGTCGGGGTCCGCAAGCCTCCTGGGCTTGTGGCTCGGGTTTTGCAGGCCTCTCGGCCAGTGGGTCGGGGTCTGCAAGGCCTTCGGGGTTGGTTCTGGTTTTGCGGGCCTTTTGGGATGGTTGGGGTTTCGGCCGGGGTTTTGGATTGGTTTGGGTTTTACTAGCTTTTTGGGAAACCCCTCGGGCTGGGCGCCGTTAGCGAGCCTTCGGCCCGCCCGCTCCGCCGTAGGCGATGGAGACCGGCCTGTGGTTCTGTGAGTGGGGATCTCGAACCTTGGGACGTGGTCGGTTCTCGTGGGAGTTCAGGGGCCGGGTGGCTCTCGTTTCACTGTGGCTCGGCCGGGAGCAGGAGGCGGAAGGTCGCGCCTTCGCCGGGGGAGGAGTGGATCTCCACCCGGCCGCCGTGGGCGGTCACGATGGAGCGGACGATGGCCAGGCCGAGGCCCGCTCCTCCGGTCGTGCGGTTGCGGGAGCCGTCGGCGCGGTAGAACCGGTCGAAGACCCGCTCCGCCTGCTCGGGGGAGAGTCCGGGGCCGGAGTCGGCGATCACCAGCGCCGCATCCCGGCCGACGGTGCCCACGCCGATCCTGACCGGGGTTCCCGGTGGGGTGTGGGTTACGGCGTTGCCCACCAGGTTCGTGACCACCTGCCGGAGCCGGTCCTCGTCGCCCAGCACCGGGGCGCTCCCCGGCGGGCCGTCGTCGGGGCCGGTGAGCGTGATCGCCCGCGTCGGGTCCAGAGCGGCGAGATCGGCGCGGGCGTCGGCGGCGAGCGTCCGCAGATCCATCGGCGTCAGATCAAGCCCCACCCCGAACGCACCGTCCCTGAACCCGCCGTCCCTGAACCCACCGTCCCTGGACCCGCCGTCCCCAAAGGTGCCCTGGCCGGTGGTGCGGTCCCCGAGGGGGCGGTCTCCAAAGGTGCGGTCCCCGAGGGGGCGGTCTCCAAAGGCGCGGCCCCCGAAAGGGCTGCAGCCCTTGGTGCGGTCCCTGGAGGGGCGGTCCCTGGAGGTGGGGTCCCTGGAGGTGGGGTCTCTAGAGGTGAGGTCGGCCGGGGTGGGGTCTCTAGAGGCTAGGTCGGCCGGGGTGAGGGCTTCGGGGGTGGGGGTTGTGTGGGTGGGGTTGGGGGTGGCGAGGTCCATGGTGGCGAGCAGCAGCAGGTCGTCCACCAGTTTGGCCAGGCGGGCCGACTCGCTCTCGATGCGGGCCAGGGCCGCGTCCGCGTCCGTGCCGCCCATGCGGTAGAGCTCGGAGAAGCCCTTGATGCCGAAGAGCGGGGTGCGCAGCTCGTGGCTCACGTCGGCGACGAAACGGCGCATCCTGGCCTCCGACTCCTCCCGGGCGGAGAAGCCCCGCTCGATCTGCGCCAGCATGCCGTTGAGGGAGCGGGCCAGCCGCCCCACCTCGGTGCCCGGACCGGCGGGCTCGGGCACCCTCCTGCTGAGGTCGCCGGCGGCGATGGCCGCCGCGGTCTCCTCGACCCGGCGCAGCGGCGCCAGCCCGGCCCTGATCGCGAACCCGCCCGTCAGCGCCAGCAAGCCCAGCAGCAGGCCGCCTGCGACCAGGGAGGCGACCCGCACCCGCTGGACCGTCGAGTTCATCCCGTCCAGTGAGACCGCCGCGACGACCGAGGCGTGCGTGCCGCGGGTGGCGGGCACCGCGACCGTCCGCCACTGCTCGCCGCCGTCGCCGGAGACCGTGAACGGCCGCCCCGCGCGGGCCTCGACGGCCGCCGCGTCCAGCCGGGGCAGCCGCGGCAGCCCGCCGGCCGCCGGAGCGCCGGAGGCAGGGCCGGTGCCGGTGCCGACCCCGGTGCCGGCGCCGGTGCCGACCACAGTGGTGACCACGGTGCCGTCGGCGGAGAGGAAGGCCAGCCGCACCTCCTCGATCAGGTCGAGCTGGGACGGGGCGGCGGGGGCGGCCCGCTTGCGCAGCAGGTCCATGAGCTCGGGCGGCATCGAGGCGGCCGCTGTCGCCAAGGGGCCGAGCTGGGCGTCGATCCGGGCCAGCAGTTCGGCTTCGAGCTGCCGTACGACGACCGTGCTCACCAGCGCGAGGCCCGCCACGAGCAGCGCCACCGTGATGGCGAGCAGCCGGGCGCGCAGCGACAGCCGCCTGATCATGGCTTCGGCCTGCGCAGCACGTAGCCGACGCCGTGGACGGTGTGGATGAGCCGCGGCCCGCCGGTGTCGAGCTTGCGGCGCAGGTAGCTGATGTAGGTGTCGACGATGCTGGAGTCGCCGGCGAAGTCGTAGCGCCACACGTGCTGGAGGATGTCCGCCTTGGGCAGCACCCGGCCGGCGTTCTCGGCCAGGTGGCGCAGCAGCCTGAACTCGGTCGGCGACAGCCGCACCGGGACGCCGCCCCGCGTCACCTGGTGGCCTTCCGGGTCGACCTCCAGATCGCCGACCGTCAGCGTGTGGTCGCCGGGTGAGGCGCCGGTGCGCCGCAGGATCGCCCTGATGCGGGCCAGCAGCTCCTCCAGGTCGAACGGCTTGGTCACGTAGTCGTCGCCGCCCAGCCGCAGGCCGTTGATCTTGTCGGCGGTGGCGTCGCGAGCCGTGAGGAACAGCACCGGCACCGGCCCCGGCCTGCCGCCCGCCCTCGGCAAGGTTCTCAGCCTGCGGAGCACCTCGAACCCGTCGAGGTCGGGCAGCATCACGTCGAGCAGCACCAGATCGGGCGGGTCACGCCTGGCCGCCTCCAGGGCCCGCGTGCCGCTGTCGGCCGAGCTGACGGTGAAGCCCGCGAACCGGAGCGTGGCCGCGAGCAGCTCCTTGACGGTCGGCTCGTCGTCGACCACGAGCAGCCGCTCGCCTGTGGGTTCACGCACCTGCCGCCCTCCCGCCTTCAGCCTACGAGCCGGGGTCACACATCACGCGTGCGGAACCGGGTGCGTGCCCAGACCATCATGACCGCCACGAAAGCGGCCAGCACCCCCATCCCCATCCAGATCGGGAGTGAGCCTTCCGAGGGCATGAGCGACCGGAAGGCGGCCGTGTTCGGCCACCAGGTGCTCAGCGTGAGGCCCAGGAAGTCGGGCATGATCGGGGCGAACATCGGCAGCAGCAGGAAGGCCGTGGCCGTGTTCACCGCCGCCGCCGTGCTCCTCAGCAGGATCCCGAGCGACAGCCCGAACAGCGCCACCAGCTCCAGCACCACCGGCCCGAAGAGCAACAGCCGCACCGCGTCGGGATCGTCCAGCCAGACCCGCGGCACGCCGTGCATGGCGAGCGTGACCTGTGAGACCAGGAACATCCCCCACACCGCCGCCGCGCCTGCCGTGAGCCCGGTCACGGCCACCAGCGCCGCCTTGGCCACCACCAGCCGGGTGCGCCGCCCGGCCGCCGCCACGGTGGCCCGGATCGTACCGGAGCCGTACTCGGTGCTGGCCACGAGCGCACCCAGCGCCGCGACCAGCAGCTGGACGATGAAGACGCCCCGGGAGCCTCCCTGCAGCGGATCGAACACGGCCTGGTCCGCCGCCGTGGCCCGCGCGTACTCGGCCGCCGACGCCTGCGCGAACAGCCACCCCAGCAGCACCGACACGGCGATGACGGCCCCGGCCAGCACCGGCATGACGGGGACGCTCCTGAACTTGGTCCACTCGGCCCGCACCAGCCCCCTCACAGCGCGGCCCCGAACTCGACGCTGTCCCTGGTCAGCTCCATGAACGTGTCCTCCAGTGAGGCGCGGCGGGGCGTCAGCTCGGCCAGCGCCACCCCTTCCGACGCGGCCAGCCGCCCGATGTCCGGGGCCGGCATGTCCGTCACCACCAGCTCGTCGCCGTGCGCCCGCACGTGCGCCCCCGCCAGCTCCAGCAGCCTGCCGAAGCCCGCCCCGTCGGCCACCCGGACCAGCACCTCGGCGCCGGCGCCGGTGAAGTCCTCGACGTCCCCTTCCGCGATCAGCCGGCCCCTGCCGATCACCACCAGCCGGTCGGCGGTCACCGCCATCTCGCTCATCAGGTGGCTGGAGACCAGCACCGTGCGGCCCTCGGCGGCCAGGCCGCGCAGCAGCGTGCGGATCCACAGCACGCCCTCCGGGTCCAGCCCGTTCACCGGCTCGTCCAGCACCAGCACCGGCGGGTCCCCGAGCAGCGCGGCGGCGATGCCGAGCCGCTGGCACATGCCGAGCGAGAACCCGCCGGCCGGGTAGCCCGCCGCGTCGGACAGGCCCACCAGGTCGAGCACCTCGCCGACCCTGCGGTCCGGGAGGCCGCTGCTCCTGGCCAGGTAGAGCAGGTGGTCGCGGGCGGTGCGGCGCGGGTGCACGGACTGCGCCTCCAGCAGCGACCCCACCTCGCGCAGCGGCGTCTCCAGGTCCCGGTAGCGCCGCCCGCCGACGGTCACCGTGCCGGACGTCGGCAGGTCGAGCCCGAGGATCATCCGCATGGTGGTGGTCTTGCCCGCGCCGTTGGGCCCCAGGAAACCTGTGACGAGGCCGGGCCGTACCTCGAACGTGAGCCCGTCCACGGCGAGCGTCCCGCCGTGGCGTTTGGTCAGTGCGTTGAGCCGGATCATGCCGCCAGCCTGGCCCGCCCGGTTGGAGACGTCCTGAGCGATCCTGTGAGACCTCTGTGAGCCCGCGACCCCGGCCTGGGGGACGCGGGCGGACTCAGAGGGAACTCACAGCTTCCCGGAGCCGCGCGGCCAGGTCCTCCGCCTGCTCCCGGCTCCACGGGATCAGCCCGTTCTCCGACATCAGCGCGTGGTACTGCTGCTGCCCGTACGGGGTGCCCGGCGGCAGCGGCACCACGTGCCAGTGCAGGTGGGAGTTGCCCTGCTGGCTGCCGAGCGAGAGCAGGTAGGTGCGCTCCGACGGCACCACCGACTCCACCGCCAGCGCCACCTTCCGCACCACGCCCGTCAGCGCCAGGTACGCCTCCTCGTCCAGGTCGCGGACCACATGCTCGACGTGCGCCTTCGGGCTGACCAGCACGTAGCCGGGCACCGTCGGGTAGGTGGACAGGAACGCCAGGTGGTGCTCGTCCTCGTAGAAGATCTGCTCGTGCTCGTAGGCCGGGTCGCCGGCGACGATGGCGCAGATGAAACAGGGGATGGACCGGACACGCGCCTCGTAGGCGGCCACGTCGAAGGGGACGTTCCTCTCAGTCATGATGACGATCATGACCGTCAGAGCCGGCCCATGTCACGGGCGCGGCGGACGGCGGTATGCCGGTCCGCCACGGCGAGCTTCGTCACCGCCGAGGACAGGTAGTTGCGCACGGTGCCTTCCGACAGGCTCAGCTGCCTGGCGAGCCTGGACACCGGCGCGCCCCCGGCGGCCGCGCGCAGCGTGTCCAGCTCGCGCGGGGTCAGCGGGCACTCCCGGATCGCCAGCGCGTCCGCGGCCAGCTCCGGGTCGATGTGCCGGCCGCCCTCGTGCACCTTCCTGATGATCTCGGCCAGGGTCGCCGCCGGGTTGTCCTTGCCCAGGTCACGCCCGGCGCGGGTCCCACCGGAAGAACTTCCGGGTGCACCACAGCCCGACGCCGATCCACAGCAGCCCGATCCCGAGGCCCGCGGCCGACACCTGGAAGCCCTCCAGGAAGCCGACCTCGGGCGCGCCCGCCCGGCCGAGGTCGCGGCCCAGGAAGGCGATGCGCATCATGTCCACGACCGGTGTCATCGGCAGCACCTCCGCCACCCGCTGCCCCCATTCGGGCAGCACCGACAGCGGGAACATCATGCCCGCCCCGAGCATGCTGGCGAACAGCACCGGCAGCGCCACCAGCTGCGCCACCTCGTAGTTGGGGATGAGCCCGGCCGTGCCGATCGCCAGCGCCGCGAACACCGCGGCGCCCAGCACGAACGCGACCAGCATGAGAGGCACGTTCCCCGGCACCGGCACGCCCACCACCCCGACCGCGTAGACCAGGATGACCGCCGCCTGCACCGCGCCGACCAGCGTGGCGTGCAGGATGTCGCCCGCGAAGATCGCGGTGGTGGACAGCGCGCTGCCGCGCAGCCGCTTGTACACGCGCTCCTCCCGGCGCACCACGATGCCGGTCGCGATCGTCATGTACGAGAACGGGAACACCACCGCGATGGCCCCGATCGCGGCGAGCGCGGCGGCCGGCACCCCGTTCACCTCGCCGGAGGCCGTCGGGCCGCTGGTGTAGACGAAGGCGATGAACAGCGGCAGCAGCAGGATGGTGAACGCCAGGCCGCGCTGCCGCAGCAGGACCGTCTGGTTGAGCCGGGCCTGCGCCCAGACCGTCGAGAGCCAGTTCACGCCGCCACCCTTTCCGTCTCCGCGACTTCGAGGAAGATCTCCTCCAGCGACGGCCTGCGCACTTCGAGGCCGCCCAGTTCCCGTCCGCGCTCGTCCGCCCACACCAGCAGATCCCGCAGGTCACGCTGCGGCTCGTGGGTCTCGACCGTGAACGTCTCGCCGTCCTGCCTGACCGAGCGCCGCGCCAGGCCGGGCGAGTACGGCAGGTCGCCAGGGCGCGCGCCGGGCAGCCGGAAGCTGATCCTGGTGCCCCGCTCCCCGAGCACGCCCGCCAGCGTGCCCTCGGTGACGATCCGGCCGTCGTGCATGATGGCCAGCCGCTGCGCGAGCTGCTCGGCCTCGTCCAGGTAGTGGGTGGTGAGCAGTACGGTGGCGCCGTCGGCGACCATGCCGCGCACCAGCTCCCACACGTTCCGCCTGGCCTCCGGGTCCAGTCCGGTGGTGGGCTCGTCCAGGAAGAGCACCTCGGGCCTGCCCAGCACGGCCAGCGCCAGGTCGAGCCGGCGCTTCTCGCCGCCGGACAGCTGCCCGATCCGCACCGCCGCGCGGTGACCGAGCCCGACCCGGTCGAGCACCTCGCCCCGGCCGAGCGCGTGCGGCGTCCAGCGCCGCCAGGCGTCCACGGTCTCCGCCACCGTCAGGTCCTTGTAGAAGCCGGCCTCCTGGAGCACGATGCCCATCCGGGGCCGGATGCGGGCCCGCTCCTTGACCGGGTCGTGCCCGAGCACCCGCACGTCGCCGCCGGTCGGTGCGACGTACCCCTCCAGCACGTCCAGGGTGGTCGTCTTGCCCGCCCCGTTGGTGCCGAGCAGCGCGTACAGCTCGCCCCGGCCGACCCGGAAGCCGATCCCCTTGACCGCCTCGAAGTCGCCATATTTCTGGTGCAGGTCCCGCACCTCGATCGCTGTCGTGTCCACGGGACCACTGTGCCGGGGCGGGGCGCCGTCCCGGCAGTGCGCTGTCTCAGCTCTTTCCCGGGAAAACCGCAGGGTCCGGGCGTGACATTTGTCAGGCGGCCACCGGCTGCCGCTCGGGGGCGGGCAGCGGCGTGACCGCCGCGGGCTCCTCGCGCGGCAGCAGGCGCGCCGCCACGGCGATCAGCAGGCCCAGCACGACGGCCAGCCCGAGCGCGGTACGGAGCGAGGTCACGTCCGACAGGAACCCGATCGCCACCGGCCCGAGCAGCAGGCCCGCGTATCCCATGGCGCCCGCCTGGGCGATCGCCGGGCCGGGGGTGCTGGTGGCGGTGCCGGCCAGCGACAGCGTCATCGGCGAGATGGTCGCCACACCGAGGCCCACGAAGAACACCGCGACCAGCGCGACCACCGGCGCGGGCGCCGCCAGCACCATGCCGAAGAAGGCGGCCGTGGCCAGCCCGGCGGCCGTCAGCATGCCCCGTACCCCGAACCGCGAGCGCAGCCGGTCACCCGTCAGCCTGCCGAGCAGCATGCCCGCCTCGAAGATCGGGTAGCCGAGCGCGGCCAGCGCCTCGGGCGCCTTCATGGTGTCGCGCATGTAGAGGCCGTTCCAGTCGGCGACCACGCCCTCGACCATGAACGCGAAGAAGGCCAGCGCGCCCAGCAGGTACACGACCGGCGGCATGCGGCGGCGCGGCCCCGCGGCGGTCGCGGGCGCGGGGACGTCAGGCAGGTACGTCCGGCCGAGCACCAGGAGCACCGGCAGGGACAGCAGGCTGACCAGCACCAGGTTGGCGGTGAACGACAGGCCCAGGACGATCGACAGGCTGCCGGTGACGCCGGCGGTCATGGCGCCCACGCACCAGCCGGCGTGCATGCCGTTCATCAGCGGCCGCCCGTAGGCGCGCTCCACGGTGGAGCCCTGGGCGTTCATCGCGATGTCGAACAGGCCGAACGTCATGCCGAACACCGTGGACGCGACGAGCAGCGCCGGAAGGCTCGGCATGAGCGCCACCGCGATCAGGGCGAGCGCGGTCAGCGGGCCGCCGACCCGCAGCACGGTGCGGCTGCCGGCGCGGGCCATCACCCGGCGCATCGACTGCATGGTCACCAGCGCGCCCAGGCCCCAGGCGAGCAGGACGGTGCCGACCTCCGCCTCGGACAGGCCGAGCTTGTCGGTCAGCGCGGGGATGCGCACGGTCATGGTGCCGACCATCAGGCCGGCGAGGGCGAAGGTGAGGACGGCGCCGTAGCGGGCGATCCTCAGGTCACGGTTCATCAGGGCATGCCTCACAGAAACATCACTTCGGGCAGAAATCAGGCCCGGCCGTGGCCGAGCCTTGAAGGAAGGGGGAGTGGCGCACGCGAACGCCGGCGGCGCGTCGCGTCAGAAGGGCGCGCGCAGCGGTGTCCGACCGTACGAGAGAGCCGGAAACCTCAGGAAGGAGGTTTGAGCAGAGCTCTCATCCGGGCGTCGAGCGCGCCCAGAGCCTCGTCGCCGTTGAGCTCCGGGTCATGGCTCGCCAGATCCCAGAGCCCTTCGCAGGCCAGCCGCACGATCTGCGACGCCACCGGGTCGGGCTCGTCGTCCAGGCCCTCGCGATGCCAGCGGGCCATGGCCTCGCGCAGCGGCGCGAGCAGGTAGGTGTTGCCCGACGCGCCGGTGACCACGGCCCAGCGGCGCAGCTTGCCCTCGCGGACGGCGACGAGCGTGGCGCCGAGGTAGCGCTCGGTGTAGGTGGCGTCCGGCTGGGCGGCCACCAGGTCGTCGAACTCCTCGATCAGACGCTCCACCATGGCCTTGATCAGGGCATCCTTGGTGGCGAAGTGGTAGAGGAGACCGCCCTTGCTGACGCCGGCCCGGTCGGCCACGGCGGAGAGCGTGAGCGCGGTCGAGCCGAGGTCGCTGAGCAGCTCTTCTGCCGCGTCCAGTAGCTCGTCCCGTCTCATGCGCTCTACTGTACCGTCCGGACGGTACAGGGGCAAACGAGATACCCTGGCCGGGTGAACAGACCGTCGGCCTATCTCGATCACGCGGCGACCACGCCCATGCTCCCCGAGGCCATCGAGGCCATGACGGAGCAACTCGGCCGGGTCGGCAACGCCTCCTCGCTCCACGCCGCCGGGCGCGAGGCCCGCCGGGTGGTGGAGGAGTCGCGCGAGACGATCGCCGACGCGCTCGGCGCCCGGCCCAGCGAGGTCGTGTTCACCTCGGGCGGCACCGAGGCCGACAACCTCGCCATCAAGGGCATGTTCTGGGCGCGTCAGCCCAGGAAGCGCGTCCTGATCAGCTCGGTCGAACACCACGCCGCGCTCGACCCCGCCCACTGGCTGGCCGACAGCCAGGGCGCCGAGATCGAGCTGCTGGAGGTCGACGAGCTCGGCCGGGTCGGCCCCGACACGCTGCGCGCCGCCATCGAGCGCGACCCCGACGGCGTCGCCCTGGTCAGCGTCATGTGGGCCAACAACGAGGTCGGCACCATCCAGCCCGTCCACGTCCTGGCGGCCATCGCCGGCGACCACGGCATCCCGTTCCACACCGACGCCGTGCAGGCGATCGGCCAGCTTCCCGTGTCCTTCGCCGAGTCCGGCGCCGACGCGCTCACCCTGACCGGCCACAAGATCGGCGGCCCGATGGGCGTCGGCGCGCTGCTGCTGGCCCGCGGGGTGACCCCGGTCTCCGTGCAACACGGCGGCGGCCAGGAGCGCGACGTCCGCTCCGGCACCCTCGACGCGCCCGCCATCGCCGGGCTCGCCGCCGCGGTCCGCACCGCGGTCAAGGAGCAGGAGTCCCAGCGCCGCCACCTGACGGCGCTCCGCGACGACCTCATCGCCCGCGTCCGCCAGGCCGTGCCCGGCGTGGTGCTCAACGGCGACCCCACCGACCGGCTGCCGGGCAACGCCCACTTCTCCTTCCCCGGTTGCGAGGGCGACGCGCTGCTCATGCTGCTCGACGCCAGGGGAGTGGAGTGCTCGACCGGCTCGGCCTGCTCGGCGGGGGTGGCGCAGCCGTCCCACGTGCTGCTGGCGATGGGCGCCGACGCGGCCGCCGCCAGGGGTTCGCTCCGCTTCTCGCTGGGCCACACCTCGACCCAGGACGACGTCGACAGGCTCATCGAGGTGCTGCCGGCCGCGGTCGAGCGGGCCCGCCGCGCCGGCCTCGGCTGACAGACCCCGCCGCCCCGTACGGCCCGCTCAGGCGAGGAAGGCCGCCACCGCGCTCCAGGCCGGGTCGGGGGTCACGTCCACCCGCGCCCTGCCCTCCTTCCAGGTGGACGCCAGCTCCTTGAGCGCGGCCGCGGCGGCGCTCTCGCGCGTGGCGTACACGTGCATGACGCGGCGGCGCTCGGCGCTCAGGTGGGCGGCCAGCACCACGTCGTCGCCGAGCGCGCGCAGCCGCTCGCCGAGCCGCTCCTCGAACGCGCCCAGCGCCGCCAGCGACCTGCCCTGGGGCAGTCCGCCCGCGTCCTTGTCGCGGTACGGCAGCGTGACGGCGATGTGGTGGTCGAGCAGCGGGTAGTCGACGGGCCGCAGCGGATAGCGGGCCGAGGCGACCAGCGGCGCGCCGCTCGCCGTCCGGCCCTCCAGCGTGGCCCACTGCTCGGTGTCGTAGTCGGCGGCCACGTCGGCCACCACCACGGGCAGGTGGACGGCGGGCACGGCGTCGATCGGCGGTGCGGCGGCGGGGACGATCTCGCCCACCCACCGGGCCACGTCGTCCTCGCCGAGCAGCCGGTCGAGAGCCAGCAGCGTGGCGTCCATCCGGGCGTCCTCGCCGAGCTCGCCGAAGATCGGGTGGTGCGCGGTCACGTCCACCCGCAGCGCCCCGCGCGGCACCCGCAGCCCCAGCACCAGCTTGTCCAGCCCGAACTCGATCCCGCCCGCGTCGAGCGTCAGCTCACCGGGCAGGGCGCTCGCCTGGCGCGACGGGTGGAACTCCCACAGCATGTCGGCGGGCGGCGCCGCCCGCGCCCAGCGGTGCGCCAGCGAGCGCAGCTCGGCGTCGCCCGCGGCCGTCACGACCAGCGCGTGCGCCGCGTTCCTGCCCGGCGCCAGCTCCCACACCAGGTCGGGGTGGACCGCCGCCACCGCGGGGCCGAGCAGCTCCGCCGGCTTCCCGCTCTCTCCCGCCGCCACCGCCGCGTCGAGCTCCGGCCTGGCGCTCGCCCACCACTGCCAGAACCCCGCCACGCGCTCACCCGGGTCGGCACCCTCGTCTTCGCTCTTGCGCCCGAACAGTCGCATGGCAGAATCCTCGCAGACTCGCCCCCCAGGTCGCGCACTCCGAGCGCGCTTCGACCTGGCCGGATCACGATCGGGAACAGCCCCGCCACGGCCGCGTATCCCAGGCCCCCGCGCAGTCCGAAGACGACCAGGGCGTTCCCGATCGCCACGCTCACGATCAGCAGGGCGGCGATCCCGCCGGCCAGCATCAGGAGCAGGCTCGTGGCCAGGAAGGCGACGGTGGCCGCCTTGCGCAGGGGCGGGACATCCTGCCGCCACGGCATGAGCAGCCAGAGGACACCGCTCATGGGCAGAGCGGCGGCGCTGACGAAAAGGAACACCTTCGGTAACAGCCAGCCGGCCGGGTCCGAACGCCCCAGTTCCTGGAAGCCGGTGACGAAGACCAGGGCGCTGATGATGGCGGATCCCCAGAAGAAGGCGCTGAACACCCAAGGAGGGTGGTCGTGGGTGAATCCCACCCAGCTTCCCACCTCTCTGATCGATCGGGAACCCCGCATAACCGCGAGCATAACCAGCCGGTTCTCGCAGCACAGCGTGGCCGTGGTCATGCCTCGCCGGGCCGCCGCGCATGACTTGGGTCATGGCTCGACCAGGCCGACCGGCCCGCGTCCGCCGTCCTTTCCGGGAGCGCCTCCCCGTCAGCGGAGGTCAGCCGACCGTTCGGTGACGCCACACCACATCCGCGCGGCCAGTACGCTGGAACGGTCATGGGATTGCGTGTGCTTGCCGCCATGTCGGGCGGCGTCGACTCCGCCGTGGCCGCCGCCCGGATCGCCGAGGCCGGTCACGACGTCACCGGTGTCCATCTCGCCCTGTCCGCCAACCCCCAATCCCACCGCACCGGGGCCAGGGGCTGCTGCACGATCGAGGACTCGCGTGACGCCAGGCGGGCGGCCGACGTGATCGGCATCCCGTTCTACATCTGGGACATGGCCGAGCGGTTCCAGCGTGACGTGGTCGACGACTTCGTGGCCGAATACGCGGCCGGCCGCACGCCCAACCCGTGCCTGCGGTGCAACGAGAAGATCAAGTTCGCCGCGGTGCTCGACCGGGCGCTGGCGCTCGGCTTCGACGCGGTCGCGACCGGCCACCACGCCAGGCTCGTCGACGGCGTGCTGTCCAGGAGCGCCGACCCGGCCAAGGACCAGTCGTACGTGCTCGGGGTCCTCACCCGCGAGCAGCTCGGCCACGCCGTCTTCCCGCTGGGCGACTCCACCAAGGCCGAGGTGCGCGCGGAGGCGGCCCGGCGCGGGCTGACCGTCGCCGACAAGCCCGACAGCCACGACATCTGCTTCATCGCCGACGGCGACACCCGCGGCTTCCTGGCCGAGCGGCTCGGCGCGGACGAGGGGCCGATCGTCGACGAGTCGGGCGCGGTCGTCGGCAGCCACCAGGGCGCCCACGGGTTCACCGTGGGCCAGCGCAAGGGCCTGCGCATCGACCGGCCCGCGCCCGACGGCAGGCCGCGCTACGTGCTGTCGATCGAGCCGGTGTCCAACACCGTCACGGTCGGGCCGCGCTCGGCGCTGGAGGTCACCCGCATCTCCTGCGTGCGCCCGGTGTGGAACGGCCCGCACGTCCGCGACGACCTCACCGTGCAGCTGCGCGCGCACGGCGAGGTGTACGGGTGCGCGTTCGAGGAGCGCGACGGCGGCCTGGAGATCGAGCTCGACAGGCCGGCCACCGGCGTCGCGGCCGGCCAGGCGGCGGTGCTCTACTCGGGGCCGACGGTGATCGGGTCGGCCACGATCACGTCGGCGGCCTAGAGCTCGATCGACCCGCCGACGGGCAGCCGGCGCATGTCGGCCTTCTGCGCCTCCGACTCCATCCGCAGCCAGTTGTCGACCAGCCCGAGCCCGATGTCGTTGAGCAGCCCGTCGTGGGTGGAGAGCGCCCGCGCGGGCCGGATCGTGCGCAGATACTCGACCATCTCCACGAGCTTCAGCCACGGCGCGTTGGTCGGCACCAGCAGCGTCTCCACCTCGGCGTCGGGCACGGTGAGCGCGTCGCCCGGGTAGAACAGCGCGCCGTCGACCATGAAGCCGACGTTCTGCACGATCGGCAGGTCGGGATGGTTCTTCAGATGCCACTCGCCGAACACGTCCACCCGGAACCCGGCCGCCTGGAAGTCGTCGCCGTGACGTACCACGCCGACCTTCAGCGGCAGCTCGTCGAGCTCGGCGGCGACGGCCTCGCACGTCCACACCTCCAGATCGGGGGAGGCGGCGGCCAGCCGGTCGACGTCCAGGTGGTCGGGGTGCTGGTGGGTGATGAGCACCGCGTCGGCGCCGTCGAGCACCGGGTCCCGGGTGAAGGTGCCGGGGTCGATGACCAGGACCTTGCCGTCCTTCTCCAGGCGTACGCAGGCGTGCCCGTACTTCGTGAGCTTCATCTGACACACCCTACGCTTGTGCCCATGCTGACGTGGGAAGCCACCGGGGTCGGGTCGCATCCCGGCGATGATCATCTTGAGGCGCTGCGGGTCGTGTTCGGGGAGGTGCCGGGGCTGCCCTACCTGCCGGAGCTGCCGGCGCGCGGGGTCGGCGCCGACATGGTGGGGCGGACGGCGGGGCTGCTCGTCGACCTGCCCGTGGAGGTGCAGCCGTCCGGGTGGCGGCTGGCGGGGCGGCCGGGGCGCGACCACCAGCGGGCCGTCGACCATCTGCGGCGCGACCTCGACGGGCTGGAGGAGGTCGGCGACGGCTACGTGGGGCCGCTGAAGCTGCAGGTCTGCGGGCCGTGGACGCTGGCGGGCGCGATCGAGCTGCGTCACGGCGACAAGGTTCTGTCCGACCCGGGCGCGGTGCGCGACCTGGCCGCCTCGCTCGCGCAGGGCGTCGCCGACCACTGCGCCGAGGTGCGCCGGCGGATGCCCGGCGTCACCGACCTCGTGCTCCAGCTGGACGAGCCCGGCCTGCCCGGCGTGCTGAACGGCACGGTGCCGACCGCGTCCGGGTTCGGGCGGCTGCCCGCCGCCGAGGAGTGGCGGGTGGAGGAGTCGCTGCGCGCCTTCCCCGACGTGGTGGTCCACTGCTGCGCCCCTTCCGTGCCGTACGCGCTGCTGCGCCGGGCGGGGGTGCGGGCGGTGTCCGCGGACGCGTCGCTGATCAGGCGCAGGGACGAGGAGTCGATCGGCGAGCTGGTCGAGGCCGGCGTCGGGCTGTTCCTCGGCGTGGTGCCCGCGACCGACACGCGGCTGCCCCGTTACTCGGCGGTGGCCCGGCCCGCGCTGGAGCTGTGGCGGCGGCTCGGGTTCGCGCCGGAGGAGCTGGCCGGGAAGATCGTGCTCACGCCCGCCTGCGGGCTCGCCGGCGCCTCGCCCGGCTACGCCAGGTCGGCGCTGGCCGCCTGCCGGAAGGCCGCCCAGGTGATCAAGGACGACCCCGCGCGCGACCTCCAGGAGTGACGGTGCCGCGCGATACCGTTCGGCCAGGGGTGTTCGTACGGAAGGAGACGCCGTGAGCGAGCAGGGGGACATGCCGGCGGCGGCGCGGCAGCGGCATGCCGAGCTGAGCGAGCTGGTCGAGGAGGCGCGTTACCGCTACTACGTCGAAGACGCGCCGACCGTCAGCGACGCGCAGTTCGACACCTGGTTCAGCGAGCTGCTGGAGCTGGAGAAGGCCCATCCGGAGCTGCAGACGCCCGACTCGCCCACCCAGAAGGTCGGCGCGCCGGTCTCGGGCGAGTTCACCAAGGTCCACCACCTGGCCCGCATGGAGAGCCTCGACAACGTCTTCGACGCCGACGGCATGACCGCCTGGCTGACCAGGGCCGAGCGGCTGGCCGAAGGCGATCCCGGCCCCTACCTCTGCGAGCTGAAGATCGACGGGCTGGCCATCGCGCTGGTCTACCGCGACGGCAGGCTGGAGCGCGGCGCCACCCGCGGCGACGGGCGGGTGGGCGACGACGTGACCGCCAACGTGCGCACGATCAGGGACATCCCGCACCGGCTCACCGGCGACGACGTCCCCAGCCTGGTCGAGGTGCGCGGCGAGGTCTACATCCCGGTCGACGAGTTCAAGCTGCTCAACGAGCAGCTCGTGGAGGAGGGCAAGCCGCCGTTCGCCAACCCGCGCAACTCCGCCGCCGGCACGCTCAGGCAGAAGGACCCGCGCGTCACCGCCAAGCGGCCGCTGCGCATGCTCGTCCACGGCGTGGGCGTCTGGGAGGGCGCGGCGGAGCCGCGGTCGCAGTCGCAGGTCTACGAGCGGCTGCGCGGGTTCGGGCTGCCGGTGAGCGACCTCTACCGGGTCGTGGACGGGCTCGACGAGGTCAACGCCTACATCGAGCACTACCGCGAGCATCGTCACGATCCCGCTTACGAGATCGACGGCGTGGTCGTGAAGGTCGACCGGTTCCGCATCCAGCGCGAGCTGGGCTCCACCTCGCGGGCGCCGCGCTGGGCCATCGCCTACAAGTACCCGCCCCAGGAGGTCAACACCAAGCTGCTCGACATCCAGGTCGGCGTCGGGCGCACCGGCCGGGTGACGCCCTTCGGCGTGATGGAGCCGGTGGTGGTGTCCGGCTCGACCGTCAACCGGGCGACGCTCCACAACGCCGCCGTCGTCGAGAAGAAGGGCGTGCTCATCGGCGACACGGTGATCCTGCGCAAGGCCGGCGACGTCATCCCCGAGATCATCGGCCCGGTCACCGCGCTGCGCGACGGCTCCGAGCGGGCCTTCGCCATGCCCACCCACTGCCCGGAGTGCGGCACCGAGCTGGCCTACGAGCAGGAGGGCGACGCCGACCTGCGCTGCCCCAACGCGCGAGGCTGTCCCGCGCAGATCCGCGAGCGCCTCTACTTCGCCGCCCACCGCAACGCGCTCGACATCCGGGGCCTGGGTTACGTCGCCGCGACCGCGCTCAGCCAGCCGGTGCCGCCGCAGGAGCCGGTGGTCCGCACCGAGGCCGACCTGTTCGACCTCACGCTGGACCGGCTGGTGCCGATCAGGTCGGTGGTCCGCGACCAGGAGTCCGGCCTGCCGAAGATCGACCCGAAGACCGGCGAGGAGAAGGTCGTCTCGCTGTTCTCCAACGCCGACGGCAGGCCCAGCCAGGCCGCCCACCAGCTCATCGCCGAGCTCGACCGGGTCAAGCGGGAGGCGCCGCTCTGGCGGGTGC
The DNA here is from genome assembly GCF_055585125.1 of Nonomuraea sp. NPDC054003. NCBI lineage: Bacteria > Bacillati > Actinomycetota > Actinomycetes > Streptosporangiales > Streptosporangiaceae > Nonomuraea > Nonomuraea sp. NPDC054003. The sequence goes on from NZ_JBVJKR010000006.1 coordinate 76,129, forward strand.
TGGTCGCGCTGTCGATCCGCCACGTCGGCCCGCCGACCGCGCAGAAGCTGGCCGCCGAGCTGCGCTCCGTCGACGCCGTCATGAACGCCACCGAGGAGGAGCTCGCCGCGGTCGAGGACATCGGCCCGCGGATGGCGGTCACCATCAAGGAGTGGTTCCAGGTCGACTGGCACCGCGAGATCGTCGAGCGGTGGCGGCGCGCGGGCGTCCGCATGGAGGAGGAGGCCCCGGCCGTCTCCGAGCTGCCGCAGACGCTGGCGGGGCTCACGTTCGTGGTCACCGGCACGCTGGCCGGCCACACCCGCGACGAGGCGGGCGCGGAGCTGACCGCCAGGGGCGGCAAGGTGACCGGATCGGTGTCGAAGAAGACGTCGTTCCTGATCGCCGGCGAGAACGCCGGGTCCAAGTACGACAAGGCCGTCAGCCTCAAGATCCCCATTCTGACCGACGAGGGTTTCGCGACCCTGCTCGAACACGGGCCCGACGCCGCCGCGGAGCTGGCGGTCACGCCCGAATAGTGACGCTCGGGAAGTTTCTGCGAATACAGGGCGTTGACCAGGTAACTACGGAGGGTGGGTGCAGGCCGGGGAGGAGATGTGACGGAACGTACGCACTTGGCTGCGAGAAGTGGGTTATGGTCGTACCCTCCCATAGTGAACTAATGGGGGTTTCGTTAACGATGACTGACCCAACCGACACCCGCGACACCGGGCCGCGCGCCGGCACGCCCCTGTGGGCGTTCCTCGCGGGCGTCACCGTGATCGGCTTCACCGCGCTCCTCGTGGCCGTGCTGAGACTGGACCCGGGCCCCTTGACGGAGCTCGTCCGCACGCCGCTGTTCTGGGTGCTCGCGGTGCTGGTCGTCCTGGGCGAGCTGCGGCCGGTCATGGTGTCCTCCGCCACCGCGGTGGGCGGCACGTACCCCTCCGCCATGTTCACCTTCGCGGTCCTGCTCTACCTCGGCCTGCCCGTGGCCGTGCTCCTGCAGGCCGTGGCCGTCATCGTCAACGGCATCGCCACCCGCAAGGCCTGGCACCGGGTGATGTTCAACATCGCCCAGTCGACGCTCGCGCTCACCGCCGCCGCCGTCGTGATCGGCGCGTTCGGCCACGCGCCGAACCCGGCCGTGCCGTGGGTGCCGACCGGCGACGCGCTGCCGGCCATCGCGCTGGCCGGGGTCGCCTACTTCGCCACCCGCGCCACCCTCGTGTGCGGCGCCGTGGCGCTGCACGAACGCCGCTCCATCCTGCGGGTGCTGCGCGCCTCGATCGGGCCGCAGGCCCTGGTGTACGCCGGGCTGCTCGGGCTGGCCCCGCTGGTCGTCGTCGTGATGAACCACTCACCCGGGCTGGTGCCGCTGTTCGTGGCCCCGCTCGCGGCCGTCTACTTCACCGCCACGCTCTCCATGCGCCGCGACCACCAGGCGCTGCACGACGAGCTGACCGGGCTGCCCAACCGCAAGATGCTCATCGTCAGCACCGAGGAGGCGCTGGCCGAGGCCCGCCATGACGAGCGGGTCGGCCTGTTCCTCATCGACCTCGACCGGTTCAAGGAGGTCAACGACACGATGGGCCACCCGGTCGGCGACCGGCTGCTGCAACTCGTCGCCCACCGGCTCACCCACTCCGTGCGGCCCGGCGACGTGGTGGCCCGGCTCGGCGGCGACGAGTTCGCCGTGCTGCTGCCGTCCATCAGGGACGCCCACGCCGCCCGCGAGGTGGCCGCCCGGCTGCGGGCCGCGCTCACCGAGCCGGTGCGGCTCGAAGGCATGTCGTTCGACCTCGACGGCTCCGTCGGCATCGCCCTCTATCCCGACCACGCGCCCGACTTCGAGCTGCTGCTCCAGCGCGCCGACGTGGCGATGTACCTGGCCAAGGAGGGCCGCACCGGCGTCGAGATCTACCAGCCGGACAAGGACCGCAACTCGCCCGAACGCCTCAACCTGCTGGGCGACCTGCGCCGCGCGCTCGACGGCCGTGAGCTGCGCCTGCACTACCAGCCGAAGGTCGCCCTGGCCGGCGGCGCCGTCGACGGGGTGGAGGCGTTGCTGCGCTGGCACCACCCGGTCCACGGCGCCATCGGGCCGTCGGACTTCATCCCGCTGGCCGAGCAGTCCTACCTGATGCGCCAGCTCACCGCCTACGTCGTCGACGAGGCGCTGGAGCAGGCCGCCCGCTGGTGGCAGACCGGCCTGCGGGTGCAGATCTCGGTCAACATCTCCGCCCGCGACCTGCTCGGCCCCGCCCTGCCCGAGCAGCTCGAAGCCGGCCTGGCCAGGCACCGGCTGCCGCCGGCCGCGATCCAGCTGGAGGTCACCGAGCGCATCCTGACCGGCGAGCAGGTCTACACCCAGGAGACCATCAAGGCGCTGGCCGCGCTCGGCGTGCCGCTCGCGCTCGACGACTTCGGCACCGGCTACTCGTCGCTCATCCGGCTGCAGCGGCTGGCGATCTCCGAAGTGAAGATCGACTCCTCCTTCGTGCGCCGCATGGCCGACTCCGCCGACGACGACCGCATCGTCCGCTCCATCGTCGACCTGGTCCGCTCGTTCGGCCTGCGCTCCGTTGCGGAGGGCGTCGAGTCCGAGACGGTCGCGCTCCGCCTCGCCGAGATCGGCTGCGACCTGGGCCAGGGGTGGTTGTTCTGCGAGCCGATGCCGGCCGCCGACGCCACCGCCTGGCTCCGCGAGCGTCAGGAGCGCGAGTACGAGTACGGCGAGGAGTTCCCCCAGACCGTCTGAGGCGTCACGCCACTGGTGTTACCAGGTGGTTAAGGGTTCTGAGGCGATCCGTCAAGGCCCCTAGGATGTGAGTGTCCAAACTCCATCCACGAAACGGGTTCAACGACTCATGTCCGCCATAACCCGCGACGAGGTCGCGCATCTGGCCCGGTTGTCCAGGCTGGCGCTCACCGACGACGAGCTCGACCACTACGCCACGCAGCTCGATGCCATCATCGAGTCGGTCGCGAAGGTGGCCGAGGTCGCCGCCGAGGACGTGCCGCCATCGTCGCACGCTCTGCCTCTGACCAACGTCTTCCGTCCCGATGAGGTGCGACAGTCCCTGACGCCCGAGCAGGCCCTGTCGGGCGCTCCCGCCGTCGAGGACGACCGCTTCCGGGTGCCGCGCATCCTCGGGGAGGAGGCATGAGCCTGATCCGCAAGACCGCCGCCGAGCTCGGCGCGATGATCGCCGCCGGTGAGGTGTCCGCGGTCGAGGTGGCCGAGGCCCACCTCGATCGGATGGCCGAGGTGGAGCCCCAGGTCAAGGCGTTCCTGCACGTCGACCGCGAGACCACGCTGGGACAGGCGCGGGCCGTGGACGCCCGGCTGCGGGCGGGCGAGAAGCTCGGGCCGCTGGCCGGGGTGCCCATCGCGCACAAGGACATCTTCACCACCCACGACATGCCGACCACGGCCGCGTCCAAGATCCTCGAAGGCTGGCGTCCGCCCTACGACGCGACCGTCACCCGGCGGCTGCGCGAGGCCGGGCTGGTCATCCTGGGCAAGACCAACCTGGACGAGTTCGCGATGGGCTCCTCCACGGAGAACTCGGCCTACCACGCCACCCACAACCCGTGGGACCTGACCCGGGTGCCCGGCGGCTCGTCGGGCGGCTCCAGCGCCGCCGTGGCCGCCTACGAGGCCCCGCTGGCGACCGGCACCGACACCGGCGGCTCGATCCGCCAGCCCGCCTCCGTCACCGGCATCGTCGGCATGAAGCCCACCTACGGCGGCTCGTCCCGTTACGGGCTGATCGCCTTCGCCAGCTCGCTCGACACGCCGGGCCCGTTCGCCCGCAACGTGCTCGACGCCGCGCTGCTGCAGGAGGTGTTCTCCGGCCACGACCCGATGGACTCGACCTCCATCGACGCCCCGGTGCCGTCCGTCGTCGAGGCCGCGCGCCACGGCGACGTCTCCGGCATGCGCATCGGCGTCGTCAAGGAGTTCGCCGCGGGCGAGGGCGCCCAGGCCGGCGTGCTGGCCCGCTTCAACGAGACCGTGCAGCTCCTGGAGTCGCTCGGCGCCAAGGTCGTCGAGGTGTCCTGCCCGGCGTTCGCGAGCGCCCTGCCGGCCTACTACCTGATCGCGCCGTCGGAGTGCTCCTCCAACCTGGCCCGTTTCGACGCCATGCGTTACGGCCTGCGCGTGGGCGACGACGGCGACCGCAGCGCCGAGGAGGTCATGGCGCTGACCAGGGCCGCCGGCTTCGGTCCCGAGGTCAAGCGGCGCATCATGCTGGGCACGTACGCCCTGTCGAGCGGCTACTACGACGCCTACTACGGCCAGGCGCAGAAGGTCCGCACGGTCATCTCGCGCGAGTTCGAGGCCGCCTTCCACCAGGTCGACGTGCTCGTCTCGCCGACGACGCCGACGACGGCGTTCCCGATCGGCGAGCGCGCCGACGACCCGATGGCGATGTACCTCGCCGACCTCTACACGATCCCGTCCAACCTGACGGGCAACGCGGCCATCTCGGTGCCGTGCGGCCTGGCCGACGAGGACGGCCTGCCGGTGGGCCTGCAGATCATGGCCCCGGTCCTGGGCGACGACCGCTGCTACCGGGTCGGCGCCGCCGTGGAGCAGGCCCTCGAAAGCCGCTGGGGCGGCAGCCTGCTGGCCAAGGCCCCGGCGCTCTAGGAGCTGGTTCGCATGCGATCTGAACGAAGGACCTCATCATGACTGTCGAGACGGCCATGCCGTACGACGAGGCGCTCGCTCGCTTCGAGCCCGTGCTCGGGCTGGAGACGCACGTCGAGCTGGGCACCGCGTCGAAGATGTTCTGCGGCTGCAAGACCACCTTCGGCGCGCCGCCCAACACGCAGGTGTGCCCGACCTGCCTGGCGCTGCCGGGGGCGCTGCCCGTGGCCAACGCCATGGCGATCGAGTCCACGATCAGGATCGGCCTGGCGCTCAACTGCTCGATCGCCGAGTGGTGCCGCATGGCTCGGAAGAACTACTTCTATCCGGACATGCCGAAGAACTACCAGATCTCCCAGTACGACGAGCCGCTCTGCTTCGACGGCTACCTCGACGTGGAGGTCGACGGCGAGACCGTGCGGATCGAGATCGAGCGGGTCCACCTGGAGGAGGACACCGGCAAGTCGACCCACGTGGGCGGAGCCACCGGCCGCATCCACGGCGCCGACTACTCGATCGTCGACTACAACCGGGCCGGCATCCCGCTGGTCGAGATCGTCACCAAGCCGATCCCCGGCACCGACCGGCTCGCGCCCGAGGTGGCCAAGGCCTACGTCACCGAGCTGCGCGAGATCATGCGCTCGCTGGGCGTCTCCGACGTGCGCATGGAGGAGGGCTCGCTGCGCTGCGACGTGAACGTCTCGCTCATGCCGCGCGACGCGTCCGAGTGGGGCACCCGTACCGAGACCAAGAACGTCAACTCGCTGCGCAGCGTCGAGCGCGCGGTGCGCGGCGAGATCGAGCGGCAGGCCGCGATCCTCGCCGACGGCGGCCGGATCGTGCAGGAGACCCGTCACTTCCACGAGGACACCGGCACCACCACGTCCGGCCGGTCCAAGGAGGAGGCGCAGGACTACCGCTACTTCCCCGAGCCCGACCTGGTGCCGATCGCGCCGGACCCGGCGTGGGTGGCGGAGCTCAAGGCGGGGCTGCCCGAGCTGCCGACGGTCAAGCGCAAGCGGCTGCAGGCCGAGTGGGGGCTGTCCGACCTCGACATGCGGGCCATGCACAACGCCGACGCCATCGACCTGGTGGAGGCCACGGTCGCCGCGGGCGCGCCCGCGGCCGACGCCCGCAAGTGGTGGATGGGCGAGCTGGCCCGCCGCGCCAACGAGACCGGCGTGGCGCTGGCCGACCTGCCGATCACGCCCGCGCAGGTGGCCAAGGTGACCGAGCTGGTCGCCTCAGGCGCGCTCAACGACAAGCTGGCCCGCGAGGTGCTGGAGGGCGTGCTCGGCGGCGAGGGCGCCCCCGACGAGGTGGTCGAGAAGCGCGGCCTGAAGATCGTCAACGACGAGGGCGAGCTGTCGGCGATGATCGACGAGGTCCTGGCGGGCAACGCCGACGCCGCCGAGAAGGTGCGCTCCGGCAAGATCGCGGCCGTCGGCGCGCTGGTCGGCGGCGTGATGAAGGCCAGCCGGGGCAAGGCCGACGCGGCCCGCGCCCGTCAGCTCATCCTGGAGAAGCTGGGCGTCTCCGAGTAGGTCCTAGGTCCCGCCCTCCACGCGTGGGGGCGGGACCTAGGACGATCCGCGTACCCCGGCCTACGGCCGTGGCTGGAGGTTTTCCGCGAGGAGCGGATCTACCGTCTCCGGTATGAAGACATCTGCTCTGACCGCGGGCCTCGTGGCGATGGTGTCACTGGTGGCCTTCGAATATGTGGCGGTCGCGGTGGCGATGCCGGTGGTGGCGCGTGAGCTCGGCGGGTTCGAGCTCTACGGGCTGGCCTTCAGCAGCGCGCTGGCGGCCGGGGTGGTGGGCACGGTGCTCGGCGGCCGGTGGGCGGACGTGCGCGGGCCGCTCCCGCCGCTCTGGACCGGCGCGGCCGCGTTTATCGGCGGGCTGACGCTGGCGGGGCTGGCGCCGGCCATGGAGGTGCTGATCGCCGGGCGGCTGATCCAGGGGTTCGGCGGGGCGCTGGTGAACGTGGCGCTGTACGTGGTGGTGGCCCGGGTTTATCCCGAGGAGCTGCATCCCCGGGTGTTCTCGCTGTTCGCGACCGCGTGGGTGGTGCCGTCGATGGTGGGGCCGGCGATCGTCGGCGTGATCGTGGAGACGCTGGGCTGGCGGTGGGTGTTCCTGCTGGTGCCGTTCCTGACCGTGGCGGCCGGGCTGGTGCTGGCGCGCGGGCTGGTCGGCCAGCCGGTGCGCGGCGGCCAGGGCGCCCCGGCGCCGGGGCTCATGGGCAAGATCGCGTGGGCGGCGGTGACGGCCGTGGCGGCGGCCCTCATGCAGTACGGGAGCGACGGGCGGTTCGCGCTGCTGGCGATCGGGCTGGTGATCCTGGCCGTGGCGCTGCCCAGGCTGCTGCCCCCCGGGACGCTCAGGGCCGCCAGAGGGCTGCCGGCGGTGGTGGGGCTGCGCGGCCTGGCCACCGGGGCGTTCTTCGCGGCCGAGGTGATGGTGCCGCTCATGTTGCAGGAGGAGCGCGGCATGTCGCCGTTCACCGCCGGGATCGCGCTCACCGGTGGCGCGCTGACCTGGTCGCTCGCCTCCTGGCTGCAGGGGCGCGAGGTGTTCAGCCGGAGCACGAACCTGCGGCTGGGCTCGGTGGCGCTGTCGGCGGGCATCGTGGCGATGGGGGCCGTGACGTTCCCCGGGGTGCCGCTGGAGCTGGCCTACCCGGCCTGGATCGCGGCCGGGTTCGGGATGGGGCTGATCTACCCGACGCTGTCGGTGCTCACGCTGGAGCTGTCGGCCCCCGGCGAGGCCGGCGAGAACAGCGGGGCGCTGCACCTGGGCGAGTCGGTGTTCTCGGTGGTGGCGGTCGCCGTCACCTCCGCGCTGTTCATCGCGGCCGGCGGGGCCTACTGGACGGTGTTCACCGCGACCCTGGTCATAGCGGCGGCCGGGCTGCTGATCGTGCCCCGCGCCGTGCGGGCCGGAACCCCCGTCCCCGCGGCCGCGGCGGTCTGAGACGGACGCGGCCCCGGGTGATGTCCGGGGCCGCGCCGTTCAGTCCTGGTGTCAGTCCTCGTGCGAGACCGGCAGCGGCGGCATCCGCCGTCTGGCCATGAAGCCCCGCAGCAGCGGCGTCAGCAGGGCCAGCAGCGACAGCCCGAGCAGCACCACCGCGACCGGGCTGCCCACCAGCACGGTCACGTCGCCGGCGCCGATGGCCAGCGCCCGCCGCAGCTGGATCTCCGCCATCGGCCCCAGGATCATGCCGATCACCGCGGGCGCGACCGGCAGCCCGAACCGCCGCATGGCGAACCCGAGCAGCCCGAGCACGAACAGCACCACGAGGTCCACCGCGCTGGCGTTCAGCGCGTAGACGCCGAGCGCCGCGAACAGGATGATCCCGCTGTAGAGGTACGGGCGCGGGATCCGCAGCAGCTTGGCCCAGACCGGCGCGAGCGGCAGGTTCAGCACGAGCAGCATCGTGTTCCCGATGAACAGCGACGCGATCATGGCCCACACCAGCGCCGGGTTGTGGTCGAAGAGCTGCGGCCCGGGCTGCAGCCCGTACTGCTGGAAGGCCGCCAGCATGATCGCGGCCGTGGCGGAGGTCGGCAGCCCCAGCGTGAGCAGCGGCACGAGGGTGCCCGCCGCCGAGGCGTTGTTGGCCGCCTCGGGCCCGGCCACGCCCTCGATCGCGCCCTTCCCGTACTCCTCCCGCGCCACGCCGCGGGCGAGCCGCTTCTCGGCCGCGTACGACAGGAACGTGGGGATCTCGGCGCCGCCGCCGGGCAGCGCGCCGAACGGGAAGCCGAGCGCGGTGCCGCGCAGCCACGGCCGCCACGACCGGCCCCAGTCCGAGCGGCCCATCCAGGCCCGCCCGACGGGTACGACGTCCGGCGGGGCGTGCCGCAGCCGGGAGGCCACGTACAGCGCCTCGCCCACGGCGAACAGCCCGACCGCGACGATCACCACGTCGATGCCGTCGAGGAGCTGCGGGACGCCCAGCGTGAGCCGGGCCTGCCCGGTCTGCTGGTCGATGCCGACCAGCCCGATCGCCAGCCCCAGCACCAGCGAGGCCAGCCCGCGCACGACCGACCGCGACAGCACCGACGACACCGCGGTGAAGGCCAGGATCGCCAGCGCGAAGTAGTCCTCGGGACCGAACGAGATCGCGAAGCTCACCACGGCAGGCGCCGCGAACACCAGCAGCGCGGTGGCGATCGTGCCCGCCACGAACGAGCCGATGGCCGCCGTGGCCAGCGCCTGCGCGGCCCGCCCGCGCCTGGCCATCTTGTTGCCCTCCAGCGCGGTGATCATGGAGGAGGACTCGCCGGGCGTGTTGAGCAGGATGGACGTGGTCGAGCCGCCGTACATGCCGCCGTAGTAGATGCCGGCGAACATGATGAACGCGCTGGCCGGCGGCACCGTGAAGGTGATCGGCAGCAGCAGCGCCACGGTCATCGCCGGCCCGATGCCCGGCAGCACGCCGACCAGGGTGCCGAGTGTGACGCCGACGAGCGCGTACAGCAGGTTGACCGGCGTCAGCGCGGCGGCGAACCCGTCGAGCAGCAGCCCCAGCGACTCCACTCAGATCACCCCCGACAGCAGCCCGGCGGGCAGCGTGACGCCCAGCCCCTCGACGAACGTCAGGTACGTCGAGACGGCCAGCACCACCGCGATCAGGGCCGCGCGGACCCTGTGCTCGGCGCCGAGCGCCAGTGACAGCCCGAAGAACAGCAGGCTCGCCGCGATGATCCAGCCGAGCACGTCCAGCACGGCGGTGAAGGCCAGGAAGACGCCGCTCACCAGGCCGACGCCGCGCCAGTCGGCGGGCGCCTCGGCGTCCACGTCCTCGCTCTCCTCCGGGTCGCCGCGCCCGCCGCGCAGCACGTCGGCCACGTAGAACAGGCCGATGAGGATCATCGCCCCGCCGACCAGCATGGGGAAGAACCGCGGCCCCGGCCCGAGCCGGGAGGCCGCGGCCGACACGTCGAGCGTGCCCACGACGACGAACACGCCGAGACCGAGCACCACCAGGGCCAGCCCCAGCTCGGGCCGCCAAAGGCCGCGCTTGCGCCCGGTCTCCTGAAGAGTGGGCTCCTCGGGTGAGGACATCAGGACACGAGCCCCATCTCGGCGATGATGCCCTTGACCCGGGTCTCCTCGGACTTCAGGTAGGCGTCGAACTCCTGGCCGGTCATGAACGAGTCGATCCAGCCGTTCTTGGCCACCGCGTCCTTCCACGGCTGCGAGTCGCGCATCTTGGTGACCAGGTCGGTCAGCGCCTGCCGGTCGGCGTCGGCGAGCCCGCCGGGGGCCACGAAGCCGCGCCAGTTGGCCAGCTCCACGTCCAGGCCGCCCTCCTTCAGCGTGGGCGCGTCCAGCTCGGGCAGCCGCTCGCCGGAGGTGACGCCGAGCGCGCGCAGCTTGCCGGACTTGACGTGCTCGGCGAACTCGCCGACGCCCGAGACGCCGATCGTGACCTTGTTGCCGAGCAGCGCGTTGAGCGCCTCGCCGCCGCCTGAGTGCGCGATGTAGTTGACCTGCTTGGGGTCGACCCCCGCAGCCTTGGCCATGAGCCCGGCCACGATGTGGTCGGTGCCGCCGGCCGAGCCGCCCGCGACCGACACCTTCGCCGGGTCCGCCTTCCACGCGGCCACCAGGTCCTGCAGCGACTGGAGCGGGGACTCCGCCGGGACCACGACGATCTCGTACTCCTCGGTCAGCTTGGCGATCGGCGTCGTCTCGGCCAGCGTGACCTTGGACTTGTTCTGCTCGATGGCGCCGACCATGACCAGGCCCATGGTCATCAGCAGGTTGCCGTTGCCCTGCTCACCGGCGAGCTGGGCCAGCCCGATCGTGCCGCCGGCGCCGGGGACGTTGAAGACCTCGACGCCGCGGTCCGGCGCGACGGACTTCAGCGCCTGCTCCGCGGTGCGTGAGGTCTGGTCCCAGCCGCCGCCGGGCGAGGCCGGGGCCATGATGCGCAGGGTCGTGGTGCCGCCGCCGCTGCCGCCGCCGCAGCCGGCCGCCGCGACGGAGAACGCCGCGAGCGCGGCGATGATACGCAAACGCATGATCAACTCCATGGGGTTTCACATCTATGAACCCTGGATCGTGCGGCCCGTGAGCGCCCGCGTCGAGACTCTGCAGGTAGCGGTCGTAGTGGTCGTATTGGTCGCAACCGGCCCGTGACCTGGCGCTGTTTGCATGTGCTGCGTGAGACTCGGCACCCAGCTGTTCGTGCTCCAGATGGCGATCGTGCTGCTCGCCGTCGGCAGCACCGCCGCTGTCTGGGCACAGCACACCCGCAACCAGTACGACTCCCGCTACGAGCAGCGGGCGCTGGCCATCGCCCAGTCGGTCGCCGCCCTGCCGCAGGTGCGCGAGGCGTTCAAGCTGCGCCGGCCGGAGACCGTGCTGCAGCCGCTCGCGCTGAGCGTGCAGCAGACCACCGGCGCCGACTACGTGGTGATCGCCAACGCCGACCAGGTCCGCTACGCCCACCCCAACGCCTCGCTGATCCGCCACCGGCTGTCCACCGACGGCAGCTACGTGCTCACCACCGGCGGCGACTGGGTGGGCACCCAGAAGGGCACGATCGGCATCACGGTCCGCGGCAAGACCCCGGTGCGCGACGAGTACGGCGAGGTCATCGGCCTGGTCTCGGTCGGCGTGCTGGAGACCACGGTCATCGGCGAGGTGGCGGGCGCGCTGCCGCCGCTGCTGTGGACCGCGACGGCCGTGCTCGTCGCCGGGCTCGCCGCGGCCGCCCTGATCACCGCGAGGGTGCGCAGGCAGACGTTCGGGCTGGAGCCGCGCGAGATCGCCGCCCTGCTGGAACAGCGCGAGGGCGTGCTGCACGGCGTCAAGGAAGGCGTGCTCGCGCTCGACCTCGACGGCCGGGTGACGCTGGTCAACGACGCCGCCCGCGAGCTGCTCGGCGACGTCGGCGACGACCTGACCCGGATGCCGGTCTCCGACCGCATGCGCGACGTGCTCGGCGGCGCCGACCCCGGCGAGGACCGGGTGGTCCTGCACGGCGAGCGGGTGCTGGTGCTCAACCGCACCCCGGTGTCCGTACGGGGCCGGCAGAGCGGCTGGGTGATCACCCTGCGCGACCGCACCGAGCTGGTCCGCCTCGCCCGCGAGCTGGAGTCGACCAGCAGCGCGACGGAGGCGCTGCGGGCCCAGGCGCACGAGTTCGCCAACCGCATGCACACCGTGGTCGGGCTGCTGGAGATGGGCGAGCACGACGCCGCCATCGCGTTCATCACCAGCACCACCCCGGGCGTGAAGGCGGGCGAGCTGCGCGAGCGGGTGCAGGACCCCACGCTGGCCGCGCTGCTGCTGGCCAAGTCGGCCGAGGCGGCCGAGCGCGGCGCCCGGCTGGTGCTGTCGGACGACTCCACGGTGCCCGAGGGGGCGCTCGGCGACCCGCAGGACGCGGTCCTGGTCGTCGGCAACCTGGTGGCCAACGCCATCGACGCGCTCGACGGCCGGGCCGGCACGATCGAGGTCTCGGTCGTGGCGGGGGACGGCGGGCTGCGCGTACGGGTGCGCGACTCGGGGCCGGGCATCACGCCGGAGCTGGTGGAGGAGGTCTTCCGCGAGGGGTTCACCACCAAGGCGGCCCACTCGGGGCCGCGCGGGCTCGGCCTGGCGCTCACCCGTCAGGCCTGCCTGCGCCGCGGCGGCTGGGTGCGGGTGCGCAACTCCGGCGGCGCGGTGTTCACCGCCCTGCTGCCCGAGGAGGCGGCGACGTGAGCGACATCCGGGTGCTGGTCGTGGACGACGACTTCATGGTGGCCCGCATCCACGCCGGCTACGTCGCCAGGGTGCCGGGCTTCGAGGTGGTGGCCACCGCCCACAACGGGGCCGACGCGATCACGGCCGTCGCCGGGTCCCGGCCCGACCTCGTCCTGCTCGACATCTACCTGCCCGACATGTCCGGCCTGGAAGTGCTCAAGGCGATCAGCGGCGTGGACGTGCTGGTCATCAGCGCGGCCCGCGACGTGCCGACGGTCAGGGAGGCCATGCGCGGCGGGGCGGTCAACTACCTGATCAAGCCGTTCGCCGCCGCCGCGCTCACCGAGCGGCTCCAGCAGTACGCCCATACCCGCAGGCAGCTCAGCGCCATCGGGCCGGAGGCCCACCAGGACGACGTGGACCGGCTCTTCGGCGTCACCGGCACCCCGCCGGCGCTGCCCAAGGGCCTGTCGCAGGCGACCTGTGCGCTGGTCGCCACGGTGCTGCGGGAGGCGGGCCGCGACCTGTCGGCCGTGGAGACCGCATCCCTGACGGGGCTGTCGCGGGTCAGCGCCCGCCGCTATCTGGAGTACCTGTGCGGCGCCCGCCGGGCCGAGCTGCGGCCCAGGTACGGGACGGCGGGCAGACCGGAACACCGGTACCGCTGGATCGGCTGACACACTTCCGTAGTCGTTTCTCGTGACATATCCGTACCCGCGTGCCTTACTGTTTCCTGAGAAGTGGCTGCGGAGAGGGAGGAGATTGAGGCGTGCGTAACGCGGGACCGATCGAATCACCGACCGACCCGTTCGCCTCGGTGCCGTTACCCTCGCGCGCCACTTCGAGGAAGCCGAAGGTGGAAGGCCTTCCACCCGGTGTGTCCAGGGACATCTTCGGCCCTCAGGGCCGGCCGGAGTCCCCGCCCGCGGGCCAGGGCCCCCAGGCCGCCGCGAACGGCGGGCCGCCCCCGGCCCCGCAGCAGTCGCAGCCGTGGCCGGTCAGCGTGAATCCCGCACCGGCCTTCACCGAGCCGCAGCCGCCCGCTTACACCGACCCCGAGCCGTCCAGGCGGCGCCGCCTGCTGCCCGCCGTCGGCGTGCTCGTGCTCCTCGCCGTCCTCCTGGCCTACCTGGTGCCGGCCGTGCTGATGTCCGGCACCGTACTGCCAGGCACCCGCGTCGACGGCGTCGACATCGGCGGCCTGACCGTCACGCAGGCGGCCGAGAAGCTCCGCGCCGAACTGGCCGCCGAGCTCAGCAAGCCCGTCGTGGTGACCGTCGGCAAGCACCGCGACACCGTCCAGCCCGACGAGGCCGGCTTGCAGCTGGACGTCGTCAGCACGATCAACCAGGTGCCCAGCGGCTTCCCCAGCCCCGGCGAGGTGTGGCGGGCGCTGACCGGCACCACCGAGCTGGAACCCCAGGTCACCGTCGACGCCTCCCAGCTCGCCAGGACCGTCGAGGCGCTGGCCGGGACCGTCGACAAGCCTCCGACCGAGGGCAAGGTGACGTTCAAGGAGCTGCGGCCCGTCGTCACCCAGCCGCGCCCCGGCGCGCTGCTCGACCGGGGCGAGGCCGTCAAGGCCATCAGCGCCGCCTTCCTCACCGGCAGCGGCAAGGCGTCGCTGTCGCTGAAACCGGCCGAGCCCGCCACCACGCAGGAGGCCGTGAACCGGGCCAGGACCCAGGCCAGGCGCGCCGTCGCCGGCCCGATCACACTGACCCTCGACGGCAAGCAGGCCCAGCTCACCCCGGCGGCCATCGCGGCCAGCCTGACCTTCGTGGCCGACGACGAGGGGGCGCTGAAGCCCCGCTTCGACGCCGCGAAGGCGCTCGGCCCCGTGGAGAGCGTCCTGGTGGACGCGGCCCAGGCGCCACGCGACGCCACGTACGAGATCGTCGACGGCAGCCCCCGGCTCGTCACCTCCCGCGCGGGGCGCGGCATCGACGAGGAGCGCCTCGCCCGCGACGTGACCGGCATGCTGCGGCGCGGCGGCGAGCGGGTCGTCCCCGTCACGCTGTCCGCCGCGCCGCCGGACGTCACCACCGAGGAGGTGAGCGGGCTCGGCATCAAGGAGGCCGTGGGCTCGTTCACCTCCATGTTCGACTGCTGCCAGCCGCGGGTCACCAACATCAGGCAGATGGCCGCGGACGTGGACGGCCACCTGGTCAGGCCGGGCCAGACGTTCTCGCTCAACGAACTGGTCGGCGAGCGCACCACCGAGGGCGGCTACGTGCCGGCGCCGCAGATCGTCGGCGGCCGGCTGCTCACCATCATGGGCGGCGGCTCGTCGCAGTTCGCCACCGCGCTCTACAACGCGGTCTTCTACGGCGGCTTCGAGGACGTGACGCACACGCCGATGGACTACCACTCGACCCGCTACCCGGCCGGCCGCGACGCCGCGCTGCTCTACCCCGACCTCGACCTGAAGTGGCGCAACGACTCCGACCACGGCGTGCTGATCAAGACGGCGTCCACCGAGACGTCCGTCACCGTCACCCTCTACAGCACCAAGCGGTACGAGAAGGTCGAGGCCGTCGAGTCCGAGAAGCGGGACTTCACCCCGTTCCGCCGCGAGACCAGCGACGCCCCCGACTGCGTGGCCGGCCCCGGCCAGCAGGGCTTCACCATCGACGTCACCCGCGTCTTCCACAACGACGGCAAGGTGGTCAAGCGCGACAAGAAGCTGACCACCAAGTACCGGCCGCGGGCCGAGGTCGTCTGCGCCTCCGGAAGCTGACCGTCACGGCGTGACGGCGATGATCCTGTCGTCGCCGTCACGCACGTCGCCCCGGCCGTCCTTGTTGCTCGTGCCCACCCAGAGCTTCCCGTCGGGAGCCGTGGAGACCGCGCGGAGCCTGCCGTAGACGCCGGAGTAGTGGGCCACCGGTTCGCCGGGCGAGCCGTCCGCGGCCAGCGGGATCTGCCACAGGCGCTCGCCGCGCAGCGCGCCCATCCAGAGCGACCCGTCGGCGTAGGCCAGCCCCGACGGCGACGCCTCCGAGGTGTCCCAGGTGACGATCGGGTTCTCGAACGCGGGGTTGTCGCCGCGGCCCTCGACCTCCGGCCAGCCGTAGTTGGCGCCCGGCTTGATCAGGTTGAGCTCGTCGAAGCTGTTGGCGCCGAACTCGGACGCGTACAGCCTGCCCTGGTCGTCCCAGGCCAGGCCCTGCACGTTGCGGTGGCCGAGGCTGTAGACGAGCGTGCCGAACGGGTTGCCGGGCGCGGGCTCGCCGTCGGGGGTCATCCGCAGGATCTTGCCGGCCAGCGAGTCGCGCTGCTGCGCCAGCTCCCGGTCGCCGATCTCGCCGGTGCTCGCGTACAGGTGGCCGTCGGGCCCGAACGCCAGCCTGCCGCCGTTGTGGATGCCGCCCTTGGGGATGCCCTGGACGATCACCCGCGGATCCGACACCGCGTCGCCGGTGAACCGGTAGCGGACGATCCGGTTGTCCTCGGCGGCGGTGTAGTAGACGAACACCTGGTCGTCCTTGACCGCCAGCCCCATCAGCCCGCCCTCGCCGTCGGGGACGACGCCGTCGATCTTGGCCACCTCGGTGACCTGGCCGGAGGCGCTCACGCGGACCAGCCGGGCGGTGTCGCGCTCGGTCACCAGCGCGTCCCCGCCGGGCAGGAACGCGATCGACCACGGCACCGCGAGGTTCTCCGCCACCGTCGTGGGCTCGCCCGGGGAGCGCCCGGGGCTGACGGAGGCCGTGGGCGTGGTCGCCACCCCGTCCGCGCCTGAACAGGCGGTGAGCGCCGCCAGGAAGATGATCATCCAGATGTGCCTCATGTGTCCCATACTCACTCCCGACCCTTAAGGTTTCCCGCATGAAGATCTGGGTGCCCTCCGACGCTGTCGCCGACGTCCTGTCCGAGCTGCCCGGCGTGGAGTGCGCGGTGTTCCACCGCGACGTGCCGGAGCCGCCCGGGATCGAGGACGTCGAGGTGTGGGTCCCGCCTCTCGTCGTGGTGTCCGACGTGCCCGGGATCCTCGCCCGCATGCGCTCGCTGCGCCTCCTCCAGACCGTGACCGCGGGCGTCGACCCGTACCGCCCCCACCTGCCGGAGGGCGTGGTGCTGTGCAACGCGCGTGGCGTGCACGACGCCGGCACCGCCGAATGGGCGGCGGGAGCGATGATCGCGGTCGTCCGCGAGTTCCCCGAGTTCGCCGGCGCGCAGCGGCGCGGCGCGTGGACCTACCGCCACACCGGGGCGCTCGCCGACTCCACCGTGCTGATCGTCGGCTACGGCTCCATCGGCGGCGCGCTGGAGCGCCGCCTGGCGGGCTTCGAGGTGGAGATCGTCCGGGTGGCCAGGAGCGCCCGCGACAGTGAGTACGGGCCCGTCCACGGCATGGACGAGCTGCCCGGCCTGCTGCCGGAAGCGGACGTGGTGGTGCTGCTCGTGCCCTCCACCCCCGCCACCGCCCGCATGGTGGACGCCGGATTCCTGGCCCGCATGAAGGACGGCGCCGTGCTGGTCAACGCCGCCAGGGGCGGGGTGGTCGACACCGGCGCGCTGGTCGCCGAGCTGGAGGCCGGCCGGCTGCGGGCCGCGCTCGACGTGACCGATCCGGAGCCGCTGCCCGAGGGCCACCCCCTGTGGAGCGCGCCCGGCGTGCTGATCACCCCCCACGTGGCCGGCAGCACGCCCGCCTCCGGCCGGCGCACGCTGAAGCTCATCCGGGCGCAAATCTCCAGACACCTCCGCGGCGAGCCGCTGGACAACATCATCACCGACGCGTACTGAGGAGAATCCGGAACGTGGCTGGGCCGTGACCTTCGGTGCGTACGGTTGCGTCTATCCAAGGTTTCCTGACTTCCTGTCAAGGAATTCTTGGCGGCAATTGGTCCGTGTGGTTATCAGATCGGTGACGACATCGGCGTTGTCACCACCCGCGCAGCCGAGACCACACACACTGGCGATGTGGACCCGCCGGGCTTCGGCGGCCACGGGAGCAGGGTTCGAGGACGGGATGGGCAACGACTGTGATCCGCTGGCGTGATCCACGGGCATCGCTGACCGCCGGAGCGGCGATCGGCGCGGCCGGGGTCGCGGCTGCGCTCCTTGCGGGCGGCCCGGCCCTCTACATCGGCGCTGTCGCCGGATTCCTCGCGGCCATGCTCGCCGCCGCCTCGCTGCTGCTCGCCTCCGGGCCGCCGGCCGAGCGCCGGTCCATGTCCAGGGGCATCCGCTGGATGGGCGGCGGCGCCGCGGTCTGGGCACTCGGCGTGGCCGTGCGCCCGTTCACCGACAGCTCCAGCCTCATGGTGAGCTTCGCCGACCTGCTCGTGCTGCTCGGCACCGTGCTGATCGGCGGGGGCGCGCTCGTCGCCGGCGGTCGCCGCCCGCCCGCCCTGGTCGTGCTCCGCCACGTCACCGACTCCTACCTGTCCGCCGCCGCGCTGTTCGTGGTCGGCTGGGTGGTGGCGCTGCGCCACGTCTACGACAACACCGCCGACCCGGCGCTGTTCACCTTCTCGATGCTGCCGCCCATGCTGGCGCTGCTGGTGACGTGCGCGGTGGTGCCTTCCGTGGTCACCGGCAGGGCCGTCGCCCTGCCGCTCGGCGTGGCCGGCCTGTGCGTGCTCGCGGCCACCACGACCTCCAGCCTGGCCGGCGCCGTGGCCAGGCTCGACGGCGGCGGGCCGCCCGGGTGGAGCCTGGCGCTCGCGCCGGCGGCGTTCCTGCTGCTGACCGTCGTGCCCTGGGCCCGGCCGCGCGAGGTGACGGCCTGGCCGCTCATGGGCAGCCTCGTCGCCCTGCTGCCGCTGGCGCTGGTCGCCGTGGCCACCGTGACCATGGTCGTCCACCTGTCGAGCGGGGGGCGGCAGGCGCCCGTCACCGGCGTCGTGGTGGTCGCCGCCTCGATGGTGCTGCTCCTGCTGCTGCGCCTGTTCGTGCTGTCGGGCGTCAACCTGCGGCTGCGCACGCTGCTCTCGCGCGGCGAGAAGCAGCTGCGCGACCTGGCCGAGAGCACCGGCGACGTGGTGCTCATCTGCGACCACGAGGGCACCGTGCACGAGATCGGGGCCGGGGTGGAGGAGACCTACGGCTACCGCCCCGAGCAGCTCGTCGGCGGATCGATCTTCGACTACATCCACCCCGAGGACGTGCCGCAGATCCAGTCGTCGCTGCGCGCGATGGGCCTCGACGACGAGGACGACGCCAATCCCGGCGCCTGCCTCATCGCCTGCCGCGTACGCGCCGCCGACGGCACCTGGCGGCCCACCGAATCCGTCGCCACCCGCCACGCCAGCGGCGAGGACCAGATCCTGGTCACCACCCGCGACATCAGCGACGAGGAGGCGCTGCGCAACCAGGTCGCCCACCTGACCTTCCACGACGGCGTCACCGGCCTGCCCAACCGCGCCTACTTCGAGGAGCGCACCCGCGAGGTGCTCGGCGGCTCCGGCCACGTCGCGGTCATCTTCCTCGACCTCGACGGGTTCACCTCCGTCAACGACTCCGTCGGCCACGCCAGCGGCGACTACCTCCTCGGCCAGGCCGCGCGCCGGCTGCGCGGCGCCGTACGCCCCGACGACACGCTCGCCCGGTGGGGCGGCGACGAGTTCGCCGTGCTCATCGAGACCGGCGGCGACGCGCAGCTCGCCGTCGACCTGGCCGAGCGCCTGCTGCGGGCGGTCTCGCAGGAGCCGTTCCGGGTGGCCGACCGCGACGTGGCGCTCACCGGCAGCGTCGGGGTCGCCTTCGCCGAGGACGACGTGCCCGCCGGCGACCTGATCCGCAACGCCGACGTGGCCATGGCGCGGGCCAAGGAGCTCGGCGGGCGCCGGGTCGAGGTGTTCGCCGCGCAGATGCACGCCGACGTGGTCCGCAGGCTGGAGCTCGCCGCCGACCTGCAGCGGGCGCTGATCGAGCACCAGTTCGCGATCGAGTACCAACCCGTGGTCGACCTGGCCACCTCCCGGGTGACCGCGGTCGAGGCGCTGGTGCGGTGGTGCCGCGGCTCGGTGTTCGTGCCGCCCGACCAGTTCCTCGGCCCGGCCGAGGACACCGGCCTCATCGTGCCGCTGGGGGAGTGGATCCTGCGCGAGGCGTGCCGCGAGGTGGCCGCCTGGCGGGCCGAGTCCTGGGGCATCGGCCTGTCGCTCAACCTGTCCGCCCGCCAGATCACCGCCCCCCGGTTCGTGCAGACGGTCGAGGAGGCGCTGGAGGAGAGCGGGCTGCCCGCCTGCGCGCTCACCCTTGAGGTGATCGAGGAGATGCTCGTCGACGACGCCGACGAGACCGTCAAGCGGCTGTCGGAGCTGCGCGCCCTGGGCGTGCGGCTGGCCATCGACGACTTCGGCACCGGCTACGCCTCGCTGGCCTTCCTCCGTCAGCTCCCGGTCGACATGATCAAGATCGATCCGTCGTTCGTGTCCGGGCTGGGCCAGGACGACACGCTGACCCTGCTCACCCGGACCATCGTGCGGCTCGGCCACGACCTCGGGCTCATCGTGGTGGCCGAGGGCATCGAGCGGCCCGAGCAGCTCGACCTGCTGCGCGAGATGGGCTGCACCCGCGGTCAGGGTTTCCTCGTGGCCCGGCCCATGGCGGCCAGGGGCGTCGACTCGCTGATGCGGACCAGTCTCACCGTTTGATCTCACCGTTTGATCTCACCGTTTGATCTCAGCGTGTGAGACCTGTGTCCCACCAAGTTGACACCGGGCGGTTCAGAGCGGCTATCGTGTAAGCCATGCTTCGCAGTGAGATTCTCGTAGTACTTCGCTGGCGCGCAGGCCGTTAGCGAAGCACTCCGACCTGCGCGCCGCCCCGCTCCCACTTCCCGTGGGGAGGGGCATTTTTTATGTCCTGACGTGTGATCACACAAGGAACGAGCCGATGACCGAACGGATGACAGGTGCACAGGCCCTGGTCAGGGCCTTGGAGCACGTGGGAGTCGACACCGTGTTCGGGATCCCTGGCGGCGCCATCCTCCCCGCCTACGATCCCCTGTACGACTCGGCCAAGGTCCGGCACGTGCTTGTACGGCACGAGCAGGGCGCCGGGCACGCGGCCGAGGGATACGCGCAGGCCACCGGCAAGGTCGGCGTGTGCATGGCGACCAGCGGGCCGGGTGCGACCAACCTGGTGACTCCGATCGCCGACGCCTACATGGACTCGGTGCCGATCGTGGCGATCACCGGGCAGGTGGCCAGCGGGGCGATCGGCACGGACGCCTTCCAGGAGGCCGACATCTCCGGCATCACCATGCCGATCACCAAGCACAACTTCCTCATCACCGACGCCGACGACATCGCGCGGACGATCGCCGAGGCGTTCCACATCGCCGCCACCGGCCGCCCCGGGCCCGTGCTGGTCGACATCTCCAAGGACGCGCTGCAGGCCGAGACCCTGTTCAGCTGGCCGCCGGTCATGCAGCTGCCCGGCTACCGCCCCGTCACCCGGCCGCACTCCAAGCAGATCCGCGAGGCGGCCAAGCTGATCGCCGAGTCCCGGCGGCCGGTGCTGTACGTCGGCGGCGGCGTCCACAAGGCACGCGCCTCCGAGGAGCTGCTCCGCCTGGCGGAGCTGACGGGCATCCCGGTGGTCACCACGCTGATGGCGCGCGGCACGTTCCCCGACAGCCACCCCCAGCACCTCGGCATGCCCGGCATGCACGGCTCGGTCTCCGCGGTGGGCGCCCTGCAGCAGGCGGACCTGCTCGTCGGCCTGGGCGTCCGGTTCGACGACCGGGTCACCGGCCAGCTCTCCACGTTCGCCCCGTACGCCAAGATCGTGCACGCCGACATCGACCCGGCGGAGATCTCCAAGAACCGCCACGCCGACGTGCCGATCGTGGGCGACTGCAAGGAGGTCATCGGCGACCTGATCGCCGCCGTCGAGGCGTCCGGCCAGCAGGGCGACTACGCCGACTGGTGGACGACGCTCAACGGCTACAAGGAGACCTACCCGCTCGGCTACGACGAGTTCGACGACGGTTCGCTGGCTCCTCAGTACGTGATGCAGCGGCTGAGCGCGATCGCCGGGCCCGACGCCTACTACGTGGCCGGGGTCGGCCAGCACCAGATGTGGGCCGCCCAGTTCATCGCGCACGAGCGGCCGGGCGCGTTCATCAACTCCGGCGGCGCCGGCACCATGGGCTTCGCGGTCCCGGCCGCGATGGGCGCGAAGATGGGCGACCCCGACGCGGTCGTGTGGGCCATCGACGGCGACGGCTGCTTCCAGATGACCAACCAGGAGCTGGCCACGTGCACCCTGGAGGGCGTGCCGATCAAGATCGCCGTCATCAACAACGGCAACCTCGGCATGGTCCGCCAGTGGCAGACCCTCTTCTACGACGAGCGCTACTCCAACACCGACCTGCAGGCGACCCGCCGGATCCCCGACTTCGTCAAGCTGGCGGAGGCCTATGGTTGTGTTGGCCTGAGGTGCGAGCGTCCCGAGGACGTCGACGCGACCATCAAGAAGGCCATGGAGATCAACGACGTGCCGGTGGTGGTCGACTTCGTCGTCCACCAGGACGCCATGGTCTGGCCCATGGTCGCGGCAGGGACGAGCAACGACGAGATCAAGTACGCCCGTGACATGGCGCCGACGTGGGAGAACGAAGAATGAGCAGACACACGCTGTCAGTGCTCGTGGAGAACAAGCCGGGTGTCCTGGCGCGGGTGTCCGCGCTGTTCAGCCGGCGGGGCTTCAACATCGACTCGCTGGCCGTCGGGCCCACCGAGCACGAAGACATCTCCCGCATGACGATCGTGGTCAACGTCGAGGAGCTCCCGCTGGAGCAGGTCACCAAGCAGCTCAACAAGCTGGTGAACGTGCTCAAGATCGTCGAGCTCGACCCGTCCCAGTCCGTGCAGCGCGAGCTGACGCTGATCAAGGTCAAGGCCGACGCCGACAGCCGCTCCCACGTGCTGGAGCTCGTCCAGCTCTTCCGGGCCCGCTGCATCGACGTGGCCTCCGACGCGGTGACCATCGAGGTCACCGGCACCCCCGACAAACTCGACGCGTTCGTCAAGGTGCTCGAACCGTTCGGCATCAAAGAACTCGTCCAGTCGGGCATGGTGGCCATCGGCCGCGGCGCCCGTTCCATCACCGACCGGTCCCTCAGGGCACTGGACCGTACCGCCTGAAAGGTTATTCGCAAGTGACCGAGATTTTCTACGACGACCAGGCCGACCTGTCGATCATCCAGGGGCGCCGTGTGGCCGTGCTGGGGTACGGCAGCCAGGGCCACGCCCACGCGCTCTCCCTGCGTGACTCCGGCGTCGACGTGCGCGTCGGCCTGCCCGAGGGCTCCAAGAGCCGCGAGAAGGCCGAGAACGACGGCCTGCGCGTGCTCACGCCGTCGGAGGCGGTCAAGGAGGCCGACGTCACGATGATCCTGGCGCCGGACCACATCCAGCGCCACCTCTACGCCGAGCACGTCGCGCCGAACCTCAGGGAGGGCGACGCGCTCTTCTTCGGCCACGGCCTCAACATCCGCTACGGCCTCATCGAGGCGCCCGAGGGCGTCGACGTGTGCATGGTCGCGCCCAAGGGCCCCGGCCACCTGGTGCGCCGCCAGTTCGAGGCGGGGCGCGGCGTGCCCTGCCTGGTGGCGGTGGAGAAGGACGCCTCCGGCAAGGCCCTCGACCTGGCGCTCTCGTACGCCAAGGGCATCGGCGGCACCCGCGCCGGCGCGCTCAAGACCACGTTCACCGAGGAGACCGAGACCGACCTGTTCGGCGAGCAGGCCGTGCTGTGCGGCGGCGTCTCCGAGCTGATCAAGGCCGGTTTCGAGACCCTGATCGAGGCGGGCTACCAGCCGGAGGTGGCCTACTTCGAGTGCCTGCACGAGATGAAGCTCATCGTCGACCTCATGTACGAGGGCGGCATCTCGAAGATGTACTGGTCGGTCTCCGACACGGCCGAGTACGGCGGCTACACCCGCGGCTCGCGCGTCGTCACCGAGCAGACCCGTCAGGCGATGCGCGAGATCCTCGCCGAGATCCAGGACGGCCGGTTCGCCCGCGAGCTGGTGGAGGAGTTCGACGGCGGCCAGAAGGAGTTCCAGCGTCACCGTGACGAGCTGGCGGAGAACCCGATCGAGAAGACCGGCGCCGAGCTCCGTCCGATGATGAGCTGGCTCAAGGCCTGATTTTTCATGACGTCACGCGGCTGACAGAGCCGCGTGAGTCCGCGTGCGCGGCCCCGGCCGGGGTGATCCTCCGGCCGGGGCCGCGCCCTTTTTGCCGCTTTTCCGGCGCCGCCGTGGCTGTCCCCGTCTCATCCGGACGGCGTCGCCTGTGGGTAGTCCGATCGTCATGGACGACCGGCTTTCGTCTAGGTTCCGCCAAGGGAGGCTTCTTCGTACGTCAAAGCGTGATTCTCGGCGTTTGTTCGGAGAGGCCTTCGGGGATACTTCCGACCGCTACCTACGGAGAGTAGTCGAGAGGTAACAGAGGAGATCCGATGTACAAGACGGGACTTGTCCTGACCGGTCTGATCGGCGGCATGGTCATGCTGGGCGGCGCTCCCGCGCTCGCTCAGGGTTACACCACCGCACCGGTAGTGGCCAACTACGACCACGACCACCACGACGACGGCGACGACATCAGGTACAACAGGTCGCAGGATGGCGAGTGGACCAACAACGGTTCTGACAATGACTTCCTCGACCTCGACGTCCTCAACGATGTCCTGGACATCCTCACCAACCGCTGAGGCATAACAGGTCGTTAGAGCGGGGCCCACCTCATCGACGAGGTGGGCCCCGTCACCGTTTTCAGCCCCTTCCCCCATTCCCCTCCCTCTCTACGCGACGCCGCCGGGCCGGTTACTGTCCGTGAAGATGGCCGCCGGGTCGCCGGTGTACCAGACGTTCTCGATGCGGATCCGGCTCATCAGCCATCGGCCGCCGTCCCGTACCAGCCTGACGTCGTAGCGGTTCTTCAGCAGCGCGTGCGTGTCGTGGTCGGCGGTGAGCAGGTGCTGCGCCTCGACCAGGGCGGTCAGGCGGGCCGTGTCGCCGGTGACGGCGATGCGCGGGTTCGTGACCTGGTGGGTGGTGTCGACCCGTCCGCTGAAGCCGGACAGGATAGTCGTGACGATCGCGTCCCGGCCCTTCATCAGCGGCGGCGCGGCGCCCCAGCGGGCGGCTGCCGGGCGGAAGTCCAGCTCGGCGTCCTCGGTGAAGCAGGACGCGAACAGGTCCTCGTCCCGCAGATCCTGGCCCAGGGCGAAGCGGAGGAGGGCGTCGGTGATCTCCGTCCGGTCCTCCAGCTCGCGCGGGGCGCCGGACAGGGCGCGGTGCTCGGTGACGTACATGCGTGGTGCTCCTTTCGAACGCGCCTCCAGCCTCCGGTTCCGGCGGGCGGTGATCAACGCCGCTCTGTGCCACGATCGTGAAGCCGGGCTTAAGGACGGGAGGGCGGGGTGCTGGAGAGGCACGAGATCGAGGCGTTCCTGACCCTCGCCGAGGAGCTGCACTTCGGGCGCACCGCCGAGCGGCTGCGCGTGTCCACCGCGCGGGTCAGTCAGACGATCAGGAAGCTGGAGCGGCGGGTGGGCGCGCCGCTGTTCGACCGGACCAGCCGCCGCGTCGCGCTCACCCCGGTGGGGCGCCGGCTCCACGAGGAGGTGCGGCCCGCCTGGGAGGCCATCGGGGCCGCGTACGAGCGGGCGGCCGACGCGGGCCGCGGGCTGACGGGGACGCTTCGAGCGGCCTTCACCGGGGCGGCCGCGGGGCAGCTGCTGGCCGGGGTGGAGGAGCTGTTCCGGAGCAGGGTGCCGGGCTGCGAGGTGGTGATCAGGGAGGCGCAGCCGGGAGAGGTGGCGCCGTGGCTGCGCGACGGCGAGGTGGACGTCGTGCTGACGACACTGCCGGTGCCGGGCGCGGACGCGGGGCCGGTGCTGGTGCGGGAGGCGTTGATGGCGGCGGTGCCGGCGGGGCATCCGTTCGCCCGCCGGGAGTCCGTGGGGCTGGCCGACCTGGAGCGGGTGACGGTGGTGGAGCTGGCGGGCGGCCGGGCCGCACCGGGCTCGCCGGGGACTCGGGCGGCGACCCTGCACGAGGCCCTGACGCTGGTCGGTGCGGGGCGCGGGGTGCTACTGGTGGGGGCGCAGACGCGGCGCTACTACGCCCGCCCTGACGTGGCCTACGTGCCGGTACGCGACGCGCCGCGGGTCGAATGGGGGCTGGTGTGGCGGGCCGGCGGGGAGACGGGCAGGGTGCGCGCGTTCGGCCGGGCCGCGGTGGACCTTCTGAGCGACTGACACGCCTGGGTGCGGGCCCGGCCACGGTCCGATACGGAGTCGCGGCCGGGCCCGCCGGAGGGGAGCGCGGGGCGTGCGGTGGGAACCGGCACGGGTGGGGCCGGTACGCCCGGCGCTCCGGTGGTCTCGGCGCCCGGGGCTCAGTGGCTGGCGAAGGTCTGGGTCCAGTGCGGGCCGCGCGGGTGCTGGCCGACGCCGATGTGGGTGTACGAGCAGTCCATGATGTTCCTGCGGTGACCGGGGCTGTCGAGCCAGCCCCGCACCACCTGGGCGGCGGAGTGCGGGCCCACGGCGATGTTCTCGCCCCAGCCGCGGAGCGGTGCGAAACCGGCGGCCCGGATGCGGTCGCCCCCGGAGCGGCCGTCCCGTCCCGTGTGGTCGAAGTAGCCCCTGGCGGCCATGTCCGCCGAGTGCCGTTCGGCCGCCCTGTGCAGCCTGCGGTCGTGCAGCAGCGGCCGGCAGCCCCGGCCGGCGCGGGCCTGGTTGGTGAGCCTGACGACCGCGGCTTCGGCGGCGGAGGCGTCCGAGCCGGACCCTCGCCCGTACCCGCAGGACAGCACCACGCTGCGCGACGTGGCGGGGCGGCCCTCGAAGTCCATGGCCGTGACGTAGTAGCGGCGCGGAGCGGGGGAGCAGCGCAGCCTGACCGTGACGCGGCCGTTCACCAGCACCCGGGAGTCGCTCCCGAGAGTGCGGTCGGGGCCGGGTCCTGCCTCCCTGATCCGTAGGCGGAGCAGGGACTCGTCGTCGCAGCCGGTCCGCACGGCCGTGGCCGTGATCGTCCCGCCCGGGTCCAGCGCCGGCCTGGCGGCCACCACGCGGCACGCCGCCATCGTGGAGACCGCGGCGCCCGCCGCGGTCTCCACGGCCTGCGCCGTGTACGCGGTCTGCGCGGCCGCCGGGCTCGACGCGGGAATGCCCGTCGCCGCGAGACTTCCGAGGCAGGCCAGTGCCTGGAGCCGTCTTCGCATCGCTGTCCTCCGGTGAGTTGAGCGTCGAGACCGCATTCTGGCCCTCCGCGTCGTTGATGTCCGGAAAAACTCCTCTATATCTGGAGCTCCACGTGACCCAATCGTAACAATTAACCCGCTGGCCTCGGTAAACCCAACGTCTGGATCACGCGTCCAGGGCACAAAAAACCGGGTGCGCCCGTTGGGGCGCACCCGGTCAGAAAAGTGATCGTGCTAGCACTGCGCGGGCTTGAGCCACGAGCACTCCAGGTCGGGCGACTCCTCGGCGGCCGACTTGAGCTGGACCGCGGCGTCCACCGTCGCGGTCCTGGAGAACTGCGCGAGGCGGATCGCGATCTTGTCCTCGATGTCCTTCGGCGAGGACGACAGATACTGGTTCAGCATGATGGAGAACACCAGCGGCTCCCCGTCGGCGCTCGTCACGTATCCGGACAGCGCCGTGACGCCGGTGAGCGACCCGGTCTTGGCGCGCACGTTGTTCGCCGCCGGAGTGTCGCGCATCCGGCTGCGCAGGGTGCCGCCCACGAACCGGTCCGCGTTCCCCGCGACCGGCAGCGAGTCGTACCACGCCTGATACCACGGCTTGTCACGAACGGCGAGCAGCAGCTGCGCGATCGAGGCGGGCGTGATGCCGTCGCGGCGCGACAGGCCGGAGCCGTCGCGCAGGTTGAGCACCTGCACCCCGTTGGCGCGGGCGAAGTCGGAGCTCGCCTTGAGCCCGGCGGCCCAGGTGCCCTGGTCGGCGACCTTGCGGCCCATCGCCTTGGTGAGGATCTCGGCGTGGATGTTGTTGCTCAGCTTCATGAACGGCACGAGCAGCTCGCTGAGCGGCATCGACTCCTTCTTCGCCAGCTCCTTCGCACCGCCGGGGGCCGCGCCGGCCACGGTCTTGCCCAGCACCCGCACGCCGTGCTTCTTGAGCGCGTCGCGGAACAGCGCCGCGGTGTAGGAAGCCGGGTCGTCCACGGACACCCACTCGTTGTACGTGGACGCGACCGTGCCGGTGATGACCACGGTCTTCGTGCCGTGCGTGCGCTCGATGAGCACATCGGTGGACGATCCCACCGTGGCCTTGTTGACGATCTCCAGGTAGTCGGTGTCCGGCGTGGTGGTCACCTTGACCTTGCCGCCGTCGGGCGCGACGGTGACGATCACCGAGCCCGCGTCGTAGTCGCGGTCGGGGGAGGCGGTGAGCGCGGAGATCGGGGCCGCGTAGTAGGCCGTCTCGTCGTCCCACGCCCAGTCCTGGCCGAGCCGGACCGCGTCGAACCAGGTGTCGTCGGCCACGAGCTTGCCGGTGACCAGCTTGACGCCCGAGCCGGCGACCTCGGCGGCCAGCGCGTCGTAGTCCTCGGCCAGCATGGTCGGGTCACCGGTGCCGCGCAGCACCAGGTCGCCCGTGAGCACGGAACCGGCCTTGCGCCCGGAGCTCAGCACGCTGGTGGTGAACCGGTAGTCGAGGCCGAGCACCTCCGCCGCCGCGGCCGACGTGAACAGCTTGGTGTTGGACGCCGGCATCAGGAGCTTGCCCGCGTCGGTCGAGTAGAGCTCCTCGCCGTTCGCCGCGCTCTTGACCATCACACCGGCCTGGGCGATGGTCAGCCGGGAGTCGGCGAGGATCTGGTTGATGTCCTGGGCCAGGTCGGCCACGCCGGGCGAGGGTTCGAGCGCGACCGCGGGGGAGGAGGGGCCGGACGCCCACGCGAGGGCCGCGACGAGCGCGCCCGCGACGAGGGATGCTGAGGTGCGCCGCATAGGGGGTCTCCAAAGGGATGCGACAGGGGCTCGCCTGTGATCATGAACCAGGCGGCGCACGGTGTAATCCGCAAATATCCGTATTTTTGTGGAACTAGGGCCCCTCGGCGTTCATGACGAACCCGCAGTCGCCGAACGAGACCTCGTCGCCGGGCTTGACCCGGGCCGGGCCGACCAGCCGCCAGCCGTTGAGCCGGGTGCCGTTGAGCGAGCCCAGGTCGACCAGCATCCACTCGCCGTCGTCGTCGCGGCGCAGCTCGGCGTGGACCCGGGAGACCGTCAGGTCCGACAGGACGAGGTCGCACGCGGACCCGCGGCCGACCACGTAACGCCGGCGGTCGTCGTCGGGCAGGGCGAGGCGGGGCAGCCGGGGCTTGCGCCAGGCGGACTGCAGGCTGGTGGTGAAGTCGGAGACCGCCGACACCGCGCCGGTGACCGCGTTCGTCACCCGCCGGCGCAGCGTGAGCCGCCGCGGCAGGTCGGCCACGAGCGCGTCGAGCTCCTGCTGGTTGCGGGCGCGCAGCGCCTGGTCGACGCGGACCACGAAGGTGTCGTGCGAGAGCCGCCCCTCGGCGGCGCGCTCGCGGAGCTCGTCGATCGCGCGATCCCGTTCGCCATCAGAGGCGCGGAACGGTGGGTGCGTCGAGCTCATCTCCCGAGTATCGGCCGCGAGTGCGCACCCTGTCCAGAATACGCGGATCTGTTGCCAAGAGCATACCGAGTATGCATACTCAGTATGCATGTCGATCAGACACGGACTGCTCGCCCTCCTGAGCGGCGAGCCACGCTACGGCTACCAGCTCAGGGTGGAGTTCGAGGCGTCGACGGGGGCGACCTGGCCGCTGAACATCGGCCAGGTCTACACGACGCTCTCCCGCCTGGAACGCGACGGCCTGGTGGCGCCGGGCGGCGCCGACGATCAGGGCCGCACCCTCTACGCGATCACCGAGGCGGGCCGGGAAGAGCTGGCGACGTGGTTCGCCACCCCTGTCGGCCAGACCGACAGGCCCAGGGACGAGCTGGTCATCAAGATCGCCATGGCGGTCGCCGCCGCCGACGTGGACGTGGCCGGCGTGATCCTGGCCCAGCGGATGGCCACCATGCGCACGCTGCAGGAGCTGACCAGGGCCAAGCGCGGCGCCGCGGACGGGGCCGCCCAGCGGCTCGTCCTGGATTCCATGATCTTCAAGGCCGAGGCGGAACAGCGCTGGCTGGACCACTGCGAGGCCGTACTCAAGGAGAGGAAGGCATGAGCGTGCTGGAGATGCGGGAGGTCACCCGGACGTTCGGGGACGTGCCCGCGCTGCGCGGCGTCACCCTGGCGGTGGGACGCGGCGAGCTGCTGGCCGTGATGGGCCCGTCCGGGTCCGGCAAGTCCACCCTGCTCAACCTGGCCGGCGGGCTCGACCGGCCCACCTCGGGGAGCGTGTCCGTCGAGGGCGCCGACCTGGCCTCGGTGCGTGATCTGGCCGCGCTGCGGCGCGGCGGCATCGGGTACGTGTTCCAGGACCTGAACCTGATCCCGTCGCTGACCGCCGCCGAGAACGTCATGCTGCCGCGCGAGCTCGACGGCGTGCGCGCCGGTCGGGCCCGCGAGGAGGCCGAGGCCGCGCTGCGCGAGGTGGGCGCGGACGAGGTGGCCGGCCGCTTCCCCGGCGAGCTGTCCGGCGGCCAGCGCCAGCGGGTGGCGATCGCCAGGGCGCTGGTCGGCGAGCGACGCCTGCTGCTGGCCGACGAGCCGACCGGCGCGCTCGACACCGCGACGGGCGACGACATCCTGCGGCTGCTGCGCGAGCGGTGCGACGCGGGCGCGGCCGTGCTGCTGGTGACGCACGAGCCGCGCTACGCGGCCTGGGCCGACCGCGTGGTCTACCTGCGCGACGGCCGGGTGGCCGACTCGACCGCGGAGCCCCTGGAGAGCGCGAGATGAGCGCGTTCCTGGCGGCGCTGCGCCTGTCCCGCAGGGAGGCGCTGCGCGCCAAGGGCCGCACCGCGCTCGTCATGGCCATGATCGGGCTGCCCGTGCTGGTCTTCACCGCCCTGCTCACCTACGACGCCACCGTGGACGTCGCACCCGGCGAGGACATCACGGCCGAGCTGGGCGCCGCGGACGCGCGGATCGTCACCACGGCCCACGGCGGCCGCGTCTCCCAGCCCGTGCACGGCCGGTTCATGCTGGCGGCCGAGGGGCCCGCGACGGACGGCACGGTGCGGACCGCGGACGAGGTGACCGCGCTGCTGGACGCCCGGCTCATCCCCTATGACGTGGGATCGGTGGAGATCCGCGACACCGACCGCTACCACGAGGTCAGTGCGCTGGAGCTGGACCTGCGCGACCCGATGACCCAGGGCATCCGCCTCCTGGCCGAGGGCCGTTTACCCGCCTCCGCGGGTGAGGTGGCCGTGACACCCGCCCTGGCCCGGGGGTCGGGCCTGCGCGTCGGCGACACGATCACGGTGACGGCCAGGGACCGGCGGGTCCGCGTGGTCGGCGTGGTCGAGCACCCGCACAACGTGGAGATCCAGGAGGTGGTCGGCCTCCAGCACACGCTCCTGCTGGACAAGCGCGGCGGGCACGGTCCCGGGTGGCTCGCCGACTCCGCGCGTCCTGTCCTGTGGGAGGACGTGCGGCGACTGAACGGCATCGGCATGCTCGTGACCTCCCGTGCCGTGCTGACCGGTCCGCCGGTGGCCGGCGCGTACGGTGACCCGTTCGACCGCGCGCTCGGCGCGCCCGCCCTGATGACGCTCGCCGCCATGGCGGTGCTGGTCGTGATGGAGATGGCCCTGCTGACGGGCCCGGCCTTCGCCGTCGGGCTGCGGCGCCGGCGCAGGGAACTGGCGCTGATCGCCGCGCAGGGCGGCTCCGCCCGTCATCTGAAGGTGATCGTGCTGGCCGACGGGCTGGTGCTGGGCGGGGTGGCCGCCCTGCTCGGCGCGGCGCTGGGCACCGGCGGCACGCTGGCGCTCATGCCGCTGCTCAAGCGGCTGCTGGGCCAGTCCGGCCCGGCGGACGTGCCCTGGGGCCCGGTCCTCGGCGTGACGGCCCTCGGCGTGGCGGGCGCGCTCGTCGCGGCCCTCGTCCCCGCCGTGTCAGCCGCGCGCCAGGACCCGGCCCGCGTGTTGGCCGACCGCGAGGAGAGCGCGGGAGCCGGCGTCGTCGCGCGCCGTGCCCGGCGTTTCGGGGTCATCAACCCGCGCGGTGCCCGGCGTCCCGCGCTCGCCGGCTCGCGGCGTGGGCGACTTCCCGTGCTGGCAGGACTCCTGCTGGTGGGCGGGCTTGCCGTGACCGTGTACGCGCTGCGTGGCGGGCGTCCGTACGGGGTGATCGCCGACGCGTTTCTCCTGCCGGCCGGTGTTCTGGTGGTGCTGGGACTGGTCGCGCTCATCCCGGTGATGGTGACGGCACTCGGCGGGCTCGTCGCGCGGCTGCCGCTCCCGCTCCGTCTGGCCGTACGCGACGCCGCCCGCCATCGGACCCGTACGGCGTCCGCGGCGGCGGCGGTGATGGCCGCCACGATGGGGGCCGTCACGCTGGGCATCGGGGTGGAGAGCTCGATCACCGTCGCCCTCACGACGCACCGGGCCCAGCAGCCGCCGGACACGCTGCGGATCGCGGCCAGGCAGGTCGACGACCGGGGATGGGCCGACCTGCGCGCGGCCGCGGCCAAGGCGCTGCCGGGGGTGCCGCTGGTGCCCGCGGGCAAGGCGTTCGACAGCGAGGGGAGGGCCGTGCAGATCCTGGCGGACGAGAATCCCAGGATCAGCTACTTCCTCGTGGACCCGCCCATCGGCGACGCCCGCCTGCTGGCCTTCTTCCAGGGACGGCCCGACCCGCGGGCGGCCGAGGCGCTGGCCGACGGCAAAGCGGTGGTGTTCGATCCCGCGCTGCTCCAGAACGGTACGCTCGCCCTCCAGTTGACGGCGGACGGCGGGGGAGGAGGCAGTCTCGTCCGGATCCCCGCCGTGGCGGCGGCGTCCGGCGACCCGGGCAGGACCGGTGTCGTGATCCCGCCCGCGGCCCTGGAGAAGGCCGGGTACACGGTGGCCGAACGGGTGCTGTACGCCACGCACCGGTCCGCCGACGTCCAGCGCCTGCAACGGCAGCTCAGCATGCCGTCCGCGCGCGCGGACGTGGCCGTCCTGGACAGGGAGGCGCCCTCGACCCTGGGCATGTTCTGGTGGGCGTTCGGCCTGGCGCTGCTCCTCAGCCTCGGCGGCACCTTGGCCGCCACCGGGCTGGCCGCGGCCGACCTGCGCCGCGACCTGGACATCGTGTCGGCGGTCGGCGGGCCGCCCAGGACGCGCAGGGCGATCCTGGCCGCTCAGGCCGGCTTCATCGCCGGGATCGGCGCCCTCGTGGGCGCGGCCGGCGGCGCGGTCATGGGCGCGGCGATGGCCGTGCCGCTGACCAGGGAGCGACAGCCGCTGGGTGCCCTGGACGGCCTGGGGCCTGCCGTGATCGCCGTGCCGTGGGCGGCCACGGCCCTGGTGGTGCTCGGGCCGCCGCTGCTGGCGGCGCTGGTGGCCGGGCTCGTCACACGGTCGCGTCAGGGACCGCCGGGGAGACGGTTCGCTTAGGGTCCCTGAGCTGGTAGCGCAGCGTCATCACGACCGACAGCAGGATGATCAGCGCCGGGACCGCGGTCTGCCCGATGAGCACCGCGGTCACGGCGCTGTCCGGCTGCTCGACCCGCTGGCTCGCCACGGACGACAGGAACCCGCCGATGCTCAGGATCGATCCCAGGATCAGCGCGCCGAACGCGCTGACCCCGCTCTCGATCGCCGTCCACAGGCCGGTGAACACGCCCGCCCGCCGCTTGCCCGTGGTGGCGGCGTCCACCGCGATCACGTCGGCCAGCATCGAGAACTGCAGCAGGGTGACCCCCGCGACCCCGGTGCCGACCAGCAGGATCATCACGTGCGCGTACCAGCCGCCGAAGATCGGGGTGGCCAGCGCCAGCGCCGTGCCGGCGGCGAAGGTGGAGGCCGCCATGATCATCGCGTTCCGCTTGTCGAAGCGCTTGGACAGCCACGTCCACATCGGCATCGTCAGCATCATCGGCACCACCAGGGCGGCGAACAGCGTGGTGGTGGCCCGGGGATCGCCGATCGTGTACGTGGCGAAGTAGGGGGCGGCCGCCAGCATGATGGCCACGGCGAGCTGCTGCGTGCAGCTCAGCGCCGTCAGCCAGATGAACGCCTTGTTGCCCCTGACCACCGCGAACTGCTTGATCAGGCTGCCGGTGTCGGCCTCCGGCGCACCCGTCATGGGGGCGCGTGCCGTACCGAAGAAGGATCCCAGCATGGCGGCGAACAGCACCACGGCGATCACCACGCCCATGAGGCGGTAGCTCGCCAGCGTGCCGCTCTCGCCCTGGCTGTTGACGATCGCGGGGGCCGCGACGCCGGCGATCGCCGTCGCCGCGCCGACGAACACCATCCGCCACTGCAGCAGCGACGTCCGCTCGTGGTAGTCGTCGGTCATCTCCGCGGGCATCGCCTTGTACGGCACCTCGAACAGCGCGTAGGCCGTGGCCGCCGCCATGAAGCAGGCTCCCACGTACAAGGCGGCGGGGATGCCCGTGAGCGGCGGGCCGGCGAACACCAGGAAGAAGGCGACCGGCAGCGTGCAGGCGCCGGCCAGCAGCCACGGCCGGCGCGGCCCGAGCCGCGAGACGGTCCGGTCGGACCAGCGGCCCACCAGCGGGTTGATCAGCAGGTCCCACACCTTGGGCGCGGTCACCACGATCCCGGCCAGCCACGCGGGCACCGCCAGGAAGTTGGTCATGTAGAACAGCAGCAGCAGTCCGGGCACGGAACCGAAGGTGGCGGTGCAGAAGGAGCCGACACCGTAGCCCAGCCGCACGCCTCTGGGGACCGTGGGGGCGGCCACGGCGGGTGCGATCACGGAACTCATTGAAGCCGAGCGGAAGACCGTTCGGTAGGGCCTAGTTCGACGGATCCACGCTATTCGTTCACGTTGGCGCATACCACATGCGCGCCGATCTCCACCATGCGGCGCTCGCTGAGCGAGTCGGCCACCCTGGCCATGAGGATCGGCGCCCCGCTCGCCGCGAGCTGCGGCAGCCGGGCGCGCACGCCCCGGTGGAGGTCGCGCACCACGTCCTCGGCGGCCGTCATGTGGACCTTCACGTGCAGCATGATGCCGGGAGCGCCGGAGGCGGTGCGGGCCTCGGAGATCCACACGTGGTGGACCAGCGGGAAGTCCATGAGCAGTTGCGCGACGGCCTGGCGCAGCGCGGGCAGGATCGGGTGCGCGCACCGGCGGTAGCCGGGGTCGACCTGCTGCATCGGCCCCGACAGATGCGGTCTGGGCGCCGGGATCCACGGGAGCGGGGGCGCCTCCTGCGACCGCGGCGCGGCCTGGGCGATCGCGCCGCTCCGCGACACCGTGGCCATCGCGCCCGTCGCGTACGCGGCGGGGGCGGCCCCGGACAGGACGGGGGTGGGCCCGGTGCGGGTCGAGGTGAGGAAACGCTGCAGGTCGTCGATCGGAACGGCGGCCGCGGCCGGGCCTGCGGCGTCGATCACGATCTCCCGGACGCCGGTGACACGCTCGATGTCGAGGATGGTGTCGGCGTCACAGGCCGAGAGCGAATGGGTGCCGTGGTGTCTGGCGTAGGTCGCCGCGCTGGTGTATCCGAGCAGCACGCGGTCACCGGCCTGGGTCGTGCCCAGGACGACGGATCGATCCGGTCGCACGGCCACCAGGACTCCACCGTCAGCGAGAGCCGCCAGCAACCGGTGCGGAGCACCATGCTGGGCGAGCACGTCGGCAAGCGCAGGATTCCCGATGCTCATATGACGAACCATAGGTAGTCGGCCACGGCTTATCAGGCTAATGGCGAATAATTCTCCGGATCAAGATGAAGATGGCTGCGGTGTGGATGACTTGTCCCGTCCAGGGGTACGGACCGCGTCATCTCAGATGCTGATCCTTCGTGAAAGCGTTCACAAGCCACCGATAGACTCTCAGGTGACCGGGGGACCCATCGACGTGTCCCTGACGCCCGCCGCACGCTACTAAGGACTCACGCTCGTGAACAAGCCCGTCGTACTGGTCGCAGAGGAGCTCTCCGAGGCCGGCCTGGCCGTGCTCGGTGCCGATTTCGAGGTCCGCCACACCGACGGCGCCGATCGGTCCCAGCTGCTGCCCGCCCTCGCCGACGTGGACGCGCTCATCGTCCGATCCGCCACCAAGGTGGACGCCGAGGCGATCGCCGCGGCGCCCAAGCTGCGCGTCGTGGCCAGGGCCGGCGTCGGCCTCGACAACGTCGACGTCGAGGCGGCCACCAAGGCCGGCGTCATGGTGGTCAACGCGCCCACCTCCAACATCACCAGCGCCGCCGAGCAGACCGTCGCGCTCATCCTGGCCAGCGCCCGCAACACCGCGCAGGCCCACGCCGCGCTGAAGAACGGCGAGTGGAAGCGGTCCAAGTACACCGGCGTCGAGCTCGACGAGAAGGTCGTCGGCATCCTCGGCCTGGGCAAGATCGGCCAGCTCGTGGCGCAGCGGCTGCAGCCGTTCGGCGTCGAGCTGATCGCCTACGACCCCTACCTGCCGCCGGCCCGCGCCGCGCAGATGGGCGTCCAGCTCCTGAGCCTCGAAGAGGTGCTCAAGCAGGCCGACTTCCTCACCGTCCACCTGCCCAAGACCAAGGAGACCGTCGGCCTCATCGGCGACCGCGAGCTCCACGAGGTCAAGCCGTCGGTGCGCATCGTCAACGTGGCCCGCGGCGGCATCGTCGACGAGGCCGCACTCTACGCCGCGATCAAGGAAGGCCGCGTCGCCGGCGCCGGCCTCGACGTGTTCGCCAAGGAGCCCTGCACCGACAGCCCGCTCTTCGAGCTCGACCAGGTCGTCGTCACGCCCCACCTGGGCGCCTCCACGCATGAGGCCCAGGAGAAGGCCGGCACCCAGGTCGCCAGGAGCGTGAAGCTGGCGCTGGCCGGCGAGTTCGTGCCCGACGCGGTCAACGTCCAGGGCGGCGCGGTCGCCGAGGACGTCAAGCCGGGCCTGCCCCTGGCCGAGAAGCTGGGCCGGGTCTTCACCGCCCTGGCCGGCGAGGTGGCCACCAAGCTCGACATCGAGGTGCGCGGCGAGATCGCCGCGCAGGACGTGCGGGTCATCGAGCTGGCCGCGCTCAAGGGCGTCTTCTCCGACGTCGTCGAGGAGCAGGTCACGTACGTCAACGCGCCGCTGCTGGCCAAGGACCGGGGCGTCGGCGTCGACCTGGTCACCAGCTCCGACAGCCCCGACTGGCGCAACGTGGTGACCGTGCGCGGCGTGCTGGCCGACGGCCGCCAGGTCTCGGTCTCCGGCACGCTGTCCGGCCCCCGGCAGATCACCAAGATCGTCGAGGTCAACGGCTACGAGATGGAGATCGAGCCGACCGCCCACCTGTCGTTCTTCACCTACACCGACCGTCCGGGGATCGTCGGCGTGGTCGGCCGCATCCTCGGCGAGCAGGGCATCAACATCGCCTCCATGCAGGTCTCCCGCCACGCCAAGGGCGGCAAGGCGCTCATCGCGCTGACCGTCGACACGGCCATCCCGGCCGAGGTGGTCGAGCAGATCGGCCAGGAGATCGGCGCCGACACCGGGCGCTCGGTCGACCTGGAGGACTGACGGCTCCAGCGACGACGGCCGCCGCCGGGCTTCCGGCGGCGGCCGTTTCGTTGTCTCACGATGCGAGATGCTAGGACATCCAACGAGATGCTCGGGTAACCTGGCTGGTGATGCGTCAGGTGCTCGTACTCATTGCCTGCCGCGGCGGGGCCTGTTAGGGCAGGTCGACGACCCGCCGCGGTGAGCGGCGTCGCGTCGGCCGGTAAGCCCCATCGCCCGGTCCGTGACCCGGACTGGCGAGATCAGGCCCGGTCGGGTCCGCGACCGGGGTTCCGACTCACTGCAAGCACACACCCCGCGAAACGAGATGATCACCATGCGCGAGTACGCCGCCGACGAGCACCGTGACGAGGCCGCCGAGGCCCTGCAGACCGCCCTGGACCGCCGCGACAACGGCGGCGCGCCTCAGAACTCCAGCCGGTAGAAGACGGCCGCCCGCCGCATCGCGGGCACCGCTCTCATCAGCCGGGTCACCAGGCGCAGTCCTCTGGCCAGCCGGTCGTAGCCCGGCAGGTCGAGCGCGCTGATCGCGTCGCGGCAGCGCAGGCGCGGGTGGATCGACTCGAGGTCCTCAGGGCCTCCGACGGCCCAGTGCATCCGCGCCCCGGCCTTGCGCACCGGGCTGTTGAGCACCTGGAGCCGCAGCCCGAACGGGCTCAGGGCGTCGAAGACGAACTCGCCGTGCGGGAAGCGGTCCACGATCCGCCGGAAGAGCTCACGGCCGCCCGTCTCGTCGAGGTAGTAGACCAGCCCTTCGGCGAGCACGAGCACCGGCCTGCCGGCGGGGACGCGGTCCAGCCAGCCGGTCTCGGTGACGGACGAGCCGATCGTCGTGTATCCGGGACGCCCAGGGAACAGCCTGCCGCGCAGCTCGACGACCTCCGGGAAGTCGACGTCGAACCAGGCGACCTCCGGCGGCGGGTCCATCCGGTGGACGCGAGTGTCGAGGCCGCACCCGAGGTGCAGCACGGTGGCGCCGGGATGGGCGGCGAGGAACTCGGCCGCCCACCGGTCCAGGAACCTGGCCCGGAACGCCACCGCTCCGGCGTTGCGGGGGCTCATGCCTAGCTTGGTGAAGTCGTGGTCGATCCGCTCGACCGCCCGCACGGCCATCGTGTCGTTCAGGATCGGCTCGGGGGAGCGGGCGTCCAGCGCCCGGCCGTACAGGGTGGCGAGGAGCGTGGCCTTCTCGCCGTCGAGACACACCTTCTCGGCAGCCATGACGCCACGGTACGCCCGCGGTGTGAAAGATTTGGGTCAGCAGCACCACCTGTCCACACAATGAGATCAAGTGTTCGTCAGCCGAGACGAGCCGGTAAGGTACGCCCATGGAGTCGCGCAACATCCGCCTGGCCGTCATCCCTGGAGACGGCATCGGCACCGAGGTGGTGGCCGAAGGTCTGAAGGTCCTGGAGGCCGTCGGCACCAAGATCGATGCCACCCATTACGACCTGGGCGCCGCCCGCTACCACCGCACCGGCGAAACGCTGCCCGATGCCGTGCTCGAGGAGCTGCGCGGCTACGACGCCATCCTGCTCGGCGCCGTCGGCGACCCCAGCGTCCCGCCCGGCGTGCTGGAGCGCGACCTGCTGCTCAAGATCCGGTTCGCCTTCGACCACTACGTCAACCTGCGCCCGGTCAAGCTCTTCCCGGGCGTCGAGACGCCGCTGGCCGACACCCCCGTCGAGAACATCGACATGATCGTCGTCCGTGAGGGCACCGAAGGTCTCTACGCCGGCACCGGTGGCGTCATGCGCCGCGGCACCCCGTACGAGATCGCCACCCAGGAGTCGCTCAACACCGCCCACGGCGTCGAGCGGGTGGTGCGCTACGCGTTCGAGAAGGCCCGCTCCCGCCCGCGCAAGAAGCTCACGCTGGTCCACAAGACCAACGTGCTCACCTACGCCGGCGACCTCTGGCAGCGCACCGTCGACCGCGTCGCGGAGGAATACTCCGACGTCACGACCGACTACAGCCACATCGACGCGGCCTCGATGTTCTTCGTCAGCCAGCCCGAGCGGTTCGACGTCGTGGTCACCGACAACCTCTTCGGCGACATCATCACCGACCTCGGCGCCGCCATCGCGGGCGGCATCGGCCTGGCCGCCAGCGGCAACATCAACCCCGAGGGCACCGCGCCGAGCATGTTCGAGCCGGTCCACGGCAGCGCCCCCGACATCGCCGGGCAGGGCAAGGCCGACCCGACCGCCACCATCCTGTCCGTCGCCATGATGCTCGACCACCTCGGCCTGTCCGCCGAGGCCGCCAAGGTCGAGCAGGCCGTCGCCGACGACATCGTCGAGCGCCTGACCGGGTGGAGCAGCCGCACCACCCGCGAGATCGGCGACGACATCACCGAGCGAGTATCGAGCTAGGGCCGCCCCCAGCTCGACGAGCAGCGCCCGGCGGTTCCCCCAGGACCCGCCGGGCGCTTTTTCGTGTCCACCCCCGCCCTCCCCTTGCCATTCCAAATGGCGAGACAATAGGAAGTACGGACTGCCCCTGTTTGTGGCAGTGCCGCCCGAAATCGCAGAGAGAAGGACCCAGCGTCATGACCATCGCTCAGAAGCTCAGCTTCGACGTGCAGCTCTCCGGCCACGCTCGCACCGCGGCCGAGCGCGAGCAGGTACTGGCGAACCCCGGATTCGGGCAGGTCTTCACCGACCACATGGTCTCCGTCGACTACACCGAGGGCCAGGGCTGGCACGACGCCCGCCTGGAGCCGTACGCGCCGCTCACCCTCGACCCCGCCACCTCCGTCTTCCACTACGCGCAGGAGCTCTTCGAAGGGCTCAAGGCCTACCGGCAGGTCAACGGCTCTGTGGTGATGTTCCGCCCGTACGCCAACGCCGCCCGGTTCAACCGCTCGGCCACCCGCATGGCCATGCCCGAGCTCCCCGAGGACGCCTTCGTCGAGTCGCTCGAACTCCTCGTCCAGACCGACAGGGACTGGGTGCCCACCACCGAGGGCCACAGCCTCTACCTGCGGCCCTTCATGATCGCCACCCAGGTCGGGCTGGGCGTGAACTGGCCCTCCAAGACGTACCGCTACCTCGCCATCGCCTCGCCCGCGGCGTCCTACTTCTCCGGCGGCGTCAAGCCCGTCTCGGTCTGGCTGTCCACCGAGTACACCCGCGCCGCCCCCGGCGGCACCGGCTTCGCCAAGTGCGGCGGCAACTACGCGGCCGCGTTCGTCGCCCAGCGGCAGGCCGTCGAGAACGGCTGCGACCAGGTGGTCTGGCTGGACGCCGCCGAGCACCGCTACGTCGAGGAGATGGGCGGGATGAACCTGTTCTTCGTCATCGGCGGCAAGCTCGTCACCCCGTCGCTGACCGGCACCCTGCTGCCCGGCATCACCCGCGACTCCATCCTCGCCCTCGCCGCCGACCTCGGTCTTGAGACGGAGGAGCGGCTCATCACCGTCGAGGAGTGGCAGGCCGGGTGCGAGTCCGGCGAGCTGACGGAGGTGTTCGCCTGCGGCACCGCCGCGGTCGTCACCCCCGTCGGCTCGGTCAAGGGCGCCGACCGCGCCTGGACCGTCGGCGACGGGAACGCCGGCGAGGTGACGATGCGCATCCGCGAGGAGCTCATCGGCATCCAGTACGGTTCGCGCCCCGACACCCGCGACTGGATCCACAAGATCGCCTAGTCGTCCGCCGGCATCACGCCTCAGGGTCCGGACGGCGCCGTCCCCGCACGTCCGGGCCCAGCCCGATCGCCGGCAGTATCGCCTGGTCCACCATGTCCGCCAGGTCGGCGTCGCTGGGCGGCGTCCTGGTGTCGATCAGCCGCTTGGTGACGAGCGCCTCCCCGATGTCGGCCACGACCGGGGTGAGGAGCTCGGCGGGGAAGTGGCCGCGCTCGGCGTAGTGGCGCAGCACGGTGTTGGTGAACGTGCCGCCCCGTACGGCGAAGACCCGGTCGACGAGCTCTTCGGAGATCTTGGACGCGCTCACCGGGTCGGTCAGGATCAGGGCGACGGCGTGGCCCGCGGGGCTGAGCATCCAGTCGCGCATGAGCCGGAGCGCCCTGATCAGGTCACCGCGCAGGTCGTCCGCCCCCGGGCTCGGCTCCTCGACCGGATGCGCGTGGTAGAGCGCGTCCAGCAGCACCTCGATCGGATCTGACCAGCGACGGTAGAGGGTCGTGCGGGCGGTCGCCGCCCGCTTGCCGATGCCGTCCATGGTCAGCCGTGCGACGCCGACCTCCACCACCTCTTCGAGCACCGCGGCGTGGATGGCCGCGATCAGCTCCTCGCCCCGCCGCCGCGTTCGGCTGTTGTTCACGGCTGTTCCCTTGGTTGGCTACAGCGGTGTATCTTACCTTCAACTTAAGCTACACTCGTGTATCTAATTCCAGGGGATAGTCATGTCCACCACCGTCATGTCCGCCGATCGGAGGGCCGTGCCGCTCGCCCGCCGGTCCCTGGCCCCCGACCTCGCCCGAGGTCTCATGCTCCTGCTCATCGCGGTGGCGCACGCACACATGTACCTGTCCGGGCACCCGGTCGGGTTCCGCGGCTACACGCTGGACGGAAGCGCCCTCGACCGGCTGGTGGCCGGGATCCAGATCCTCCTCGTGGACGGGCGGGCGCTGCCGATGTTCGCCGCCCTCTTCGGCTACGGCCTGGTGCAGCTCGCGAGCCGGCAGCTCGCCGCCGGTCGCGCATGGCCGGACGTGCGACGGGTGCTGCGCGCCCGCAGCCTGTGGCTCCTGGCGTTCGGGTTCTGCCACGCCCTCCTGCTGTTCTTCGGCGACATCCTGGGCGCGTACGGCCTGGTCGGCCTGGTGCTCGTGGGCTTCATCCGGCGCAGCGACCGCGCCCTGCTGTGGGCCGCCGGCCTCACGACTGTTCTGCACGTCGCCGTCCTCGCCCTGTTCGGGCTGCTCACCGTGAGCGCCGACAAGGGCGACTCGATCGCCGGCATGGGCGACCCGGCGGAGGCCCTCATGATGCGGGTCGTCGGCTGGTCCGGGATGACGCCCACGTACTTCGCCGCGAGCGTCGTGCCCGCTTTCCTGTTCGGGATCTGGGCGGCCCGCCGCCGCGTGCTGGAGGAGCCGTGGGCGCACCGGACGCTGCTCCTCCGGACCGGCGTCGTGGGCACCGCGATCGCGGTCGCCGGTGGCGTGCCGCTCATGCTCGTCGACACCCGGCTCTGGGCGCCCTCGGACGCGATCGGCGTGTCCGCGTACGCCCTGCACAGCGTCAGCGGCATCGCCGGCGGTCTCGCGTACGCCGCGCTGATAGGACTCGCCGTGGCCGGTGGAGCCCGCCGCGCCGCGCCGGGCCCGGTGGCCAGGGCGCTGGCCGCGTGCGGTCAGTGGTCGCTGACGTGCTACCTGCTCCAGTCCGTGGTCTTCACCGTGGTCTTCGTGCCGTACCTGGGCGGGCTCGGCACCCGTGTCGGCGACGCGGCCGCCTCCGCCGTGGCCGTGCTCACCTGGCTGGCCACCGTGGTGCTGGCGGCGTTGCTGTCCCGTACGGGCCGGCGCGGACCGGCCGAGACGTTGCTGCGCCGCCTGACCTACCGCCGCGCGGGCTGAGGGTCAGAGGTTGAGCAGGCAAGTCGTGTCGATCGCGCAGTCCCACGGGTGGGGCAGCGTCAGGGGAGCGCCGGCCGGCTCCACCGTCTCGCGTCCGTAGCCGCTCGGCGCCGGGTCGCTGTGGAGCTTGAGCAGGCGCTGGAACGGGTCGACCACCAGGTAGAGCGGCACCCCGGCCGGAGCGTAGCCCATTGGCTTGATCACGTGGTCGTCGTAGGCGTTGCCGGCCGAGACCACGTCGACCAGGAGCAGAGTGCTGGCGCCGTGGACGGCCTCGTCGGTCTCCATGACCGGCTCCTGCGGGACGATCGTCAGGTCGGGGACGTACCGGTCGGCCTCGTCGCCGAGGTGGACGGTGATGTTCGGCCAGATCTCCCAGCCCCGCCCGGCGACCACGGGCGCGAGCTGGGCGATCAGCTGGGCGATGATGGTGTTGTGCTGCCAGGTGCCGGGCTCGTTGACCACGATGCGGCCGTTGACCAGCTCGACGCGGAGCTCCGGGAAGACGTCCCGCACGGTGCGGTAGCGCTCTTCGACAGGCCTGATCATGTCTCCGCTCCCGACTCTGGGTGATCGATGCGTGACAGAGCGTAATACCAGGGCGCGGGAACGGCAAAGAGCAGGTCAAGTGACGGCGGCCAGGCGGCGGCGCAGGTGGGCGCGTTCGGGCTCGGTGCCCGCCAGGTCGAGCGCCTCACGGTAGGCGGCCGCGGCCTCGGGGAGCCGGCCGAGGCGCTGCAGCAGGTCGGCCCTGGCCATCGGATAGGGCGCGTAGGCGCGCAGCCGGGGCTCGCCGGCCAGCGCGTCGAGCAGCGCCAGGCCGGCCTCGGGGCCGTCGCGCAGCGCCACCGCCGCGGCCCT
This sequence comes from Nonomuraea sp. NPDC054003, assembly GCF_055585125.1. Lineage (NCBI taxonomy): Bacteria > Bacillati > Actinomycetota > Actinomycetes > Streptosporangiales > Streptosporangiaceae > Nonomuraea > Nonomuraea sp. NPDC054003. The sequence goes on from NZ_JBVJKR010000006.1 coordinate 119,498, forward strand.
GTTCAGCTCGACGACCGGTGAGGGCGCGAGCGCGAGCAGGACGTCGTAGAGCGCGACGATCTGCGGCCAGTCGGTGGTCGCGACGTCCGCGGCCTCGTCGTGCAGCGCGGCGATCGCGGCCTGCACCCCGTACGGGCCGGGCGGGCCGCCGGCCAGCGCGGCGGGCACCAGCCGCAGGCCCTCCTCGATCATCGCGCGGTCCCAGCGGCCCCGGTCCTGTTCGTCCAGCAGGACCAGCTCGCCGCCGGGCCCGGTGCGGGCGTCGCGCCGGGCGTGGATCAGCAGCATCAGCCCGAGCAGGCCCGCGACCTCCCGCTCCGCGGGCAGCAGGCGGCGCAGGATCCGCGCCAGCCGGATGGCCTCCTCGGCAAGGTCGAGCCGTTGCAGGTCGGGTCCGGCGCTGGCCGCGTACCCCTCGGTGAAGATCGAGTAGATGACCTGGAGCACCCCGGGAAGCCGCGCGGGCAGCTCGTCGGGGCCGGGGGCGCGGAACGGGATGCGGGCCTCACGGATCTTCTTCTTGGCCCGTACGATCCGCTTGGCCATCGTGGCCTCCGGCACCAGGAAGGCGCGCGCGACCTCTGGAGTGGCCAGTCCGCCGAGACAGCGCAGCGTCAGCGCCCCGCGGTCGTCGGCGTTCAGCGCCGGGTGGGCGCAGGTGAAGAACAGCTGCAGCCGCTCGTCGGGCAGCTCATCGCCCGCGCCGGTGGGCGAGGGCGCCGCCCGGTCGGCCTCCACCTGCAGCAGGGCCAGCCGGGAGGCGTACGTCCTGTCGCGCCGCAGCCGGTCGACCGCCCGGCGCCGGGCGGTGGTCATCAGCCACGCGCCCGGCTTGGGCGGCACGCCGTCGACCGGCCAGCGCACCAGCGCCGCCTCGATGGCATCCGACGTGACCTCCTCGGCCAGGTCCAGGTCGCCGAAGCGGCGCACCAGGGCGGCGAGCAGCCGGCCGCGCTCCTCCCGGAAGACCGCCTCCACGTTCTCCGCGTACGGGCCGGTCATGACGGTCAGCCCTCGAAGTCGGCGATCGGCCGCACCACCACCGAGCCGCCGCCGGTGGCGCCCGGGCAGCGGGCCGCCCAGTCGAGCGCCACGTCCAGGTCGGGGACGTCGATCACGTAGTAGCCGCCGAGGACCTCGCGGGTCTCGGCGAACGGCCCGTCGGTGATGGCCCGCTCGCCCTTCGCGTCGACCCGCACGGTGGTCGCGGTGGTCAGGTCGGCCAGCGAGTGGCCGGCCACGAAGATCCCCGCCTCCTGAACGGCCTTGTCGTAGGCCATCCAGTCCTCGAAGGACGCCTCACAGCCCTCCTGCGCCTGGTCGGTCCCGGCGCTGTTGATCAGCAGCATGTACTTCATGGTTCTGGCTCCTTCTGCCGTGCTTGTGCCATGTCTACGAACGGGACCCCGCCCGATGGACACGAGGCCGGCAGGATTTTCCTCAGGCCGGCGTGACCCGCTTGCGGATCAGGGTCAGCCCGTCCGCGACCGGCAGGATGACCACGGTCACCCGGGGGTCCTCCCGCACCAGCGCGTTGAACTCGCGCATGTTCACCGTAGCCGGGTCATTTTTACCGGGGTCGGCCACGTGCCCCGACCACAGCGTGTTGTCCACCATGATCAGCCCTCCCGGCCGCAGCTTGCCGACGAGCAGTTCGTAGTACGCGGGATACCGCGGCTTGTCGGCGTCCAGGAACGCCAGGTCGATCGGCTCGGTGAAGTCCCGCAGCGACTCCAGCGCCGGCCCGAGCGTCAGCGTGACCCGGTCGGCGACCCCGCCCTTCTCCCAGTACCGGCGGGCGACGGCCGTCCACTCCTCGCTCACGTCGAAGCAGTGCAGCGTGCCGCCGGACAGCCCGCGGGCGATGCAGAGCGAGGAGTACCCGGTGAACGTGCCCACCTCGACGGCCACCTCAGGCGCCACGAGCTGGGTGATCATCGTCAGGAACGTGCCCTGGTCGGCCGAGATCTGCATGCCCGCGTGGTCGCCGGTGGCCGCGACGGTCTCCGCGGCCAGCTCCTCCAGCAGCGGGTCGGGCGGCGTGGAGTGGTCGAGGATGTACCGGGCCATGGCCTGGTCGAGGAGAAATGCCTTCATGAGGGTGATTCTGGCCTGATGTGGCCGGATAACACCTATGTTCCCAGTTCCGATAGGGTCGCGGCGATCGGCGGACGAGAGCGGGCGGGGATGAACAAGAGGGTGGCGGCCATCGTGGCCGCCGTTGCGGTGCTGGCCGTGATGGGATTCGTGACGCTGGTCCAGCAGGGGCCGTCCTCCGACGGCGTGCGGCTGATGCGGCAGGCCGACGGGTCCATGGTGCTGGCCGACCGCGGCGGGCAGGCGCCGGTGCTGGTCCTGTACGAGGACTTCGAATGCCCCGTCTGCAGGGAGCTGCACTCCCGGGTCGACGACACGATCGAACGCCTGGCCAGGGAGGGCAAGGTCAAGGTCGTCTACCACCCCGTCACGATCTTCCGGGACGAGCCGTCGCGGTCGAACTCCATCAGGGCCGCCGCGGCCGCCCGGTGCGTCCCCGAGTCGAGCTGGCTGGCCTTCCGGGACGAGCTGTACGCGATGCAGCCGGTGCCGCACGGCGTGGCCACCGGGTTCACCGTGGAGGAGCTGGTGGCCGCCGCGCGCAAGGCCGGCGCCGCCTCCGCCGAGTCGTGCGTCAACTCCCAGGCGTACGCGGAGGCGCACCTGCGCGACACCGCAGGCATCCGCGTCGAGGGCACGCCGACCCTGGTGCTCGACGGCCGGGTGATGGGCAACGAGGCGTTCGACCCGGCCGCGCTGGAGAAGGCCATCACGGGCGGTGACGGGGTAACCGTCTGACCAAATCTCGTCCGTACTGTGAGATCGATGTCCCGGGCACTGGATTCGTATGGCAGACTCGGGAGCACCATGTTCTACGGTCTGCTCATTATCGGCAGGCGCGCTGGCTAACGCAGGGACACCGCCAGCGCGCAGACCTCTCACGTCCGTGAGGGGTCTTTTTGTTTTCCTCCACTCTCAGAAAGAGAATCCATGGCCGACGACCGGTTCCACGTCTATGACACGACGCTGCGTGACGGCGCACAGCAGGAAGGCCTCAACCTCACGGTGGCCGACAAGCTCGCTGTCGCGCGCCACCTGGACGGGCTGGGCGTCGGCTTCATCGAAGGAGGGTGGCCCGGCGCCAACCCCAAGGACACCGAGTTCTTCAGGCGCGCTCGAACAGAGCTCGACCTGAGGCACGCGCAGCTAGCCGCGTTCGGCGCGACCCGCCGGGCAGGTGTGAAGGCGGCCGACGACCCCCTGGTCGCCGCTCTGCGCGAATCCGGCGCGCCGGTCGTGACCCTTGTCGCCAAGAGTCACGACCGGCACGTGGAGCTGGCCCTCCGCACGACTCTCCAGGAGAACCTCGCGATGATCCGCGACACGGTCTCTCACCTTCGTGCGGAGGGTCAGCGCGTCTTCCTTGACGCCGAGCACTTCTTCGACGGCTACAAGTCCAACCCAGCCTACGCGCTGGAGGTCGTCAGGACCGCCGCCGAGGCCGGGGCGGACGTGATCGCCCTGTGCGACACCAACGGCGGCATGCTCCCCGACGAGCTGGCCGAGATCGTCCACGACGCCGTCCAGACCAGCGCCAGGGTCGGCATCCACTGCCACGACGACACCGGCTGCGCGGTCGCCAACACGCTGGCCGCGGTCAAGGCCGGCGCCACCCACGTGCAGGGCTGCGCCAACGGCTACGGCGAGCGCTCCGGCAACGCCAACCTGTTCACCGTGGTCGCCAACCTGCAGCTCAAGCGCGGGTTCGAGCTGGTGCCGCCGCAGGCGCTGGCCGACATGGCCCGCATCGCGCACGCGATCACCGAGGTCACCAACGTCACCCCCAACTCGCACGCACCGTACGTCGGCGCCTCGGCGTTCGCCCACAAGGCCGGCCTGCACGCCAGCGCCATCAAGGTCGACCCGAACCTCTACCAGCACATCGACCCCGCCGAGGTCGGCAACGACATGCGCATGCTGGTCTCCGACATGGCGGGGCGCGCGTCCGTCGAGCTGAAGGGCCGCGAGCTGGGCTACGAGCTCACCCCCGGCAACACCAAGGAGCTGGTCGACCGGGTCAAGGACCTGGAGTCCAAGGGCTTCACCTTCGAGGCAGCCGACGCCTCGTTCGAGCTGCTGCTGCGCGACACCGTCCACGGCGAGCGCAGGCGCCACTTCGAGGTCGAGTCCTGGCGCGTCATCGTCGAGCACACCAAGGGCGGCGAGCTGGTCAGCGAGGCCACGGTCAAGCTGCACGCCAAGGGCGAGCGGATCGTCGCCACCGGCGAGGGCAACGGCCCGGTCAACGCCCTCGACAAGGCGGTCCGGCTGGCGCTGGAGAAGCTCTACCCTGACCTGGCCAAGGTGGAGCTGGTCGACTACAAGGTGCGCATCCTCGAAGGCACCCACGGCACCGGCGCCATCACCCGCGTGCTCATCACCTCCAGCGACGACACCACCGGGTGGTCCACGGTCGGCGTCGGCCAGAACATCATCGACGCCTCCTGGCAGGCGCTGGAGCAGGCGGTCACGTACGGCCTGCTCCGCGCCGGACACGAGTGCTGAGCGGCTGAACCGTTGGAGGGGCGTCCTTGCGGCGCCCCTCCAACCCTGCGCGTGGAGGAGAAAGCCCCAGAGCGCGGCGGTTACCCCGGCACTCAGCCTCGCAGGCGCGCCAGCGCCGTGCGGACGCGCTCCTTGGCGCGCTCGCGGCCGAGCACCTCGATCGACTCGAACAGCGGCAGACCGACCGTCCGGCCGGTGACCGCCACCCGCACCGGGGCCTGCGCCTTGCCCAGCTTGAGGCCGTTGGCGGCGCCGACCTCCTCCAGCGCCTCCTTGAGCGACTCCGGGTCCCAGCTCACGGTGTCGAGCCGGTCGAGGTAGCCGCTCAGGATCTCCTCGGGGGAGTTCTTCATCGCCTTGTCCCAGGAGGCCTGGTCGAACACCGGCTCCTCCAGGAACAGGAAGTCGACGTTCTGCCGGATCTCCGACAGCACCCCGACCCGGGTCTGCGCCAGCGGGGCGACCTTGCTGAACAGCTCGCGGTCCCAGGACGGCTCCAGGTAGGGCAGGCAGCGCTCCTCGAACGTCTCCAGCGGCAGCGCCCTGATGTACTCGCCGTTGAAGGCGCGCAGCTTCTTCTCGTCGAAGAACGCGCTGGAGGAGTTGACGTCCTCGAGCCGGAACAGCGGCACCATCTCCGACCACGGCATGATCTCGCGGTCGTCCCCCGGACCCCAGCCGAGCAGCATGAGGTAGTTGACCATGGCCTCGGCGAGGTAGCCCTCGGCGCGGTAGTCCTCCAGCGCGACCTTGTCGCGGCGCTTGGACAGCTTCTTGCGCTGCTCGTTGACGATCACCGGCAGGTGGGCCCAGACCGGCGGGGTGGCGCCCAGCGCCGGCCACAGCAGCTCCTGCTTGGCGGCGTTGCCGAGGTGCTCCTCGCCGCGCACCACGTGGGTGATGCCCTGGGTGATGTCGTCGACCGCGTTGGCCAGCACGTAAAGAGGCGAGCCGTCGGTGCGGGCGATGACGAAGTCTTCCTGCGCCTCGTTGGGGAACTCCACGTTGCCCCTGATCAGGTCTGCGACCACGGTCACCCCCTCGTCGGGGGTGCGGAAGCGGACGGCGCCCGCGCTCAGCCCGCGCTCGCGGCAGTGACCGTCGTAGCCGCGGTGCTCGGAGCCGGTGCGGGCGACGAGCCGCTCGCGGGTGCAGTCGCAGTAGTAGGCCTTGCCGTCGGCCAGCAGCTTGGCCACCGCCTCGCGGTGCTGCGGCTCGAACGCCGACTGGAAGTAGGGGCCCTCGAACGCCGGGTTGGTGCCGTTGACGCCGATCCAGTCGAGGGCGGAGATGATGCCCTCGGTCCACTCGGGCCGGTTGCGCGACGCGTCGGTGTCTTCGACGCGCAGCACGAACCGGCCGCCGGACTGCTCGGCCAGCGCCCAGTTGTACAGGGCCGTGCGGGCGCCGCCCACGTGGAACATGCCGGTCGGGGACGGGGCGAAGCGCACCCGTAGATCAGTCACGAGCAACCACCTTGTTCGTCAGAGTGCCGATGCCTTCGATGCCGACGCTGACCTCGTCGTCTATCTCCAGCGGGCCCACGCCCGCGGGCGTGCCGGTCAGGATGACGTCGCCGGGGATCAGTGTCATGACGGCGCTGACGTAGGCGACGAGCGCGGGGATGTCGTGGATGAGCTGGCTGGTGCGGCCGCTCTGCCGGATGTCGCCGTTGACCGACGTGGTGAGCGCCAGGTCGGACGCGTCGAGGTCGGTCTGGATCCACGGCCCGAGTGGGCAGAAGGTGTCGAAGCCCTTGGCCCGGGTGAACTGCACGTCCTTCTTCTGCAGGTCGCGGGCGGTGACGTCGTTGGCGCACGTGTAGCCGAAGATGACGTCCTTGGCCCGCTCGACCGGCACCTCGCGGCACAGCCTGCCGATCACCACGGCCAGCTCGCCCTCGTAGTCGACGCGGTGGGACAGCGATGTCGGGTAGGCGATCGACTCGCCGTGGCCGATCACCGAGGTGGACGGCTTGATGAAGATCAGCGGCTCGTCGGGCACCTCGTTGCCCATCTCGCGGGCGTGCTCGGCGTAGTTGCGGCCGATCGCCACGACCTTGCTCGGCAGCATCGGGGCGAGCAGCTTCACCTGCGACAGGGGGAACCGCTCGCCGGTGAACTGGACCTGGTTGAACGGATGACCGGCGACGGCGGACACCATCTCCTCACCGGGGCCGCCCTCGACCACGCCGAACGCCACGCCTTCGCCTGCGGAGAACCTCGCTATACGCACCTGACAAGGCTATCGCCGACACCGGCGGGGTCCGGACGATTAACCGGCGGGGCCCGCCCGGCGAGCGGGCCGCCGCCGTGATTTGCTTGTCGGGCAAGCACCGGAACGTCTTGGAGGAGCTCCCGTGTCCGTGGTGAAGATCAACGTGCTGACCGTCCCCGCCGAGATGCGCGAGACGCTGGAGAAGCGTTTCTCCAACCGGGCCGGGCTGGTGGAGTCGGCCGACGGCTTCGAGTGGTTCGAGCTGCTCCGCCCGGTCGAGGGCACCGACCAGTACCTCGTCTACACCCGCTGGCGCAGCGAGGAGGACTTCCAGCGCTGGCAGGAGAGCCAGGCCTTCCAGCGCGGCCACGCCGAGGCCGCCGCCGAGCGCGGCGGCCAGGGACACGGGCAGGGACACGGGCAGGGACACGGCCACGGGCAGGGCCCGGCCGCGTCGGGTTCCCAGGTGTGGACGTTCGAGGTGATCCAGCACGCGGCACCGGCGTCCTGACGCCCGCGTCTCAGAGGCGGTCCAGCGGGTTGGCGGCGATCCGGTCGAGCACGCCGCCGCGCAGGAAGGCCCCCGCGATGCTCGACGGCTTGCGCCGCCCCTGCTCGGCGATGCACCCGGCGAACTCCTGGGCCAGGTCCAGCCTCGGATGGCGGCGCAGCACCTCCTCGCGCACGCCCGGCGGGATGTCGTCGGTGCGCCGGCCCGAGATGTCCATGCCGGTCGACAGCTCCAGCAGGTGACCCTCCGGGTCGCTGTCCACCGGCACCTCGTCCCACATGTGGCGGACGATCACCTCGGCGGCGCGCACCCGCCGCTCCTCGGGCCACCCGGCGCCCGCCGTGACCGCCCAGGCCAGATGGCCGCCCGCCTCCTCGAACGGCACCGCGTGACTGTCGAACTCCGGCGTCAGGCCCATGTCGTGCAGCATCGCGGACACGTACAGGAGTTCGGCGTCGAACGCGATGCCGTTCGCCTGCCCGTAGGCGGCGGCGAACAGGTAGGCCCTGATCGAGTGGTTCATCAGGGAAGGCGTGTGGTACTTGGCGGCGATCTCCCGGGCGGCGTGGCACACGGGGGTGTCGGGAAGCACGATGTCGTCATATCTCATGAGATCAGCATGACCGACCCGGATGAGGAGCGCATCGGGCGGCTAACGATCGCGCACCCGACTTGACCTTGTTATCCGGATTCAGCCAGCATGTTTCACCCTCACCTCTTTGGCCCGAAAGGAATCGGCGTGCGCCGCCTCGCGATCCCTCTTGCTCTCACGCTCGTCCTCGGCGCTGCTGGGAGCCCGGCGCAGGCGGACACCCCCGTCAAGCGCACCGCCGAGTGCCAGGGTGACTGGCTGCCCGGCACGCCGACGGCCGCGGACGTGATGCAGGGCGAGATCTCCCTGGTCGGCCTGCCCGCCTACAAGCTGGGCAAGAAGATCGACTGGAACGCGAGCCCGTACCGGAACCGCTCGTGGGAGTACGTCTACCACTCGCTCCGCTGGATGGGCACCCTCGTCGTCGAGTACGAGAACACCGGCGAGAAGCGCTACCTGGACCGCGCCAAGGAGATCACCAAGGACTGGGTGGCCCGCAACAAGCACGGCGCCCGGGGCACCAAGTCCTACGTCTGGACCGACCACCCGGTCTCGCTGCGCACCCAGCCGCTCGTCTGCCTGAGCAGGCACGTGAACGAGAGCTGGCTGAAGGAGAGCCTGACCGTCCACGCCAGGCTGCTGTCCAACCCCCGGCTCTACAAGAAGGGCCACAACCACGGCATCGACCAGGACATCGCGCTCATGGCCATCGGCTGCCGCTACCACCGCAAGGACTGGTCCGACCTGGCCTCCAGGCGGCTGACCGGCACCGTGAAGCTGGACGTCGACTCCCAGGGCGCGCTGATGGAGCAGGCCCCCCGCTACGCCGTCTACGTGTACGGGCGACTCCAGGTCGCGATGACGAACATGCGCGCGTGCGGCCGCAAGGTGCCCGGCGAGATCGGCAAGCGGGCCGAGGCGCTGAAGGACTTCATCGCCCACTCCACCCAGCCGAACGGCTTCATGGTGCCCATCGGCGACGGCAGCGCCGAGACCGAGCCCAAGATGGAGACGGGCACGCCGAAGGAGAAGGTCCGCACCTACCGGGCCGGTTACGCCTACGGCCGCACCGACTGGGACAAGCGCGACTCGGCGTACTACTCGATCAGGTACGGCCCCGGCATGAAGTACCACGGCCACGAGGACCACCTGGGCGTCACCTACTACGCCCAGGGCCGTGACGTGCTCGTCGACGCCGGCTTCCACTCCTACGAGAAGACCTCGTACCGCTACTGGACGCTCTCCCCCGAGGCGCACAACGTGCCGACCGTGGTGGGCCAGCGGTTCCGGCCGCGCACCGCCAGCAAACTCGTCAAGACCGGCTACGGCAAGGACCGCCAGTCGTTCAGGCTGTCCGACCAGGCCTACGGCGTCACCCGCACCCGGTCCGTGTTCGTCAACCACGGCGAGGACGTGATGGCGGTGCACGACACCGCGTCCGGCGGCAAGAAGATCCGCAACCTGTGGCGGTTCGACGACGAGCTGAAGCTGATCTCGAACAAGGGCGGCCGGGTCGTGCTCGGCGACGGCTCGTTCAAGGTCACGCTGGTGCAGCTCTCCTCCTGCCGGCCGGTGGGCGGGCAGAAGGTGGAGCGGGGCGGCAGGCTCGGCTGGATGTCGCCGACCTACCTGTCCAAGCAGCGCACCAACGTCGTGGTCTCGCCCGCGGCGAAGGAACTGCTGACGATCGTGGTGCCCGGCACCGACGACCCGAAGGTGTCGTGCGCGGGCGGGAAGGTCAAGGTCAACGGCGTGACCTTCCCGGCGAAGGTGCTCTGACCGCTCCGCCGGCGCATCGCGGAACCGAACCTTCCGCATTGATCCGTACGGTCGCTCCCATGACCTTCCTCATCACCGGAGCCACCGGATCCGTCGGCCGCCACGTCGTCGACGAGCTGCTCAGGATGGGAGCGCCCGTGCGGGCGCTCACCCGCGACCCCGCCGGGGCCGGCCTGCCGGCGGGCGTGCAGGTCGTCCGCGGCGACCTCGCGCGCCCTGAGACGCTCGTCCCCGCGCTGCGCGGGGTGACCGGCGTGCACCTCATCGACGTCGGCGGGCCGGACTACGCGCCGCAGCCGCACGGCAAGGAGGTCGTGGAGCTGGTCCGCGAGGCCGGGGTGCGCAAGGTCACCCTGCTCAGCGGCTGGTCCACCGGCACCCTGGAGGCCGCGGTGACCGGCAGCGACCTCGACTGGACGTACGTGCAGCCGACCGAGTTCATGGTCAACGCCATGGCCTGGGCCGATTCGGTGCGGACGGCAGGCGTGGTCGAGGAGCCGTTCGGGGCGACGAAGACGGCGATGGTCCACGAGGCCGACATCGGCGCGGTGATCGCGACCGTGCTCACCGGCGACGGGCACGCCGGCCACTCCTACGGGCTCACCGGGCCGGAGCTGCTGGACATGCCCGCCAAGGTGCGCATCCTGGGCGAGGCCATCGGACGGGAGATCGCGTACGTGGAGCTCGGCGTGGCGGAGATGCGCGAACGCTACCGGGCGCGGGGCGTGCCGGAGGAGCTGATCGCCTTCCAGGTCGAGGCGTTCGACGTGCCCGACGGCGTCTACCAGGTCACCGACACCGTCCAGGCGGTCACCGGCCGCCCGCCGCGCACGTTCGCGCAGTGGGCGGCCGAGCACGCCGAGGCGTTCCTGTGAGGCCCTAGACCAGGCCGCGCCGCTCCAGCAGCGGGCCGATGCCCGGCTCGCGGCCGCGGAAGGCGCGGAAGGACGCCAGCGGGTCGACGCTGCCGCCCCGCGACAGCAGCTCCCGCCGGAAGTGGTCGCCGTTCGCCCGCTTGAGCCCGCCGTTCTCCTTGAACCACTCCACGCTCTCGGCGTCCAGCACCTCGCTCCAGATGTAGGAGTAGTAGCCGGCGCTGTAGCCGCCCGAGAAGATGTGCATGAAGTAGCTGGTCCGGTAGCGCGGCGGGACGGGCGGGAAGGCGATCCCGGCGGCCTCCAGCGCCGCCTGCTCGAACGCCTCGGCGTCGGTGACCTCCTGGCCCGGCGCCAGCCTGTGCCAGGCCCAGTCGAGCAGCGTGGCCGCGAGATACTCGACCGTCCTGAAGCCCTGGTTGAACCTCTCCGCCGCCTTCAGCTTCTCCACCAGCTCGGCCGGCATCGGCTCGCCGGTCTCGTGGTGGCGGGCGTAGCTGGCCAGGATCTCCGGCCAGGTCACCCACATCTCGTTGACCTGCGACGGATACTCCACGAAGTCGCGCGGCACGCTCGTGCCGGACACCCGGGGGAAGCGCACCGCGCTGAACAGCCCGTGCAGCGCGTGCCCGAACTCGTGGAAGGCCGTGTTGACCTCGTCGTACGACAGCAGCGTCGGCCCCTCGGCCGGCTTGGTGATGTTGAGGTTGTTCATCACCACCGGCTTCTCGCCGAACAGGAACGACTGGTCGACCAGGTTGTTCATCCACGCCCCGCCGCGCTTGCCCGGCCTGGCGTACGGGTCGAGCAGGAACAGGCCGAGGGCGGAGCCGTCCTCGTCGAACACCTCGAAGACCCGCACGTCCTCGTGGTAGCCCGACAGGTCGGGCCGCTCGGTGAAGGTCACCCCGTAGAGCCGCGTCGCCGCCTCGAACACCCCGTCGCGGAAGACCCGGCCCAGCTCGAAGTAGGGGCGCATGGCGTCGGCGTCGAAGTCGTAGCGGGCCCGCCGCACCTTCTCCGCGTAGTAGGACCAGTCCCACGGCTCGATCGGGAACCCGGCCTGCCCGGCCAGCGCCTCGGCCTCCGCCTTGGCGTTGCGCACGGCCGGCCCGACGAGCTGGCCCAGCATCTCCTCGACCGCCGCCACGGTCTTGGCCGTCTGGTCGGCGACCACGTACGAGGCGTGGTCGGGGAAGCCGAGCAGCGCGGCGCGCTCGGCGCGCAGGGTGGCCATGCGGACGGCGAGCCCGAAGTTGACCGGCGCGCGGCCGACGCTCAGCTCGAACAGCCTCCTGCGCACGTCGCGGTCGGTGAGCTGGGCCAGGGCGGGCTGGTTGGTGATGTTGAGCAGCGGCAGCACGTAGCGGCCGTCCTTCTCCAGCGACCTGATCGCGGCCTCGTCCAGCCCGTCGAGCTCGGCGGCGTCGTCGACCACCAGTGCCGACTCGGTCGACGCCTTCAGCAGGTTCTGCGAGAACTCGGTCGACAGCCTGGACAGCTCCTGGTTGAGCCCGCGCAGCCGCTCCTGCTCGGGCTCGGTCAGGTCGGCGCCGGCCCTGATGAAGTCCTCGCGGTACTTCTCCAGCAGCCACGCCTGCTCGGGGTCGTCCGTCGTCACCCGCTTGATGCGGGCCCACAGCGCCCGGTCGAGCCGGATCGCGTCACTGTGGCGGGTCAGCTCGGGGGAGACACGCTTCTCGATCTCCATGAGGGTGTCGGAGGTGTTGGACGCGGCCACGCTGAAGAACACCGTGGCCGTGCGGTCGAGGATCCGGCCGGAGCGCTCCAGAGCGGCGATCGTGTTGTCGAACGTGGGCGGCTCGTCGCTGCCGGCGATCGCCTCCACCTCGGCCAGGTGCTCGGCCATCCCCCGCTCGAACGCGGGCAGGTAGTGCTCCTCGCGGATCTCGTCGAAGGGCGGCAGCCGGTAGGGCAGGCTGCTCGGGGCGAAGAACGGGTTCTCGGCCAACTCTGGGGCTCCTCCACGTGGGGTTCGTCCCCCTCAGCTTGGCACGCCTTCAAGGGAGTGGCGGATTCGTTTTGGCCTTACCCCCTCGGCTGGGCTATTCTTTCGGACATCGCCGAGCGCGCTCCGAAGGAGCTCGTGAGCGGTGGGGTATGGTGTAATTGGCAGCACGACTGATTCTGGTTCAGTTAGTCTAGGTTCGAGTCCTGGTACCCCAGCACGTGACGGATGTCTGATAAGGCATCCGTTTTCTTGTTTTATGGAAGAGTTTCGGATCCGGCACCGGGCTTTCGGCGCCTTCGTCGCTCCCTTCGTGCTCCCGCTCCTGCTGTTCCTCCCCGTCACCACCGCTCTGGGCGGCATCCTCACCGGCGACGGGCGCCTGGGCCTGCTCATCGGGATCATCGCCACCGCCGCGCTCACCGGCGTGCTGGTGTCCAGATACCGCCGCATGGTCCGCGGCACCGTCGTCCGCTTCTCCGCCGAAGGCGTCGAGATGGCCGACACGTACGGCTTCCTGCTCCGGCTGCCGTGGGCCGGCATCGAGCGCGTCGACGTGGTCGAGAGCCGCATGGCCAGCCCGCGCCGCGTCGGCCGGCCCGGGGGCGTCCAGGTGCGCGCCGGGGCCATGCGGAGCGTCGGCCTCGTCGGCTGGGGCGAGCGCGAGGTGCCGCTGCGCGTCCCCGGCTGGATGCGCGCCCATCTGGCCCGGGTGCCGGTCGACCCGGACACCGGCCTGCAGTGGCTCGGCATCCCCCTGGGAGTCGTGGACCCGGCCTGGGAGAACGGGCGGATGGGGGAGTGGGTGCGCCACCACAGGCCCGATCTGCTGGCCTCATAGTGGTTTGGAGTGCTCCTCGGGGTGCGGTAGAGTTACGTCCGTTGCCGGGGAGGTCCCCGGCACACCGCTTGCGGACAGGGTCCCGTCGTCTAGTGGCCCAGGACGCCGCCCTCTCAAGGCGGTAGCGCCGGTTCGAATCCGGTCGGGACTACCACTGTCGCAAGCTCACGAAGGTCCCGTCGTCTAGTGGCCCAGGACGCCGCCCTCTCAAGGCGGTAGCGCCGGTTCGAATCCGGTCGGGACTACCACCTTTCATGAAGACCCGGTCTGCCGACCGGGTCTTTTCGCATTTCGGGGCATATGCCAGAAAACGCCGCCTGCCCTGTTGCTTGGGCAGACGGCGTTTCCCGGAAACGTCACTGACTGGCGGAGCGGGCCTTGAACAGCGCCCTTCGCGCCGCCTTGGCCACCTGCTTGTCGGGGTGGACCTGGGAGATCCGGTCCAGCAGCTCCTCGACGTGCGCGTGCGGGATCTTCCAGATCACCTCGAGCAGGTTGTTGATCATCTCCGGGTCGATGTCACGCAGGCTGCCCACGAACTCCGCCCGGCCCAGCCCGGCCGAGATCGTCCACATGTCGAGGATCAGCCAGTAGGTGTCGTCCTCCGTCGGCTGCGGCGCGCCCTCCACCCCCAGCTGGCTCAGGTGGGTGGCCGCGTACGGGCGCAGCGACGGCTCCTTCAGCGCCGCCTGCCAGGCCGGGGCCGCGTCGGCGCCGAGCGTGCCGACCACGCTGGCCGCCTGCACCCGGATCAGCGCGTCGGCCTCGTCCTCGGCCGCCGCCTGCAGCAGTTCCTCCGCCGCCTTGGCCGGCTCGCGCAGCCGCATCCACGCGGCCAGCTCGGCGTCGGCCTCCTCCTCGGGCAGCTCGGCGCTGAGCACCAGCAGCTCGTGGGCGCTCATCGACTCGATCGCCGGGCGGGCGTCGATCTCGATGTCGGAATCGTCCACCAGGTGGACGACGCCTTCGGTGCCGAGCGCGGTGAGCCTGAGCGTGTCGCCGTCGAGCTCGACCATGCCGTAGCCGGTCAACCAGTCGAGCACGGGCGCCAGCGGGTCGCCGGTCGCCGCCCAGGCGTCGCCGCCCAGCTCGTCGTTGTCGGCGACGGCCTCCGCCAGCTCCTCGCGGAGCTCTGGCAGCGCCCGCGAGCCGCCCCCGAGCAGCAGCCTGACGAGCAGGTTGCGGGTCAGGCCCGCCAGGGCCATGGCCAGGTCGTCGTCGGACGGCTCCGGGTCGCCGTAGTCGACCGAGTGGAGGCCGAGCATCCACGCGTCGAGCACGTCCTCGTCGTCGTCGAACGGCCACTCCGAGGTGTCGTCCTGCACCGCGACCGTGTTGCCCTCGCCCGGCTCCAGGAACTCCAGGTCGACGGCGAGGTTCCAGACGTTCCACAGCTGCGGGACGGACTCCGCCAGCGGGCCGGACGTCTCCGGCCTGGGCAGGCCGACGGTCGCCAGCGCCTCCTCGATCTCGGCGTCGCTGAGCAGCGTGTCGTCGCCCATGCGGCGGCCCGAGCCCACCCACAGGGCGAGGTCGCGGGCCTTGGCGATCAGCGGCACCCCCCGGGCGGCCGCGGCCAGCTCGGAGTCGGGGCGCAGCCGGATCGTCGGGAGAGCGGCGAGCTCGTCGGCGAACGGCTCCAGGTCGCCGAGGTCGCCGACGTCGTCATCGTCGTCCTCGTCCTCGTCGACGTCGTCGATGAGGTCCTCCATGAGCTCGACGAAGCGGTCCTCGACGTCGTCGAGCTCGGCCCGCAGATCGTCGAGGCCGTCGGAGCCCGCCGTCAGCCTGCCGGTCTGCGCGAGGAACGTCAGGTAGGCGTCGACGGCCGGCAGCATGCCGTCGGCCGCGGCGTCAGGATCATCCACGACCTCCGGCATGCGGTCCAGCAGCAGGTCGCGCAGGTCGGCGCGCTTCCACGTGCCGAGGTCCGGCGAGAAGGCGAGGCGGTGCCAGAGTGCGGCGGGCCCCACCAGCTCGGGGTCGCTGTCAGGCGCGTTGGTGCGCGCCCACAAGATGAACTCTTCGAGCAGGGGTCGCAGCTCAGTGGCGGCTACCTCGATGCGATCGGTCACGCACTCAGGCTAGTGCTCCCGCGAGACACTCGGCTCCCGAAATACGAAGGGGAAATGTGCTATAGGAACCGCTGGCGGCGGGCCGGTGGGCCGGTTTCCCGTTCGTCACGGCTTCGACCGATCACGAGGTGCGCCGCATCGCCTCGGTGATCCGCTCCGCCGCGGCCACCACCGGCACGGCGTGCAGCCGCCCGGGTGCCCTGGTCAGCCGCTCGATGGGGCCGGACACCGAGACGGACGCGATCACCTTGCCGCCGTTGCCCCTGATGGGCGCGGAGACGCTGGCCACCCCCTGCTCGCGCTCGCCCACGCTGTGCGCCCAGCCCCGCCGCCGCACCGACGCCAGCGTCGCGGCGGTGAACTTGGCGCCGCGCAGCCCCCGGTGCAGCCGGTCGGGCTCCTCCCAGGCCAGCAGGATCTGCGCCGCCGAGCCCGCCGTCATGGGCAGCGCCGAGCCGACGGGCACGGTGTCGCGCAGGCCGCTGGAGCGCTCGGCCGCGGCCACGCACACCCGCTCGTCGCCCTGGCGGCGGTAGAGTTGCGCGCTCTCGCCCGTGGTGTCGCGCAGCTGGGTCAGCACGGGCGACGCCACCGCCAGCAGCCGGTCCTCGCCGGCGGCGGTGGACAACTCCGAAAGGCGAGGGCCGAGCACGAACCGGCCCTGCGTGTCACGGCTCACGATGCGGTGGTGTTCGAGAGCGACGGCGAGCCGATGGGCCGTGGGGCGGGCCAGGCCGGTCGCCTGAACGAGCTGCGCCAGGGATGCCGGTCCGGCTTCGAGGGCGTTGAGCACCAGAACGGCCTTGTCCAGTACTCCGACTCCGCTAGAGTTGTCCATGCATCGATACTGCAGTCTCGCCATATGAGAAGGCAAGTCGGGGGCAGCCCCGCGAGGGAGCGGCGGTGCGACGAGGCATCGCAGGCAAACAGGAGGAGATCATGGGCCGCACACTGGCGGAGAAGGTCTGGGAGCAGCATGTGGTGCGCCGTGCCGACGGCGAGCCCGACCTGCTCTACATCGACCTTCACCTCATCCACGAGGTAACGAGCCCGCAGGCGTTCGACGGGCTCCGGCTCGCCGGCCGCAAGGTGCGAAGGCCCGAGCTCACGATCGCCACCGAGGACCACAACGTGCCGACCGTGCTCGGCCCGATCGCCGACCCGGTCTCCAAGACCCAGGTCGAGACCCTGCGCAAGAACGCCGCCGAGTTCGGCATCCGGCTGCACCCGATGGGCGACGCCGGGCAGGGCGTGGTCCACATCATCGGCCCGCAGTTCGGTCTCACCCAGCCGGGCATGACCATCGTCTGCGGCGACTCCCACACCTCCACCCACGGCGCCTTCGGCGGCATCGCGTTCGGCATCGGCACCAGCGAGGTCGAGCACGTCCTGGCCACCCAGACGCTGCCCGCCTACCGGCCGAAGACCATGGCCATCGAGGTCTCGGGCGAGCTGCCCGTCGGCGTCACGGCCAAGGACCTGATCCTGGCCATCATCGCCAAGATCGGCACCGGCGGCGGCCAGGGCCACATCATCGAGTACCGCGGCGAGGCCGTGCGCAAGCTCTCCATGGAGGGCCGCATGACCGTCTGCAACATGTCCATCGAGGCCGGCGCCCGCGCGGGCATGATCGCCCCGGACGAGACCACGTTCGCCTACCTCAAGGGCCGCCCGCACGCCCCCTCCGGTGAGGCGTGGGACCAGGCGGTGGCGTACTGGAAGACGCTCAGGACGGACGACGACGCCGTGTTCGACCAGGTCGTCGAGATCGACGCCACGACGCTCACCCCGTTCGTCACCTGGGGCACGAACCCCGGCCAGGGCCTGCCGCTCGGCGCGAGCGTGCCCGACCCGGAGAGCTTCGCCGACCCGGTGGCGCGGTCCGCGGCCGAGCGGGCGCTGGAGTACATGGCGCTGACCCCCGGCACGCGACTGCGTGACATCGAGGTCGACACCGTCTTCGTCGGCTCGTGCACCAACGGCCGCATCGAGGACCTGCGCTCGGCCGCCGAGATCCTGCGCGGGCGCAAGGTCACCACCCGCATGCTGGTCGTGCCGGGCTCGATGATGGTCAAGAAGCAGGCCGAGCAGGAGGGCCTGCACGAGGTGTTCAAGGAGGCCGGCGCCGAGTGGCGCGAGGCCGGGTGCTCCATGTGCCTGGGCATGAACCCCGACACGCTCCAGCCCGGCGAGCGCAGCGCCTCCACCTCCAACCGCAACTTCGAGGGCCGCCAGGGCAAGGGTGGCCGCACCCACCTGGTGTCGCCGCAGGTCGCCGCCGCGACCGCGATCACCGGCCGCCTGACCGCGCCCGCCGACCTCTAGGAGACCCCGTACCGATGGACGCTTTCACCACGCACACCGGCAAGGCCGCGCCGCTGCGCCGCAGCAACGTCGACACCGACCAGATCATCCCGGCCGTCTGGCTCAAGCAGGTCAGCCGCACCGGGTTCGAGAAGGGCCTGTTCGCCGCCTGGCGCGAGGACCCGTCGTTCGTGCTCAACGACCCCGTCCACGCGGGCGCCTCGATCCTGGTCTCCGGTCCCGACTTCGGCACCGGCTCCTCGCGCGAGCACGCCGTCTGGGCGCTGCAGCAGTACGGCTTCCGCGTCGTCATCGCCGCCCGGTTCGGCGACATCTTCCGCAACAACTCCACCAAGATGGGCCTGCTGCCGGTCGTGCTGCCGGGCGAGCGGGTCGAGGACCTGCAGCGGGCGATCGAGGCGGACCCCGAGCTGCAGGTGACCGTCGACCTGGCCGAACGCCAGGTCCGCTGGGCCGGCGAGACCGTCGCGTTCGAGATCGACGACTACACCCGCTGGCGGCTGATGGAGGGCCTCGACGACATCGGGCTGACCCTGCGTCACGCCGACGACATCACCTCGTACGAGAATGGTCGGCAGCCATGGTTGCCGACCACCGTCTAGAAGACGACGAACTGGCGCGGCGGCTGCGCGAAGCGCACCGCCGCGTCCGCATGCTGCCCGCCGCAGACCGGGAGCGGCTGGGCCGCCGCTACCTCGCCATCTGCGATCTCGCCAAACGCGATCCGGGGCGGGCCGCCGCCCGCCTCGAAAGCCTGATGGCGCTGCTCGACACGCCACGCGATGCCGAAAACACGCATGGTGATTGAGTTCACCCGCGATCCCGCCTACTTTCGAGCGCGTACGGGGTTTCTACGCCGGACTCGTGAGCTGGAACCCCGAGCCGCAACTTGGGGGGAAA
Organism: Nonomuraea sp. NPDC054003; assembly: GCF_055585125.1. Taxonomy (NCBI): domain Bacteria; kingdom Bacillati; phylum Actinomycetota; class Actinomycetes; order Streptosporangiales; family Streptosporangiaceae; genus Nonomuraea; species Nonomuraea sp. NPDC054003. The sequence goes on from NZ_JBVJKR010000006.1 coordinate 138,184, forward strand.
GAACTTTCATGAACAAGCGGGAGCTCGTCGACGCCATCGCGGACCGCGTGGGCGACAAGAGGACGGCCACCGAGGCCGTCAACGCGATCATCGACGCCGTCCAGAAGGCCGTGGCGAACGGTGACAAGGTCTCGATCACCGGCTTCGGCGCCTTCGAAATGGTGCACAAGCCCGCCCGCACGGCGAGGAACCCGTCGACCGGTGCCGAGATCAAGGTCGCGGAGAGCTGGGGGCCCAAGTTCCGGCCCGGCTCCGACTTCAAGGAGCTGGTGAACGAGGGCGGCAAGAAGGCCGCGAAGAAGAAGTAAGCGCTGACGGCGAAGGCCCGGGTCCCGCGATCGCGGCCCCGGGCTCTTTCATGGCAGCGGGAACGTCGACAGCGTGATGTAGGTGATCTCGCCGTCCGTCACCGCGATGTTGACCCGCTGCCCGGTGCGGAGCAGCCGGAGCGGGCCCGCGTCGAAGGCGCGCGTGGGGAAGGCCAGCACGGTCCCGTCGTCGAGGAAGACCGTGCCGGACCGGGTGCCGGTGTCGAAGCTGCGCACTGTGCCCTGCACGTGAACCAATCTAGAGGGTCAGCCCGAGCCCGGCCACAGCTCGGCCACCACCGCGGCGGTGTGCCGCCCCAATCCCAGCGCCAGCGCCGCGCGCAGGTCGTCGGGCGTGTCCACGTCCCGCCTCAGCGAGTCGATGCCCTCCAGGCACAGCTCCTTCGCCCCGCCCGCCAGGTGCCTGGCCCGCGACTCCCCGCCGAACCGGGGCAGGAACGGCCGGCCGGGCCATACCCCGTAGAAGGTGGTGCCGACGTCCAGCGCGTCGGGCACGAACGCCTGGTCGAACTCGGCGGCGGCGGCCAGCGCCGTGGCCAGCTCGGCCGGCCGCAGCGCCGGCAGGTCGGCCTGCAGCGCCCCCACCGCGTCACCGGGCGCCAGCCGCGCGGCGTGCGCGGCGCCGGTGCGCAGCGCGGTGTTCAGCCCCCGGTCGGGGTCCTCCACCACGTCGGCGCCCAGGGCCGCCAGCGGCCCCGCGGCGGCGGGGTCGGCCGTCACCACGATCACCCGCGCCACCGGCGGGCAGGCGAGCGCCGCCGTCACGGTGTCGCAGGCGACGGCGACGGCCAGCCGCGTCCGGTGCGGACCCGTGGCGGCGGCCAGCCGGGTCTTCGCCGCTACCAGGGTCTTCACCGGGATCACCAGTGACCAGCGCAAGCTCATAGGCTAAGCATCGCGCCTCGACATCCCGCGCGGCCAACCGGGACACTTGGGCGCATCCGTCGGTGCTGGAGGAGACCATGAGCCGCTTTACGCGTCCATCGCGTTTCTGGGAGACGCTGGCCGTCGTGATCGTGAAACCGCTCTCGACGCTCCTGGTCAAGCGCGACTGGCGCCGGGGCGACCGCATCCCCCGCACCGGAGGCATCATCATCGCGGCCAACCACCTGTCGTGGACCGATCCCGTGCTGCTGGCCCACTTCCTCTACAACAACGGCCGCTGGCCGATCGTCCTCGCCAAGTCCACCCTGTTCAAGGTGCCGTTCCTGGGTCACGCGGTGCGGTCGCTGCGCGCCATCCCGGTCAACCGCGGCAGCAGCGAGGCGGCCAGGTCGCTGGAGGCGTCGTCGGAGCGGCTCAGGGCCGGCGGGGCGATCCTGTTCTACCCCGAGGGCACCTGCACCCGCGATCCCGGGCTGTGGCCCATGGTGGGCAAGACCGGCGTCGCCAGGCTGGCCCTGGAGAGCGGCGCGAAGGTGATCCCGGTGGCCCACTGGGGAGCCCAGGAGCTGCTCCCGTACGGGGAGAAGAAGCCCAGGCTGTTCCCGCGCAAGACGTTCCGCGTCATGGTCGGCGAGCCGGTCGACCTGTCCGGATACGCGGGCCTGCCCCCGCACGCTCAGGTGCTGCGCGAGGCCACCGCCGACATCATGGCGGCGATCACCGCGCAGCTGGCAGAGCTCCGGGGCGAGAAGGCGCCGGAGACTCCCTACGACCCCGAAGGGCGGTGACGTGATGGCGAAGGTCGCGGTGTTCGGCACCGGGTCATGGGGCACCACGTTCGCGATGATCCTGGCCGAGGCGGGCAACCGGACCACCCTGTGGGGGCGCAGGCGCGAGGTGGTCGAGTCCATCGACCGCACCCACATGAACACCGACTACCTGCCGGGCATCGCGCTGCCCGCCTCGCTGCGCGCCACCACCGACGTGGCCGAGGCGCTCGACGGGGCCGAGTTCGTGGTGCTCGCCGTGCCCTCCCAGACGCTGCGGGCCAACCTGGACGCCTGGCGCCCGCACATCCCGCGCGACGCGGTCCTGGTCAGCCTGATGAAGGGCGTCGAGCTCGGCACCTCCAAGCGGATGAGCGAGGTGATCCGCGAGGTCGCCGGCGTCCCCGACGAGCAGGTGGCCGTCGTGTCCGGGCCCAACCTGGCCAAGGAGATCGCGCTGCGCCAGCCCGCCGCCGCCGTCGTCGCCTGCTCCGACGAGGGCGTCGCCGCCCGGCTGCAGAAGGCCTGCCACCTGCCGCCCTGGTTCCGCCCCTACACCAACACCGACGTGGTGGGCGTCGAGCTGGGCGGCGCCGTGAAGAACGTCATCGCGCTGGCCGTCGGCGTGGCCGCCGGCATGGGCATGGGCGCCAACGTCAGCGCCATGCTCATGACCAGGGGGCTGGCCGAGATCTCCCGCCTCGGGGCCGCGCTCGGCGCCGACCCGCACACCTTCGCCGGCCTGGCCGGCATGGGCGACCTGGTAGCCACCTGCATGTCGCCGCTGTCGCGCAACCGCACCTTCGGCGAGAACCTCGGCCGGGGCATGACCCTCGACGAGGTCATCGCCGCCACCCGCCAGACCGCCGAGGGCGTCAAGTCCTGCGAGTCCGTGCTGGGGCTGGCCAGGAAGCACGAAGTGGAGATGCCGATCACCGAGGTCGTGGTGGGCGTGGTGCACGACGGCATGTCCCCGACCGAGGCCGGGATGCTCCTGATGTCGCGTTCGCCCAAGCCCGAGCGTTACGGAGTCTGACCCGTTACCGCGTGCTCGGCTCGCTGTGACGGGAACGCGCCCGGTAGATTCGGACGACATGAGCAAGCCACGCGTCGCCGTCGTCTTCGGAGGTCGCAATTCTGAGCACGCCGTGTCCCTGATGGGGGCGGGGAGCGTGCTGGAGGCGATCGACACGAGCAAGTACGAGGTGGTCCCCATCGGGATCGCCCAAGACGGCAGATGGGTGCTGGCCGCCGGTGACCAGCGGTTCCAGATCGAGGGCGGCGAGCTGCCCTCCGTCGACACCTCCGGCGCGTCGCTCGCGCTGCCCACCGGCGGCACCGGCCTGGTCGCCTACGACCCGGGCAGCATCCCGGTCGAGCTGGGGTCGGTCGACGTGGTCTTCCCGGTGATGCACGGGCCGTTCGCCGAGGACGGCACGATCCAGGGCCTGCTGGAGATGGCCGGGGTCCGCTACGTCGGCTCCGGCGTGCTGGCCAGCGCCGTCGGCATGGACAAGGGCTACATGAAGGCCGTGCTGGCCGCCGCCGGCCTGCCGATCGGCCGCTACCTCGCCGTACGCGACCGCGACTGGCGGCTCGGCCGAGACCGGATCATGAAGGAGGCCGAGCAGCAGCTCGGCTGGCCGATGTTCGTCAAGCCCGCCAGGGCCGGGTCCTCGCAGGGCATCTCCAAGGCCCACGACAGGGCCGGGCTGGAGCGTGCCGTCGAGTTCGCCCGCGAGCACGACCCCAAGGTGCTCATCGAGGCGGCGATCGGCGGCAGGGAGATCGAGTGCGCGGTGCTGCAGTCGCTCGGCGACGACCCGCCCGCCGCCTCCAGGCCCGGCGAGGTCAAGGTCGAGGGCGGGCAGGAGTTCTTCGACTTCGAGGCCAAGTACTACCCCGACCAGATGTCGCTGACGGTGCCCGCCGACATCCCCGCCGAGGTGGCCGAGGAGGTGCGCGCGCTGGCGGTGCGCGCGTTCGAGGCGCTGGAGTGCGAGGGGCTGGCCCGGGTCGACTTCTTCTACACGCCCGAGGGCGAGCTGGTGCTCAACGAGATCAACACCATGCCGGGCTTCACCTCGCTGTCGGTGGCGCCCCAGCTGTGGGCGGCGTCCGGGCTGTCCTACCCGGAGCTGGTCGACAGGCTCATCCAGCTCGCCCTGAACCGGTCACCCGGCCTGCGGTGAGACCTGCCCGATCGGGCCCGACAGCAGGGCCAGCACCTCGCCGGCCACGTGCGAGCCGCCTACCGCGACCTCCACGTAGAGCGGCGCGGCCACGGCCGTGAACAGGGTGGGCGTCTCCGGATCGGCGAACCAGCCCACCCCGTCGATCTCCTGGAGCTGGTCGGTCGGCGCCATCCTGGCCGGGCGCGGCACACCGCAGCGCAGCGCGATGGCGCCCTCGCCCCACACCGCGACGTACGGGGACTCGGGCATGGTCGCGGTGCGGCCGTCGCCGTCGAGGGTCTCGGGCAGCAGCCCGGCGAGGCGCTCGCAGGCGGCCACCGCCTCACCCTCCGGCACCGGCGGCTCCACCTGGACGGCGCCGCACCCGGCGAGCGCGAGAAGGACGAACAGGATGGAAGCCGCACGCATCGATGGGAACCTCAGATGTGGACGATCGGACACGTAAGAGTACGTGTGATGCCCTCCACCGCCTGAATCTGGGCCACCACCAGCTTGCCCAGCTCGTCGACGTTGCGGGCCTCGGCGCGGACGATCACGTCGTACGGTCCGGTCACGTCTTCCGCCTGAGTCACCCCGGGGATGCCGGAGATCTCGTGAGCCACTGCGGCGGCCTTGCCGACCTCGGTCTGAATAAGGATGTAGGCCTGCACCATTACGTCCTCCCAGGCGATTGGATCACGCCGAAGGGCCACCGTACCCTGTGTGCGTCAGGAGGTGCGTCATCACAGTCGGAGATCTCGGCGAGTTCGGTGTCATAGCACGTGTTTCGGGGCGGCTGCCCCAGGGCGAGACGGTGCTTCTCGGCCCGGGCGACGACGCCGCCATGGTGAGCGCGCCCGACGGGCGCGTGGTGGTCTCCACGGACGTCCTCATCGAGGGTAGACACTTCCGCCGCCACTGGTCCAGCGGCTACGACGTCGGACGCAAGGCCGCCGCCCAGAACCTCGCCGACGTGGCGGCCATGGGCGCGGTGCCCACGGCCATCGTGGTCGGGCTGGGCATCCCGGCCGGCCTTCCCGTCACGTGGCTGGACGCGCTGACGGACGGGTTCCGCGACGAGTGCGCGCTGGTGGGGGCGAGCGTGGCGGGCGGTGACATCACCCGGTGCGACCTGGTGGTGATCGGGGTGACGGTGCTCGGCGACCTTCAGGGCCGCCCGCCCGTGGAGCGTTCCGGCGCGCGGCCGGGGCACGTCGTCGCGGTCGCCGGCCGCCTCGGCTGGTCGGCCGCCGGTCTCGCCCTCCTCGAATCCGGCCGCGTCCCCCCACCCGCGACCTCCGCCACGTACGAGGAACCCCAGAAGACAGAGGTCACCCCGGACGAGCCCGCATCCCCGCCCGACCCTTCCGCCCCCGGGGGAGCCGTATCCGAGGGAGTCCGGAAGCCGTCCGACAGCCCGCGAGGGCCCGCCGCCGCCTCCGGGGGAGGCGCTCCGCTCGGGCCCTCCGTGTCCGGCGCGTACGGCGGGATCGCGGAGCCGGAGGGTGTGTACAGGGGAGGCTCCGGGCCGGAGGGCGCGCACCGGGAAAGCTCAGAGGCGGGGGACGTGTGCGGGGGAGGTTCGGAGGCAGAGGGCGCTCCGCACGGGGCCTCTGTCGTGCCCGCCCCGGGGGGCGGCGCGGGAGGCGGGGAAGTGCTTGAGGATCTGCTGGGGGAAGTTGTGGGGGCGCATCTGCGGCCGAGGCCTCCGTACTCGTGCGGGGTGGAGGCGGCGCGGCTCGGGGCGAGCGCGATGATCGACGTGAGCGATGGGCTGCTGCAGGACCTGGGGCACGTCGCGGAGGCCGGTGGAGTGCGGATCGACCTGGACCCGGGGGCGTTCGCGGTGGCGGACGCCGTGGCGGCGGCGGCCGGGGAGCTGGGCGCCGACCCGCTCGACTGGGTGCTCACGGGCGGGGAGGACCACGCGCTGGCCGCGACCTTCCCTCCGGAGGTGTCGTTGCCGGCGTCGTGGCGGGTCGTGGGCCGGGTGTCGGAGGGGGAGGGCGTGCACGTGCGGGGACGCGCGCCGGGCCGCGGCGGCTGGGATCACTTTCGGTGATCGACTGTCCCGATTTGAGTAATAATTTCCGGATTTGGGCTGTGACTATGGAGATTGATGGGACAAAGACGTAGCCGAGGTGTTATGAAGATTGGCGGCCAACCGTAACCGGCAGAAAGGGCTGTTATGGGCCGCCACGGGACAGGTGGATCCGAAGACGCGCACGATCGGGGGGACAGCGCCTTCTGGGGCCCTGACAACCAGCAGTCCGACAGCTTCTGGGGCAGAGGTGAGCAGCCGGAGCCTCCGGGCTGGCCTGCCCTGCCCGATCAGCCGGAAGTGACCGGTCAGTGGGCGCCGATGCCGAAGCAGGACACCCCGCCGCCGGCCGGGGGCTACCAGTCCGCGCCCTTCGAGACCACCGGCGCCTTCGCGGTGCCCCCGCGCCCCGGCGGTGACCAGGGGCACCCGCAGGACGAGCAGCCGTACGAGACCACCGGCGCGTTCGCCCCGCCGCCGTCCTGGGACGACGTCCCGGAGAGCACCCAGACCTTCGGCCGCCTGCCCGACCAGGACCACACGTCCGGACACGCCCCCGCCGACCCCCACAGCGCCTACCGCGCCCCCCAGAACGACCCGTTCGCCCCCGCCGACCCCCAGGGCGGGTTCCGCTCCGCGCAGGACGACCCGTTCGCGAATCCGCGCGGTGATTTCCGGTCTCCCCAGGACGATCCGTTCGGTCCCGGCGATCCGCAGGGCGGGTTCCGTTCCGCGGAGGGCGACCCGTTCAGGAATCCGCGCGGTGACTTCCGGTCCCCGCAGGACGACCCGTTCGGCCCCGGCGATCCCCAGGGCGGGTTCCGCTCCGGGCAAGGTGACCCGTTCGGCGCCGATCCGCAGGGCGGGCTCCGTGCGCAGGACGACCCGTTCGGGAATCCGCGCGGCGACTTCCAGGACGACCGGTTCGGCCGGGAGTCCACCGGGGAGCAGGGCGATCCGTTCGGGCAGGAGGCGACGGGCCGGTTCGAGCCGCCCAGCCTCCCGCCCGAGCCCGGTGACGTCAAGGTGGCCGGCGAGCCCACCATGGTCGCCCGTACCCCGGCCTGGGCGGAGGCGGAGACCGGCTTCCTCGACTCCGGCTGGTCGGGCCAGGAGCCCGGCCAGGAGTCCCGCCGCGGGCGCGGCCGGCGCAAGCAGCAGAAGGACCCCGACCGGCTCGACGCCCCGTCCGGCGGTGGCAGGGGGAAGCTGGCCCTGCTGTCCGTGGCCGCCGTGGTGGTCGTGCTGGGCGGCACGGTCGCGGGCGTCAAGATGATGAGCTCCCCGGGGGCCGAGGCGAGTTGCCCCGGCGGCAAGTGCGCCGCCGTGCAGGGCTCCAGCCAGCCGGGCCCGCAGGCGTCCGAGCCGGCGGTGGAGGAGGAGTCCGAGCCGCTGGAGGAGGACGAGGCGACGCCGGAGGAGGACCCCACGGAGGAGGAGTCCCGCCCCGAGCCGACGCGGGCGAACACCCAGGCGCCCGCCCCGCGCCGCACCGCCACGCCCACGCCGAAGCCGACCAGGACCAAGTCCAAGGCGCCCGCCGAGGACCTGATCGACGAGCCGGCGGTGGAGATCTCCGAGGAAGAGGTCACCCAGGAGCCGACCGACACGCCGCTCGACGTCGACAACGGCTCCATCCCGACCCAGGGCGTCCCCCAGCCGGAGGACACGCCGCCGTCCAGCGACACGGGGAGCTCGCGCCGGCCGCTGTCGGGCGGGGCGAGTTCGGTCAACGTCCAGTTCAACGTGGACCGGCAGCGGCTGACCGGCTACACGGCGACGATGAGCGTGACGAACGACTCCCGGAAGACGCTGAGCGTCTTCACCCTGTCCATGCCCGTCAAGGGCAAGGTCCTGGACGTGGAGGGCGCTGACTGGACGCAGGACGGCAACCTGCTGATCCTGGACATGACCACGCCGATCGCCACCGGCGCCACCGCCGACCTGACGATCTCGGCCACCGGCAGGGCGGGCGCGCCGAAGAGCTGCGGCCTCGTCGGCGGGGAGTGCGCCGTCGCCTGACCGGAGCGCGGCCGCTGCGTCGCTGGTCAAGTGGTTGGATGGGGGACATGACGGATTCAGCTTCCCCCATGAGTCCCGCACGCGTCCTCACCGTCGCCGGATCCGACTCCGGCGGCGGCGCGGGCATCCAGGCCGACCTGAAGACCATGCTGGCCCTCGGCGTGCACGGCATGAGCGTGATCGCGGCCGTGACCGCGCAGAACTCGATCGGCGTCCAGGGTTACTGGGAGCTGCCGCCCGAGGCGGTGCGGGCGCAGCTCGACTCGGTGCTGGGCGACATCGGCGCCCAGGCGGTCAAGACGGGCATGCTCGCCTCTCCGGCCCTGGTGGAGACCGTGGCCGAGGCGCTCGGCGCGTACGCGGCCCCGGTCGTGGTGGACCCCGTGGGGGTGTCGAAGCACGGCGACGCGCTGCTGGCGCCTGAGGCCGTGCAGACGGTACGGGCGCGGCTGATGCCGGTGGCGACCGTGGTGACCCCGAACCTGTGGGAGGTGGAGCAGCTCACCTCCGTCAAGGTCGAGGACGAGGACGACCTGCGCCGCGCCGCCGACGCCGTGCTCGCACTCGGGCCCAGGTGGGCGCTGATCAAGGGCGGCCACCTGCCGGGCGCCCCGGTGGACCTGCTGACGGACGGCGTCACCGAGCACCGGTTCACCGCCGAGCGTCACGACAACCGTCACACGCACGGCACCGGCTGCACGCTGGCCTCGGCGATCGCCTCGTACTTGGCTCTGGGCGAGGACGTGCCGGGCGCGGTCGGCAAGGCCAAGGAGTACGTCACGGGCGCGATCGCCCACGGCTTCCCGCTCGGCGCCGGCATCGGCCCCGTGGACCACGCCTGGCGCTGGCGCTGACCCGCCGGGTCCGTACGCGCGAAAGCCCGCCACTCGTGGAGAGGCGGGCCCGGTGAAAGCGAGAAGCCCGCTACCCCTCGCGGAGTGCGGGCTTCTTCGTCAGGTGTGGCTCAGCGGGTGACCTTGCCGGCTTTGATGCAGGAGGTGCACACGTTGAGCTTCTTCGGCGTCCCGCCGACGACGGCGCGGACCGTCTGGATGTTGGGGTTCCAGCGGCGGCGGGTGCGGCGGTGGGAGTGGGACACGTTGTTGCCGAAAGTCGGTCCCTTGCGGCAGACATCGCAGACGGAAGCCACGGTATCGCTCCTTAAAACAGTCGATGTAGCCCTGTCCGCTGATGCTGTGAGGGCGGAGGGCATGCCGGGACAACCGGCTAGCCAGGCAAGAATATCGGATCGCCACCAGTGCATGCGAACCGATCACTGGGACCGGGCGTGACGCGACGATATTCTCCTCTGTGTCGAAACTGTAGCACCGGGAGGTCGGGGCGTGCCCATGGACGTTCTCGATCCGCCCTCGGTGCGGCGGTGGGCGCGGCTGGCGGCCGACGCGCTGGGCAGGGCCAGGGCCGACATCGACGCGCTGAACGTGTTCCCGGTGGCCGACGGCGACACCGGCACCAACCTGCATCTCACGATGCTCTCGGCCGCAGAGGCGGTGGAGTCGCTGCCCGACGACGTGGACGCCGGCGTGGTGTGGCAGACGCTCTCGTACGGGGCGCTCGTGGGCGCGCGCGGCAACTCCGGGGTGATCGTCAGCCAGGCGCTGCGCGGGCTGGCCGAGGTCCTGAAGGACGGCGCCGACCTGCGCGCGGCGCTGTCCAGGGCCGCCGACCTGGCGCGCGGGTGCGTGGCCCGGCCCGTCGAGGGCACCGTGCTGAGCGTCCTGACCGCGGCGGCCGCGGCCGTGCAGGAGGTGGAGAGCGGGCCGGCGGAGGTGGCGCGGCGGGCGGCCGAGGAGGCCCGCGCCGCGCTGCGCCGTACGCCCGACCAGCTCGACGTGCTGGCCCGCAGCGGCGTGGTCGACGCGGGCGGCGCGGGGCTGGCCATCGTGCTGGAGTCGCTGGCCGCGGCGATCACCGGCAGCCACCGCGAGCGCTACGACGTGCCCGCGCCGACGGCGAGGGTCGCGCCGATGACCGAGGTGGGCGCCGGCTACGAGGTGATGTACCTCCTCGACGCCGACGACGGCGCGGTCGGCAAGCTGCGCGAGGAGCTCGACGCGATGGGCGACTCGCTGGTCGTGGTCGGCGGCGACGGCCTGTGGAACGTGCACGTCCACGTCGGGGAGGCCGGGCCCGCCATCGAGGCGGCGCTGCGGGTGGGCAGGCCGCACCGCATCAGGGTCACCTACCTCGCCGAGCGCGTCGCCAGGGGCGTGGGCGACGGCAGGGGAGTGGTGGCCGTGGCGGCGGGCGAGGGCATCGCGAAGCTGTTCGAGGAGTGCGGCGCGGTCGTGGTGCGGCGCGAGCCGGGCGGCCGGCCCGCGCTGCCCGCGATGCTCGCCGCGATCCGGCAGGCGGGCCGCGAGGTCGTGGTGCTGCCCAACGACGAGGACGCCGGCGCGGTGGCCGTGGCTGCGGCGGAGATCGCCCGCGAGGACGGCGTGGTGGTGACCGTGCTGCCCACCAGGGCGACCGTGCAGGGGCTGGCGGCGCTGGCCGTGCACGACCCGCTGCGGCGCTACGACGACGACGTGGTGGCCATGACGGGCGCGGCCGGCCACACCCGCTACGGCCATCTCGCTGTCGCCGACCGCGAGGGGGTCACCAGCGCGGGCCTGTGCCACCCCGGCGACGTCCTGGGGCTGATCGACGGCGACGTGGCGGTGATCGGGCGGACGCTGGAGGAGGTCGCCGCGCTGGTGGTCGACCGGATGCTGGCGGGCGGCGGCGAGCTGGTGACGCTGGTGACCGGGGCCGGCGCGCCGGCCGGGCTCGCCGACGGCGTGGCCGCTCACCTGCGGCGCGCCAGGCCCGACGCGGACCTCGTCGTCTACGGCGGCGAGCAGGGCGGTTACCCGCTTCTCATCGGTGTCGAGTGATTCCTGTCGGCCGTACGCGGTAGAACTAGGTGCCGTGAGCCGTTTCGACGAGCCTCTGACGAAGGCGCTCGACCCGAAGACCGCCAAGCTGCTGGGCGGCGTGCTCGGCCTGGAGACCGTGGGCGACCTGCTGCGCCACTATCCTCGCCGCTACGCCGAGCGCGGCGAGCTGACCTCGCTCGACGCGCTGTCGGTCGACGAGCACGTCACCGTGGTCGGTGAGGTGACCCGGCTGATGCGCAAGCCGATGCGCAACCGCGGCGGCACGTGGCTGGAGGTCGAGGTCGTCGACGGCACCGGCAACAAGATCTACCTGTCGTTCTTCGGCAAGGGCTCCCACGCCGCGGAGTCGCGGCTCAAGGCGGGGCGGCGCGGCATGTTCGCCGGCAAGGTCGGCCTGTTCGGCGCCCGCGCGAAACCGCGCTGGCAGCTCGCCCACCCGGAGTTCGAGCTGTTCGAGGAGGGTGAGGCGAGCGCCGAGGAGTTCGCCGCCGCACCCGTGCCGATCTATCCTGCGGGCAAGGACATCACGCCCTGGGCGATCAGGCGGGCCGTCGGCGTGGTCCTCGACACGCTGGGCCCGCTGGACGATCCGCTGCCCGGCGAGCTGCGCGCCCGTCACCGCCTCACCGGCCTGGCCGACGCGCTGGAGGCGATCCACCGGCCGAAGGACCATGCCGACGTGCAGCGGGCGCGCAAGCGGCTGAAGTTCGACGAGGCGTTCGTGCTGCAGTCCGTGCTGCTGCAGCGCCGGCAGGCGGCCGTCGCCTGGCCGGCCAGGCCGCGGCCGCGCCGCGACGACGGCATGCTCGCGGCCTTCGACGGGCGGCTGCCGTTCGCGCTCACGGAGGGCCAGGCCCAGGTCGGCGAGGAGATCGCCGACGACCTGGCCGCCGCGCACCCGATGCACCGGCTGCTGCAGGGCGAGGTCGGCGCGGGCAAGACCGTGGTGGCGCTGCGGGCCATGCTGCAGGTGGTCGACGCGGGCGGCCAGGCGGTGCTGCTCGCCCCCACCGAGGTGCTCGCCCAGCAGCACCACCGCTCGATCACCTCGATGCTGGGCGACCTGGCGCAGGGCGGCGTGTTCGGCGGCACCGCCGTCACCCTGCTGACCGGCTCCATGGGCGCCCAGGCCCGCCGGGCGGCCCTGCTCGACGCGGCCTCCGGCACGGCAGGCGTGATCGTCGGCACCCACGCCCTGCTGCAGGAGCACGTCCAGTTCGCCGACCTGGGCCTCGTGGTGGTCGACGAGCAACACCGCTTCGGCGTCGAGCAGCGCGACGCGCTGCGCGAGAAGGCGGGCGAGGCGCGCCCGCACGTGCTGGTGATGACCGCCACCCCGATCCCGCGCACGGTCGCCATGACGGTCTTCGGCGACCTGGAGGTGTCCACGCTCTCGCAGCTCCCCTCGGGCCGCGCGCCGATCACCACCCACGTGGTGCCCGCCGCGCAGAAGCCCCACTACCTGGAGCGCACGTGGGAGCGGGTCCGCGAGGAGGTCGCGCTCGGCAGGCAGGCCTACATCGTCTGCCCGCGCATCGGCGACCTCGAAGGCGACGAGGGCGACCTGGCGGCCCAGGAGACCCCGGCGGCCGACGACGAGCGCCGCCCGCCGCTCGCGGTGCTCGACGTGGCCGAGCTGCTCGGCCAGGGGCCGTTCCACGACCTGCGGCTGGGCGTCCTGCACGGCAAGCTCCCGCCGGAGGAGAAGGACGCGGTCATGCGCGCCTTCACCCGCGGCGAGCTCGACATCCTGGTCGCGACCACGGTCATCGAGGTCGGCGTGGACGTGCCCAACTCCTCCGTCATGATCATCATGGACGCCGACCGGTTCGGCGTCTCCCAGCTCCACCAGCTCCGCGGCCGCGTCGGCCGGGGCGGCCTGCCGGGCCTCTGCCTGCTGGTCACCGACTTCGCCGACGGCACTCCCGCCCGCGCCCGCCTCGACGCGGTCGCCTCGACACTCGACGGGTTCGAGCTCTCCCGGGTCGACCTGGAGCAGCGCCGTGAAGGCGACGTCCTGGGCGCCGCCCAGTCGGGCAAGCGCTCGTCCCTGAAGCTGCTCCAGCTCCTCAGGGACGAGGACGTCATCGCCGCGGCCCGCGAGGAGTCCGCCGCACTCCTCGCCGAGGACCCGGAGCTGGCCTCCCACCCCGCGCTGAGGGCCGAGATCGACAGGCTCCTGGAAGACGAGAAGGCCGAATACCTGGAGAAAACCTGACCGGGCGGCGTCGAGGCGCCGCGCGCCGGAGAAGGACGAAGTAAGAAAAGGACCCAGCCGCGGGGACGGCCTCCCCCCGAATGCCGTCCCCGGCTGGGCCCATCCCTCGGGTCAGGTGCCGAGGGTACCGACGTGCGGAAGGGCTCACGATCACGCCGGTCGGCCTCCTCTGGGTCACCTCGAAGGCCGCAGAACTCATCTTGCTCACTGAGCGCACCGGTGTGAATCACCCTTGCGCAGTCGAGGCCGACACTTGTCCACTCTTGACCTGCGTGAACATGCGGAACAATGGCCCACATGACTCGTATCATCGCGGGCGCCGCAGGTGGACGGCGGCTGGAGGTGCCGCCGGGCCGCGGCACGAGGCCGACCAGTGACAGGGCGCGCGAAGGCATCTTCTTGACGCTCGACTCGCTGTACGGGCTCGCGGGCGCCCGGGTGCTGGACCTGTACGCGGGTTCGGGGGCGGTCGGGCTGGAGGCGCTGTCGCGGGGCGCGGCCCATGCGCTGATGGTGGAGTCCGATCCGAAGGCGGTGCGCACGATCCGGGCCAACATGGCGGCGCTCCGGCTCGACGGCGCCGGGGTCGTGGCCGACCGGGTGGAGCGGGTGCTGGCCAAGCCGTGCGCGGAGCCGTACGACATCGTGTTCGCCGATCCTCCGTACGCGGTCGGCGGCGAGGAGGCGACCCGGGTGCTGGAGTCGCTGCGGGACAACGGGTGGTTGCTGCCTAGCGCTTTGGTGGCTTTTGAGCGGGAAAGCAGAGGAAAAGCCCTGGTGTGGCCGGATGGTTTCATTGAGGAGAGGGTCCGTCGTTACGGCGAAGCGTCCGTTTGGTACGGTCGCGCCGCCGGGGAATGATGACCGTCCGTAGACCAGAGGAGGCGTCTTGCGCCGCGTAGTCTGCCCGGGGTCGTTCGACCCCATCACCAACGGCCACCTCGACATCATCGCCAGAGCCGCCCGGTTGTACGACGAGGTCGTCGTCGCCGTGCTCATCAATATCGAGAAGAGCAGCCTGTTCACCGTCGACGAGCGGATCGAGATCCTGCAGACGGTGACCAAGGAGTACTCCAACGTCAAGGTGCTCAAGTTCCACGGCCTGCTGGTCGACTTCTGCAAGCAGAACGACATCCCGGCCATCGTCAAGGGCATCCGGGTGGTCAGCGACTTCGACTACGAGCTCCAGATGGCGCAGCTCAACTACCGGTTGTCGGGCGTGGAGACGCTGTTCATGCCGACCAATCCCGAATACTCATTCCTGTCGTCGAGCCGGGTGAAGGAGATCGCCCGGTACGGTGGAGACGTGTCGGGCCTGGTCCCCGATCTGGTCCACAAGCTGCTCGTCGAGCGGCTCAAGGGCTGACGGCGACCTGGTATCCTTTCTTTTCGGCCCTGTACGACAGCGATTTCGCCATGCCTAGCGAGAGCAGGATGACTCAGCACCTCGACCCCCGCTCCCCTTGGGTGATCTCCACCCATGACCTGGGAAAGCGGCCGGGCACGATGCGCGAGCTCTCCCTGGTCCTCCCTGCGCCGGCGGATCTCGGCGTCGACATGATCGGCGTCCCCAAGGACGCCGAGGTCGAGCTGGCTCTCCGGCTCGAAGCAGTGATGGAAGGCGTGCTCGTCTCGGGCACGGCGCACGCCCCGTTGTCCGGGGAGTGCGCGCGGTGCCTGGACCCGGTGTCCTCCGACATCGAGGTCGAGCTGCAGGAGCTGTTCTTCTACTCCGACGAGGACGCCTCCGAGGACGATTCGCTGCTCGACGGCGAGTTGTTCGACCTGGAGCCGACGTTCCGCGACGCGGTGGTGCTCTCGCTTCCGCTGAGCCCCGTCTGTCAGGACGACTGCCAGGGGCTGTGCACGGAGTGCGGGATCAAGCTGGCCGAGGCCGGTGACGATCACCGTCACGAGAAGATCGACGCCCGCTGGGCGTCGTTGCAGGGTCTGATGACCGAGAACGATAACGATCAGGAGAAGTGACGTGGCCGTCCCGAAGCGAAAGATGTCGCGGAGCAACACCCGCGCCCGTCGCTCCCAGTGGAAGACGACTGCTGTCGCCCTGGTGAGCTGCCCGCAGTGCCGGTCTCCGAAGCAGCCGCACATCGCGTGCCCCACCTGCGGCACCTACAACCGTCGTCAGGTCGTCGAGCCGTCTGCCTGATCCACCGAGTTGACGTGATTCCGGCCGGGTGCCATTGTGCCCCGGTCGGCGTTACCGTCTCAGACGTGTGCGGTGGCGGTCTCGCCCGCGGCCGTGGTGGACGCCGGGGATCCGATCCCCCGACGCCCACCACGTTTTCGGGCATCATCCGCGGCCGTCGCGCCATGTGGAGATGTCCGAGGAGGAAAGCACGTGGGCGCAGGTCCTAAGCCGGTGGCCGTGGAGGTCGCCAAAGACGAGCTCGAGCGAGTCCTGTCGGTGGCTCTCGGCCCCGACATCCTGGAGCGGGCGCTCACGCACCGCTCCTACGCGTACGAGAACGGCGGCCTGCCGACCAACGAGCGCCTGGAGTTCCTGGGCGACTCCGTGCTCGGCCTCGTGGTCACCGACACCCTCTACCACAACCACCCCGACCTGCCCGAGGGCCAGCTGGCCAAGCTGCGGGCCGCGGTGGTCAACATGCGTGCCCTGGCCGACGTGGCCAGAGGGCTCGGCGTCGGCCGGTTCCTGCGGCTGGGCCGGGGCGAGGAGGGCACCGGCGGGCGCGACAAGTCCTCCATACTGGCCGACACCCTGGAGGCGCTCATCGGCGCCGTCTACGTCGACAAGGGGCTCGACGAGGCGTTCCGGGTCGTCCACCACCTCTTCGACCCGCTGATCGTGCGCTCGGCCTCGCTCGGCGCGGGGCTCGACTGGAAGACCTCGCTGCAGGAGCTGACCGCCTCGGAAGCGCTCGGCGTGCCCGAATACCACGTCGAGGAGAGCGGCCCCGACCACGCCAAGTCGTTCACCGCCGAGGTGCGGGTGGGCGGCGAGTCCTACGGTTCCGGCACCGGCCGCAGCAAGAAGGAGGCCGAGCAGCAGGCCGCCGAGGCCGCCTGGACCCGCATCAGGGCCGGCCGCGAGCAGCGCGAGAGCCAGCCGGCGGGCTAGGTTGCCGGAGCTGCCCGAGGTCGAGGTCGTCCGCCGCGGCCTGCGACAGTGGGTGATCGGGCGGGAGATCGACTCGACCGAGGTGCTCCATCCCCGCGCGATCAGGCGCCACCTGCCCGGGGCCCTGGAGCTGGCCGCGCGGCTGCGGGGCCGCACGCTGGTCTCGGCCGAGCGGCGGGGCAAGTATCTCTGGCTGCCGCTGTCGGGCGACGAGGACGCGCTGATGGCCCATCTCGGGATGAGCGGCCAGTTGCTCGTGGTGGAGCGGGACGCGCCGCCGGAGAAGCATCTGCGGGTGCGGATCCGCTTCCGTGACGGCGGCCCCGACCTGCGCTTCGTCGACCAGCGGACGTTCGGCCACATCATGGTCAGCCCGCTGGTCGCCGGCGTGCCTGAGCCGATCACGCACATCGCGCCCGATCCATTTGAGGAGTCGTTCGACGACGCCCGCTTCGCCGCCGGTCTGCGCGGGAAGCGGACCGAGATCAAGCGGGCGCTGCTCGACCAGTCGCTGATCAGCGGCGTCGGCAACATCTACGCCGACGAGGCGCTCTGGCTGGCCCGCCTCCACTGGGCGCGGCCCACCAACACACTGACACGCCCCAAGATCACCGAGCTGCTGGCGGCGGTCCGCCAGGTCATGGGCGCCGCGCTGCTGCAGGGCGGCACGTCCTTCGACAGCCTCTACGTCAACGTCAACGGCGAGAGCGGCTACTTCGACCGCTCGCTGGAGGTCTACGGGAGGCAGGACCAGCCCTGCTCGCGCTGCGGCACCCCGATCAGGCGCGAGCCGTTCATGAACCGCTCCTCCTACTTCTGCCCCCGATGCCAGCGACGGCCACGCTGACGGCGGCGAGCGCCGCTCCCAGCCACATCACCGCGGCGACGGAGACCCCGTCCGCCACCCGGCCGCCGGCGAACGCGCCGAGCGCGATGGAGACGTTGAAGGCGCAGACGAAGAGCGCGGTGCCGAGCTCGCCGCCGCCCGACCGCATGATCCACAGCTGCAGGGTCACGCCCACGCCGCCGTAACCCACGCCCCACACCACCAGCGCGGCCAGGGGCAGGTCGATCAGCGGCAGCGCCGCGGTGGCGACGGCCATGAGCGCGGCCAGGGTGACGAGCACGGCCCTGGGCCTTGCCGCCGCCCGCGCGCCCGCTGCGAAGTTTCCCGCCACGCCCGCGGCGCCGTACAGGAGGAGCGCCGCGCCGACGAAGGCGGGACCCGCGCCCGCTACCTGCTCCAGGAACGGCCGTACGTAGGTGTAGGCGGCGAAGTGGCCGGACACGATCAGCACGGTCAGGACGAGAACCACCTTGAGCGGCCGTGAGAGCTTCCCTGTGCCACCCGCCGCGGCCCCGGACGGGCCGGGCTTGGTGGGCGGTTCGCCGGGCAGCGGCGGGAGCGTCGCGGCCAGCAGGGCGACCAGGGCAAGCGCGGCCACCCCCAGGGCGGCGAACGCCGCTCTCCAGTCCGCGAACGAGGAGAGGAACGCCGCCGCCGGCACGCCCAGCACGGACGCCACGGACACGCCCGACAGGATGATCGACGTGGCCCGGCCGACGAACCGGTCCGGCACCAGCCGCGGCCCGAGAGCGGCCGCGAAGGCCCAGAACCCGCCGATGCTCACTCCCGTCAGCACCCGGGCGGCCAGCATGAACGGATAGTCCTGGGCCAGCGCGCCCGCCAGGTTGGCGACCCCCAGCAGGGCCATCAGCCCCAGCAGCGTGACGCGCCGGTCCAGCCGCCGGGTGGTGATCGCCAGCACGGGCGCCGCGACGGCGGCGACCAGGCCGGGCGCGGTCATCATCAGGCCGGCGGTGCCGTCGGACACGCCCAGGCTGGACCCGATCGACGTCAACAGGCCGACGGGCAGCATCTCGCTGGTCACGAGGATGAAGGTGCCCGCCGCCAAGGAGGTCACGGCGAGCCACCGCGCCCGGTCGGCGGCGGATTCGGAGGCGGGCTCAACGGTCGTCGTCATGCCGCTCAGACTCGCCGCCGGCCCGTCCCGGGAACAATGACGAAGGCCGAAGGCTTGGTTGAGTCAGGTTAAGCGATCAGCGGAGGATGGGATGGAGTTCAAAGAGCTGGAGTGCTTCGTCGTGCTCAGCGAGGAGCTGCATTTCGCCCGTACGGCGGAGCGTCTCTACCTGTCGCCGGGCCGGGTGAGCCAGCTCATGCGCTCGCTTGAGAGCCGGATCGGCGCCAGGCTGTTCCACCGGACCAGCAGGCGGGTGCGCCTCACGCCTCTCGGCGAGCGTTTCCTGTCCGATCTGCGGCCCGCCTACGACGGTCTGGCGAGCGCGGTGGGCCGGGCGAAGGCGGCCGCCCGGGAGGTCACCGGCGTGCTCAGGGTGGGGTTCCTGGCCAGTCCCACAGACGTCGTCACGGGCAGCGTGCGGGCTTTCGAGAGCCGCCATCCCGGGTGCGAGGTCGAGTTGGTGGAGATCCCGCTCTCCGACCCGTTCGGGAGGCTACGGGAGGGGCGGATCGATCTCGCGTTCACGCTGCTGCCGGTGGACGAGCCTGACCTGGCCACGGGTGAGGCCCTGAACCGGGTCTCCTACGAGCTCGGCGTATCCGTCCGTCATCCGTGGGCCGGGCGGGCCGGGATCGACGCGGAGGAACTGGCCGGCATCCGCCTGATCGGGCTCGACGGCCCCGCGCCCCGCGCCTGGCTGGAGCGGATCACGCCCTCCCTGACCCCGCGCGGGCGGGTGATCCCCAGGGCGGGTACGGTGTCCACCGGTCAGGAGGGGCTGACCCAGGTGGCGCTCGGCCGGGGTGGCATGCTGTTCTGCGCGCCGACGGCCGCTCACCACCGGCGCCCCGACGTGAGCTTCGTGCCCGTCACCGGGCTGCCTCCGTCGATACTCGGGCTGGCCTGGGTCAAGGAGGCGGAAACAGCGGTGATCCGGGCGTTCGGCGCCGCGGCGGCCGGGCAAGCGGCGGTGGCCGGGCCGATGGTGGCTTGACGGCCCGGCGCGGGAGGAGCCGCAGGAGACGCGGCTGAGGACACTGGTCGAGACACAGCGGGTGATATGGACGACGTACGGCTGACGGCCTGGGTGCGCGGACGGGTGCAGGGAGTCGGGTTCCGCTGGTGGACCAGAGCCAGGGCGCTGGAGCTCGGCCTGGCAGGATGGGCCAGGAACACCGACGACGGCCGGGTGGAGGTCGTGGCCGAAGGGCCGCGCGACGCCTGCGTCAAGCTCCTGGAGCTGCTCCGAGGTTGCGACACGCCGGGAAGAGTCGATGGAGTAGTGGAACGTTGGAGCGAACCCCGAGGTAGTTTGGGCGGTTTTGTGGAGAGGTAGGCGGTTTCGTTAAACCGCGCAAATAGGGTATAGTTATATGTCGGGAGTGCCTGCGGGTGGGTTCCAACAGTCGCTTCGACTTGACCGCCCACACTGCCGGTGCGACTCTTGTTAGGTACCACGCGCACCCCTCCCGCGGAATAAAGAAGTGCGCGAACCAGTCTGGTCACTCAGCGTGGAGGACCCTTTACCATGGCGAAGGCTCTACTCGGCCACGTCGGCGGTCCTGACCCTCGTATGGTCTCGGAGATGCGCCGCCTGCAGCAGCGCATCCGTGACCTGGAGGCAGAACTCATCCGACTTCAGGCCCAGAATGACGCTCTTGCGGCGCAAACCCGCGATGAGGCGCTCAGTCGCATGCAGGAGCGCGAGCCGGCACTCACCTGAGAGTGATCGGAGCGCAAGATCCAGGGACGTCTCGGAGAGGCGTCCCTCGTTATTTGGTCTAATTCGACACAAGTTCTGATTCGAGACAGTTTCGTACCTTCTCGACAGGGATCCGGCTGGTCTCGACTGCACCCGCGAGCGACGGGCAGTCGGGACCAGTAGTCTTTCCCGGAGTCCGTCCAGGGAGAAGGGGGTCCGCGCTTGTATTTGAAGACCCTCACGCTGCGCGGATTCAAGTCCTTCGCCTCCGCGACCGCCCTGCGTTTCGAGCCCGGCATCACCTGTGTGGTCGGTCCCAACGGCTCCGGCAAGTCCAACGTCGTCGACGCCCTCGCCTGGGTGATGGGCGAGCACAGCGCCAAGTCGCTGCGCGGCGGCAAGATGGAGGACGTCATCTTCGCCGGCACCTCGTCCAGGCCGCCGCTCGGCCGCGCCGAGGTCACGCTCACCATCGACAACACCGACGGCGCGCTGCCCATCGACTACACCGAAGTGACGATCAGCCGGCTGATGTTCCGGTCCGGGCAGAGCGAGTACGCGATCAACGGCGACACCTGCCGGCTGCTCGACATCCAGGAGTTGCTGTCCGACTCCGGCATCGGCCGCGAGATGCACGTCATCGTCGGCCAGGGCCAGCTCGACGCCGTGCTGCACGCCGGGCCCGAAGACCGGCGGGCGTTCATCGAAGAGGCCGCGGGCGTGCTGAAGCACCGCAAGCGCAAGGAGAAGGCGCTGCGCAAGCTCGACGCGATGCAGGCCAACCTGACCCGCGTCCAGGACCTCGCCACCGAGCTGCGCCGCCAGCTCAAGCCCCTGGGCCGCCAGGCCGAGATCGCCCGCAAGGCCGCCGTCATCCAGGCCGACCTGCGCGACGCCCGGCTGCGGCTGCTCGCCGACGACGTCTGCACGCTGCGGGCCAGGCTGGAGCGCGAGGCCGCCGACGAGGCCGCGGTGCTGACCAGGCGCTCCCAGGTGGAGACCGCGCTGGCCGAGGCCCAGGAGCGCGAGACCGCGCTCGACGCGGCCGAGGCCGAGACCCAGCCGCGCCTGGCCGCCGCCCAGGAGACCTTTTTCCGGCTGTCCTCCCTGCGCGAGCGCATCTCCGGCCTGGAACAGCTCGCCGCCGAACGCCACCGCCACGCGCTCGACGCCGCCGCCATCGAGCGCCGCGGCCGCGACCCCGAAGACCTCGAACGCGAGGCGGCCGAGGTCCGCGAGCGCGAGCTGATCCTGCGCGCCGAGCTGGAGCAGGCCCAGGAGCTGCTGGAGGAGGCGGTGCAGCAGCGGTCCGACGCCGAGGCCGAGCTGGCCGCCGAGGAGCGCCGGCTGGCGATGGCCGCCAGGGCCGCCGCCGACCGCCGCGAGGGCCTGGCCAAGCTGCGCGGCCAGGTCGACTCCGTACGGAGCCGGACACGGGCCGCCGAGGAGGAGATCGGGCGGCTGGAGCGGTCGGTGGCCGAGGCCGTCGAGCGCGAGCGGCTGGCCCGCGAGGAGCTGGAGGCGCAGCGGCTGGAGCAGCCGGAGATCGATCCGGCGCTGGCCGAGGAGCTCGCCACCGCCCAGGAGCGGGTCGAGCAGGCCAGGGCGGCCGCCGAGGAGGCGCGGGCCGCCGTCATGGGCGCCGAGGCCGCGCTGGAGGGCCCGCGAGCGGCGCTCAGGGCCGCGCGAGCGGCCGTCGGCACGGCGAGGTCCACCGACCAGGAGGCCCAGCAGGCCGTGGCGGCGCTGCGCGCCCGGCGCGACGCCCTGGAGCTGGGCCTGGCCAAGGGCGACGGGGGCGCGGCCCTGCTGGAGACGGACCTGGCGGGCGTGCTCGGCCCGCTGGCGGCGGTCATGCAGGTCACCCCCGGTGCCGAGCCGGCCGTCGCGGCGGCGCTCGGGCCGGTCGCCGAGTCCATCGCCGTCAAGTCGGTCGCCACCGCGGTGGACGCCCTGGAACTGCTGCGCGTCAAGGACGCCGGCCAGGCCACCCTCCTGGTGGCGGCCCAGGACGACACGCCCTCCGTCCGCGGGAGCGCCGTGGCGCTCTCCGCGACCGGGGAGAACGGCGGTGCCGGGCCAGGCGGTTCCGAGGTGCTTTCCGCGTATCCGGAGAGCGGCGACGGCGTGAGTGACGGTGGAGCGGGGGAGGCGCCGGGTGGGGGGCGGTGGGCGGCTCAGCTCGTCACCGTGCCCGCGCATCTGCGGGCGGCGCTGGACCGGGTGCTGGCGGGGGTCGTGGTGGTGGCCGACCTCGAGACCGCGCGCCGGGTGGCCGAGGAGCATCCGGGGCTGCGGGCCGTCACGACGGGCGGCGACCTGGTGGGGGCGCACGTCGCCGCCGGCGGGTCCGAGGGCGGCACGTCCGTGCTGCAGGTCAGGGCGGCACTCGACGACGCCGTCGCCGATCTGGAGGACGCCGGGACACGCGCGGGCGAGACGGCCGCGGGGCTGGAGGAGGCGGTCGCGGCCGAGCACGCCGCCCAGGCGGCTCTGGAGGCCGCGCAGGCCGCGGTGAGCGAGGCGCAGTCCGCCGCCGGCGCCGCCCAGGGGCAGGCGAACGCGGCCCAGGGCATGCTCGACCAGGTCAGGGCCCGTCAGCGGGAGGCCGACCAGGCCACCGCGGCGGTCGCCAGGCGGCTGGCCCAGCTGGAGGCCGCCGCCCAGGCCGCCCGCGACGAGGCCGAG
This sequence comes from Nonomuraea sp. NPDC054003, assembly GCF_055585125.1. Lineage (NCBI taxonomy): Bacteria > Bacillati > Actinomycetota > Actinomycetes > Streptosporangiales > Streptosporangiaceae > Nonomuraea > Nonomuraea sp. NPDC054003. Next base: position 160,995 of record NZ_JBVJKR010000006.1, read on the forward strand.
CGCCTCGGCCGGAGCGTCGCCGCCGCGCAGGAGGCCCGCGCCGAGGGCCTGGAGGAGCTGTCCGAGCTGGAGATCCGGCTCGCGGAGGCCGAATACGCGCAGGAGCTGGAGAGCGAGCCGACCACCGACCGGCGCGACGAGCTCGCCACGGTGTCCGAGACCGCCCGCCGGCGCGAGATGGAGAGCCGCCTGCAGGTCCGCACCGCCGAGGAACGCGTCAAGGGCATGGAGGGCCGCGCCGACGGCCTGCTGCGGGCGGCGCAGCGCGAACGCCAGGAACGCGCCCAGGCGGCCGCTCAGCGCGCCAGGAGGCGTGAGCAGGCGGCGGTCGCCCAGGCCGTCAGCGCGGGAGCCAAGAGGGTCCTGACAGCCCTGGCCGGCTCCGTCGGGCTGGCCGCCCGCGAGCGCGACGAGGCCGAGCTGGCCAGGGTGGCCGTCGACGCCGAGCTGAAGCAGGTCCGCCTGCGCGTCCGCGAGCTGGGCCAGGAGCTCGACAAGCTGGTCAACCGCGTCCACGGCAACGAGGTGGCCCGCACCGAGCAGCGCATGCGCCTGGAGCAGCTGGAGCGGCGGGCGATGGACGAGTTCGGAGTGGAGTCGGAGGCCCTGGTCGCCGAGTACGGCCCCGCCGCTCAGGTGCCGGGCGACCCGCCCGTCCCGTACGTGCGCGAGGAGCAGGAGAAGCGGGCCCGCACCGCCGAGCGGCAGATGAACCAGCTCGGCAAGGTCAACCCGCTGGCCCTGGAGGAGTTCGCGGCGCTGGAGGAGCGCCACGCCTTCCTCAACTCCCAGCTGGAGGACCTGAAGAAGACCCGGCGCGACCTGCTGACCGTGGTCAAGGAGGTCGACGAGCGGGTGGAGCTGATGTTCGCCTCCGCCTACGAGGACGTCGCGCGCGAGTTCGAGCAGATCTTCACCCGGGTCTTCCCCGGCGGCGAGGGCCGGCTGGTGCTCACCGAGCCCGGCGACATGCTCACCACCGGCATCGAGGTCGAGGCCAGGCCGCCGGGCAAGAAGGTCAAGCGGCTGTCGCTGCTGTCGGGCGGCGAGCGGTCGCTGACGGCGGTGGCGTTCCTGATCTCGATCTTCAAGGCGCGGCCGTCGCCGTTCTACGTGATGGACGAGGTCGAGGCCGCGCTCGACGACACCAACACCCAGCGGCTGCTGAAGCTCTTCGAGGAGCTGCGGCAGAGCTCGCAGCTGATCGTCATCACCCACAACAAGCGCACGATGGAGATAGCCGACGCGCTCTACGGCGTGTCGATGCGCGGTGACGGTGTGACGCAGGTGGTCAGCCAGCGCCTGCGGGAGCGAGAGCCCGCCTGATCGGCGCGCCCTTGGTCCTGACCATGCCGGTCCATCTGGAAAACTGACATCTTGTGGATGGTTACCTCGGCGTGATCGTGATCGTGGTCCTTGTCGCCCTCATCGCGGCAGGTGGCCTGTTCCTGCTCTTCCGGCCGGGAGGCAAGGCGGCCCCGCCGCCGCCTCCGGAGGCACCGCCTCTTCCCGAGGAGGAGGAGAAGCGGCCCCCGGCGGAGGAGGCCGAAGGCGCGACCACGACCATTCCGCCGCCGGCCAAGCCCGCCGAGCCGATGGTCAAGGCGCCCGAGCTGGAGGTGCCGCCGCCGTCGGCCGGCCGGATGGTGCGGCTGCGCTCCCGGCTGGCCAAGTCGCAGAGCGCGCTCGGCCGCGGCCTGCTGGAGCTGCTGTCCCGCGACCGCCTCGACGACGAGGTGTGGGACGAGATCGAGGAGCGGCTGATCACGGCCGACGTCGGCGTCGCGCCGACCCAGGCCATGGTCGAGGAGCTGCGCACCAAGGTCAAGGTGCTCGGCAGCCGCAGCCCTCAGGAGGTCCGCGAGCTGCTGCGCGAGCAGCTGCTCATCCAGATCAACCCCGACCTCGACCGCGGCCTCCACATCGCCAAGCACGGCGAGCGGCCCGCGGTGGTGCTGGTCGTGGGCGTCAACGGCACCGGCAAGACGACCACCACCGGCAAGCTGGCCCGCTCGCTGGTCGGCGACGGCAAGAAGGTCGTGCTCGGCGCGGCCGACACCTTCCGCGCCGCGGCCGCCGACCAGCTGCAGACCTGGGGCGACCGGGTGGGGGCCGACGTGGTGCGCGGCCCCGAGGGCGGCGACCCGGCCTCGGTGGCGTTCGACGCGACCGCCAGGGGCATGGAGGAGAAGGCCGACGTGGTGATCGTCGACACGGCCGGCCGCCTCCACACCAAGACCGGCCTGATGGACGAGCTGGGCAAGGTCAAGCGGGTCATCGAGAAGAAGGCGACCGTCGACGAGGTGCTGCTCGTCCTCGACGCGACCACGGGCCAGAACGGCATGCGCCAGGCCCAGGTGTTCGCCGAGGTGGTCAACATCACCGGCATCGCGCTGACCAAGCTCGACGGCACGGCCAAGGGCGGCATCGTGATCTCCGTCCAGCGGGAGCTGGGCGTCCCGGTCAAGCTGGTGGGTCTGGGCGAGGGGCCGGACGATCTGGCGCCGTTCGACCCCGAGGTGTTCGTGGAGGCCATCCTTGGCGACTAAAAGGTCACTGATTAGGAAATAATCCTTTTCACGTTAGCTCTTGTCGTCCGACGGAAGCCGTGTTGATATTGGACGATCTGTCTGTCATTGATCGGGAAAGGCCGAACATGAAGAAGGTCGTGGTCCATAAGCCGGGGACCGTCAAATTGGCCGGGGCGGCGACGCCGAAGCACGCCGCCTGACCTCCTCCATGGCAGAGGGCGCGGCGCCAGCGGACGGGGGCGCCGCTCCCGCTTTTTCTCGCGATCCGGTTTTTCGGACCGTGATTGCGGTGTTTTCTGCTCGCCAGGGGAGCGACGATTCTGAAAAGGATCATTTTCGACGCCCATCGTGGTCTCCGGGGCCCCTACACCTTCGGAGCCGCGCTCATGCACGCGCTCGTCCCCGAGGCGGGGGACGCGCTTATCGCCGCCTACGACATCGAGATCAGGACGGTGGCGCCCGCGCTGCGCGACCGGGTGCCCGCCCGGCGGGTGACGCTGGCCGACCGGCTGCCCCAGGGTGAGCGCATCCTGGTGCCCGCGCCGCTGCGCACGCTGCGGCTGGCGAACGGGCTGGCGGAGTTCGTCCGCGGTCATCTGACGGCCGCGGGGCCGATGGAGCTGCGGGTCGCCAACACCGCGCACGCCGACCCCACCGACCTCCAGCTGCTGGACGTGCTCGAACGGCGGGTGCCCGGCCTGGCGATCGTCCGCGAGCCGTCCGGGCCTTCGCACCCGGCTCCCTCGTACGCGCTCGGGCCCGAGCTGGACCGATACCGCAACGAGGGCTTCCACCACGCGATGGCCGAGGCCGGGGCGGCGCTGCTGCCCACGCTGCCGGAAGGCGGCGCGGAGTGGTGGACGCTCGCGCACCGGGCCGCCACCGCGCTGGCCGCGCTCGACCGCGAGGACGAGGCGCGCGAGCTGCTCGACCGCGGCCGGCGGGCGAGCACCGACCCCAAGAACCTCGCGACCGCCGCGTACGCGACCGCGATGCTGCTGGTCAGGCACCACGACCCCGGCAGGCGGGACCCTGAGGAGGCGCTGGCCTGGATCAACCAGGCCGTCGCGCTCACCTCGCTGCTGCCCGACCGGCGCGAGCGGGCGTTCCACCTGGGCTTCGACCTGAACGGCAAGGCGCTCGTGCAGGTCCGCCTGGGCCGCGCCGGCGAGGCGATGCGGCTCGTCCAGGAGGCCATCGACCTGGGCGAGCGCGACCTCGCGCCGGGCCATCCGATCCACCGGCTGGTGCTGCGGGCCAACCGGGCGCAGCTGCTGGCCGTGCTCGGCGACCCGGAGGCGGCGCTGGCCGATCTGGACGCCGCCGTCGCGGCCGATCCCGGCTATCCCGACTACTACGTGGACCGGGGCAACCTGCGATACAGGCTGGGGCGGCTGGACGAGGCGGAGGCCGACTACGAGAGCGCCATGCGGGCCGGGCCGCCCTTCCCCGAGCCGTACTACAACCGCTCGGAGGTGCGGTACGCGCGCGGCGACCTGGCGGGCGCGCTGGCCGACCTGGACCACGCGGTCGAGCTGGATCCCGGCTTCACCGACGCGTACGTCAACCGGGCCGGGCTGCTGGTGGCCATGGACGAGTTCGACCGGGCCAAGGCGGACGTCGAGCGGGATCCGGGCAACCCGTTCCTGCTCAGCGTGCTGGGGCAGATCGAGACGGCGCAGGGCAACCTGGTGGGCGCGCGCAAGGCGTTCGACTCGGCGCTGGAACGGGCGCCGGAGCTGGCCGCGGCCTGGGCCGGGCGCGGGGCGCTGGCGTTCGAGGAGGGCGACGCGCACGCGGCGGTGGCCGACCTGACCAGGGCGGTCGAGCTGGAGGACGGGGCCGAGGTGCGGTTCAACCGGGCCTACGCGCTGCGCTCGCTCGGCGACCTGGAGGCGGCGCGCGCCGATCTCCGGCACGCCGCCGCCCTGGCTCCGGAGGACGACCAGATCGGCGAGGCCCTGGCCGAGCTCGCCTAGGACGGCAGGAAGGCGCGCAGGTCGGCGAGGTGGGGCTCGATGTCGAGGCCCTGGCCGGCCAGCCAGGCGGGGTTGCCGTAGGTGCCGCGGTAGCGGTCGCCGCTGTCGCAGATCAGCGTGACGATGCTGCCGCGCTCCCCGGCGCCGCGCATCTCCTGGATCAGCTCCACGCAGGCGGCGACGTTGGTGCCGGTCGAGCCGCCCACGTCGCGGCCGGTGACCTCGCGCACCCAGTGCATGGCGGCGATCGAGCGGGCGTCGGGCACCGCGATCATGCGGTCGATCACCGTCGGCAGGAACGACGGCTCGACGCGCGGCCGGCCGATGCCCTCGATCCGTGAACCCGGGGCGGTGACCTCGGGGTCGCCGGAGACCCAGCCGGGGTAGAAGGCCGAGCCCTCCACGTCGGCGACGGCCAGGCGGGTCGGGTAGCGGCGGTAGCGGATGAAGCGGCCGATCGTCGCGCTGGTGCCGCCGGTGCCGGCGCCGACCACGATCCAGGTAGGTTCGGGGTGCGGCTCCATGAGCATCTGGTCGAAGATCGACTCGGCGATGTTGTTGTTGCCCCGCCAGTCGGTCGCCCGTTCGGCGTAGGTGAACTGGTCCATGAAGTGGCCGCCGGTCTCGGCCGCGAGCCGGCGGGACTCCTCGTAGATCGCGCCCGGATCGCCGACCAGGTGGCACTTGCCGCCGTAGAACTCGATCAGGTGGATCTTCTCGGGCGAGGTGGCGGCCGGCATGACCGCGATGAACGGCAGCCCGAGCAACCGGGCGAAGTAGGCCTCGCTGACCGCGGTCGAACCGCTGGACGCCTCCACGATCGTGGTCGTGGGGCCGATCCACCCGTTGGCCAGGCCGTACAGGAAAAGAGACCGGGCGAGCCGGTGTTTGAGTGAACCGGTGGGGTGCACCGACTCGTCTTTCAGGTAGAGGTTTACCTCCCACTCCGAGGGAAGCGGGAACACGTGCAGGTGCGTATCACAACTCCGGTTGGCGTCGGCCTCCACCTTGCGGACGGCCTCGGCCACCCATTGGCGTGTCGCCGGAGCGTGGCGGTCCACGAAATCCATGCCCATACGCTATCCCATGTGATTCCCGCCACATTTTCCACGAAATTGAGCGGATGATGTTATGATTATGAAACTTGTCCAGCCGTGGACGTGATGTCGCACGCCGCGAGCACAGGGACTGTTCACCTCTCTGACCAGCGCGGAACCCCTAACGCGGCCCTTACGCGGGGCCTGCGACGATGGAACCGCTGTCAGTCGGCTGGTGCCGAACGGGGGATAGCGCAAGGGGGAATGATTTGATCACGATGACCGAAGAGCAGCGTCAAGACTGGTTCGAGCGCGATGTCGTGCCCGTGACGTCGCAGCTGTTCGCGTCCGCCATGCGTCTGACCCGTAACACCGCCGATGCCGAGGACCTGGTGCAGGAGACCGTGGCCAAGGCCTTCACGTCCTACCACCAGTTCCGCGAGGGCACCAACCTCAAGGCCTGGCTGCACCGGATCCTCACCAACAACTTCATCAACGACTACCGCAAGAAGCAGCGTTCGCCCAAGCTGTCGGCCGCCGAGGACATCGAGGACTGGCAGCTGCACGCCGCCGAGTCCCACACCTCGACCGGGCTGCGCTCGGCCGAGACCGAGGCGCTCGACCGGCTGCCCGACAGCGTGGTGATGAACGCGCTGCGCTCGCTGCCCGAGGACTTCCGGGTGGCGGTCTACCTCGCCGACGTCGAGGGGTTCGCCTACAAGGAGATCGCCGAGCGGATGGGCACGCCCATCGGCACCGTGATGTCCCGCCTGCACCGAGGGCGCAGGCAGCTGCGCGGCATGCTGGAGGAGTACGCCCGGGAGGAGGGCGCGGTCCGCGAGGTTGCGCCGAGCGCGGCCTGAGGTCGCGGAGCCGCCCGCGTGCTACGCGACGGCTATGAGCGCCACCGCGCCCAGCGCGCATGCCACGCCGGCGAGCTGGATCGCGTGCAGCCGCTCGCCGAGCACCCGCCTGGCCAGCAGCAGCGTGCTGGCCGGGTAGAGAGAGACCAGCACCGCCACCAGGCTCAGCATGCCCTGCCGCTGGGCCAGCAGATAGAGCACGTTGGCGGCCATGTCGAGGACCCCCGCGGCGACGATGACGCCCAGTGAGCCGGACGCCGGCTTCAGCGCCCGCCGGGTGGCCAGCGCGAGCAGGAGCACCAGACTGATGGACGAGACCCGGGCGCCGGCCAGCGGCCAGAGCCCGGACTCCGCCGAGGCCATGGCGAGCAGGATGAAGAAGCCGCCGAACCCCGCGCCGGCGGCCAGCGCCGTGAGCACCGAACTCGCCGACCCGCTCGCGCTCCCGGACCGGTCCTGGCTGATGAGAAGCACCGCGCCCAGCCCGAGCGCCACCCCGAGCAGCGCCGTGGCCTCGGGACGCTCACCCTGGAGGAGCCCGAACCCGACGGGCAGCGCCGCGGAGGTCACGGCGGTGGTCGGCGCCACCACGGACATCACGCCGGTGGCCAGCGACCGGTAGAACAGCACCAGGCCGGCGGCGCCCGACAGCCCGGCGCCGAGCCCCCAGAGCACGGCCCGGCCGTCGAAGGCACCGGGCAGCGCGGGCAGCAGGGCCAGGATCAGCGCGAGCCCGGCCAACTGGGAGAGCGCGACCACGGCGAGCACCCGCGATCGTCGGGTGGCCAGGCCGCCGAAGAAGTCGGCCGTGCCGTAGACCACCGCGCTGGCGGTCGCGAGGATCACCGCGATCACGTTTCACCATCCCTTGGTTCAATATATTGCACTCCTAGTACACCACACAGAGTGCACTGTGGTGCAAACTCTTTCCACTACACTGCACAAGGGTGGAGAACACCGAGCTGATCACCCAGGCCATCGCCAGCAACGTGCGCGCCCAGCGGGCCCATCGCGGGCTCACCCTGGACGCGCTGGCCGCCCGGTCAGGCGTCAGCCGGGGCATGCTCGTCCAGGTCGAGCAGGGGAGGACCAACCCGAGCGTGTCGACCCTCACCCGGATCGCCTCCGCCCTGGGCGTGACCGTCGCCCGGCTGGTCGAGGTCGGCGACGTCCCGGTGGTCCGCATCGTCGGCAAGGCCGACGCGGTCACCTTCGACCAGGGCGACGTGCGGGCCAGGCTGCTGGTCGGCGCCGACTCGCCGATGATCCTGGAGCTGTGGGACTGGCGGCTGGCGCCCGGCGAACACCACGACGGCGACCCGCACCCGGCGGGCACCAGGGAGATGCTGACCGTGCTGCGGGGCGAGCTGACCCTGACGGTCTACGGCAAGAGCCACGTGATCGGCACCGACGACGCGGTGCTCTTCACCGCCGACAGGGCCCATCGCTACGCCAACGAAGGCGACGGCGAGCTGCGGTTCATCATGGTCGTGGCGGAGCCGCGCGAGGTGGCGGACCACTGACGCCGACTCCCGGCTGTGAAACTTCTTGACGACTGTGAGCTGTGGGTGGGTACACCTCTTCGTGTGCGACGGACCGTCGGCAGGGGGTAATGGGTGAGTGAGTCCCGCGCGGTGACGGAGAAGCTCCGAGCGGAGCTGCACGGCCTGGGCGTGACCACCTCGTACGAGATCGGCGACGGTGTGACCCTCTCCGTCTGGATCGGGCTCGTCGTGCGCTACCGGGACGGGTTCTACCGTTGGCGGGAAGGCCCGGTGAAACGCCGCCATCTCGGTACCGATCCGGCCGGATGTGCCCTAAGAGTGGCGCGTCGCTACAAGGAGTTGCAGGCTGATATCCCATCATGGTGGGAAGAGCTGGTCAGGGACTCGCGGGGGCGGCCTGCCGGCGACTATCCGTGATGCCCCCGTTGGCATGCCACCGGGGGGAACATGCGCGCGTGGGGGGTGGCGCCGGTCTTGGTGCTGGCGACGGTGACGGGATGCGCGGCCCAGCCGCCCGCACGGGTGCCCCTCGCCGCGCCGGAGCGCCCCGCTGCCTCCGCCGACCCGGAGGCGCTGGCCAGGCGGCTGACCTCGATGCAGCGCGACTGGCCCGCCCGCCCCACCGAGTGCGGCCGGTGCGTGGCACTCACCTTCGACGACGGGCCGGGCGCCGACACCGGCAGGCTGCTCCGGGTGCTGCGCGAGCACGACGCGCGGGCCACGTTCTTCGTGGTCGGCCAGATGGTGGCCGCTCCCGGCGGGGCCGCCCTCCTGCGCCGCATCACCGGCGAGGGGCACGAGCTCGGCAACCACTCGTGGACCCACACCGAGCTCACCACCCTGCCGCGCCGGCTGATCGCCCAGGAGCTCCAGCGCACCGGCGACCTGGTGCGCTCGGTGACCGGGGTGCGCATGCACCTGATGCGGCCGCCGTACGGGTCCACCGACCGCACGGTCGCCGAGGAGTCCCGGCGGCGCGGGCTGGCGCAGATCCTGTGGAACGTCGACACCCACGACTGGCGCGACCGGGTGCCCGCCGTCGTGGCCAAGCGTGCGGTCCGGGCCAGGCCCGGCTCGGTGGTGCTGCTGCACGACATCCACCGCACCACCGTCGACGCGGTCCCGCGGATCATCGAGACGCTCACCCGCAAGGGATACCGGCTGGTGACGGTGAGCGAGCTGTACGAGACGCCGCCGGAGCCGGGCCGGCGCTACCTCGCGGCGGAGCCGAAGCCGTGACCGCGGGCCCGGCATGGCAGGCTGGGCGCCATGGGTTTCACCGGCATCCCGGACGAGGCGTTCCTGTTCTACGAAGGGCTTGAGGCGGACAACTCCAAGACCTATTTCTCCCGCCACAAGCACCTGTACGAGGAAGCGGTGCGGGCTCCGATGCTGGCCCTGGCCGACGAGCTGGCCGAGGAGTTCGGCGACGCCAAGCTGTTCCGCCCGTACCGTGACGTCCGCTACGCCAAGGACAAGTCGCCGTACAAGACCCATCAGGGCGTCTTCGTCGACCTGATGCCCGGCATCGGGTTCTACGCCGAGGTCAGCGCGGCCGGCGTCCAGGCCGCGGGCGGCCTGTTCTCGCAGGCGCCCGACCAGGTGGCCCGCTTCCGCGCGGCCGTCGACCACGACGAGACCGGCAAGCCGCTGGAGACCGTGGTGGCCGCGCTCGACGCCGCCGGCTACGAGCGCGGCGGCGAGCGGCTCAAGACCCGGCCGCGCGGCGTGCCGGAGGACCATCCGCGTCTCGACCTGCTGCGCCACAGGTCGCTCTACGCGAGCCGCCGGTTCGAGCCGGAGCCGTGGGTGCACACCGCGCGGGCCGCCGACCGGGTGCGCGCCTGCTGGCGCGACTTCCGGCCGCTCATCGAGTGGCTCTGCGCGCACGTACGGGGGAGCGAGCTGCCGCGCAGGCCCTGATCAGGGCTGCTGGGAGGTCTCGTCTCCCCTGAGGATGCGGTCGACGGTCTGGCCCGCGGCCGAGGTGGCGGCGGTGGTGACCGCCGCGATCACGATGGCCAGCAGCGGCGTCGCGAGGCTGCGCAGGCTGCGGACGTTGCGCACCCTGGCCCACGGCTCGCCGGCCAGGTGCATGATCCGCCACTCCCAGTAGAGGCCGAGCCCGATCGAGACCAGCGCCACCTTGCCCACGATGATGGCCACCACCTGCACCTTGTCCATCGCGCCCAGGTCGGGCTCGGCGAGGGCCGACAGGTAGCCGGACAGCTCGGTGGCCAGCGCGGCGGCCATCAGGTGGAGCGCCTTCGTCATCGGCTGGGTGCCGCGGACGCGCGGGTAGAAGTAGCCGAACAGGAAGCCGAACGCGGGCAGCGCGATCACCGAGCGGGCCTCGAACACGAAGCTGCTCAGGTCGGCCCCGGCGGGCACCCCGAACACGATGAGGAACGGCAGGCTCAGCAGCAGGCTGACGACGAACCCGCAGACGCCGTTGTGCCAGGGGGAGCAGCCCGCGGCGGTGGCGAAGGCGGTCTCGGGGTGGCCGCCGTGCCGGCGCAGCGCCGCGTCGAGTCCGTCGCGCTGCCTGCCGAACTCCTCCATGGACAGCTCGCCGGTGCCGATGCGGCCCCGGCCGGCGCGGTAGAGCTCCTGCTCGGAGGCCAGCAGCAGCCGCCGGTGCAGCGCGGACCTGATCAGCTCGCGGTGCTCCTCCTGGTCGCCCGGCTCGACGACCGACGGGTGCGGATGGGTCAGCAGCCAGCGCGCCGTCACCCAGGCGATGAGCGCGGTGATCGAGAGCATCGGCAGCGGCACGTTGATGTCGCCCAGCGTGGCGCTGCCCTGCGGGGCCAGGTAGGCCACCATCAGGCAGATGATCATCGTGGCCTCGGCGGCGGAGCTCCGCGTCGCGTCCAGGGCCGAACCGAGCCGCCTGAGCCGGAGCACCAGCAACAGGAACCCGAGCAGCAGCAGTCCCATCACCCCGCGCACGGCCGGGGTCAGCTCCAGCTCGCCGATGTGGGGCATGACCCGGCCAGGCACCTCGCGGCTCCACGAGCCGGCGTCGAGCCACTCGCTCGGCCAGCCCTGCACCATCAGGCTCACCACGACGGCGACCACGGCCGCGCCGCGCGTCCACTGCTTGATGGCCACGGCGACGGCGGCCACCGGGATCAGCGCCCAGCAGAACGCCAGCAGCAGCCGGACGCTGTCGGGCGGGTAGACCTGGGTGGCCAGCGCCTTGCCCCACAGGGCCAGGGCCAGCAGCGCGACCGCGGAGCCGGCCGCGAAGGCGGCCAGCCGCACGACCACGATCCGCACCCCGAGGTCGGCGCTGAGCACCACCGCGGACCCGGCGGCCGCGACCGCGGCGACACCCGACCCGGTGAGCAGCGTGTCGCCGGGGAGCTGCCCGTAGCGGTAGGACCACGACAGCATGCCGACCGCCAGCAGGACGCCCACCCCTGTCGCGCCGAGCGCGTCACGTGGCGTCCACTGCGGCCCGGTCGGCAGCACCTGGACCGCGTGGCGCAGCGCGAGCAGCGGCAGCCCGCCGAACAGCATCACGTACGCGGGCAGCGTGAACTCCTCGGCCACGGCCGGCAGCAGCACCACCGGCACGGCCAGGGCCAGCCCGGCGGCCAGCTCCCGGTTGGCCGTCCGCTGCCACCACTCGCCGCCGAGCGCGCGCAGCAGCAGCGCCGCCAGCACGACCGCGGTGAGCACGCCGAGCGCGGTCGCCCAGGAGAAGTCGTCCTCCTCCCGCACGTCGGGGAAGCCGTAGGAGCCCTGCGCGAGCGTGACGCTCACGGGGTAGACGCCGACGGTGAACTCCAGCCGCTGCCGCTCCTCCCGGTCGGGTTCGATCGAGGCCGCCCGCAGCACGGTCCACTCGCCGGGCAGCAGGGTCACCTTCCGGTGGACGACCAGCAGCGGCCGGGCGGTGGGGGCGTTGAAGTCGACGCGCATGAGCTCTTCAGGACGCACCTGCCGCAGCAGCGTCACGGTGAAGCGCACGGTGGTGCGGCCGTCCTCGGTGGTGAGCAGGGGCGGCAGCCGGGAGGCCGGGGCCAGCACGGTGCCGTTCACCTTGACGGCGCCGAACCCGTCGTCGGTGAAGCGCCGCATGCCGCGCGGGAACTCGGCCCCCTGCCGGAGCGTGCCGGCCAGGCTGTCGGTGGAGTCCATCAGCATCCGGTGCACGATCGTCACCTTCACCTGACGCCGGCGCTCGTCCAGCCGCCCCTCGGGCACGCCGGCCAGATCGGCGGCGCTCGCCGGGGCGATGGTCACCTCGGTGAACGCCTCGCGGTCACGCTCGACGCCGGGCTCGGCGCGGGTGGCGGGGAGGTTCCACGAGTCGCCCTCCAGCATCGAGGGCGGGACCGCAGCCGGAGGCACGGGCTCCGCCGCCATGGTGCACCAGATGATGGCGCCCATCGATATGACGGCCAGCCCGAACCCGGCAACAGCTCGGAGCCTCTCCACAGTCTGGATGATTCACTCGCCCGGCCGATTGTTCTCGCTGATGGGGTAACGGTGTGATTACATTGCTCCGGTCTTGACATCTTCTGTCTATTTCCGGAGCGTAAAAGCCCGCCAATCCCTTGAATTCCCCTTCTCCAGGTACGGCACACCTCACTAGAGAGGTAAGCGGAAATGCGTGATTCCGCATCGTAGCCTCCGACCAGGGAACCTGTGCTCCGCTCCCGGATTCCCGAATCGCCGCCCGGAGAAATGACTACGGGCCACTCCGCCGTACCGGAGAAACAATCTCCACACGGCGGGGTGACCCGGAGTAAGGACGGTCAGGCGCGCTTGGCGCGGGCCGCGGCGCGGCCCCGCGTGGCGGCGTCGAGAATCACCTTGCGGATGCGCACCGCGTCGGGAGTGATCTCCACGCACTCGTCCTCGCGGATGAATTCCAGCGCCTGCTCCAGCGAGAGCACGCGCGGCGGGATCACCTTCTCCGTCTCCTCCGCGGTGGAGGAGCGCATGTTGGTGAGCTTCTTCTCCTTGGTGATGTTGACGTCCATGTCGTCGGAACGGGAGTTCTCGCCGACGACCATGCCCTCGTAGACCTCGGTGCCGGGCGAGACGAACAGGGCGCCGCGCTCCTGGAGGTTGAGCATCGCGAACGCGGTGACGGGCCCGGAGCGGTCGGCCACCAGCGAGCCGCTGCCACGCGTGCGCAGCTCCCCGAACCAGGGCTCGTACGCCTCGAACACGTGGTGCACCAGGCCGGTGCCGCGGGTCTCGGTGAGGAACTCGGTGCGGAAGCCGATCAGCCCGCGCGCCGGCACCACGAACTCCATCCGGATCCAGCCGGTGCCGTGGTTGGTCATGTGTTCCATGCGGCCCTTGCGCACGGCCAGGAGCTGGGTGACGGCGCCGAGGTAGTCCTCAGGGCAGTCGACCGTGAGCCGCTCCACCGGCTCGTGCACCTTGCCGTCGATCTCCTTGGTGACCACCTGGGGCTTGCCGACCGTCAGCTCGTAGCCCTCGCGGCGCATCTGCTCCACCAGGATGGCCAGTGCCAGCTCGCCGCGGCCCTGCACCTCCCACGAGTCGGGCCGCTCGGTGGGCAGCACGCGCAGCGACACGTTGCCGACCAGCTCCCTGTCGAGGCGGTCCTTCACCATGCGGGCGGTGACCTTGGCGCCCTTGACCTTGCCGACCAGCGGCGAGGTGTTGGTGCCGATCGTCATCGAGATGGCGGGCTCGTCGACGGTGATGAGCGGCAGCGGGCGCGGGTCGTCGGGGTCGGCCAGCGTCTCGCCGATCATGATGTCGGGGATGCCGGAGATGGCGATGATGTCGCCGGGGCCGGCCTCCTCGGCGGGCTTGCGCTCCAGCGCGTCGGTCATCAGCAGCTCGGTGATCTTCACCCGCTGGATGCTGCCGTCGGTGCGGCACCAGGCGACCTGCTGGCCTTTGGTCAGCCGGCCCTGGTGGATCCGGCACAGCGCGATGCGGCCGAGGTAGGAGGAGGCGTCGAGGTTGGTGACGTGCGCCTGCAGCGGCGCGCTGGGGTCGTAGGTCGGGGCCGGGATCGTCGACTTGATGATGTCGAACAGCGGCTCCAGGTCGGCCGACGCGGGCATGGTGCCGTCGCCGGGACGCTCCAGCGAGGCGCGGCCCGCCTTCGCCGAGGCGTAGACGATCGGGAAGTCGATCTGGTCGTCGGTCGCGTCGAGGTCCATGAACAGCTCGTAGACCTCGTCGACCACCTCGGCGATGCGCGAGTCGGGCCGGTCGACCTTGTTGATGCACAGGATGACGGGCATCTTGGCCGACAGCGCCTTGCGCAGCACGAAGCGGGTCTGCGGCAGCGGGCCCTCGGAGGCGTCGACCAGGAGCACCACGCCGTCGACCATGGACAGGCCGCGCTCGACCTCGCCGCCGAAGTCGGCGTGGCCGGGGGTGTCGATGATGTTGATGGTCATGCCGCCGTGGCGCACCGCGGTGTTCTTGGCGAGAATGGTGATGCCCTTCTCGCGCTCGAGGTCGTTGGAGTCCATGACCCGGTCATCGACGTCCTGGTTGGCGCGGAACGCCCCGGACTGCCAGAGCATGGCGTCGACGAGCGTGGTCTTGCCATGGTCGACGTGCGCGATGATCGCGATGTTCCTCAGGTCGTCGCGGCTGTTCAAAGGCATGATGAGTTCTCGCTCTGTATTGATGGGGCCGGCCGCGCGATCTCGCGACCTTATAAGTCTAGTTGATCCCCTCTGGTGACACGCGCGGACTGGAGAGGCCGCTTCCCTGAGGTGCTGACCTAGGGAAGGTGCCACACTGTGACGTCAGAGTGATCCTCCCGCCACAGATGGTGACCACATGCCGCAGTTCTTCGCCGGCGCGCCGACGGACGACGTCGAGCGGCTGTGCCGGCTGCTCGACGGGATCCCGCTCGCGCTGGAGCTGGCCGCCGGGTGCGCGCTGAGCCCCGGGCGGATCGCCGACCGGCTCGGCGGGCGCCACGGTCTCCTGCCCGCCTCCGCCGACGGGGCCGGCAAGGTGCTGGCCGTGGTGCGGCTCGGGCACGAGCTGCTGGCGCCCCGTGAGCGGGTGCTGCTGCGCAGGCTGGCGGTGTTCGCCGGGGCGTTCGACGCGCCGCTGGCCGGGGCCGTGTGCGGCGACGGCGGGATCCTGCGGCGGGCCGAGGTGCCCCGGCTGCTCGACCGGCTCGTGGCCGCCCGATTGGTGACGGGGGCGTACGCGCTGCGCGGGGTGGTCAAGGAGTACGCGGCCGAGCGCCTGCGGGAGGCGGGCGAGCACGACCTGCTGCGCGACCGGCACCTGAGGGCGCTCTGCGAGGCGTACGAGGAGTGTCATAAGGGGGCGTCACTGGCGCGGCGGCAGCCGTGGCCGGAGCGGGTGCGCCACCTGCGCAGGGCGCGGGCACTCGGGGCGGAGTGCCGTGCCGCCCTGGGGCGGGCGGTGGAGCGCGGGGAGGCGGCGTGCGGGCTGCGGCTGGTCAGGGCCGCGATGGCGATGGGGGTGTCCTGCCCGGACGACGCGCTGGAGCGGCTGCCTGCGCTCGGGGCGCCGGGGGAGCTGGCCGACTGCGCGCAGGTGCTGCTGGGGTGCGCGCGCGGGGCGGTGGAGCCTGTCGTGGCGGGGGTGGACGGGCTGCGGGCGCGGGGCTACTCGTACTGGCTCGGGGTGGGTTACAACGCGGCGGTGCGGGTCTGCTTCGCGAACGGGCGGTGCGGGCTCGGCCGGCGTTACCTGGGCGAGCTGGAGGCCGCGGCGGCGGCCGACGACGACCTGGTGGCGCTGGCGGGGGCGCGGATGGCGCGGGGCGACCTGGCGCTGCTGGCCGGTGAGGTGCCTGAGGCGCGCGGCCACGCGGGCGCCGCGCTGACGCTGGCGCGGGAGGCCGGTGACCCGCGCGCGATCGTCGCCGCGCTCCGCCGCCTCGCGGCCGTCGCCGACACGGTGGGCGACCACGACGAGGCGGCCCGCCACCGCGCGGGCACCCTGCCGATCCTGCACGCCATGGGAGAGCAAGCGCCGCACCACATCCTGTCCCAGGCTTGAGCGGGCGCGACAGCTTCTCGCGCGGCCTGAAGGGCAGCGGCGACAGCCTAACGTGGGCCTGATCGGGAAGTCGCGCGTTGGCGCGCGCCGGTGCCGACGGTCCGGTTCTCGCCCTGGTCGGCGAGTGCAGCGGGCCGGAGGCACGCATGACGGCGGCCGGCCCGAGGGGTTTCCCGAAAAGCCTTTGATCTTGTCTTTGACGGGAAGATCCGTCAGATACAGGAGAAACGCCTCAGGGGAGGTGGGCGGCAAGATATCCGTGGGCCAGTCGCTTGCACTCGGCGATCAGGTCGGGGTCGCCGTCGGGGTCGACCCGGAAGGCCAGCTTGAGTACGGCGTCGGCGGCCTCGACCGTGACCAGGACCGCACGGTCGAACGCCGGCCCGGCCGGGGCGTCGAGCAGGTCGACGGTGATGGCGCGCAGGCGGTCGGCCACGATCGCGTTGTTCTCCAGGGCGGTGTCGAGCATCCGGTTGGTGCCCTCGATGGCGGGGCCGCCGGGGGCGCGCAGGATCTCGCCGAAGTCGACCACCGCGAACCCCGGGGTGGTCCGCTTCATGGCCACGAACTCGTCGATCGCCAGGTCGACCAGGTCGGTCCAGTGGCCGAGGTCGGCGGCGGTGATGCGCTCCTTGATGCGCTCGGTGACGCGGCCGAGGAACGCTTCGAGGTTGCGCAGGGCCAGCGCCCGCACCAGCCCCTGCTTGTCGGGGAAGAACTGGTAGAAGGTGCCGATCGGCACCTCGGCGCGGCGGGCGACCTCCTTGGTGGTCAGCGACTCGTAGCCGATCTCGTCGAGCAGGAACGCGCACTCGTCGAGCATCCGCTCCACCCGTTCCAGGCTGCGGCGCTGGGCCGGCCTGCGACGCAAGGTACTCGTCATGTCCCCATCCTGGCGCATTACCCGCAGGTAGCGGGCGTCTCGGTTAACATGAGCCGGACTCAAGCAGAGGGAGCCGGGCATGTTCCTGTGGGGTACGGCGACGGCCGCTTACCAGATCGAAGGCGCCGCGGACGAGGGCGGCCGGGGGCCGTCCGTCTGGGACACGTTCTCCCGCGAGCCCGGCCGCACCAGGAGCGGCCACACCGGTGACGTCGCCTGCGACCACTACCACCGCTGGCCGGAGGACGTCGCGCTGATGGCGGGGCTCGGGGTGAACGCCTACCGCTTCTCGCTCTCCTGGTCCCGGATCCAGCCGTCCGGGAGCGGGCCGGTCAACGCCGAGGGCCTGGACTTCTACGACCGGCTGGTGGACGCGCTGCTGGCGGAGGGCATCACGCCGGTGCCGACGCTGTTCCACTGGGACCTGCCGCAGGCGCTGGAGGACGGCGGCGGCTGGCTCGCCCGCGACACGGCGCACCGCTTCGCCGAGTACGCCGCGCTGGCCGCCGGGCGGCTGGCCGACCGGGTGCGGATGTGGATCACGCTCAACGAGCCGTTCGTGCACATGGCGTACGGGTACGCGATGGGGATCCACGCCCCTGGCCGCGCCCTGATGCTGGACGCGCTGCCCGTCGCGCACCACCAGCTGCTGGGCCACGGGCTGGCGGCGGGCGCGCTGCGGGCGGCGGGGGCCGGGCAGGTGCTGATCACCAACAACTGCACGCCGGTCTGGCCCGCGTCGGAGTCGGAGGCGGACCTGGCGGCGGCGGAGGCGTACGACGTCCTGCACAACCGCCTCTTCAACGACCCGGTGCTTCTCAGCAAATACCCAGATTTGTCGGCGTACGGGATGACAAATCTAGACTTCGTGCACGACGGGGACCTCGACCTCATCGCGACCCCGCTGGACGGCATCGGGATCAACTACTACAACCCCACCCGGATCGCCGCACCCTCCTCCGAAGGGCTGCCGTGGGAGGACGCCGGGATCTCCGGCTACCCGACCACCGCGTTCGGCTGGCCGGTGGTGCCGGACGGGCTGCGGGAGCTGCTCGTACGGCTGAAGGACCGGTACGGCGAGCGGTTGCCGCCCGTGTACGTCACCGAGAACGGCTGCTCCCAGGAGGACGTGCCGGGGCCGGACGGCGTGGTCGACGACCGGGGCCGGATCGCGTTCCTGGAGCAGCACATCGAGGCGATGCGCCGGGCCGGGCGGGAGGGGGTGGACGTGCGGGGATACTTCGTCTGGTCGCTGCTGGACAACTTCGAGTGGGCGGAGGGCTACCACCAGCGGTTCGGCCTGGTGCACGTCGACTTCCCCACCCAGAGGCGCACCCCGAAGGCGTCCTACGCCTGGCTGAGGGACTTCCTGTCGTCAGAACACTGAGACGTGCACGTGGTCGTAGTGGTTGGCGGTGGCCCCGCCGCGGTCGGACATGGGATCCCAGCCGCCGCCCGACCTGATGTCGTAGTAGCGCTGCTTCCAGATGATGTACATCACGCCCAGCCGGTCGCCGTTGCGGATGAGCCACTCCGCCAGGGCGTCGCCGCGGTCGGCCTCGCCGCCGCTGGCCATGCCGCGGGAGATCATGAAGTCGCAGGCCCGGCCCTTGCCGTGTTCGCCGGGGTCACCGGGGCGCAGGCAGCCGACCCCGTACGGCATCGGGAAGTTCTGCATGACCTCGGCGCGCACGTTGACCATGCGCTGGGTCAGGCCGCCGGCGCTGCCGGGCTGCTGGAAGCCGTACTTGGCGAGCAGTTTGTCGAGGTCGCGGCGCTTGCTCTGGAGGGTCTTGATCTCCTTCTGGAGCTTCTTGATCGTGGTGTTGGCCCGCAGCTTGGCCTTCTGGGCGTCCTTGATGAGCCTCTCGACGCCCGCGACCCGGTTGGCCCGCTCCTCGATCATGTGGGTCATGTTGGCCGCCTGGCCGAGCGCCTTGTAGGGGTCGATCTCCGTGCCGAAGAGCCGGGTGGTGTCGAGCGGGCCGAGGATGTAGGAGGTCTCGGCCAGCGCGGCCAGGTCGGACTGGGCCTCCGCCAGGCGCCTCTGCAGTGAGCCGGAGGTGTCGACGGCCTTCTTGGCCTGGATGCGGATCTCCTCCAGGCTCTGGATCGAGCCGCGGTAGCGCTCGTTGAGCTGAGAGGCCTGCTTGGTGAGCTTGCGCAGCTCCGCAGGGCTGGGGTCGGCGGCGGCCGGCCGCTCGGAGGGGAGCGCGAGCAGCCCGGCGAGGACGATGGCGAACACGGCCACGCGCCCGGCTTTCACGCCCGTCCTCCCCTCGTAGACGACCGAAACTATAGAAGATGATCTTGAAAGCTGTCATCTTAACGGCTCAACTCGCGACCGTTTAGTGAGGATTGTCCTGGCTGTCCGGAATAAGACAGGAATAAAGATTGGGTCTTGCCGGGATCGTCAAGTCCCATTGAGATGGCGATCGTACGCGTCTCTGCGAAGGGGCAGGAACCTGTGTCTCGTTCACTCACCCTTGTCACGGCCGTGATCCTCGGCTTAGGCACGTCCATGGTCGCGCTGCAAGCCCAGGCGGCCGTGGACCCGCTACCGCCCGGCGACCGGATCGAGCTCTACCAGCTCGACAGCCCGCTCGGCACCGCCCAGGCCCTCAGGGAGAAGGGCTTCGACGTCGTCCAGCAGGAGATCCGGAACGGCAAGGAGCACATCGAGCTCACCGCCGCCCAGAAGGATCTCGAAGGGCTGGAGAAGCTCGGCCACGAACCCGCGCCCGTACGCAACCCGCAGGGCCAGACCCAGCTCCAGGCGGCCAAGGCCCAGGCGGCGAGCGGATACACCGTCTACAAGTCCTACTCCGAGAGCGGCGGCATCGCCGACCAGCTCAGGAAGATCGCCGACGAGAACAAGGACGTCGTCAAGCTCCAGTCCATCGGCAAGACGCTCCGCGGCCAGGACATCCTCGCCGCCAAGGTGACCTCGCTGGCCAGGGTGCTGCCCGACGGCATCAAGCCCGCCACCCTGTACTCCGCCACGCAGCACGCCCGCGAGTGGATCGCCACCGAGGTGGACATGCGGCTGCTCAAGCACGTGGTGGCCAACAAGAGGCAGCTCAGGAGCCTGCTGGACCGGACCGAGCTGTGGTTCGTGCCGGTCGCCAACCCCGACGGCTACGACTTCACCTTCACCGAGGGCAACCGCCTGTGGCGCAAGAACCTGCGTGACGTGAACGGCGACGGCCAGATCACCACCGGCGACGGCGTCGACCTGAACCGGAACTTCCCCACCAACTTCCACTACGACGAGGAGGGCTCCTCCTCGATCCCGAGCAGCGAGACCTACCGCGGCGCCGGCCCGGCCAGCGAGCCGGAGACGAAGGCCATGGACGGCCTGCTCAAGCGGGTGAAGTTCGAGATGCAGCTCAACTACCACTCGTACGGCCCGCTGCTGCTCTACCCGTCGGGTTTCCAGATCGCCACGGAGACCGCCGACCACCCGATCTACCAGGCGCTGACCGGTGACGACGAGAACCCGGCGGTGCCCGGCTTCGACCCGGACCTGGGCGCCGAGCTCTACACCACGAACGGCGAGACCACCGACCACGCCCACTCCACCTACGGCACGCTGGCGTGGACGCCCGAGCTGAACGAGGGCTGCGACGGCTGCGGCTTCGTCTTCCCCGACGACGAGGCGCTGGTGCAGGCCGAGTTCGAGAGGAACCTGCCGTTCGCGCTCGACGTGGCCAAGTCGGCGGTCAACCCGGTCGAGCCGGTGAGCCACCTGGGCAACACCACGCCGGACTTCGTCCTGGACCCGTTCGACGTCAGCTACGGCAAGAACCAGACGGTCCAGGTCAACGCCAAGCGCAAGCTCGGCCCGGTGTTCCTGAACTACCAGGTCGACAACGGCCGCACGCGGGTGAAGCTGACCAAGGAGTGGAAGGGCGGCGAGCGGTACGGCAAGGGCTACGACCGCTACTACCACCGGTTGCGCGGCGAGATCACCGGCACCAAGCCGGGCGACACGGTCAAGGTGTGGTTCAGCTCCCTGGGCAAGAAGAGCCAGTCGTTCACGTACAAGGTGCACGACGACATCGGCGGCAAGGTGCTCGTGCTGGCCGCCGAGGACGTCACCGGCCTGAGCCCGGCGCAGGGCGTCACCGAGGCGAAGTACGCCGGCGCCTACGCCCAGGCGCTCCAGGCGGCCGGTTACAGCTCCGACGTGTACGACATGGACAAGATGGGGCGCAAGGCGCCGCACCCGCTGGGCGTGCTCAGCCACTACAAGGCCGTCATCTGGGAGACCGGTGACGACATCATCCCGCGCAGCGCGGGCCAGGTGCCCGGCACCACCTCCCTGGCGGGCGTGGACACCGAGCTGGCCGTCCGCGACTACCTGAACGAGGGCGGCAAGGTCATGCACGCGGGCAAGTACCCGTCGTACGCGGCCAACGCCAACGGCGCCTACTACTACGAGCCCGACCAGCCGGGTCAGCCGGAGTGCTCGGCGCCGAGCGACCCGCCCTGCATCCCGGTGTTCAACGACTTCCAGCAGTACTGGCTGGGGGCGTACGTCTACTTCGACAACTCGGGCAGCGACCCGGCCACCGGCCAGCCGTACCCGGTGAAGGGCGTGAACGGCGGGTTCGACGGCTTCGGGGGCACGCTGGAGCCGGACGTGCACACCAACGCCTTCGTGGCCACCTCGGCGATCCTGCCCGCGGACAAGTTCCCGCTGTTCGCCAGCTCGGCGCCGATCAAGTGGGAGCGGCCCGGCGCCCCGTTCGACCCGCACACCGGGTCCTGGGACGTCTACAGCGGCATCGCCGACGTCTCATGGAAGCGGCTGAGCAAGACGATCGACCTGACCGGCCGGTCGAGCGGCGAGCTGACGTTCTGGGCGTCGCTCGACACCGAGGCCGACTGGGACTTCTTCATGGTGGAGGCGCGCACGGCGGGCGGCGACGACTGGACGACGCTGCCCGACGCCAACGGCCACACCTCCCAGGCGACCGGCAGCAGCTGCCAGTCCGGGTGGAGCAGCATCCACCCGTTCACCCAGCGGTACCAGGGCCCGGACTGCGAGCCGACCGGCACCTCCGGCTCCTGGAACGCGGCCTCGGGCAACTCCGGCGGCTGGCAGCAGTGGCGGATCGACCTGACCCCGTACGCGGGCAAGCAGGTCGAGGTCTCGATCTCGTACGTCAGCGACTGGGCCACCCAGGGCGCCGGCGTCTTCGTCGACGACGCGGTCGTCACGCTGGACGGCGCGACGGCGGAGGAGACCTCGTTCGAGTCCGACCTGGGCGGCTGGACGGCGGCGGGCCCGCCCGAGGGCACGTCCGCCTCGGTGAACAACTGGGCCCGCACGGACCAGGTGTTCGAGGAGGGCGCGGGCATCACCACGCGCGACACCGTCTACCTGGGCTTCGGCGCGGAGAGCCTGCTCGACCAGGCCACCAGGACCGACCTGGTGAAGCGGTCGATGGCGCACCTGCTCAACGGCCGGCGCTGACGGTCTGAAGAGGGGCACGGCACCGGGTGCCGTGCCCCTCTTGCGTGCCCGGACAGAACATGATTCGGTCCTCTTGCGAAGAAAGCATTCGGTTCCGGCAGGAGGCTCACGACATGCGCCAGCACGACAAGCTGTTCATCGGGGGCGAGTGGGTGACCCCGGCGGGCACCGGCACGATCGACGTGATCAGCCCGCACACCGAGGAGGTCGTCGGCCGGGTCCCCGACGGCACCGCCGAGGACGTGGACCGGGCGGTGGCCGCCGCCCGCGAGGCGTTCGACCACGGGCCGTGGCCGCGCATGACGTTCGCCGAGCGGGCGGCCGTCATCGGCAGGCTGGCCGAGATCTACGCCGAGCGGCAGGGCGAGATGGCCGCGCTCATCACCGAGGAGATGGGCTCGCCGATCACCTTCTCCAACCTCGCCCAGGCGCCGCAGCCGCTGGGCATGCTGCAGTACTACGCCCAGTACGGCGCCACGTTCGAGCAGGAGGAGCAGCGGCCCGGCGTGTTCGGCCCGGTGACCGTCCGGCGCGAGCCGGTGGGCGTGGTGGCGGCCGTGGTGCCGTGGAACGTCCCGCAGTTCGTCACGATGACCAAGGTCGCGCCCGCGCTGCTGGCCGGCTGCGCGATCGTGCTCAAGCCGGCCCCCGAGACGCCGCTCGACGCGTACGTCCTGGCCGACATGGCGCGCGAGGCCGGGGTGCCGGCGGGCGTGCTCAACATCGTGCCCGCGGGCCGCGAGGTGAGCGAGCACCTGGTGTCGCACCCGGGCGTCGACAAGGTGGCGTTCACCGGCTCGACCGCGGCCGGCCGGCGCATCGCCTCCATCTGCGGCGAGCAGCTCAAGCGGGTCAGCCTGGAGCTGGGCGGCAAGTCGGCCGCGATCGTGCTCGACGACGCCGACCTGGCCTCCTCGATGGGCATGCTGGCCATCGCCTCGCTGATGAACAACGGCCAGGCGTGCGTGGCGCAGACCCGCATCCTGGCCTCGCGCAACCGCTACGACGAGGTCGTCGAGGCCGTCGTGAACATGGTCAACTCCCAGCCCGTCGGCGACCCCGCCGACCCGGCCACCGGCATCGGGCCCCTGGTGGCCCGGCGGCAGCAGGAGCGGGTCGAGGGCTACATCAAGATCGGCATGGACGAGGGCGCCAAGGTCGTCGTCGGCGGGCTGGAGCGCCCGCACGACCGCGGCTGGTACGTCGCCCCGACGGTGTTCGCGAACGTGACCAACGACATGCGCATCGCCCGCGAGGAGATCTTCGGCCCGGTCCTCGCGGTGATCCCGTACGAGGACGAGGCCGACGCGGTGCGGATCGCCAACGACAGCGACTACGGCCTGGCCGGCACCGTCTGGACGGCCGACACCGAGCACGGCATGGACGTGGCCCGCCAGGTGCGCGCCGGCACGTACGGCGTCAACTGCTACATGATCGAGACGGGCGCGCCGTTCGGCGGCTACAAGGCCAGCGGGCTCGGCCGCGAGCTGGGCCCCGAAGGGCTGGCCGGCTACCTGGAGTACAAGACGATCGCCCGGCTGGGCTGACGTCACGACGAGGGCCCCGGCGACGCGCCGGGGCCCTCGTCGTGCCGCGGATGGCACCCAGCGCGCCCCCGCGACGCTAGGTGCCCACCCTGCGGTGGACCACTTTGGGCAATCAGCCGACTACGAGAAGTATGAACCACGCCCATCGCCTGGGCGGATCGCTTACCCCTGAGACTTCTCCCGGCGGTTTGCTGCTGTCCGCCCTAGGTAGACGTGTTTTATTCAGGAAAAGTTCGAGGAGATCCACTTTCCGATCCTGCGGACCAGTTCGGGGGTCGCCGCGGACTCCGCGTGGCCGTACCCGGGCTCGATCCACAGCTCCTTCGGCTCCCGCGCGCCCTCGTACAGCTGCCGGGCGTGATCGAGCGGGAAGAACGCGTCCGCGTCACCGTGCACGATCAGCAGCGGCGTCGGCGAGATCAGCGCGGCGGCCTCGTGCGGCGGCATCGGGATCGGGTCCCAGCGGCCGACGGCGATCCTGGTCCGCTTCGCCATCCTGGCCGCCCAGCGGCCCAGGGGCTGCTCGATGATCCAGTGGACCTGGCGCATCGGCTTGGTGCCGCGGTAGTACCACCGGGCCGGGCCGCTGACCGCGACCACCGCGTCCGCGCCCTCGCACAGCCCCGCGTGCCGCACCGCCACGGCGGCCCCCATGGAGAAGCCGACCACGGCGATCCTGCGGTAGCCGGTCGCCCGCGCGTGGCGGACGGCCGCGGCCACGTCGAGGATCTCCTTGTCGCCCACCGTGCTCTCGCCGCCGGACCTGCCGTGGCCGCGGAAGTCGAAGGCGATCACCCCGCCGTACGCGCTGAGCACGTGCACGATCCGCCGGGCGGGCCGCTCCCGCCACGAGCCGGTGAACCCGTGCGCCACCACGATGCCGACGTCCCGCGCCGCGCTCCCGGTGGGAGGGGTGTGCGCGGCGTCGATGCGCACGCCGTCGTCGGTCCTGAGCATGACGGGGAAGCTGGGCGCGAACTGCATGCTCCGAGCTTAATTTCCCTCCCCGGGCCGCCCGCGTTCAGCTGGGGGTGTCGAGGCGGGACTTCAGGTCGTCGTCCAGCTTGAGCTCCGTCGCGGCGATGGCCTCCTCCAGCTGGGCCATCGAGCTGACGCCGACGATGGGCACGTGGCCGTCCGCCAGGAGCCAGGCCAGCACCACCTGGTTGGGGGTCGCGCCGAGCTCCCGCGCCACCTGGTGCAGGACCTCCAGGCGGCGGGTCGTACCGGGGTGGTGGTAGATGTCGGGGATCGGCCGGTCCTCGCGGGTGTAGGCGCCGAACATCAGCGTGTTGTACGCCCACAGCGTCACCCCGGTGTCCTCAAGGTAGCCCAGGTGCTCGTCCGTGGTGAGCGTGTGGCCGCTCTCGACGAGCTTCGTGTACGGGCGCGGGCGCAGGTAGGTGTGCCGGAGCTGCAGGTGCGTGTACGGGGTCCAGCCGTGGGCCGCCGAGACGTTCCTGGCCCGCTCCAGCCGCCAGGCCGGCAGGTTGCTGGCCCCGATGGCCAGCGCCCGCCCCGCCTGGACCAGCTCCTCGAACGTGCCCAGCGTCTCCTCCAGCGGCACCGACCTGTCCTCGATGTGCGCCCAGTACAGGTCCACGCGGTCGGTGCCCAGCCTGCGCAGGCTGCCCTCCATCGCGGTACGGATCGCCGCGGCGGACAGGCCCTCGGCGGAGTCGAGGGTGACGTCGCCGGGCACCGTGGGGCGCGCGCCCACCTTGGTGCTCAGGTACACCTGGTCCCGGTTGCCCCGGGCGGCGAGCCAGGCGCCGATGGCCAGCTCGCTCTCGTCGCCGGTGCGGCCGGGCTCCCAGAACGGATAGTTGTCGGCCGTGTCGAGCATCCGGCCGCCGGCTTCGACGAAGCGGTCGAGGATGGCGAAGGTGTCCTTCTCGCTGACGGTCGTGCCGAAGGGGATGGTGCCGAGTGCGATTCTCATGGCTATGACGATGGAAGCTGGAGCGCACTCCATGTCAACCGCCCACTTTTATCGGATTTATCGGGCTATTTCGGGCATTTCGACCTGGAGCTTGACCTGGAGTCCGCTCCAGGTGGCATGCTCTTTCGCGTGAGCGTCTACACCCCCGCCGAGGTCGTCGAGGAGACCGGCTTCACCCTCGACACGCTGCGCTACTACGAGAAGATCGGCCTGCTCGAACGCGTCGAACGCAACGCCGCCGGCCAGCGCCGCTTCACCGAACAGGACATCGGCTGGCTGGGCATGCTCCGCTGCCTGCGCGACACCGGCATGCCGATCGCCCAGATGCTCCGCTTCGCCGAGCTGACCCGCGCCGGCGACCACACCATCCCGGACCGCATCAAACTCCTCGAAGAGCACGACCGCCGCGTCGAGGGCCAGATCGACAACCTCCAGGAACGCAAGCGCTACATCAGAAACAAGATCTCCTACTACCGCAGCGTCCTCTGACCGAGCGGCTTCAGCTGTCGGGGTAGAGCACGCCAACTGCCATCACTTTCCGTGCTCATGATGTAACGGTAAGTTCATGGCCGCCCCGCGATTCGCCGCCTCATGGAGGAGATCATGACGTCCACCGACTGGCCGGTCTACACGCCGTGGGCCCGCGAACACTACGGCCGCGGCCTCCAGGAGGGTGTGGCCGAAGGGAAAGCCGAAGGGAAGGCCGAAGAGGCTGCCAAGTCGGTGCTGCTCGTGCTGGACGCGCGGGGCTTCGAGGTTCCCGACGACACTCGTGCGCGGATCACCTCCTGTACGGACCTGGCTCAGCTTCATTCCTGGCTCGTCCTCGCGGCCACCGTCCAGACCCTCCAGGGCATGTTCGGCGACTGAACCGGCGGGTCAGCGGTAGGCCGAGGCCTGGAGGGTGTAGAGCTCGGCGTAGAGGCCGTCGAGGGTCATGAGGGTCTCGTGGTCGCCCTGTTCGGTGACCTCGCCGTGGCGGAGGACGTAGATGCGGTCGGCGTAGCGGACGCTGGCCAGGCGGTGGGTGATGAGCAGGACCGTGCGGCCGTCGGAGTGGTGGCGGATGCGCTCGAAGAGCGCGTGTTCGGCGCGGGCGTCCAGGGCGGCGGTCGGCTCGTCGCAGATGAGCAGCTGGGCGTCGCGGTGGAAGCCGCGGGCGACCGCGATGCGCTGCCACTGGCCGCCCGACAGCTCGTGGCCGTCCTTGAAGCGGCGGTCGAGGAGGGTGCGGTAGCCGTGGGGCAGCTCCGCGATCACCTCGTCGGCCCCGGCCACCGCGGCCGCCGCGTGCAGGGCCGGCTCGCCCTTGCCGGTGCCCATGGTGATGTTGTAGCGGGCGTTGAGGGGCCAGCGGGTGTGGTCCTGGGCGATGACGGCGGTGCGCAGGCGCAGGTCCTCCGGGCTGACGAGGCGCAGGTCGACGTCGTCCCACAGGACGCTGCCGGTGTCGGGCTCGTACAGCCCTGAGAGGATCTTGGCGAGGGTGGTCTTGCCGGAGCCGTTCTCGCCGACGAAGGCGATGACCTCGCCCCGCTTGATCTCCACGCTGACGCCACGCAGCGCGGGCTCGTCGGAGCCGGGGTAGGTGAAGGTCAGGTCGCGGGCGCTGATCCGTTCGAAGCGCTCGGGGGCGGGGGAGCGGCTCGGGTCGGGCTGGCGCCGCTCGGCGTCGGCGCAGAACTCCACGAAGTCGGTGAAGTAGAGGCCCTCCTCGTAGAGCCGGTTGGTGGCGTACATGAGGTTGGCCAGCGACTGGGAGCCGGAGCGGATGGCGAGCACGGCGGTGCCGGCGACGGCGAGCGGGATGGCGCCGAGGGCCAGCAGGATGCCGAGCGCGACGTAGACCAGGCCGCTGCCGAGCCCGCCGAGCGCCTCGCCGACCAGCTTGGCGACGGTCTGCCGCCTGGCCAGCCGGAGCATCACCTCCTGCTCCGCCCTGGCGACCGCGTCGTACATGCGCAGCAGGAAACCGCGCATGGTGAACGAGCGGACCTCGGCGGCAGGGTCGCGCTCGGCCAGCAGGTCGGCGGTGATCCACTTGCGGCGGATGACCGGGATCAGCGCGAACATGGTCGTGTAGCGCATCCTGGCGCTGCGCACCGCGGCCCACGCGTCGGGCAGCACCGCGAGCAGCAGCAGCGGCAGCAGCACCGGGTGGAGGACGCCGAGCACGCCGGCCACGGCGGCGATGCCCACGGCGGCGGTCACCACGTCGATGGCCGAGGTCACCACCGTGTCGGCCACCGACACGCCGCGCAGCCTGGCCCGCTGGAGCGAGTCGTGGAACGCCGGGTCGTCGTAGGAGACCAGCTCCACGCGGCTGGTCAGGCCGTAGAGGCGCTCCTCCGTCAGCCGGGCGACCTGGGGGGTGAGCCGGGCCTGCGCCCAGCCGGCGCCCGCCGTGACGGCGGTGCGCAGCGCGGCGGCGGTGGCGACCAGGATCAGGCTGGGCAGCGCCGCCCGCACCCGCTCGGGCGTGGGCCCCTCGCTGAACAGGGCGTTGAGCACGCCCGTGGTCGCCAGCAGCCCGAACGCGGTGAAGACGCCGCCCAGCAGGTTGAGCGAGACGGTGGCCAGGGTGTCGCGGGGGCTGGCCCGCCAGGCCATGCCCATCGCCTGGCGGATGAGGGAGGGGAGGCGCCGGGCGATGGTCAGGAACCCCACCTCGGCCATCTTGTCGGTGTGCGCGTGCCAGTCGGAGAGGGATATCTCGCCCAGTTCGAGGGGCTCGTCGGCCATACCTGGTGTTGTTCCCGCCCGCACCGGCGAATCCGCATGCGATGTTCCTTCGCGTTGCCGGGGGAGTATGCCGACCTGTTATCCGCACGTCCTTGACGCATCAGCGGGCGAGATGGGTTGATGGCCCTACTGACAACGTTGTCAACTCACCGAAGTTCGGGGGCTTCTCGAAGGGATGGTGTGCGATGAGACGACGGTGGATGGCAGCCGCCGCGATCACTTTTGCGAGCGTGCTGGGCCTTTCCGCCTGCGGCGGCGGCGGTGGTGACACGGCCGGCGGCCAGCCGAGCGGCGGGAAGCAGCAGGTCGAGGTCTTCTCGTGGTGGACCGGCCCCGGCGAGGCCGACGGCCTGCAGGCCATGCGGCAGATCTTCGAGCAGCAGAATCCCGGCCAGACCTTCTTCGACGCCGCCGTGGCGGGCGGCTCGGGAGACAAGGCCAAGGCGCTGCTCGCCTCCAAGCTGCAGGCCGACACCCCGCCGGACACGTTCCAGGGACACGCGGGCGCCGAGCTGCAGGGCTACATCAAGGCGGGCGACCTGGAGGAGCTGAACTTCCTCTACGACGAGCTGAAGCTGCAGGACGTCTTCCCCTCCCAGCTCATCGAGCAGATCAGCGTGGACGGCAAGATCTACTCGGTGCCGGTCAACATCCACAGGTCGAACGTCCTGTGGTTCAACCCGGCCGTGCTCAAGGAGGCCGGCGTGGCCGGCGCGCCGAAGAGCATCGAGGAGTTCCTCACGGCCCTGGAGAAAGTCAAGGCCACCGGCAAGATCCCGCTGTCGATCGGCTCCGAGTGGACCGCGGTCCACCTGCTGGAGAGCGTGCTGCTCGGCTCGCTCGGCACCGACGCCTACAACGCCCTGTTCCTGCCGGGCGCCGACTGGAACAGCGCCGGGGTGACCAAGGCGCTGGAGGACTTCAAGAAGATCATGTCGTACGCGGGAGATCCGCAGGACGACTGGCAGCCCGCCGCCAAGCAGGTGGCCGACGGCGAGGCCGCGTTCAACGTCATGGGCGACTGGGCGTACGGCTACTTCCACAACCCGCCGGAGGGCGGCCTCGGCAAGACGTCGAAGACCGACTTCGACTGGGCGCCCTCTCCCGGCACCGAGGGCACGTACCTGTGGCTGTCGGACAGCTTCACGCTCCCCAAGGGCGCCAAGAACCGTGACGGCGCCGTCGCGTGGCTGAAGGTCGCCGCCAGCAAGGAGGGCCAGGACGCGTTCAACCCGAAGAAGGGCTCCATCCCCGCCCGCAAGGACGCCGACCAGGCGCTCTACACCGACTATCTGGCCGACGCGCTGAAGGACTGGTCGGCCGACAAGCTCGCCGGCTCCATCCAGCACGGCGTCGCGGTCAACCAGCCGTGGCTGGCCGAGATCAACACGCAGGTCGGCCTGTTCCTCGGCACGCAGGACGTGGCCGCGCTGCAGAAGGGCCTGGCGGACGCCGCGGCGGCGAACGCCCAGTAGGACGACGGCACGGCAGGCGCGGCACGCGCCTGCCGTGCCTTTTCACGGAGGGAGTGGTCGGTGAGACGAGTGCGCGCCTGGCTCCCGGGGCTGCTCCTTGTCGCGCCGTCGATCGTGGCGATCGGCGTGTTCGTGTACGGCATGCTGGGGTGGAACTTCCAGCTGGCCATGACGGACAAGCACGACGAGGTGTCCGAGGGGGAGTTCGTCGGGCTGACGAACTTCATCGGCATCTGGGACGAGGCCCGATGGCATCTCTCGGTCAACCACGCGATCATGTTCACGGTCGTGTTCGTGGCCGGGGCGCTGGTGCTCGGGTGGTTCCTGGCGTTCCTGATGGAGAAGGGCGTCCGCGGCGAGGGCACGTTCCGGGCGATCTACCTGTTCCCGATGGCCGTGTCGTTCGTCGCCACCGGCATCGTGTGGCGGTGGCTGATGAACTCGGGCCAGGACGAGCGGGCCGTCGGGCTGAACCGGATGTTCGACTGGCTCGGGCTGCCGCAGTGGCAGTGGTTCCGGGACCCGGACTGGGGGATGGCGGCCATGGCCATCCCTGCGATCTGGCAGATGTCCGGATATGTCATGGCGTTATTCCTGGCGGGGTTCCGCGGCGTCCCCGAGGAGCTGCGGGAGGCGGCGCGGGTGGACGGCTGCACCGAGTGGGGCGTCTACCGGCACGTGGTGCTGCCCCTGCTGCGCCCGGTCACCCTGTCGGCGCTGATCATCCTCGGGCACATCTCGCTCAAGGTGTTCGACCTGATCGTGGCGGTCTCCGGCAAGCAGGTCATCACCGACGTGCCGGCGGTGTTCATGTGGGTGGCGGTCTTCGACTCCCACGATCCGGCCAAGGGGGCGACCATCGCCTCCTACATCGTGCTCAGCGTGGCCGTCTTCGTGATCCCGTACCTGATCTGGTCCGTACGTAAGGAGAGGCGGCCATGACGGCGGTCGCGGTGGCGGGGCGCAGGCGCCGGGCCTTCTCGCTCGCGAAGCTGGCGGTCCTGATCGCGTTCGTGGTGATCTTCCTGATCCCCATCTACGTGCTGCTGGTCACCAGCTTCAAGCCGCTCACCGAAGCGGACCCCGGCCAGGCGTGGAACCTGCCGCAGACGTGGACGTTCGAGGCGTGGCGGGTGGCGTGGGAGAAGCTCGCGCCCGGCCTGTGGAACAGCGTGCTGCTGGCCGTGCCCGGCTCGATCCTGTCGTGCGCGCTCGGCTCGATGAACGGGTACGTGCTCTCCAAGTGGCGCTTCCCCGGCGCGGACGTGCTGTTCACGCTGTTCCTGTTCGGCATGTTCATCCCGTACCAGGGTGTGATGATCCCGCTGGTGCAGCTGCTCGTCGGGCTGAACGAGCTGACCGGGATGCAGGGCGTCTGGTACGGCGGCATCCCCGGGCTGGTGCTGGCCCACGTGGTGTACGGGATCCCGATCTCCACGCTGATCTTCCGCAACTACTACGTGACGATCCCGGACGAGCTGATCGAGGCGTCGCGGGTGGACGGGGCGGGGATGCTGCGCACGTACTGGTCGGTCGTCCTGCCGGTGTCGGGGCCGGCGATCGCGGTGGTGATCATCTGGCAGTTCACCTCGCTGTGGAACGACTTCCTGTTCGCCGTCTTCCTCACCGGCCCGCAGAGCTGGCCGGCCACGGTGATGCTGAACAACATCGCCGGAGCCCAGGCCACCCCCTACAGCCAGCAGATGGCCGCGGCCATCCTGGCGTCGATCCCGACCATGCTCATCTACGTGCTGCTCGGCCGGTTCTTCATGCGCGGCCTGATGG
The DNA here is from genome assembly GCF_055585125.1 of Nonomuraea sp. NPDC054003. Classification (NCBI taxonomy): domain Bacteria; kingdom Bacillati; phylum Actinomycetota; class Actinomycetes; order Streptosporangiales; family Streptosporangiaceae; genus Nonomuraea; species Nonomuraea sp. NPDC054003. The sequence continues at coordinate 192,770 of NZ_JBVJKR010000006.1, forward strand.
CCGGCGCGCTGAAAGGGTGACGGCGGGGTTGGCGCAGTGCGCCGGCGGCTCACCGCGGACGTACCTGGCCACGTCGGCGGCCACGATGGAGGCGGCCTTCATGGCCGTCTCCTTGCTGGCGCCGGCCAGGTGCGGGGTCATCACCAGGTTCGGCGCGGCGAGCAGCCGCGAGCCGGGCGGGATCGGCTCCTCGGGGAAGACGTCCACGCCGGCGCCGAACAGGTGGCCCGACTCCAGCGCGTCGCAGAGCGCGTCGTAGTCGAGCAGCGCGCCGCGCGCGCAGTTGACCAGTACCGAGCCGCGCGGCATCAGCGCGAGCTGCTCGGCGCCGATCATGCCGGTGGTCTCGGGCGTGGCCCGCGCGTGCAGCGACACGAACCGGGAGCGGCGCAGCAGCTCGTCCAGCTCCACCTGTCCGGGCACGTCCACGTACGGGTCGTACACGAGCACCTCGGCCCCGAAGCCCTCCACCATGCGGGCCACCCGGCGGCCGATCGCGCCGTAGCCGACCAGGCCGACCGTGCTGCCCTCCAGCTCCGGGCCGACCCTGTCGTAGGTGTAGTAGTCGCCGCGCCAGACGCCCCCGGCCAGGTCGCCGTGCGTCTGCGGGATCCGGCGGGTGGCGGCGAGCAGCAGCGCCATCGTGTGCTCCGCGGTGGCCACCGCGTTGCGCCCGGGGGCGAAGGTGACCGCCACGCCGGCCTCGGTGGCGGCCTCCAGGTTGGCGTTCACCGGGCCGCCCCGGCTGACGCAGAACAGCCGCAGGTCGGGGCAGGCGTCGAGGACGCGCCTGGTGAGCGGGGCCATCTGGGTCACGCACACCTCCACGCCCCGCAGCGCGGCGATCAGCTCGTCCTCCACGTCCGACGCCTCGTCGACCTCGCCCACGGGGCCGAACGGGACGACCGGCCACGGCAGGGTGAGCTCGCTGATCGCCAGGCCACCGGCGACCTCGCGGCGCAGCGCGCCGGCCAGCAGGTCGTTCCGGACGAAGTGGTCGCCGGCGGCAAGCACTCGGATGGTCAACGAACGGCTCCAATCGGGGTGTTGTACTGCAGGATCGCGGCCCGGGGCGCGTCGTCGCGCAGGCGCAGCTCGGTGAGGGCGCAGTTGTCCAGGCGCGGGAACAGCCGCCGGTACTCGCCGAGCGGCACGCCGACGAGGCGGCACAGGGCGATCCTGATGGCGGTGGTGTGCGCGACGACGAGCACCCGCCCGTCCGGGTCGGCGGCGGCGATGTCGCGCAGCGCGGCCGTGAACCGGTCCGCGGCGGCGGCCGGGTCCTCGCCGCCGGGCAGCGGGTTCGCGCCGGGGTCGGCCTCGAAGGCGGCACGGGCCTCGGGGAAGCGCTCGCGCATCTCCCCCGCGGTCAGCCCCTCGGCCTGACCGAAGTCCAGCTCCCGCAGCCGCTCGTCCACCCGCAGCCGCACCCCGGCCGCCTCGGCGCTGGCACCGGCGGTGATCTGGGCCCGGCTCAGCGTGGACGCCCACACCGCGCTCAGTCCCGCCCCGGCGGCCCATCCGGCTAGCTGCCGCGCCTGCTCGTGACCGCGCGGGGTCAGCTCCACGTCGCTGATCCCCGCGTAGCGGTTCTCGGCGTGCCAGACGGTCTCACCATGCCGCACCAGCACCAGCGTCGCGGCCCTTGCGTCGGTCACCACGTCCCCCTCATCCCGTTCTCAACGATCCCCACCAGCCCCGCAAACCGCGCCCCGCCCTCGTCCGGCGCCACTCGCGGCGGTTCCGCTCGCGGGGGTCGTACCGCCTGCGAGGGCTGAGGCTCGGCCGCGGGCCGCACCCTTGCGGACTGCACCCTTGCGGGCTGCGCCCCTGCGGTTGGCCGCGCGCCATGTGTGGGCTGCGGCTTGTCCACGGGGCGCGCCGCTCGCGGGGGTTGTGCCGCCTGTGAGGGCTGAGGCTCGGCCGCGGGCCGCACCCTTGCGGGCTGCGCCCCTGCGGGCTGCGCCCCTGCGGGCTGCGCCCCTGCGGTTGGCCGCGCGCCCTGGGTGGGCCGCGTTGTGTGCGCGGGCGGGGTCATCGCTCGCTCCTTTGGCGGGCGTGGGCGGCGGCGGGGGTGGGGAGCCAGCCGCGCTCTTCCAGGGCGGTGACGAAGCGCAGGTACGGGTCGCGCAGGTCGGCGCCGGAGGGTTCGACGACCTCGCGGGTGCGGATCATGCGGGCGGCGGCGTCTGCGGCGCCGGACGTGTCGGTGGCTCCGGCTGCCAGGACGGCCATGCCGAGTGCCGGTTCGGCGTTCTCCCGGAGGGTCACCGGACGGCCGAGGACGTCGGCGCGGAGCTGGGTCCAGTACGCGCTGCGGGTGGCGCCGCCGGTGAGGATGATCTCGCCGTCCACGGGGGCGCCGAGCAGGTCGAGGTAGTCGAAGCAGAGCCGCTCGACGAACGCCGCGCCGAGCAGGATCGCGACGTACCGCTCCACGTCGTCGGCGGGGTTTCCGAGCGTGAAAGCCTCGGCGTCCGGCGCCGCGAACGGGAACCGCTCACCTCGCGAGACCAGCGGATACGTGATCGGCAGCCTCGCCGGATCCAGCGGCACCCCGCCTTCGCCCCGGCCCGAGGGGTACGCGCCCACGGTGGTCCCGCGGCCGTACGCGCCCTCCCCGCGAGGGGAGCCTCCGCCACCGTAAGGACTGTCCACGTCCGAGGAGCCCCCGCGACCGTACGTGCCGTCCATGCCTGCGGAGCCCTCGTGACTGTACGTGCCACTCGGGGAGCCCTCGCGACCGTACGTGCCACCCGAGGAGCCTCCGTGGCCGTACGTGAGACTCGCGGGGCTGGGCGGGGCGTAGCGGGTGGCGGCTTCCAGGGACAGGGCGTCGAGGTCGCGGCCAGGGAGGTCGCGGGAGAGGACGCCGGCGCCGGTGCTCGACGCGCCGCCCGGGAGCCAGGACCCGTCCGGGGCGCGGTGTGAGTAGACGACGCCGAGCGGGTCGCGCACCGGCTCGCGGGTGACGCCCTTGAGCACGAGGGTGGTGCCCAGGACGGAGTTCCAGCTCCCGGGGGTCAGCGCGCCCGCGCCGAGCTGGGCGGCGCACCCGTCGGTGGTCCCCGCGATCACCGGGGTGCCCCGCGGGATGCCGGTGGCCCTGGCCGCCTCCGCGCAGACCTCGCCGACGCGGGTGCCGGGACGTACCACGGCGGGCAGCACGCCGGCGGGCACCCCGAGCGCGGACAGGACGTCGGACGGCCAGCGTTCGTCGATCAGGTCCACCCCGGTCTTGAGCGCGTTGCCCAGATCGGTCGCCACCTCGCGCCCGGCCAGCCGGCGGTTGACGAAGTCGCTCTGGTGGGCCAGGCGGGCCCCCGCCGGGGCGTCGCCGAGCAGCCACAGCAGCTTGGGCAGCGCCCAGTTGGCCTGCATGCGCCGGTAACCCAGCCGCTCCCAGACCGGCGCGCCCACCTCGTTCACCCGGTCCACGAACCCGGCGGCGCGCCTGTCGTCGTACATGAGCGCGGGCGTCAGCGGCGTCCCGTCCGGCGCGGTGAGCAGGATCGTCCCGGACGTGGCGTCGACCGCGACCCCCTCGATCCGCCCGGCGGGCACGTCGCGCAGCGCCTCGCGGGTGGCCGCGGCCAGCGCCTGCCACCACTCCTCGGGGTCCTGCTCGTGCCGGACGCCGTCGCGGCGGCTGGTCAGCGGGCGGACGGCCGCGCCGAGCACCCGCCCGCCGGCGTCCACGACCATCGCGCGCACGCTCTGGGTGCCGAGGTCGATCCCGATCCACGCGCTCATGACCTGCTCCGCATCTCGGCGAGCAGCGGCCAGGACCGGGCCGCGTGCTCGCGCAGGGTCAGGAAGTCCCGGTACGCGCTCGCGTACGGGCCGGGCTCGGGCTCCACGACGTCACCGAGCCGCACGTGACGGGCGGCGGCGTCCTGGATCGTCGCGGCGCCGGTGGCGGCGAGCCCGACGAGGAAGGCGCCCCTGGCGCCCACCTCGGCGTCGGCCGGGCGCAGCACCGGCAGCCCGGTGACGGCGGCGATGAGCCGCAGCCACAGCCCGCTCGCCGAGCCGCCGCCGCAGACCCGCAGCTCGCGCGGGGCGGCGCCGGTGGCGGCCAGGCAGTCCTGGACGACGAGCGTGAGCCCTTCCAGCACGGCGCGGGCGAGGTGCTCGCGACCGTGCTCGACGGACATGCCGAGGAACGCGCCCCTGGCGTACGGGTCGGAGAAGGGCGCCCGCTCACCGGCGGGGGAGAAGTAGGGCAGGAACGCCAGCCCGCGCGCCCCCGGTTCGCTCCGCTCGGCCAGCTCGCTCAGGTCGGCGGGCCGGTCCAGGCCGAGCATCCGGCAGGCCCACTGGATCACCTCGGTGCCGGCGAACGTGGGGAAGGCGCGCAGGTAGCCGCCCGGCGCCGCGATCGTGATGCCGACCGGGTCGCCGTCCAGGTCCGGCCGTTCGACCAGGGTCTCCACGCAGAGCGTGGTGCCGAGGATGCCGCACGCCTGCCCCGGGCTGACCGCGCCCGCGCCGAGCGCGGTCGTGACGATGTCGTACGGGGCCAGCACCACGGGCGTGCCCTCGGCCAGCCCGAGCCGCTCCGCCGCCCGCTTCGACAGCCCGGCCGTGCGCCGGTCGTCGTCGCGGATGCCGGGCAGCAGCCGCTGCGCCCATTCCAGCCCGAACAGCTCAAGCAGCTCGGGCGCGTAGCGGCGGGCGCGCAGGTCCATGAACGGGGCGGAGGCGTCGGACTCGTCGGCCGCGAGTTCGCCGGTCAGCCGCGCGAAGATCCAGCCGCCGCAGGTGAGTGCGGTGGCGGAGCGGGTCAGTCGTGCGGGGTCGTGCTCCTTCAGCCAGGCGAGGATCGCGTGCGGCAGCCCGGAGGCCGCCGACGAGCCGTTGACCCGGAAGGCCCGCGCGGCCAGCCCGGACCGGGTCCAGCCGTCGACGATCCCGGCCGCTCGGCCGTCGTTCCACAGGATGGCCGGGCCGGTGGGCTCGCCGGCGGAGTCGACCAGCCAGCAGCCGTCGCCCTGCGCGGTCACGGCCACGAAGTCGACCGGCTCGCCGAGCGCGGCGGCCACCTCGCGCACGGTCGCCTCGACGGCGTCCCAGACCGCGGCCATGTCCTGCTCGGCGTGTCCGGGGACGGGCCTGGAGACGGTCGTGGGCCGCCTGGACACCGCGGACTCGGCGCCCCGGGCGTCGTAGCCGACGGCCTTGATCACCGTGGTGCCCGCGTCGACGCAGATGGCCGCCATCATGCCCTGCCGTGCGAGGTCCTCGACCGGCGCGAGACGGAGTCGACGACCACCGCCAGGAGCAGGACGGCCCCGGTGACCATGAAGCGGATGGAGGAGTCGAGGTTCAGCAGCGTCAGGCCGCTGGAGATCGACTGGATGACGATGATGCCGAGCAGCGCGCCGAACGCGGTGCCGCGCCCGCCGAACAGGCTCGTGCCGCCGATGACCGCCGCGGCGATGGCGTTGAGGTTCACGTCGCCGCCGCCGCTGCTCTGGTTGGCCGCCGCGAGCCGGGCCGCGGCGAGGATGCCGCCGACCGCCGCGAAGGAGGAGCAGAGCACGAACACCGAGGTGTAGATGGTCCTGACGTTGATGCCGGCGCGCCTGGCGGCCTCGACGTTGCCGCCGACCGCGTACACGGATCTGCCCCACCGCGTCCGCGAGAGCAGGTAGTGCATGACCAGCACCAGCGCGACGAAGAACACGAACATCCAGCCGACGCCGCGCGTCTGTCCCAGGTACCAGACCATGAACAGCAGCGCCACCAGCAGCGCGGCGCTCCGCACGACCAGCGCCGAGGTGCTCTTCGACGACAGCCCGGCCTTGCGGCGCTCCCTGGCGTGCAGGTAGCCGCTCGCGAACAGCCACCCGGCCGCGACCACCGCCAGCGTGTACGACAGCCAGGCGGGCACGAAGGCGAGCTGGGCGAAGTTCACCAGCCCCGAGTCGAACGGCAGGTTGATCGCGCCCTTGGTGCCGAGCACGTACAGCTGCAGGCCGAGGAAGCCGAGCAGGCCCGCGAGCGTGATGACGAAGCTGGGCACGCCGAACCTGTTGAACAGCTGCGCGTACACCCAGCCGACGGCGGCGCCGATGATGACCGCGGCCGAGATCGCCACCCAGGCCGGCAGCCCCTGGTCCACGAAGAGCACCGCCAGCACCGCGCCCGACAGGCCGCTGACCGAGCCGACGGACAGGTCGATCTGGCCGACCAGCAGGACGCAGACGATGCCCAGCGCGATGACGCCGACCGCGGCCGACTCCATCGTCAGGTTCACCAGGTTCTGGCTGGACAGGAAGATCGGGTTGAGGATCTGCAGCACGCTCCAGATGACGATCAGCCCGACCACGACCGGGATCACGCCGAGGTCGCCGCCCCGCGCCCGCTCGACCACGTCGGTGAACGCGCCGCGCAGGCCCTCGCGCCGCTGCAGCCGCTCGTCCTGGTGGTCGGTGGCGACCGTGCCGCCCGTCGTGCTGTTCACCGTGTCCTTCATGACGGGAGCCCTTCCTGACGCCGGGACGCCCGCCGGGCCACCGCGTTGTCGGTGGCCCCGGTGATCGCGGCGATGATGTCTTCGGCGGAGACGTCGCCGACGTCGAAGACGCCGTTGTTGCGGCCGAGCCTGAGCACCGCGACCTTGTCGGCCACGGCCTTCACGTCGGCCATGTTGTGGCTGATCATGATCACGCCCAGGCCGTTCTCGCGCAGCCGCTCGACCAGGTTGAGCACCTCGGCCGTCTGGGCGACGCCCAGCGCGGCCGTCGGCTCGTCCAGGATGATGATCTTCGGGTCGCCGAGCAGCGACCTGGCGATCGCCACCGTCTGGCGCTGGCCCCCGGACAGCGCCGCCACCGGGACCCGCACACTCGGGATCTTCGCGGAGAGCTGCCGGAGCAGCTCCCACGAACGCGTCTCCATCGCCACGTCGTTCAGGCGCAGCGGGCGGATCTCTTGGCCCAGGAACAGGTTCTGGATCACGTTGAGGTTCTCGCAGAGCGCCAGGTCCTGGAAGACGGTGGCGATGCCGAGCTTGTGCGCGGCCGCCGGGTTGGGGATGTCGACCTCACGGCCGGCGAACGTGATCGTCCCCGAGTCCGGCGGATGCACCCCTGAGAGGATCTTGACCAGCGTGGACTTGCCGGCGCCGTTGTCGCCGACCACCGCGACGACCTGGTGCGGGGCCACGTCGAGCTCGATGTCGGTGAGCGCGGCGACGGCCCCGAAGGTCTTGCTGATGCCGCGCAGGGACAGGACTGCGTCCGGCTTCTGTGTGGGCGACACGGGGACCCCTTACTTGATGTCGAGCGCGGCGCAGCCCTCGGCGTACTCGCCGGTGCACACCTCGGAGGCCTTCATGATGCCGCTGTCGAACAGCACCTCCTTGACGTTCTCCTTCGTCACGACCGTCGGGACGAAGAGCTCGGAGGGCGTGTCGTACAGGGAGTCCTTGCCCTCGGGCTTCTGGCCCTGCATGAACTGGTAGGCGACGTCGGCGGCGGCCTCGGCGACGATCTTGATCGGCTTGGAGATCGTGTTGTACTGGTCGCCCTTGATGATGCGCTGGGCGGCGGCGATCTCCGCGTCGTTGCCGGTGACCGGCGGCACGTCCTTGCCCGCGGCCTTGAAGGCGGCGATGGTGCCGCTGGCGGTGCCGTCGTTGGCCGCGACCACGCCGACGATGTCGTCGCCGAACTGGGTGATCTGGCCGCTGACCCAGGTCTGCGCCTTCTCCGGGCTCCACTCGGGCGTGTCGTACTCGGCCAGCAGCTTGAAGCCGCTGGGGTCGACGGCGCTGTGGATGCCCTTCTTGATCAGGCCGGCCGCGGCGTCCGTCGGGGAGCCGTTCACCTGGAGGATGCCGCCCTCGGCGTTCTCCGCCTTGAGGTGGTCGACCAGCGACTGGGCGATCAGCGAGCCGATCTTCTCGTTGTCGAACGAGATGTAGTAGTCGGCCGGAGTGGACGGGATCGGCCGGTCGTAGGCGATGATCGGCACCTGCTGCGCCTGCGCGGCGCGCACGATGGTGGCCGCCGCGGTGGAGTCGACGGGGTCGATCACGATCGCCTTGACGCCCTGGGCCAGCGCGGAGTTCGCCTGCTGCTGCTGCTTGGCGGCGTCGGAGTCGGCGTTCTGGTAGATGACGGAGCAGCTGGGGCAGAGCTCCTTCATCTTGGCCTCGAACAGCGGCTTGTCCTGCTGCTCGTACCGGGTGGAGGCGAGGTCGGGCATGAGGAACGCCACCTTGGCGTTCTCCGCACCGCCCTCGGCGCCGCTGGTCGCCGCACCGTCGCCGCCGGTCGAGCCGCACGCGGCCAGCGCCGAAGTCGCGAGGACCGCCACGGCGGCGAAGGCGGACGTCCGCATCTTGATTCTCTTCACGGGTTCTTTCCTCACTCGCTACGTCCAGCGGACGATCTCGTATGCGTCGCGTCCCCCGAATGCGACCAATGACGCGCCTGTCGGGCCACGTCCTGTGGTGGGCATCACGCTAGCCGGGGCCAGAACATTTGTCCAGCACGAGTGTTCACACTCTAGGCATGCGGACGACGCCGGGTTCACCCCGGCGTGGCGCTCAACGCGTGGCGGCGAGGATGCTCTCGGCGGTCAGGGCGTCGGTCACGAGCCGGTTGAAGTAGCCGCCCCTGGCACCCGCGATGATCGAGGCCACCTTCTCCCCGCCCACGGCGACGGCGATCGAGTGCGGGATGCGCCGCAGCTCCTCCAGGCCGGCCGCGACCAGGCGTTCGCTGCCCGGGTAGCCGACAGGCTCGCCGTCGCGGTCGTAGAAGCGCGAGCAGACGTCGCCCACGGCCCTGCGCAGGCTGGGCTCGTCGCGCGGCACGAACGCGGGCACGACCTGGCGCGTCAGCGGCGGCGAGCCGACGCCCACGACCGCGCACCTGGCCTGCGCCCACAGGTCCATCACCCGGCGCACCGACGGCTCGTGCTGCAGCGAGTAGAACAGCTCGGGGCCAGGCAGCGCGGGCGCGTACAGGTAGTGGGGCACGCCGCCGACCTGGTCGGCCAGCAGGCGGGTGGTCTCGTTGGTCTGGAACCAAGGCTGCGGGTCCTGCTGCCCGCCGACCGCCGGGGCGATCCGCACGCCGGGGAAGCGGCCGAGCCCCTCGCGCGCGCACTCGTACACGGTGCTGCCCGACGACACCAGCACCACGTCGCCCGACTCCAGCCCCACCGCCGCCAGCGCCTTGGCCAGGCCGGGGGCCAGCCACGGGCCCAGCGCGGGCCCGCTGACCTTGGGGACCAGGTGGACGTCGTGGAGGTTCAGCGCGGCGGCGACCTCGCTCGCCAGGTGGCCTCCGGCCAGCCGTTCGGGGCGGTGCACCCTGATCTCGACGATGCCCTGCCTGCGCGCCTCGGTCAGCAGCCGGCTCACGGTCGCCCTGCTGACGCCCAGCCGCTTGGCGATGTCGGCCTGGGTGGCGTCGTGGAGGTAGTACTGCGACGCCGCGGCGTACATCAGCTCCTGGGGGAAGCGGGCTTCCTGTGCGGCGTCGACATTCATGCGCGCGCTCCCTGGGGATTCTCTGAACAATTGTGCTGAACGTATGCGCTCGACTATACCTTCGCGCCGCCCGGAAGAAAGGCTAGCGATCCTGGCGCGAATCCGGGATGCCCGGCCGGATCGCGCCCGCGACGAGGGCGTCGCCGAGCGGGGTGCGCGCGTACAGGACGCTGCGGCCGGTCCGGGTGCCGCTGATCAGCCCCGCCTCGCGCAGTGCCGCCAGGTGGCCGCCCGTGGTGCCGAGGCTCTGCCCGAGCAGCGCGGCCAGGTGGGTGGTCGTGGCCGGCGCGGCCAGCTCCTCCAGGACGCGGGCGCGGGTGCGCCCGATCAGCCGCGCCAGGCCGGCCCCCGCCCGGCGCCGTCCGGCCGCGATCCCGCGGGCGGGGTAGACCAGCGCGGACGGCCACGCCTCCTCCAGGTACGCGCCCAGGTTGCCGATGAACGCCGACGGCAGGAACAGCAGCCCCTTGCCGCCCAGCCGGTACCACTCGTCCTGCGTGCCCATCGCGATCTCGATGTGGCCGGCGCCGTTCCAGCGCACCTGCTCGCTCAGGCCGTCGAGCGCCGCCGCCCACCCGTAGGCCGCCAGCCGCCCTGCCCGGTGCACCACGTCCCGCTCCAGGATCGCCTGGAAGTGCGGCCACTCCCTGGACACGATCTCCGTCCAGAGCGCCTCGTACGCGTCGGCGATGAGCCGCACCACGTCGGCGCCGAGCAGCAGGGCCCTGGCTTCCTCGGCGGCCGGCGGGCGGCGGGCCAGCACCGCGGCGATCTCGGCGTGCGCCTGCTCGATCGGGGTCTCCCTGACGGCGGACAGCTCCGCCTCGAACGGCACGCCCACGCCGGTGGGCGGGGGCGCGATGAAGTCCACGTTCGCGTCGCCGCGGTTGCCGGAGATCACGGCCGTGGCGCGCAGCGCCGGGTGGCGGCGCGCCAGCTCCCGGTACGCCGGCCGCCACCGGTCCACCCACTGCCGGTGCACGCCCGCCGGTCCGCGGCCGTCGAGCAGCCACTGCGCGTGCATGGTCTCGATCAGCGGCGAGATGGCGAACCGGCTGGCGGCCACGTCCTGTGGGGTGACCTCGATCCTGTACACCATCTTTCGGTTATATCCGAAAGCTTCGCCGCGAGCTTGGACCCCGGCCACCATCGGATGAACAGAAGAGGCGGCCCCGGCCCTCCCTCCGGGGCCGCCCCTCCCATCCCTCCTGAGGAGATCCGCCTTGTCCACCGAACGCGCGGCGACCTACGGCGAGGTGTTCGCCGTCCGCGAGTTCCGGGTGCTGTTCGGCAGCTTCGCGCTGCTGGTGTCCGGCGACTCGATCAAGATGCTGGCGCTGTCGGTGCTGGTGTACGCGGAGAGCGGCTCGCCCGGGCTGGCCGCGGCCGCCTACATGGTGGGCTGGCTGCCGTACATCGTCGGCGGCATGTTCCTGCTGTCGCTGGCCGACCGGCTGCCCGCGCGAGGGCTCATGGTGGTGGGCGAGCTGGTCAGGGTGGTGGTGTGCCTGCTGCTGGCGTACGCCGGGCTGCCGGTCTGGGCGATGCTGGCGCTGGTGCTGGTCACGGGGCTGTTCTCGCCCGTCTTCGGCGCCGCGCGCAGCGCCATGCTGCCGGACGTGCTGCCCGGTGACGCGTTCGTCCTGGGACGGTCGCTCCTGGGCGTCACCTCGGCCGGAGCGCAGATCGGCGGCCTGGCCGTGGGCGGCGCCTTCCTGGCCGCCACCGGCCCCCAGGGCGCCCTCGCGGCCACCGCCGCGCTCTCCGCCTTCGGCGCCCTGATCCTCCGCTTCGGCCTTCCGTCCAGTCCGCCCCGCCAGACTGACCGGCGGGGCTCCGCTTCCGGAGCGGTGCGGACCACGCTGCGGGTCAACAAAGTGCTGCTCGCCGACCGGCGGGTGCGCGGGCTGCTGCTGGCGTCGTGGGTGCCGCCGCTGTTCCTGGCCGGGGGCGAGGCGATGATCGTGCCGTACCTGGGCGGGCAGGGCAAGGCGGGCGTGGTGCTGGCCGCGGCCGCCGCCGGGATGGCGGTGGGGGAGTTCGCCGTCGGCCGGTTCGCCGCGCCGGCGCTGCGGGAGCGGCTCTCGCTGCCGCTGGCGGTGCTGCTCGGGGTGCCGTGGCTGGGGTTCCTGGCCGCGCCCGGCGTCGGGTGGGCCGCAGCCCTCGCCGCCGTCGCGGCCGCGGGCCTCGCCTACCAGCTCGGGCTGCAGCGCCGGTTCGTCGACGCGGTGCCCGAGGACGTGCGCGGGCAGGCGTTCGGGCTGCTGTCGACGGGGCTGATGACCGGGCAGGCGGTGGGCGCGGCGCTCATCGGCGTCGTGGGCGAGGTGTTCTCACCCCGGCTGGGGATCGTGGTCGCGGGCGCCGCCGGCGTCCTCGCCGCCCTGGCCCTGTGGCGGCCCCTCCGCCCGGAGCCTGCGCCGGGGAGAATCACCGCCGAACAGACCCCCACCCGAACCCCTTGATCCCCTCTCGGGCAGGGCGCCGCAACGCGTGCCTGAGGCCCGCCGGCCTTGCCGTAAGTTCAGAAAAATCACGACCTTTTGGGAAACCCCGCGGGCTCGGCGCCGTCATGCGTGCCTGACGGCCCGCTCAGCCCGCCGTAGGTCCGGGTTCGGGACCGCGTCCGCTGACGGGGCCGCCCGCGTCAGGGCGGGGGAATCGTTCGGCCGAAGCTCTCGGGTGCGGCGCGTTGACGTCCGTGAGCCTCACGGGGGCAGTTCGCCGGAGCCGCGGGGGACGAGGCCGACCGGCAGCACCGGGTGCTCGGCGGGTCCGGTGTCGCCCGAGAGCCTGCGGAACAGCAGCTCGGCCGCCACCCGCCCCATGCGCGCCGGATCCTGCGCCACCACCGTCACGCCGAGCAGGTCCGACAGCTCGAAGTCGTCGAACCCGACCACCGCCGGCCCCCGCCGCCCCGCCAGCGCGCGCAGGGCGGTCACGGTGAGCCGCCCGTTGCCGGTGAACACCGCCGTCGGCGGCCGGTCCAGGGCCAGCATCCGGTCGAGCGCCGCCCGTACGGTGTCGAGCGCGGGGGACCGCATGCACACCAGCCGCTCGTCGTAGAGGTGACCGAGCGCGGTCCGGAAGCCGTGCAGCCGCCGCGCGGCCGTGAAGATCGACGGCTCGTCGCCGAGGAACGCGATCCTGCTGTGCCCGTGCGCGACGAGGTGCCGGGTGGCCAGCGCCGCGCCGCCCGCGTTGTCGGCGAGCACCGTGTCGACGTCGATCCCCGGCCCCGGCGGCCGGTCCACGAACACGGCCGGGGTGCCCGCGTCGAGCTCGGGCCGCAGGTAGGAGTGGTCCTCGCCGGCGGGCACCACGATCAGCCCGTCGACCCGCCGCGCGCAGAACGTGAGCACCAGCTCCCGCTCGCGCTCCGGGTCCTCGCTGGACGACCCGCTGAGCAGCAGGCACCCGTGGGCGGCGGCCACCGACTCCACGGCCCGGCTCAGCCCGGCGTAGAAGGGGTCGGCGACGTCCTCGATGACCAGGCCGATGGTGGCGGTGCGGCCCCGGCGCAGCACGCGGGCGCTCTCGTTGCGGCTGTAGCCGAGCCGGTCGATGGCGGCGCGCACCCGGTCGGCGGTCGCCGGATGCACGCCGGGCTCGCCGTTGACCACGCGGGACACGGTCTTGAGCGCGACGCCCGCGGCCGAGGCGACGTCCTTCATCGTCGGTCTCACGTCTAGGATCCTTTCTCACCTCGCAGTGCCGGACAACGTTGTCAAAGCACTGTGCGACAGGAGGAACCCGATGTCGTTCAGATCCGCACTGCTCGTCGCCGGCATCGTGCTGGCCGGGCTGAACCTCCGGCCCGCCATCGCCGGGGTCTCGCCGCTCCTCGACGAGATCATGACCGACGTCGGGCTCAGCCCCGCAGGAGCCGGCGGCATCTCCACGGTCATGGTGATCTGCCTGGGCGTGTTCGGGCCGTTGGCGCCGCTGCTCGCCCGCCGCATCGGGCTGGACCGCACGCTCCTGGCCGGCCTGCTGCTGCTCGCGCTCGGGGTGGTGCTGCGGGTCCTCGACGGCGCCCCGGTCCTGTACGTGGGCTCGGCCGTCGCGGCGACGGCCATCGCCGTGATGAACGTGATCATGCCCGCCATCGTCAAGCAGCACTTCCCCCACCGGCTGAACCTGCTGACCGGCGTCTACTCCTCGGCCATCGTGGGCGGCGCGGCGGGCGCCTCGGCCCTGGTCATCCCGCTGGAGAACGCCACCGGTCACGACTGGCGCGGCGTGTCGGCGCTGATGGCCGTGCCGGCCCTGGCCGCCGCCCTGCTCTGGCTGCCGCAGGTGTTCGGCAGGCAGGTGCTCCCGCGGCAGGGGCCGCGGCCCATCCGGGCGGTCCTGCGCAGCCGGGTGACCTGGCAGGTGACGGCCTGGATGGGGCTGCAGTCGGCGACGTTCTACATCATGCTGACGTGGCTGCCGAAGATCTTCCTGGACGCCGGGCTGCCCGCCGACCAGGCCGGTTACCTGCTCGGGCTGACGACTTTGGTCCAGGTGGCCGCCACGCTGGGGGTGCCGGTCGTGGCCGGGCGGCGGGCGTCGCAGGTGCCGTACGTGATGGCGGCGGGTGTGCTGACCGGCCTCGGCTACCTGGGGGTGCTGGTGGCGCCGACGACGGTGCCGTGGCTGTGGATGATCGTGCTGGGCATCGGGCAGGGCGCGTCGTTCGCGCTGGCGCTGCTGATCATCGCGCTGCGCCCGGCCGACCCGGCGGCGGTGACGGCGCTGTCCGCGGTGGCGCAGTCGCTCGGGTACGTGATCGCGGCGCTCGGCCCGCTGCTGTTCGGGTATCTGGGGCAGGTGTCCGGTGGCTGGTCCGTGCCGCTGGCGGCCGGGCTGGGCGTGGTGGGCGCGCAGCTGGTCACCGGATGGTTCGCGGGACGCCCTGCTACCTTAGGCAAGGCTAACCTTTAGCGAAGGGGTTCGGGGTGCTGACCGAGGTGCTGGAACGCGTCGCCGCCGAGCGCGGCGGCGTGCTGGGCGTGGAGCCGGGCCTGGTCATCGAGCCCGACGAGAGCTGGACGGCCGTCGCCGGTCTGGTGCGGGAGCCGTACACGGTGCTGGGCGAGCTGGTCGACGAGACGGCGGCGCGCTGGAACGCGCCACGCCACGTCGGCGCGGCGCTGTTCTGGAAGACCTACGGCTACTGGCACACGCTGCCGATGGCACTCGGCTGGGCGCTGGACGGGCGCGTGCCGATCATGAAGCTGGCCGACACGTACGTGAGGCGCTCCGACGCCGGGGTGACGATCGCGGCGAGCCGCGTGAGCTGGACGGAGGGCGCCGGCGCGATCGGGGAGGCGCTGGCGGAGTCGCAGCGGCCCCTGGTGAAGGCGATCGGCTCGATGGCCAGGGTGGGCGAGCGGACCTTGTGGGGCTCGACGGCCGAGGCGTTCGCGCACCCTCTGATCTCGATGGTGCCCGGCGACTACATGGACCTGCTCAGGCGCGTCGGCGAGCCGGTCGACGGCCTGATCGAGCCGTCCGGCGACGGATACTTCCGCCGTACCTGCTGCCTGTGGGTGACGCTGCCGGACGCCGAGCCGTGCGGGAGCTGCTGCGTGCTGAGGAAGCCCGCCGCCTGAACACGGACCCGGGGACGGCGGCTTGGATGGCGTCTGATCGCGGGGCGTGGAGCGCCTGAACGCGCGGCGTGACCGGGGCGTTACCACGCGGTCACCGGAATGTCGGTGGCGGCGTTTATCGTGGCGGGATGCCCCGCAAGCGAGCGACGATCCGGGAGGTGGCGCGCGCCACGGGCCTGTCCCAGGCCGCCGTCTCCTACGCGCTGCGCGGCGTGCAGGTCGCGCCCGAGACCGTCGAGCGGGTCCGCGCCGCCGCGGCCGAGCTCGGCTACGAGGCCGACCCGATCGCCCGCGCCCTGGCAAGCGGCCGCACCGGCATGATCGGGCTGCTCTGCGCCTCGCTGGAGGACCTCTGGCAGCAGTCGCTGGCCGTGGGCATCAGCAGGGGCCTGCGCGAACGCGACCGCTACGCGCTCATCCTCGACGCCGCCGGCGATCCGGCGCGGGAGCGGGCGCTCGCCGGTCAGCTGCGTGACCAGCGCGTCGACGGCCTCATCGTGCAGCCGCTCGACCCCTCCGCGCCGTTCTGGCCCGAGCTGTGCGCGTCGCTGCCGGTGGTCGCGGTCGGCGACTCGCTGCGCGGCACCGCCGCCGAGGTCGTCTTCGACAACCGGCGCGGCGTCACGCTCGCGCTGGAGCACCTGCGGGCGCTCGGCCACCGCCGCGTCGGCGTGCTCACCCCCACCCGGCCCAGCACCCCCGACCGTCCCGCCGACGTGCACGTCCTGGCCGAGGCCGAGCGGCTGGGCCTCGACATCGAGGTGGCGAGCGCCGCGCACGGCCCGATCGCCGCCACGCGGGCCGCCCGCGACCTGCTCCGCTGCGCCCGGCCGAGCGCCGTCTTCTGCTTCGCCGACTCCATCGCCTACGGCGTCTACGCCGCCGCCCGCGAGCTGGGGCTGTCGATCCCCGGCGACGTCTCGGTGATGGGCTACGACGACCACCCGATGTCCGGCCTGCTCACTCCTGAGCTGTCCACCGTCGACTGGAACATCGACGGCATCGTCGGCGCGGCCGTCCGCCTCATGACCGACGCGGCCGACGGCCAGGGCGAGCGCCGGCGCGTCGTCCAGCTGCCCACCCTGCGCGAGCGCGAGTCGGTGGCCGACCTCAGTCGTCGGGGATGAGCCAGCTGAGCAGCCAGGTCACCACGCTGATGATGATCGCGCCGAGGAACGCGTCGGGCCAGAAGGAGTCGACATGGAAGGGGATGCTCAGCTGGCCGGCCACCCAGCTGGTCAGCAGCAGCATGGCGGCGTTGATGACCAGCAGGAACAATCCGAGGGTGAGCACGATCAGCGCGCACCCGAGGCCTTTCACGATGGGTTTGACGATGGCGTTGATGAGGCCGAAGATCAGCGCGACGACGAGGAGCGTGCCCCAGTAGGTCGCCGAATACTCCGGCGCCGTCACGTCGATGCCGTCGAGGAACTGGACCGCCACCCAGAGCGCGACCGCGGCCGCGAGGGTTCTGATGATGAATCTCACGCTGCTTGATCCTCCCACTGCCGTCGCCATACGGATAGGCCGTAGCGGATCCCGATGCGTTACCGCCCCGCTCGCCCGGGAAAGGGGGAGGTTACCAGGGAGGAGCGAGATGGACGCCACCGGACTCGAAACGCTGTCGGACAGCGAGCTGCACGAACGCGCCGTGCGCTACGCCGTCCGCCATGGGGACCTCGGGTTCCTGTGGAACCTGCTCAAGGTGATCCCCGCGGCCGAGGCGGCCACCGGCCACGCGAGCGAGACGACGGCCGACCTCACCCGCGTCTCGGCGCTGCTGAGCGACGCCATGACCGCGGGCGAGGGCAACCTGGGGGCCGCGCTGCGCCCCGTCTACCTTGAGTATCTACGCGAGCATCCCGACGCCTAGCCGGCCAGCTAGCCGGCCAGCAGGGTGCCCGCCCCGCTGTAGGCGGCCAGGCCGGGGGTGCCGAACTCCTGGCCGTCACGGGTCACGATCAGGCTCTGGTACGGGCCCTCGGCCAGCTCGGTCCCGAAGCGCCTGGCGAGCACCGGTCCCATCGCGTACATGGCGGTGGCGTAGGCGTCCGCCACTCCCAGGTCGGGGCCGAGCACGGTGACGGACGACAGGGCGTCCTGCGGCTCGCCCGTACGGGGGTTCACGATCTTGGCGCGGCCGGAGGTCGCGACGGCCAGGTCGTGGGCGAACAGGACCCTGCGCACCACTCCGGTCTTCGGGTCGCGGACGCCGATCCGCCAGCGCCTGCCCGGCGAGGCCGAGCCGCGCACCCGGATGTCGCCGCCGGCGTCGATGAGGTGGTCGACCGCTCCCGACTGCGTCAGCGCCCGTGACAGCCGCTCCAGCGCCCAGCCTTTGATGTAGCCGGACGGGTCGGCCCTGCCGTCGATCCGGGCCTCGAACCAGCCGTCGGTCGCTTTGCTCAGTTCGTCGCACCGGTGGAGCACCTCGACGAGCTCCGGCACCTGACGCAGGGTCTGCCCGCGGTTGAGGCGGAAGATCTGGCTGTCCTCGTCGTCCGGGTCGAACGTCTCTTCCACCCACCGCAGCCATCTGAACGCGTGGTCGAGCACGGGAGTGAGCTCCCGCGTCGGCAGGGCGGTACGAATGTCGACACTGACGTGTGTGCCCATGAAGTTCCCGACACGGGCCGTTCCGGGGAAAGTCGTCACCTTCGCCTCCTTGTCCCCAGTAACACTCTCATAACGTCCGTAATGTCGGGTTAAGGGTATGCCGCAGCTTTACCGGCCTTTTACCGTGTCCTGGCCGTCCGCACCTGGGCGCCGGGAACGGCCAGCCGGGAGAGCGCGCCGCGCACGTACCGCTGGAAGTGCCGGGGGCCGGCGAGGATCACCTCGCGCTCGACGATGTCCGGAACCTGCCTGCTCAGGCCGGAGGCGCTCAGCCGCTCCTTCGTCCGCGGGTCGTGCTCCGCGCCGACCACCAGCACCAGGCCGTACCGCTGGTGAAGGTCGAGCAGTTCGGCGTCGACCCGCTCGGTGCGGTAGACGGCGACGGTGTCCGCGCCCTTGCCGGCCAGCAGCCCCCGCAGCGCGCCGGGCTCCAGCCCGGTGGCGATGAGCACGGTGCCCTTCGTGTGCCGGCCGTGGACGCGTACCGCCATGACGGCCGCCACCGCGTACACGGCCAGAGCCGCGCCCGTGACCGGGGACGCGTGACCGAGCAGGTACGCGGCCGGCGCCGCACCCGCTCCCAGACAGAAGAGGAGGGAACCGAGGAATTTCCGCTCACTAGCCATGATTGAACGATGCGTCTCGAAGATGAGAAGCGTCTGAGTAAGGTCTAAAACATGGCTAACGTGCGGGTAGAGCGGACCGAGGACGGCGGATTCCTGGCGACCAATGCCAGGGGCGCCCAGGTGCGGATGGGTGGTGCGGAGGACGGCGTGTTCACGCCTGTCGAGTTGTTGCTCGCGGCGCTGGGCGGATGTCACATCGTCACCGTCGAGCCGCTGACCGCCAAGCGCGGCCAGCGGCTGGTGCGCCTGGCCATGGAGGTCTCGGCCGACAAGGTCGAGCCGAACCGCCTGGGTCCCGTCACCGTCCGCTACGACGTCGAGCTGCCCTCGGAGGAGGCCGACGAGGTGTTCAGGGCGGTGGCGCACCGGGTGCACGAGAAGTACTGCACCGTCGGCCGCTCGCTCGAAGAGGGCACCGAGGTCCGTTTGGAGATCCCGTAGCCCTGATTAAACGGATATTCGACTGCGTTATGACGCGGTCGTTGCATAGGCCCCGGTAGCGTCGTAGACAGGTCGGAAGCATGGTGACCGGCCGAGAGACCTACACCGAAAAGCAGGCAGCGGAGGGGGACCGCTCGTCTGCAGCGCGGGACCGCCGGGGCTTTTGGGGGAAAGCCGACCGGCCTGGACCGCCACCGGACCGGGGTCGGGCAGATTTGGGGGAACTGCCCGGCCCCGGTCTCATACCCACCGGAGCCGGGCGGCAGACCGCCCGGCTCCGACTTTTTGATCTTTGCGTATCGTACGGTTCCGTGACGAAGATCCTCATTGACTGCGATCCCGGCATCGACGACGCCATGGCCCTGGCCCTCGCGGCCGGCGCGCCCGGTCTGGAGGTCGTCGCCGTCACCACCGTGGGCGGCAACGCCGACCTGGCCGTGACCACCAGGAACGCGCTGGCGCTGCGGGAGTTCCTGGACCTGGGCGACATCCCGGTCGCCCCGGGAAGCCCCGGCGCCCTCCTGCACCCCGTCGTCCGCGCCGATCACGTGCACGGACCCACCGGCCTCGGCGCCGCCGTGCTCCCCGAACCGGTGCGCGCCGCGGCGGACGGGCACGCGGTCGACGTCATCATCGACACCCTGCGCGCAGCCCCCGGCGAGGTCACCCTCGTCGCGATCGGCCCGCTCACCAACATCGCGCTCGCCGTCCGCAGGGAGCCGCGCGTCGTGGAGTGGGCCCGCGACCTGGTCATCATGGGCGGCTCCGCCACGCGCGGCAACCACAACCCGGCCGCCGAGTTCAACATGCTCGCCGACCCGGAGGCCGCCGCCATCGTCTTCAGGTCCGGCTGGACGGTGAAGATGCTGGGCCTGGACGTGACGCTCACCGCCGTCGTCACCTCCGCGGTGCTCGACCGCATGCGGCCGCTCGGCCGTCTGGCCGAGTTCCTGATCCCCGCCGCCACCTCCTACGGCGTGGTCACCGCCGACGGCGGCCCCACCATCCACGACGCGTGCGCGGTGGCGTACGTGCTGGACCCGGCCCTGGTGACGATGACGCCGGCCGTGGTCGACGTGGAGACCAGGGGCGAGCACACCCGGGGCATGACCGTCGTGGACTTCCGGTCGATGGACCGTGTCCCCAACGCGCTCGTCGGCACCCACCTGGACGTGGACCGCTTCTGGGACACGATGCTGGACGCGTACGGCAGGCTGGCGGAGCGTCTGGGCTGACGCGTGCGTGGTGCGGGGAGTGTTCGGCGGCTGATACAGTTACACGTGTTGCGGGCGCCGCTAGCTCAGTTGGTCAGAGCAGCTGACTCTTAATCAGCGGGTCCGGGGTTCGAGTCCCTGGCGGCGCACCATCAAGAAACCCCGATTCGGTTCAGCCGGATCGGGGTTGTTTCATGTCCGGACCGGTTTCCGCGACGAGTCCTCCTCCGCCACCTGAGCCCGCGACAGGGCAGGAGTGAGTCTTTGCCTGTGAGCTGTCGAGGGTTGAGGGCATGGGGGAAGAGGCCAACGGAGGAGAGGAACGGTGACATGACAGATGTTTCCGGACAGGGGTCCGGCACCGGTGACCAGCGGCAGATTCTGACGAACCGGCAAGGCCACCCCGTATACGACAACCAGAACCAGCGCACGGTCGGCGCCAGAGGCCCCGCGACGCTGGAGAACTACCAGTTCCTGGAGAAGATCAGCCACTTCGACCGGGAGCGCATCCCGGAGCGGGTGGTGCACGCCCGCGGCGCGACCGCGTTCGGCTTCTTCGAAGCGTACGGGAAGATCGGCGACGAGCCGATCAGCCGCTACACCCGCGCGAAGCTGTTCCAGGAGGCGGGCAAGCGGACCGACGTGGCGCTGCGGTTCTCCACGGTCATCGGCGGCCGGGACTCGGCGGAGACGGCCCGCGACCCTCGGGGGTTCGCGGTCAAGTTCTACACCGAGGACGGCAACTGGGACCTGGTCGGCAACAACCTGGCCGTGTTCTTCATCCGGGACGCGATCAAGTTCCCCGACGTGATCCACTCGCTCAAGCCCGACCCGGTGACGTTCCGGCAGGAGCCCAACCGGATCTTCGACTTCATGTCGCAGACGCCCGAGTGCCTGCACATGCTGGTCAACCTGTTCAGCCCGCGCGGCATCCCGTCCGACTACCGCCACATGCAGGGGTTCGGCGTCAACACGTACAAGTGGGTCAACCAGCAGGGCGAGACCGTGCTGGTCAAGTACCACTGGATGCCCAAGCAGGGCGTGCGCAGCATGACCGAGCTGGACGCCGCCGTCGTCCAGGCCCAGGACCTGGGGCACGCCACCCGTGACCTGCACGAGGCGATCGACCGGGGCGACTACCCCGAGTGGGAGCTGCTCGTGCAGATGATGAGCGACGACGAGCACCCCGAGCTCGACTTCGATCCGCTCGACGACACCAAGGTGTGGCCGGAGAACGAGTTCCCGGCCAGGCCGGTCGGGCGGCTGGTGCTCAACCGCAACGTGTCGAACAACTTCGCCGAGAACGAGCAGATCTCCTTCGGCACCGGCGTGCTGGTCGACGGCCTGGACTTCTCCGACGACAAGATGCTCGTCGGCCGGACGTTCTCGTACAGCGACACCCAGCGTTACCGGGTCGGCCCCAACTACCTGCAGCTCCCGGTCAACCAGGCGAAGAACGCGGAGATCCGGACGAACCAGCGCGACGGTCAGATGACGTACTTCGTCGACACCGCCGGCGAGTCGCCGCACATCAACTACGAGCCGTCGCTGATCGACGGGCTGCGCGAGGCCGAGTACCCGACCGTCGACGAGGAGGGGCCGGTCATCTCCGGGCGGCTGACCCGCAAGCGCATCCCGAGGACCAACGACTACGCCCAGGCAGGGCAGCGTTACCTGCTCATGGAGGAATGGGAACGCGACGACCTGGTGGCCAACTTCACGGCGAACCTCAGGCAGTGCGACCGGCGCATCGCCGAGCGCATGGTCTGGCACTTCCTCATGGCCGAGGACGAGCTGGGCCTGCGCGTCGGCGAGGGGCTCGGCATCACGCCCGACGACGTGGCGCACCTGGAGCCGCTCGCGACCCAGGACCTCACCAAGGAGGAGCGGGAGCGCCTGGCGAACCTCGGCAGGAACGGGCCGCGCGACGTGCAGGGCCTGAAGATGACGCACTGCGTGCCGAACGAGCGCGCCGCGCGCGCCGAGCAGTAGTCCCGGACAGTCCCGGAAGTCACCCCAGGCGGCGGAGCAGGGCCTGCTTCGCCGCACTGAACTCCTCGTCCGTCAGCACGCCCTGGCGGTGCAGCTCGCCGAGCTCGGACAACTGGCCCAGGATCGTCTGCGTCTCCGCCGTCGTGCTCGGCGGCGGGGGCAGCTCGGCGGGCCCGCGCGGGATGCGGGCCAGGACGGCCGCCGCGACCAGGCAGGTCGTCCCGCCGAACCGCTGCACCCCCCACGACAGGCAGCGCGGGTCCTTCTGCGGCGGCCTGAGCGGGCCCTCGTCCTTGGGATGGAAACGCAGGACGCCGTAGCCCATGCCGCTCTGCGGCTTCCACTCCACGCCGGTCAGGTCGGCCACCGCGAACTCCTGCGGGCCCGCCTCGTCCTTGGCCGTCGAGGCGAAACCGGTCCACTCGACGCGCACGCGCTCGCCGTCGAAGCTCACCGTGCCGTCGCCCGCGGTCGCCGTGATCGGCACCTCCGGGCCGGGCAGCACGAAGTCCTCGCACGGCCCCGCAGCCGTCTGCCACACCGCGAGGCTGTCGCGGATCTCGTCGGCGAAGTACTCGGCCGCGCCGGTGCGGTCCTTCGGGATCTGCAACCGGTAAGGGTCGGCGGGCGCGGTGAGCGAGCCCGCCACCGCGTCGGTCAGCGGGTCGGCCCCCTTGCGCAGCCGCAGCCTGAGATGGCCGCCCTTGCGCGCGGGCTCGAACGTGGCGCTCGCGATCGCCTCCAGCGGGATGACCAGCTCTCCGAGCGCCTTGCGGATCTCGTGCACGTCGCGCCCGCTGCCCGGCACGATCCGCAGCGTCTCGCCGTCGAAGGTCCACACGCCGTCGGCAAGCGCGATCTCAGCCATGCGTTCCAGCCTAGTGGCCAGGAAACAATCCGGTAACGGCATTTGACCTGCCAAAACCGGACAAACTAACCTCCTCCATATTCTATAGAAAGTAGAATGTGGAGGACGTGGATGGACGGGCTGGCACGTGCGGCGATCGTCACCGACGTCACTGGACCAGTGGAGGTGCGCGAGTACGCCCTGCCGCGGCCCGGCCCGGGAGAGTTCGTGCTCCAGGTCGAGCTCTGCGGGATGTGCGGCACCGACGCGCACATCTACCGCGGCAGGCTGGCCAGCGTGCGCTTCCCCGCGCTGCTCGGGCACGAGATCGTCGGCCGGCTGGCCGCCCTCGGCGAAGGCGTCGAGGCGGACCACGCGGGCAGGCCGGTGGCCGTCGGCGACCAGGTCGGCGTCTTCCCGTCGCTGAGCTGCGGCCGGTGCTTCGAATGCCAGGTGCGGCACAGGCCGGCCAACTGCCCGGACCGCCGTCCCTCGTACGGGTTCGCCTCGCCCGCCGACCGTCCCCCGCACCTGACCGGCGGCTTCGCCACCCATCTGTACGCCTCGAACGCGGGCACGGTGTTCTACCGGACCGACCTGCCCGCCGAGGTCGCCGTGCTGCAGGAGCCCATGTCCGTGGCCCTGCACGGCGTGGAGCGCTCCGCGATCCGGATCGGCTCCACCGTCGTGGTCCAGGGCGTCGGCGCGATCGGTCTGATGGCCGTGGCCGCCGCCCGCGCCGCCGGCGCCGCCCGCGTGGTCGCCGTCGGCGGGCCCCGCGCCCGGCTGGACCTGGCCGCCGGACTGGGCGCCGACGCGGTGGTCGGCCTCGGCCAGAGCCCGGAGGAGCGCAGGCGGGCGGTCTTCGACGCGCTCGGACGCCAGGGAGCCGACGCCGTCATCGGCACGGCCGGCTCGCCCGAGTCGTTCGCCGAGGCGCTCGGCCTCGTCGCCGACGGCGGTGTGCTGGCCGAGCTCGGCAACTTCACCGACCGCGGCGCCATCCCCTTCAACCCCTACAGCGACCTGCTGAGGCGGGACATCACGATCGCCGGCGTGTACGGCGCCGGTCCCGACATGCAGCGCCGCTACCACCAGGCGCTGACGCTCCTGGAGCGCGGCGGCAGGCCGTACGAGCGCGTGGTGAGCCACCGCGTGCCGCTGGCCAGAGTCCGCGAGGCACTGGAAGCACTCGGCGGCGGCTACGCCCTCGACGGCAGGGACGTCGTGAAGCTCGCGATCGATCCGGTCGCCTGAACCCCCTTTCCCCCAAGGAGAAGTGTTGAGAAGCATTCGGCTCGTCGCGGCCACGGCCGTGCTCGGTCTGGCCGTCGCGGCCTGCGGTTCGTCGGCGGAGGAAGTCCCGGCCGACGGCGGCGGTCTCGGCACCGCGGAGAACCCGGTGTCGATCCGCGTCATCGCCAACGACGCGTTCGCCAAGCAGTGGCAGGACGGCCTCGTGCCCGAGTTCAACAAGAAGTACCCGAACATCAAGGTCACGATCGACGGCGTCCCGTACAACGACCAGCTCGCCAAGACGATGCTGGAGCTGACCGGCGCGAACGCCACCTACGACGCGGTGCTCGCCGATGACAACTGGCTGCCGCAGCTCGCCAAGACCGGCGCCCTGCACGACCTCAAGGGCACCGAGCTGGCGCAGTGGAACGATCCCGAGTACGACTGGGACGACATCCACCCGGCGCCGCTGGCGGCGGGGGAGTGGGAGGGCAAGCAGTACGCGGTGCCGGTCCGCTCCAACCTGCTGCTGATGTTCTACAACAAGACGCTCTACAAGAAGGCCGGGGTCGCCGAGCCGACCGCCGAGACCACCTGGGAGCAGTACTTCAAGGACGCCGAGAAGCTCGTCCAGGACACCGACGGCGACGGCCAGACCGACTCGTGGGCGGCGGCCACGTACTTCACCAAGGACCCGCTGACCCCCACGGTGTGGCAGACCGTGCTCAACTCCGACGGCGGTCAGCTGCTCGACGAGAACATGCGGGTCGCGTTCGACAACGAGGCGGGGGTCAAGGCTCTGCAGACGCAGGTTGACCTGCTCAAGTACGCGCCTCCCGGGGCGAGCACCTACCAGTTCAACGAGCCGCTGGAGGCGTTCCGCCAGGGCAAGGCGGCCACCATGTTCATGTGGGGCAGCGTCTTCAAGGGCACGGCCGTGGACAAGGAGACCACCACCCTGACCCCCGACGAGGTCGGCATCACCACGCTGCCCGCCGGGACCGCCGCGCCGGGCGCGCACCGCGGCATCTGGACGGCGGGCATCTCCAAGAAGTCCCAGCACCCGGCCGCCGCCTGGACGTGGCTGCAGTGGGTCACCTCCAAGCAGGGCGAGCAGTTCACCGCCAAGGAGTTCGGCACGTTCCCCGCGCGGGTCTCCACGCTCGACGGCGAGCCGCCGGCCGACTGGGCCGAGCCGGTCTACAAGGCGCTCAAGGAGGGCTACGAGGTCGTCACCAAGGGCGAGATGTGGCGTCCGAGGCTGCCCGAGTCCGACGCCGTCCAGCAGATCCTGGCACTGCACACCAGCCAGGCCGTGTCCGGCCAGTCGACCGCCCAGCAGGCGATCGAGGCGGCCGCCAGTGAGATCACGGCACTGCTGAAGTCCAAGGGCTACGGGCAGTGAGACGCGTTCGCCTGGGAGAGCCGGGCACCGCCTGGCTCTTCCTGGCACCCGCTCTGATCCTGCTCGCGGGCATGCTGCTCTACCCGATCTTCTACACCCTCTGGGTGAGCCTGTCCGACTTCGACCTCGCCACCTTCCAGCCCGCCGGGTGGGTCGGCTGGCGCAACTACGAGGCCGTGCTGAACGACCCCGGTTTCCTGGAGTCGCTCCGGGTCACCGCGGTCTACCTGGTGATCGCGCTGCCGCTGCAGATGGTGCTCGGGTTCGCCATCGCGTTCCTGCTCAACGTCGCCTGGCGGGGGCGGGGCGTGCTGCGCGCGCTGTTCCTCATCCCGATGGTGGTGGCGCCGGTGGTCGCGGGCGGCGTCTGGCGGATGCTGCTCGACCCTCTCTGGGGCGTCGTCAACTACGCGCTCGGCCTGGTCGGGATCGGCCCGGTCGAGTGGATCGGCGACCCGACGCTGGCCATGGCGAGCCTGATCATCATCGACACGTGGCGCTGGACGCCGTTCGTGGTGCTCATCGCCGCGGCCGGGATCATGGCGCTGCCGGGTGACGTGTACGAGGCGGCCAAGTCCGACGGCGCGGGCCGGTGGGCCACGCTGCGGCACATCACGCTGCCGCTGCTGGTGCCGGTGATGGCCGCCGCGTTCGTGGTGCGCTGGCTGGGCGCGGTCAAGATGTTCGACATCGCGCTGGCCGCCACCAAGGGCGGGCCCGGCAACGCGACCAACGTGGTCAACCTCTACATCTACGAGAAGGGGTTCCGGAGCCTGGAGTTCGGCACGGCCTCCTCGATGGCCACGATCGTGCTGGTCCTGACGATGATCATCACCTATGTCCTGTTCAACGTGACCCGGCGTCTGGAGAACCGATGGTGAGGAGGTACGCGGCCATCACCGGGGCGATCCTGGTCACGCTGCTCTTCCTGTTTCCCGTCCTCTACATGGTCAGCATCTCCTTCAAGCTGCCCAAGGACATCTTCACGGTGCCGCCGAGGTGGCTGAGCGAGTTCACGCTCGACAACTACGTCAGCTACTTCCACCAGGCGCGCATCATGCCCCGGATGGTCAACACGGTCATCGTGGCGGTGGGCGCGTCGGTCATCTCCATGGTCGCCGGATCCATGGCGGGCTACGCGCTGTCGCGGATGCGCATGCGCGGCGCGGGCGTCGTGGGCGGGCTCATCCTGGCCTCCCGCGCGGTGCCGCCGATCGCGCTGGTCGTCCCGCTGTTCCTGGTGGCCAGGAAGCTCGGGCTGACCGACCAGTACATCACGGTGATCCTCGCGTACGTGACCTTCCTCGTGCCGTACGTGGTCTGGCTGATGCGGGCGTTCTTCCGCGGCCTGCCGAAGGAACTGGAGGAGGCCGCGATGATCGACGGGTGCACCCGCTTCGGCGCGTTCTTCCGGATCATCGTGCCGACGAGCCTGACCGGGCTGGTCTCGACGCTGATCTTCTGCATCATCCTGGCCTGGGAGGAGCTGCTGTTCGCGCTCATCCTCACCAATGACAAGGCGGTCACCATCCCGGTGGCGATCGCCGGCATGGCGGCCGACACCGAGAAGGGCGGCATGTGGGGGCCGCTGGCCGCGGTCGGCGTGCTGACCGTGCTGCCCGTGGTGGTCTTCGCGCTGCTCGTGCAGAAGTACCTGATCAAGGGCCTCGCGGACGGCGCGACCAAGGGGTGATGGGCCGATGAAGATCACAGACGTGCGGGCCAGGGTCATCGAGCTGCCCTATCCGCGGCCTTTCGTGCCGTCGTGGGCTCCGGAGGGCGCCCACCGGGCGATGTCGGCGGTCATCGTCGAGGTCGAGACCGACGAGGGCATCGTCGGCGTGTCAGGCGGCGACATGGGGCACGGCACCGGTCCGATGCTGCTGGAGGCGATCCGCGGCTGGATCCGCCCGCAGCTCGTGGGCCTGGACGTGTTCGACACCACGCACGTCGCCAACCGGCTGCGGTACGTGGCCGAGTACGTCTTCCCCCGGCCCTGGGTCGTCGGCGTCGCGGTGTGGGACGCGGTGGGCAAGGCCTGCGGTCAGCCGCTGTACAAGCTGTGGGGCGGGCACTCGGGAGCGGTTCGCGCCTATGCGAGCTTCGGCGAGGTCCGCAGCCCGGAGCAGCGGGTGGAGGACAGTCTGAAGGTCGTCGAGGAGGGGTTCCGGGGCATCAAGTTGCGGGTCCACGCCGCGACGATCGCCGAGGACGTCGCCCAGGTGGCCGCCGTGCGCGAGGCCGTCGGACCGGACGTCGCGATCATGGTGGACGCCAACCAGGCCGCCGCCCGCTGGCGGTACGCGCCCGACGGCAGCCGGTTGATCTGGGACTACGACCGCGCCCTGACCACCGCCAGGGAGCTGGCCGATCTCGGTGTGGCCTGGCTGGAGGAGCCGATGCCCCGGCACGACTACCGCGCGCTGTGCGAGCTGACCGCGGCCGCGCCGATCCCGATCGCCGGCTGCGAGCACAACCGCGGCATCGGCCAGCTCGTGCGGATGCTGGAGGACGGGTGCTTCGACATCTTCCAGCCGGACGCCAACGAGAGCGAGGAGATCGGCGCGCTGCGCGACTTCGGCGCCATGGCCGCGGCCCGGCAGCGCAAGGTGATCCCGCACGCCTGGGCCACCGGCCTCGGCGTCGCGGGAAACCTGCAGCTCTGCGCGTCGCTGCCGAACTGCGACTGGCTGGAGTACCCGTACGACCCGCCGGTGATCGTCCCGGAGGTGTTCCACGCGATGCTGACGAAACCGCTGCTGCCGGACTCCTCCGGGCTCGTAGGCGTTCCGGAAGGACCGGGACTCGGTGTAGAGCTGGACCACGCGGCGATCGAGCCGCTCACTGTCCAGCGGGTCTGAAGGGCTCCCCCAACCATGGCCGAATCGCGTTCCCCCTTCCGCACCAAGGCGGATCTGGCAGCGGACCACATCAAGAATCTGATCATGTCAGGAGAGGCGCCACCCGGGATGAAGATCACCACCCGGATGGTCGCCGAGGCCGTGGGCATCAGCGAGACGCCGGTGCGCGAGGCCATCAAGCAGCTCTGCTCGGAGGAGTGGCTGGTCGAGCGCCCGCACGTCGGGGCCGTGGTGGCCGCGTACACCGTCGAGAACGTCCGCGAGCTCTACAGCGTGCGGGCCGCGCTGACCTCGCTGGCCCTGAAGCTGGACGGCCGGCCGCTGGCCGGCGACCGGCTGGCCGAGGTGGACGCGGTCCTCGCCGAGTGCGAGGTCGCCGTCGCGAAGCTGGACGTGGCCGCGTTCGCCCGGCTCAACCGGCGCTTCCACTCCCTGCTGTGCGACACCGAGAGCAGCAGGCTCACCCACCGCATGCTGCAGAGCCTGTGGGCCCGGACGGAGACCGCCCAGCGCGGCTTCCGCCTGGTGCCCTGGCGGCTGCCCGAATCGCACACCGAACACGTCGCCATCAGGAACGCCCTGGTGGCCGGCGACATCACCCTGGCCAGCGAGTTGCAGCACGCGCACGAGATGGCCGCCATGAAAGCGCTGATCGACGGATTGCGGGAGACAGATGGCTGACACGGGAAGGGCACTCATCGGGGCCGAGTGGCGGGAGGCGGACGGCACGTTCACCGTCTACGCGCCCGCCACCGGGCAGCCGCTGGGCGAGGTCGCCGACTGCGGCCCCGAGCTGACGGCGCGGGCGGTCGACGCCGCCGCCGAGGCGTTCCCGGCCTGGCGTGCCCTGCCCGCGCACGAGCGGGCCGACCTCATGCGGGCCGCCGCACGGGAGCTGGCGGCCAGAGCGGAGACGATCGGCGCGATCATGACGGCCGAGCAGGGCAAGCCGCTCGCCGAGGCGACCGGCGAGGTGCTGTCGGGGGCCGACCACCTGCTGTGGGCGGCAGAGGAGACCCGCCGCCTCTACGGTGAGACCGTGCCGGGCGCGCACGCCGACAACCGCATCTGGCTGCTGCCCGAACCGGTGGGCGTGGTGGCGGGCATCACGCCGTGGAACTTCCCGGTCTCCATGATCACCCGCAAACTGGGCCCGGCGCTGGCCGCCGGCTGCACGGTGGTGCTCAAGCCGGCCGAGCTGACCCCGCTGTCGGCCATCGCGGTCGCCGAGGCGTTCGTCGCCGCCGGGCTGCCGGCCGGCGTGTTCAACCTGGTCACCACGTCCCGCCCGGCGGAGTTCGGCGCGGTCGTCATGGCCGACCCGCGGGTGCGCAAGGTGTCGTTCACCGGCTCCACGGAGGTCGGCAGGGAGCTGATCAGGCAGAGCGCCCAGGACGTGAAGCGGCTCAGCGTCGAGCTGGGCGGGCACGCGCCGGTGCTGGTCTTCCCCGACGCCGACCCGGTCGCCGCCGCCCGGGCCGTGGCCCGCAGCAAGTTCCTCAACGCCGGCCAGGCCTGCACCGCGCCCAACCGGATCTACGTGCACTCCTCGCTGGCCGCCGCCTTCACCGCCGAGCTGGTCCGCCGGGCCGAGGCGGCCGAGCTGGGGCCGCTCATCGACGAGCGGGCCGTGGCCAAGGTGACCAGGCACGTCGAGGACGCGCTGGCCCGCGGCGCCACGGCGCTGACCGGCGGCCGGGCCTCCGGCGGGCCGGGCACGTCCTACCCGGCCACGGTGCTGTCCGGGGTCACCGACGACATGCTGATCTGCCGCGAGGAGACCTTCGGGCCGGTCGCCCCGGTGCTGGAGTTCGACGACTGCGACACGGTCGTCGCCCGCGCGAACGCGACCCCGTACGGACTGACCGCTTATGTGTGGACGAACGACCTGAACAGGACCATCCGGATCGCGGAGGAGCTCCAGTTCGGGATGGTCACCGTGAACGGCGGCCCGCTGGCGCCGCCACAGGCGCCGTTCGGCGGGGTGAAGAGCAGCGGCTACGGCCGCGAGGGCGGCCACCACGGGGTGGCCGACTACCTGGAGTACAAGTACCTCAGCGTGGGGCTGGGGCGATGACGGAGAGCACGATGAAGACGAGCCCGCGCGCGGTCGCCGAGCGCGAGATCACCAGCAGGGTCGACCTGTGCCTGCCGAGCGGACGGCTCAACCCGGCCGCCGTCGGGTGGAGCCGCACCCCGCTGCACCGCGCCAACATCCGCGGCTGGGGCCGCACCATGCGCTGGGACTACTGGTGCGTGACCAGCCCTGAGCAGGTGTTCGCCTTCAGCGCGAGCAGCCTCGACTACCTGGCCGGCGAGGCGGCGTTCTTCCTGGACCGGCGCACCGGCGAGCAGGTGACGAGCAGGGGCCTGCTCGTGCCCGCCAGAGGCGTCTCGTTCTCCGCGCGCAGCGGCGAGGGCAGCGTGCGCATCGGCGCCGGTCCCGTCCGGATCAGCGTCGACGAGACCGCGGCCGGCACCCGGCTCCGGCTCAGGTCGGCCGAGCTGGACGCGGAGATCCTGGTGCACCGGGTTCCGGGCAGGGAGAGCCTGTCGCTGGTGGTGCCGTGGAGCGCCCGCCGCTTCCAGTACACGGTCAAGGACGTCGGCCGGCCCGCCGAGGGCACCGTCCGCGTCAACGGCAGGACGTACGAGTTCGCCACCGAGGACGCGCTGGCCACGCTCGACCTCGGCCGCGGCCGCTGGCCGGGGGAGGTCCTGTGGAACTGGGGCGCGGCCGCCGGCCGCCCCGGCGGCCGCGACGTGGCTATCCAGATCGGCGGCAAGTGGACCGACGGCACCGGCAGCGTGGAGAACGCGCTGATCCTCGACGGCCGCGTCCACAAGATCAGCGAGGAGCTGGTCTGGTACTACGACACGAGCGACTGGAACGCGCCCTGGCGGATCACCGGCGACCGGCTGGACCTGGAGTTCGTCCCCGAGCACGTACGCGAGGCCGACGTGCGGCGGGCGCTCTACATGCGCACCCGCGAGGCCCAGGCGTTCGGTCACTACCGGGGCACGGTCGTCGCGGACGACGGGGAGATCGTGGAGATCTCCGATCTGTACGGCTGGGCCGAAGAGGTCTACAGGCGCTGGTGAGGATGAGGATGGCAACGGTCATGGGACAGCGCGACGCCCTGCTGCACGAGGTGTCGGAGAACCTGCTCGACGTGCTGGTCGTCGGCGGCGGCGCGACCGGCGCCGGAGCCGCGCTGGACGCGGCCTCCCGAGGGCTCACCGTGGCCCTCGTCGAGGCCGGCGACCTGGCGTCGGGCACGTCGGGCAAGTCCAGCAGGCTGCTGCACGGCGGCGTGCGCTATCTGGAGCAGCTCAGGTTCGGGCTGGTGCGCGAGGCGCTGCACGAGCGCGGCCTCCTGCACGACCTGGCCCCGCACCTCGTGCGGCGGCTGTCCTTCCTGTATCCGCTCACCCACCGGATGTGGGAGCGCGGCTACGTGGGCGCCGGGCTCGCCCTCTACGACGGGCTCGCCGGGATCGGCGACCGGCACGGCTTCCGGCGGCACCGCCACCTCAGCCGGCGGGCGCTCCTGCGCGCCGCGCCGTCGCTGCGCCCCGACGCCGCGGTCGGCGCCCTCGCCTACGACGACGGTCAGGTGGACGACGCCCGGCTGGTGGTCACGCTGGCCCGCACCGCCGTGCGCGAGGGCGCCACCGTGCTCACCCGCGTGCGGGTCACCGGCCTCGCCACCCGGCCCGGCCACACGGTCGCCACCTGCGAGGACGTGCTCAGCGGCGAGCGGTTCGCGATCCGGGCGCGGCGCGTGGTGCTCGCCACCGGGCCGTGGTCGGAGCTCACCCAGCGGATGCTGGGCGTCTCCCCCGTACGGACGCGGGCCTCCAAGGGGGTGCACCTGGTGGTGCCCAAGTCGCGGCTGCCCATGTCGTCGGCGCTCATCGCGCGGACGGCGAGTTCGGTGCTGTTCGTGATCCCCGCGGGGGACGTGGTGCTCGTCGGGACCACGGACACGCCGTGGGAGATCGGGCCTGGGCCGGTGCTGCCGACCGGCTCCGACGTGCGCTACCTGCTCGACCAGGCCAACCGGTGGCTGCGCGAGCCGCTCACCGGGGACGACGTGGTCGGCGTGTACGCCGGGCTGCGGCCGCTGGTCGACGCAGGCTCCGGCGACACCCAGGCGGTGTCCCGCGAGCACGTGGTGCGGGAGGTGGCGCCCGGCTGCTTCGTCGTGGCGGGCGGGAAGCTGACCACGTACCGGGTGATGGCGCGCGACGCGGTCTCGGCCGCCGTCCGCGGGCTCGGCGCGCGCCGCTCCTCGACGGCCACCCTCCCGCTGGCCGGCGCCAGCGGCTTCGCCCAGGCCTGGGCCCGCCGCGACGCCGCCGCCGTCGCCGCCGGGGTGCCCGTCTCGGTGGTGGAGCGGCTGGCTCTGCGGTACGGATCCGACTACCGCGAGGTGCTCACCCTGGGCTCCGGCCCGCTCGGCGGCGGGACGCCGGGCTCCCTCCCTGGCGGGCCGCTGGAGCCGCTCCCCGGGGCGCCGTCGCTGCTGGGCGCCGAGGTGCTGTTCATGGCGGCGCACGAGGGCGCGCTCGGCGTGGACGACGTGCTGCGCCGGCGCAGCCGGGCCGGGCTGGAGGCGCGCGACGGCGGCGCCGCCGCGGCTCCGCACGTCGCCGCGCTGCTCGCCACCGCGCTCGGCCGCGACGCCGCCTGGGAAGCCGACCAGGTCGGACGGTACGTCGCCGCCGCGCGCATGACCGAGGAGGCCCTCGCCGTCGACCACGACGCCGACCTCGTCCCCCTGCTGGCCCGCCTGCGGGAGGCCGCGTGACCTCGCGCGGCCGCGCCGGCCTTCTCGTCCTCGACCTGTCCCTGGAGGCCTCATGACCGTCCTCGCCGTGGACGCCGGGACCACCGGCGTCACCGCGCTCGTCGTCGACGACGAGGGGCGGGTGCTGGCCAGGGGGAGCCGCGAGTTCCCGCAGCACTTTCCCAGGCCGGGGGAGGTGGAGCACGATCCGGACGACATCTGGGCCGCCGTGCTGGACGCCTGCCGCCAGGCGGTGGACGCGGCGGCGGTCCCGGTGTCGTGCCTGGGGCTGACCAATCAGCGGGAGACCGTCGTCATCTGGGACCGCGACACGCTCCGCCCGGCCCGGCGCGCGATCGTCTGGCAGGACCGCCGCTCCGCCGCCGTCTGCGAGGAACTGCGCGAGTCCGGCGCCGAGGACCGGGTCCGGAAGGTCACCGGGCTCCGCCTGGACCCGTACTTCTCCGCCACGAAGCTCACCTGGCTGCGCCGCTACGACCCCGCCACCTGGGAGGGCGTCCGGTCCGGCAGGCTCGCGATCGGCACCGTCGACTCGTACCTGCTGGCCCGGCTCACCGGCGGACGGCTGCACGTCACCGACGTGTCCAACGCCTCCCGCACGCTGCTGCTCGACCTGGCCGCCGCCACCTGGTCCGCGGAGATGGCCGACCTGTTCGGGGTTCCGGCCGCCGCGCTGCCCGAGCTGGTGCCCTCCAGCGCGGTGCTCGGCGAGACGTCGCCGGAGGCCTTCCTCGGGCTACGCCTGCCCATCGCGGGCGTCGCGGGCGACCAGCAGGCCGCGCTCTTCGGGCAGGCCGGCTTCACCGCGGGCGCCTCCAAATGCACGTACGGGACGGGCAGCTTCCTCCTGGTCAACACCGGCGACCAGCCCGCGTCCCCGGACTCCGGGCTGCTCTCCACCGTCGCCTGGCGGCTCGGCGACGGGCCCGTCCAGTACGCGCTGGAAGGGTCGGTGTTCGTCACCGGGGCCGCCGTGCAGTGGCTGCGCGACGGGCTGGGGCTGCTCGGCGCCACGGCCGACAGCGAGCGGCTGGCCGCCTCGGTGCCCGACTCCGGCGGCGCCGTCTTCGTACCGGCGCTCACCGGTCTCGGCACCCCGCACTGGGACCCGTACGCCAGGGGAGCGCTCCTCGGTGTCAGCCGCGGCACCACCGCCGCGCACGTCGCCCGCGCGGTGCTGGACGGGATCGCGTTCCAGATCCGCGACGTGGTGGACGCCTCCGGAGTGGACATCACCCGGCTGGCCGTCGACGGCGGCGCCGCGGCCAACGACCTGCTCTGCCAGATCCAGGCCGACCGGCTCGGCCGGCCCGTCGTCCGGCCGGCCGGGACCGAGACGACCGGGCTCGGCGCCGCCTTCCTCGCCGGTCTGGCCACCGGGGTGTGGGCCGGCACGGACGAGCTCGCCCGTGCCTGGCGGGTGGCCCGCGAGTTCGCCCCCCGGCCGTCACCGGAGTCCGAACTCCGGCGCTGGCGCCGGGCGGTCGCCCTCGTGCGCGACTTCGGCTCACCCGCCTGACGCGCGGGGTGCTGTCTAGCGGCTGACTCCGTCGGTGGTGCGGTCGAGGAGCGCCAGGTCGGCGCGGCGGGGGAGGCTCTCCCAGTCGCCCTGGGAGGTGACCGCGAACGCCCCCGCGGCGCAGGCGGTGCGCAGCCGGTGCTCGGGCTCGGCGCCCTCCAGCCAGTCGGCCAGCCATCCGGCGGCGAACGCGTCGCCCGCGCCCACCGGGTCCACCTCGGTGACCTGGTAGGCGGGCGCCCGGTACGCGACGCCGTCGGACAGTTCGACAGCCCCCCGCGAGCCCAGCTTGACCAGCACGTGGCGCGGGCCCAGCGCGGCCAGCGCCTCCGCCATCGCGACCGGCCCCTCCGGGACGGCTCCTTCCGCGTCCTCGTGCGGCGGCGTCGCGAAGGTGTCCGGGAGGAGCAGGCGGGCCTCGTCCTCCGTGGCGAACAGCATGTCCACCTGGCCGATCACCTCGCGCAGCCAGGCGCCCGCCTCCGCCGGGGACCACAGGGCCTTGCGGTAGTTGACGTCCAGGGACACCGGGACTCCCGCGCTCCGCGCCACCTCGACGGCGTGCCGCACGGTCGCGCGGGCGGACTCCGACAGGGCCGGGGTGATCGCGGTGACGTGCAGCACGCGCGCACCCCTGATCAGGTCCGGGTCCAGGTCCTCCGGACGGATGCGTGAGCCGGCGCTGCCCGCGCGGTAGTAGCGGACGTCGATGTGGTCGGCCGTGCGGCGGCCCTTGATCATCAGGCCCGTCGGCGCCTCCAGGTCGGGGACGGCACGCACGTCCACGCCCTCGCCCGCGAGGGCCGAGCGGATCAGGTCGCCGAAGTCGTCGGCGCCCACCCGGCCCGCCCAGCAGGCCGTGCGGCCCAGCCGGGCGACGCCGATCGCCACGTTGGACTCGGCGCCGCCGAGCCCCAGGTCGAAGTCGCGGGCGAAGCGCAGCGGGCCGGTGCGGCGGGCCGCGAACAGGGCCATCGTCTCGCCGAAGGTCACCAGGTCTGTCATCGGATTGAGTTCGGGCACGCATGAAAACCTATTTCGGCGCGCGCCCGTATGCCAATCGTCAGGATCTGAGGGCTCCGGTCGGGGGCGACCCGTCAGCGGCGGCTCGATGGTGGTTCCGGTGCGGGGACGGGGAGGAGGGGGGCGACTCCGGAGGTGGCGTCGCCGAGCCATTCGAGCGTGCGGCGGGCGTCCTTGACGACGGTGGCCACGCTGAAGGCCAGGGCGACGGCGGCGACCAGCGCCAGCGCGGGCGACAGGAGCCCGAGCCGTCTGGGCCGGGACGCCGGCAGGCAGGCAAGCGCCCACGAGCGGGTCTCCTCGCGCGGCCGGTCGAGCCAGCCGCGCAGGCGCGGCCAGGCGTGGAAGAGGGCGGCGGTGGCGGGCACGAGGCGGTCGCCGGTGACGGCCACCAGGGTGCCGGCCTCGGTGCGGGCGGGCGGGACGGCGACGCTGGGCCGGACGAGCAGCCCTGACTCCAGCAGCCGGGACAGGACGGGCTCGTCGAGCGCGGGGGCGGCGGCCGGTGGCGTGCCGGGGGCCAGCTCGACCAGGAGGTCCCTCAGCCGGTCCCGCTCGACGGCGGTCAAGGACGCGTACAGCTCCTCGGCCACCTCGCCCAGCGCGGGCGGCCCCGGCAGGGACGGCACCCGGGCCGACGTCGGGAGCGGCAGGGCGGAGGCCGGGGGCCGGGACGACGGGTCCTTGGACAGGGCGCGCGCCACCCGGCCGCGCAGCCGCGGCGGGAGCGCCGTCAGGTCGGGGTCGCAGGACAGCAGCCGGTGCATGACCTCGCCCATGGAGCCGCCGCGGAACGGGTCGTCGCCCGTGGCCGCGAACAGCACCAGCGCGCCCCAGGCGAACACGTCGCCCGCCGCGCCGCCCGGCTGCCCCGTGACGACCTCGGGGGCGAGGTAGGTGCGGGTGCCGCCGATCGAGCCGGGCACGCCGGGGCAGATCACCTTCGGGCCGTCGCCGGTGAGCAGCACCTTGCCCGGCCGCAGGTCGCCGTGGGTGAGCCCGGCGGCGTGGAGACAGGCGAGCGCGGACGCCACCGCCGTGGCCAGCGCGACCAGCTCCTCACCCGCGTACGGGCCGTGCAGGGAGATCGCCTCCCGCAGGGACGGCCCGCTCGCGAACTCGCTCACCACGTAGGCGGGCGTGCCGCCGGACCGGACTTCGAGGACGCTCGCGAGATGCGGGTGGGTCACGGGTCGGACGCGGGGGAGGGGACCGCGCGGCACCCTGACCGCGAACCTGCGCCCCTCGTCGTCGTAGGCGTCGTAGACCACGCCGTGGCGGCCCGCGCCGAGCCGCCCCGCCAGCCAGTAGCCGCCGAGCCTCTCGGGATCACCAGGCACCGAGCGCATCATCGAAAGGCTTAGACGCACCCCGACGAGAGTTTGTTGCGCACGGCTCCCAGATCGCCACAGGCCCCCCGCGCGCCTCGGGGAGCCCGTGGGTAAAGATCATTATTACAGCAATCCGGATCTTGCTTGCCAATCGGGCCGCAGCACGGACATGACGAGGGAGTCGTACCACTCGCCGTCCCAGCGCAGCGCGTCGCGGAGCCGGCCCTCCTCCACGAAGCCGAGCTTCTCGTAGACGTGGCGGGCCCGGTCGTTGAACGCGAACACCTCCAGGCCCACCCGGTGCAGCGGCGTGGTGCGGAAGGCGTGGTCGAGGGCGAGCGTGATGGCCTCGGTGCCGTAGCCCCTGCCGAAGGCCCGGTCGCCGATGAGCGCGATGCGCAGGTTGCACGACAGGTTGGGCTCGTCGAGCTCGTTGAGCACGACCTCGCCCACGTAGTCGCCGCCGGCCTCGATGGCCAGGTCGAGGCGGTCCGCCTGGCCGGCCCGCGTGGCGCACCAGCGCCGGCACGCCTCCAGCTCGAAGGCGGCGTGGGAGCCGGTCAGCCGCCGCACCTCGGGATCGGAGACCAGCGCGAACAGGCCGTCGGCGTGCTCGGCCCCCACCGGCCGCAGCGTCACCCGCTCGCCGGTCAGCACGGGTTTGTCGGAGAACATCGCCCCTGGTTATCAGTCCCGGCCGGGCGCGGGCAAACCCGAATCGCGCAGCACGGCGGCCAGCACCTCCTCCGGTTTCAGCACGCCCACGTCGTACTTCAGGTCCGCCACTTCACGGAAGTACGGCTCGCGCCGGGCACGCAGGGCTGCCGGTGCGAATTCGGGCCGGTGGTCGCTGGTGCGCATCCGCTGGGTGAGCACCTCGTCGTCGGCGTCCAGCCAGATCACCGTGGCGGCGCGCATCGCCTCGCGGGCCCGCTCGTCGTCGAGCGTGCTGGCCGCCGCGGCGATCACCTTGGGCTCGCCGGCGAGCTCCTCGATCAGGTGCTCGGCCTCCCGCTCGTGCAGCACGTCGGCTCCCTCGCGGGCGGCGATCTCCGCGGACGGGCCTCCGTATCTCGACCGCAGAAAGGAGTCGCTGTCGCTGAACGGAAGGCCGAGAGCCTCGGCGATGAGGCGACCTGTCGTGCTCTTACCGCTGCCCATCAGCCCGATTAACACGATTGGTTTGTTTTTCTTCATGTGGATAGAGGTTCCTCGTGTCAAGGAGGTAAATCAAATGACCATCGCCGGAAGCATCATCCTCATCATGCTCGGTGCGATCCTCACGTGGGCCGTCGAATTCGATCTCGCCGGTGTGGACATCAACGTCGTCGGCGTGATCATCATGCTCGGCGGACTGGTCGGATTGCTGTTCGCCCTCTACCGGATCAACGTCACGCGCAGGGCGGTCGGCCCGATCGAGGAGCCGGTCCACCGGCACGAGATCTACGAGGAGCCCGAGGCGCGCAGGACGACCGTGTACGAGGAGCGTCGACACTACGACGAGCCGCCGCTCTAGGAGGTGAGCCGGACATGCCGGCCAGAGAGGAACTCCCGTCCACCATCCGCCGCTCCCCGAAGAAGGCGCAGGACACGTGGATGAAGGCGCACGACTCGGCCGTCGAGACGTACGGCGAGGGCAGGCGCGCCCACATGACGGCCTTCGCCGCGCTGAAGCACTCCTTCGAGAAGGTGGGAGACCACTGGGAGCCCAAGTCGAAGAAGGGGCCGTCGGACAAGGGCGCGACGGACCGTTCTGGACGCACGGCCGAGGGCGTCGACGCCAACGCCAGCAAGGAGCACCTGCGCGGCGTGGCCGCCGACCTGGACATCAGCGGCCGTTCGAAGATGAGCAAGCAGGAGCTCGTGGACGCCATCAAGAAGGCGAACAGGAAAGCGACCGCGAAGGCCCGCGGCTGATCCGCGCTCGCCGCGGCGGTACGGGCCGGCCACCGGAGACGGCGGCCGGCCCGTACGTGTCGTGATGCCGGTCACCGGGAGACGGCGGCCGGCCGGTGCTCACACCAGTCTGTTGACCGCCGCGACGATGGCGTGGCGGTCGATGCGCGCGTCGGCGAGCTGCTCCCCGGGCGTGGCCGAGCCGGGCATGCCGTGCACGGCCAGCTTCACCACCCGCGGCCCCAGCTCGGACACCGCGTCCAGCACGGCGTCGCCCAGGCCGCCCTCCGGCCGGTGGTCCTCCACCGTGATGAGGTTGCCGGTCGTGGTCGCCGCCTCGACCAGCACCGCCGTGTCGATCGGCTTGATCGAGTACATGTCCACCACGCCGACCTGGACACCCTCGGCGGCCAGCGTCTCGGCGGCGGCCAGCGCCTCGTGCACGGTGATCCCTGCGGCCACGATCGTGGCCCGGTCCGACGGCGAACGGCGCAGCACGCACGAGCCGCCGATGGGGAAACGCTCGCCCTGCTGGTGGATGACCGGCGTCGCGCCGCGCGTGGTACGCAGGTAGGACACCCCGGTCAGGTCCGCCATCTCCACGGTCAGGGCCGCGGCCTGGTTGGCGTCGCACGGGTAGAGCACGGTGCTGTCGTACACGGCCCGCATCATGGCCAGGTCCTCCAGCCCCATCTGGGACGGGCCGTCCTCGCCGATCGACACCCCGGCGTGCGAGCCGACCAGCCGGATCGGCGACCGGCTCACGCCCGCCATCCGGATGAAGTCGTACGCCCTGGTGAGGAAGGCGGCGAAGGTGGCCGCGTACGGGACCCAGCCGCGCACCGCCAGGCCCATGGCGGCGGCGACGAGCTGCTGCTCGGCGATGTACATCTCGAAGAACCGCTCGGGGAACGCCCGGCCGAACTCCTCGGTCTTGGTCGAGTCGGCCACCTCGCCGTCGAGCGCCACCACGTCGCCGCGGGCGGCGCCCAGCGCGGCCAGGGCCTCCCCGAACGCGCTCCTGGTCGCCACCTGGTCGCCGACCTTGTACTCGGGCAGCACCAGCTCGCCGCCCTCGAACCGGTACGGCTCGCCCGCGCGGTCCGGAGACCGGACCTCCACCCGCAGGTCGCGTTCGCCGCCGAGCTCCGCGACGGCGGGCTCCGGCTCCTTCAGCGGCTTGCCGTGCGCGCCCTCGCGGTCGGCCACCGCCCGCACGCCCTCGCCCTTGCGGGTCCTGGCCAGGATGGCGGTGGGCCGCCCGCGGACGCCGTGCGCTTCCTGGAACGCGTCGTCGATCGCGCCGGGGTCGTGCCCGTCGACCTCGATCGTGTGCCAGCCGAAGGCGCCGAACCTGCGCGCGTACGCCCCGGTGTCCCAGCCGTGGCGGGTGGGGCCGCGCTGGCCCAGGCGGTTGACGTCCACGACCAGGGTCAGGTTGTCCAGCCCCGTGTCGCCGGCCTGCTCGGCCGCCTCCCAGATGGAGCCTTCGGCCAGCTCGCTGTCGCCGCACAACACCCACACGCGGTACGGCATGCGCTCCAGCCGGCCGGCCATCGCCACGCCGACCCCGACAGGCAGCCCCTGGCCGAGCGAGCCGGTGGCGACGTCGACCCAGGGCAGCCTGGGCGTCGGATGGCCCTCCATCCGGCTGCCGCGCTTCCTGAACCTGAGCAGTTCCCTGTCGGTGACCGCGCCGGCCGCCTTGAACAGTGAGTACAGCAGGGGCGACGCGTGGCCCTTGGAGAAGATGAGGTGGTCGTTCGCCGGGTTGCCCGGGTCCTCGAAGTCGTAACGCAGGTGGTGGGCGAAGAGCACCGCCATCAGATCGGCGGCGGACATCGACGACGTGGGGTGGCCGGACCCCGCCTCGGCGGAGGCTCTCACCGAGTCGACGCGGAGCTGCGCGGCCAGCTCGCCGAGAAACCGCAGATCTCGTTCAGCCATGATTCCCTCCGATCGTTTCCGGGCGCCTACCCGTGGGGGATCGGGCGAATCGTGCTGCGATTCCCGGCCGGGCCGCTTGTTCCGGCCCATCCGGAACGGCCGAGAAGGGACCGCTCAGCGGGATTTCCGCATCAGGGCCGCCGCGCCCGCCGCCGCCGCGGCCGCCAGGGTGAGCATGACCGACCGGCGGTGCTGGGAGAGCCAGAGCTGCGGGCTGCGGTGGTGGCCGCGGTCGTCGAAGCCGCCGTGCGCGCCGTGGTCCTGATGCTCGTCGGCCGGCTCCCACAGGTTCGCGGCGCCGCTCGTGGGCTGCCCGTCGGTCTGCTGCGCCTGGACGCCGGTCCTGGCCAGGTAGCGGTCCACCAGCGCGGGGGCGGCGCGCTGGGCCAGGAGGGCGGCCGCGGTGGTGCCGCCGACCCAGTACTCCTTGCGTTCCGGGTGCGCGGCCGCGTACACGACGCCCCGGGCGGCCACCTCGGGCTGGTAGATCGGGGGCACCGGCTGGGGATGGCGGCGCAGCTTGGACAGCACCCAGTCGAACTGCGGCGTGTTCACCGCCGGGAGCTGGACCATCGTGACCCGGACATCGCTCCCTTCCGCGAGCAGCTCGGTGCGCAGGGACTCGGTGAAGCCCCTGATGGCGTGCTTGGCGCCGCAGTACGCCGACTGCAGGGGGACGGCCCGGTGCGCCAGGGCCGAACCCGTCTGCACGATCGTGCCCCGGTTGCGCGGGCGCATCAGGTCCAGGGCGACCTTGGTGCCCCAGACGTAGCCCAGGTAGGTGACCGCGGTCGCGCGCTCGTACTCCTCGGGGGAGATGTCGGCGAACCGGGCGAACACCGAGGAGAACGCCGAGTTGATCCATACGTCGATGGGGCCCAGCTCGGCCTCGATCCGCTCGGCGGCCTTCCTGACCTGCTCGTAGTCGGCGACGTCCGCCTCGTAGACCTGGCCGACGCCGCCGGCCGCGCCGACGTCGACCGCCGCCGCGCCGAGGCCCGTGGTGCCCCGGGCGATGAGCGCCACCTTGGCGCCCTTCGCGCCGAGCTCGCGCACCACCGCCCTGCCTACCCCGCCGCTCGCGCCCGTGACGACGACCACCCTGTCCTGGAGGATGTGGGGAGCCATGGGCGAGTCAGCCGATCTCTCCGACGTCACTGTCCTTCTGCTTGCGTACGGCCCGCCAGATGTTGATCACCGTGAGAATCGCCAGGACGACGGTGATCCCGGTCATGACCCAGGCCTTCGCGATGAGGCTGAGCACGCACATCGCGAACAGGAACACCAGGATGAACGAGCCCACCCTGATGTGGACCACGTCCCGCGGCGTGGCGGGGACCATCGCATGGCCCTTCTTGTCCCTTGTCTCGACCCAATCCTTGTTGTCGCTCATGTAGCTGCACCTGCCCGAGCCGTTTGCCGCCTAACACGCCGGGTAGCGCGGCAGACGTGCCCGAGCTGCATCCCAGCGACCAGAACGAACCGGGGATCACCCGGCGCCGTCGAGGCCGCGGGTTCAGCTATCACGGACCCGGCGGCGAGACCGTCCGCGACCATGCGACGCTGGCCAGGATCAGGGCGCTGACGATCCCGCCCGCCTGGACCGACGTGTGGATCTGCGCCTCGCCCCACGGGCACCTGCAGGCGGTCGGCACCGACGCGGCCGGGCGCCGCCAGTACCGCTACCACGACCTGTGGCGGCAGCAGCAGGACGAGGCCAAGTTCGACCGGGTGCTGGAGCTGGCCGACCGGCTGCCCGCGTTCAGGAAGAGCGTCGACGAGCAGCTCAGGGGCCGCGGGCTGACCAAGGAACGGGTGCTGGCCGCCGCCGCGCGGCTGCTCGACATCGGCTTCTTCCGCGTCGGCGGCGAGAGCTACGACTCCTACGGCCTGGCCACGCTCCGGATGGAGCACGTCGTCTGCTCGCGCAACACGATCACCTGCTCGTACCCGGCCAAGGGCGACGTGCCGCGTGAGATCCGGGTGGCCGACCCCGGCGCCTGCCGGGTGGTCAGGTCGCTGAAGTCCCTGAGCGCCGAGGGGGAGCTGCTCCGCTACCGGGGCGAGAACGGCTGGGTGGACGTGCGCAGCGAGGACATCAACGACTACCTGCGCGAGACCATCGGCGAGTTCACCGCCAAGGACTTCCGCACCTGGCACGCCACGGTGCTGGCCGCCGTCGGGCTGGCCGTCTCCCGCATGGCCGAGAGCGACACGGCCAGGAAGCGGGCCGTCACCCGGGTCATGCGGGAGGTCGCCGAATATCTTGGCAACACCCCCGCCGTGGCGCGGGCATCGTACGTGGATCCGCGGGTGATCAGCGCGTACGAGGCGGACAAGACGATCGGTCACGCGCTGACCGAGCTGGGAGCCGGCGTGGACCCGGGGAAGCTGGCCACGCACGGCAAGGTGGAACGAGCCGTCA
This sequence comes from Nonomuraea sp. NPDC054003, assembly GCF_055585125.1. NCBI lineage: Bacteria > Bacillati > Actinomycetota > Actinomycetes > Streptosporangiales > Streptosporangiaceae > Nonomuraea > Nonomuraea sp. NPDC054003. Next base: position 236,074 of record NZ_JBVJKR010000006.1, read on the forward strand.
TCAACCTCCTTCGCACCGTTTGAGCGGTTCTTTGCCGGGCATGCGCGGCAGGGAGTATAGGGAGGGAAGCGATGGAAGCTCCGCAGTACGTCGCGGCCCGCGTCCAGGCGGCGCTGGCTGAGGACCGCCGCACGCATGAGCTCGGCATCCGTGTCGACGTGAGAGGCGATCAGCTTTTCCTGCGCGGCCAGGTGAGCGGGGCCGAGCAACGTGAACGGCTCGGCGAGGTGGCCAGGGAGGCCGCTCCCGACCTTCACGTGCACAACGAGATCAACGTCGTCGAGGTCGGCAGGCCAGGGGAGGTAGAGCATCTTGACTGAACTGCGCATCGCGGCCGTGGGAGACATCCACCTGGGTGAGGACGTGCGCGGCCAGTACCGCAAGAGCCTGGACGGCATCGGGGACCGCGCCGACATCCTCATGGTGGCCGGCGACCTGACCCGGCACGGCACGCTGGAGGAGGGCAGGGTGGTGGCCGACGAGCTGCGCGACCTGCCGATCCCGGTCGTGGCCGTGCTCGGCAACCACGACTACCACTCCGACATGCAGCACGAGATCGCCAGTGAGCTGCGCGACGCCGGCGTCATCGTGCTGAACGACGACAGCGCGGTCATCGAGTGCGACGGCACGCGGCTCGGCGTGGTCGGCGGCAAGGGCTTCGGCGGCGGGTTCGCGGGCAAGTGCGCGAGCGAGTTCGGCGAGCGCGAGACCAAGAACTTCGTCCGCCACACCCGGCTGATCGCGGAGTCCTGGCAGCACGCGCTGAAGGAGATCGACGCCGACCGCCGGGTGGTGCTGTCGCACTACTCTCCGATCAAGGAGACGCTTGAGGGCGAGCCGCTGGAGATCTACCCGTTCCTGGGCAGTTACCTGCTCGCCGAGGCGGTCGACACGGCGGGTGCCGACCTGATCCTGCACGGCCACGCGCACAGGGGCACCGAGAAGGGCATGACCTCCGGCGGCATCCGCGTGCGCAACGTCGCCCTGCCGGTGCTCGGCGCCGCGTACGCGGTCTACTGCCTGGCCGACGAGTAGCCGTTCATGGTGAAGCCCTTCCCGGTCATCCGGGAAGGGCTTCTTCGGCGTACAACTCCTTCTTCATTTATGGCAATTCATCGGGCCGGTGATAAACACCGGCCCGACGAACGAGCGTGTGGGGCGTCAGAACACGCCCTACACATTGAAGATGCTGACCCCACCGGGGCCGACCAGGAACCCGAGAACGATCAGGACGATCCCCCAGAGGAGATCGCGACGGGCCAGAATCACATAGATGCCGGCGATGACGAGAATTACCGCGATGATCCAGAGCAAAGTAGCCATGACACAGCCACTGCCCTCGTGGCGGGACCTTTAACATTCGATGTGCCGCCGATATTTTCCTCTTTCATGAGGCGGACCTGGCGAGCTTGGCGTACGCGAACTGCAGCCAGTCGGAGGCGGCCACCGCCGTCATCGCCGCTCCCACCAATCTGGTCGCGCGCGGCGCGAACACCAGGCCGATGGCGTAACCCGTGGCCGCCCACTGGGCGATGCAGAACGGGCAGCTCACCAGCTCGCCGACCGTGTTGCGCGGCTCCTCCTTCAGCTCCGACGGCCCGCTCACGCCCTCGAACCGGGTGAACGGCGCCCTGATCGGGCTGGTGACCGGATCCTTGGCCAGGAGGCGGGCGAGCTTGTGCGTGCAGGCCGCCATCAGGGCCACGTCCATCGGCCCGATCCGCTCCGGCGGCCGCCTGCCGGTGAGCTTCGCCGCGACGGCCGCCGCCGCCACGACCGTCCCGTACACGCCGATGATGCGGGCGTAGGTGCCCAGGGGACGATCATGCTCGCCTTCGTACTCCTGCCCGGTCTTTTCCAGGTACTCCGTCATGGGGTCGCGGCTACCCTTCGGCCGTCGGTTCACGCGCCGGGACAGGCCTATTCGAAGGGCCTGAGGGTAGCCCGCTCTCATGAGCAGTCATAGTCATGAGGTCACTGACGCCATCCTTGACACGCTCAAACGGGCGAGCTCCGGTTTGAAGGACGCGGGCGTGAAATTCGCCTTGGCGGGAGGGTGCGCCGCGTACGCGCGCGGCGCGGCGCCGTCCCTGCACGACGTGGACTTCGTGGTCACCGAGCACGACGTGCCCGCGGCTCTGGAAGCGCTGCGGGGCATCGGTTTCCGGACGGCCAAGCCGCCCGAGGACTGGCTGGTCAAGGCGTACGACGACGGCAAGCTGGTGGATCTGATCTTCAAGGTGTCCGACCGCCCGGTCACTGACGAGTTGCTGAACCGGGCCGAGCCGATGAAGGCGTCGGCGGTGATCGTGCCCGTCCTGGAGGCCACGGACCTGGTGATCTCCTGGCTGATGCCGCTGTCGGAGCACGCCTGCGACTACGGCGCGCTGCTGCCCCAGGTCAGGGCGCTGCGGGAGCAGGTGGACTGGTCCAGGGTCGCGGCGGTGACCGGGTCCTCCCCGTACGCGGCCACGTTCCTGACCCTGCTCGAACGGCTGGCCGTGCTGGAGAAGCCGGTCGAGCCCGCGGGTGACACCTCCTGGCCGTGAGCCACGGGGAGACCGCCGTGGGCCGCGTCGCCGGGCGTGGCCTTTTCGATGTCCCCGGGCGGGCTCGCCGATTTCGGGATGAACGCTGCTTTCCGTCCCGGCTAAGGTGAGCCCGTGCCGCGATTGATCTGCTCCCCTCCTCCCGCCCGCTAGCGGGCGGCATTTCCTGATTTTCCGGGTCTGACCGATCCGGGGGTGGCTGCTGCCCGCATCCGGGCCCTTCTCCACCACTCCCATCCGGAGCGATCTGTCATGACCCAACTGTCCATCCGGCGTGCCACCGGGTACGTCGTCACGGCCGCGGCTGCGTGGGGCACCGGCGGCGCGGCGGGATCCCTGCTGTTCGCCGCGGGCGGCTTCGACGCCCTCGACGTCACCTTCTGGCGCTTCCTCCTCGGCGCCGCGTTCCTCCTGCCCCTGCTCGGCGGGGCGTCCTGGCGGCTGGACCGCCACGTGCTGGTCGTCGGCGCGGGCATGGCCGTCTACCAGGCCGCCTACTTCGCGGCCATCGCGCGCTCGGGGGTCGCGGTGGCCACCGTGATCACCATGGGCGCGACGCCCGTGTTCACCGCCCTCGGCGGGCGTCTTCTCCTCGGCGAGCGGCTCGGCCGGTCCGGCCTCGCCGCACTCCTGGCCGCCCTGACGGGACTCGCCCTCCTGATGGCGGGCTCCCCGGAGGCGCCTGGCGGCTCCGGGGCGGGGGGCGCGCTCGGCGGGGCCGGGTTCGCGCTGCTGTCGGCGTTCGGTTACGCCGGGGTGACGTTGTTGTCACGGCGGCTCGGCACGGCGGAGGAGCCGGGGGACCCGCTGGCCACCGCCGCGGCCGGGTTCCTCGTGGGGGCCGCGTGCGTGCTGCCGTTCGCGCTGGCCGGCGGGGTGCTGCCCCGGCTGAGCTGGGAGAGCGCGGCGCTGCTCGCGTTCCTCGGCGCGGTGCCCACCGCGCTGGCCTACGGGCTGTTCTTCCGCGCGCTCACCGCGCTGAGCGCCACCACCGTCGCCATCGTCTCCCTGGGCGAGGCCGCCTTCGCTGCCCTGATCGGGGTGGCGTTGCTCGGTGAGCGACCCGGCCCCGCGGGCTGGGCCGGATGCGCGTTGCTGCTGCTGGCCGGGGTGTTCCCGGCCCGGCGGGCGCGGGGCTAGCGGACGGGCGAGTGCGGTCCGTCGTATGGGTTAAGGTCCGTACGGCGGACCGCTGCGCCCCGGCGCGAGGGAACGGCGCCGGCGAAGCGCGCGTTGGAGGAACTGTGGCCTCGATAACAGGAATCGTCAGGAACCTTCTGGACCGCCCCGGAGGGGCGAACCTGAGCCCCTACCGGAAGGTCGTCAAGGCCGCCGCCGGGCACGCCGACCGCCTCAAGACGCTCGACGAGCTGCCCCGGCCCGACATGAGCGACCTGGCCGCGTTCTGCGCCGTCGCCAGGGAGGCGGCCGACCGCACCCTCGGGCTCCGCCCGTACGACGTGCAGTTGCTCGGCACGCTCGCGCTGCTCGACGGCAAGGTCGCGGAGATGGCCACCGGCGAGGGCAAGACGCTCTCCGGCGCCATGGCGGCCGCGGGCTACGCCCTGAAGGGCAGGCGGGTGCACGTCATGTCCGTCAACGACTACCTCGCCAGGCGCGACGCCGAGTGGATGGCCCCCTTCTACGAGGCCATGGGGGTCACCGTCGGCTGGCTCGACCAGAACTCCACGCCCGCCGAGCGGCGCGAGGCGTACGCGAAGGACATCACCTACGGGCCGGTCAGCGAGATCGGCTTCGACGTGCTGCGCGACCGGCTGCGCACCGACGCGAGCGAGCTGATCGTGCCGGAGCCGGAGGTGGCGCTGGTCGACGAGGCCGACTCGGTCCTGGTCGACGAGGCCAGGGTGCCGCTGGTGATGGCCGGCTCGTCCGACGCCGGCAACACCGTGCCCGAGATGGCGGTGCTGGTCCGCACACTCGTCCGCGGCTACCACTACGAGATCGACGAGCAGGCCCGCAACGTCTACCTGACGCCCAAAGGCGCCGAGACCGTCGAGAAGCGGCTGGACGTCGAGCTCTACGACCAGGACGAGCCCGGCACGCTGATCGAGCTCAACCTCGCCCTGCACGCCCACGCCCTGCTCACCCGCGACGTCGACTACATCGTGCGCGACGGCAAGGTGCAGCTCATCAACCCGTCGCGCGGCCGGGTGGCGGTGCTGCAGCGCTGGCCGAACGGCCTCCAGGCGGCGGTCGAGGCCAAGGAGGCGCTGCCCGCCAGCGACAAGGGCGAGATCCTCGACTCGATCACCATCCAGGGCCTGATCAGGCGCTACCCGCGGGTGTGCGGCATGACCGGCACCGCCGTCGCGGTGCACGAGCAGCTCGGCGAGTTCTACGGGCTGAAGGTCGCGGTGATCCCGCCGAACCGGCCGTGCGTCAGGGAGGACGAGCCCGACCGGATCTACCCGACGGTGCCGGAGAAGGAGTCGGCGCTGGTCGAGGAGATCCAGCGGGTGCACGAAACCGGCAGGCCCATCCTCATCGGCACGCTCGACGTGGCCGAGTCGGAGAACCTCGCCGACCTGCTGCGCCGCCGCGGCCTCGAACCGGTGGTGCTCAACGCCAAGAACGACGCGGAAGAGGCCGCCATCATCGCCAGGGCGGGCGAGCGCGACGCGATCACCGTGTCCACCCAGATGGCCGGCCGCGGCACCGACATCCGTCTCGGCGAGGGCGTCGCTGAGCTGGGCGGCCTGTACGTGATCGGCTCCGGCCGCCACGCCAGCAGCCGCCTGGACGACCAGCTCCGTGGCCGGGCGGGCCGGCAGGGCGACCCGGGCGGCTCCGTGTTCTTCGTCGGCCTGGAGGACGAGCTGGTCACCCAGTTCGCGCCCGACGAGCGGCCGCCCGCCGCCGACCCCGACGGCCTGGTGCGCCACCGCCGCGCCGCCTACATCGTCGGTCACGCCCAGCGCATCGCCGAGGGCGTCAACCTGCAGATCCACCGCAACACCTGGCGTTACACCCGGCTGCTCGAACAGCAGCGCGAGCTCATCCTGGAGTGGCGCGACAAGGTGCTCCACACCGACTCGGCGGCCCGCGCGCTGGCCGCGGCCCACCCCGAGGAGTGGGCGGCGGCGCCGGAGGACACCCGCGAGGAGACGGCCCGCCAGATCGTGCTGCACGCCATCGACACCTGCTGGACCGAGCACCTCGCGTTCCTGCACGACCTGCGCGAGGGCATCCACCTGCGGGCGCTGGGCCGGATGAGCCCGATCGACGAGTTCCAGCGGGAGGCGGTGGCCGAATACAAGACGCTGCAGGCGGAGATCGAGCGGCGCTCGCTGGAGGCGTTCCAGGCCCCCGAGCCCGACCTGAAGCGCCCCGAGGCCACCTGGACCTACCTGGTGCAGGACAACCCGTTCGGCACCGAGTGGGACCGCATCCTCAAGCGGATCAAGGGCGGCCCCGCCCGTACCTGACAGCAGATGGCAGGTATGCCTGGAAGGCTGCGGAGCATGACGACGAAAGCGAAGCTCCTTGCCACGACCATCGACTGCGCGGAGCCGAAGAAGCTGGCGGAGTTCTACCACCAGCTGACCGGCCTGCCCATCCAGTACTCGGAGGACGAGTACGCCGCCGTGGGCGACGGCACGACCAACATCTACTTCGGCAGGGTCCCCGACCGCGAGCCCGTCCCGTGGCCCAGCCCCGCCAAGCAGTTCCACTTCGACTTCCGGGTGCCCGACGTGGAGAAGGCCGTCGAGGAGTACGTCGCGCTGGGCGCCACCAGGCCGGAGTTCCAGCCGGGCGTCACCGACGAGGGCGTGGGCTGGATCGTGATGCAGGACCCGGAGGGCCACGCGTTCTGCGTCTGCCCAGAGAAGTCCTGAACCCGGAGGGCCAGATCGCGGCCCCCTTAAGGGGAAGAATGGCCTAAAGGATGATTCGGGGCTGGCGCGTACCCTCTAAGCTGGGGCAATGCTCCAAGGATCTCCTCCCCACCGAGCACGCCCATGACCTGGATCGGCGTGCTCATCGCGCTGGCGGGCGCTCTCGGATACGCGCTGGGGGCGGCGCTGCAGCAGTACGAAGCCGTGGCCGAGGGCGCGTCGCTCAGGCTGATGCGGCGCCCCCGATGGTGGATCGGCGGCGTCATCGGGTTCACCGGCGCGTGCCTCCACGCGGTCGCGCTGAGCTTCGCGCCGCTGGTGGCGGTCCAGCCGATCAGCGTGGCGACGCTGGTGTTCGCGGTGCCGCTGGCCGCCTTCATGTACGGTCGCAAACCGTACAAGGCGGAGATCTTCGGCTCGATCGCGGTGGCGGTGGGCCTGCTCTGGCTGATGATGCTGGTGCCCCACCAGGACGTCACGCCCCGGCTGAGCGACGGGGCCGCGCTCGGGTTCATCGGCGTGATCACGCTGATCGCGCTGGCCACGCAGGTCGCCGCCGCCCGGGTGCGCGGGCCGGTCAGGGCGATGCTGCTGGCGATCGGCGCGGGCGCGGTCACGGCCAGCGTCTCGACGTTCGTCCGGGTGGTGGGGGGCGGCCTGGAGGGCGACCTCGGGCGGCTGGTCCACTGGTTCACGCTGGCCATCCCGGTGCTGCTGATCTTCGCGGTGGTGCTGCTGCAGCGCTCCTACGCGGTCGGCTACTTCGGCATCGCCTACGCGGGCGTGCAGGTGGTCGACCCGATCACGTCGGTGATGGCCGGCGCGCTGCTGCTCGGCGAGTCGTTGCCGACCAGCCCGTCCACCGCGATCCCCGCCGTGTGCGCGGCGGCGCTGACCATCGCCGGCACGATCACGCTCGGCCGTCTCGCACCCGATCACTCCCGGCCGGCGCCGGTGGCCGCCACCGCAGAACCCCGTCCATTTGCCGCAGCATCAGATCTGGCGTGACCCGCGTGGCCAGCGACATGCCCAGGTCGCGCAGGGCCACGGCGAGCGGGTTGCGCAGCTTGGTCGTCCGGCAGATGCTCATGGCCTTGCGCACGATCCCGGCGGTGCGGCTCAGCCTGGCCTCGGTGTAGGCGGCCAGGTCGCCCCCGGCGAGGTGGGCGAGCACGACCGCGTCCTCGATCGACTGGCAGGCGCCCTGGCCCAGGTGGGGCGTCATCGCGTGGGCCGCGTCGCCCAGCAGCGCCACCCGCCCCGCGTGCATCGCGGGCAGCGGCTCGCGCAGGTAGTAGAGGTCGTTGCGCAGGACGTGGGCCGGGTCGGCGGTGCGCAGCAGCTCGGGGATCGGCTCGTGCCAGCCGCCGAACCTGCGCACCAGCTCCGACCTCTCGTCACCGGCGGCGCCGCCTGCGGGCGCGACGTCGGTGGCGTAGAAGTACACCGTCTTCTCGTCCAGCGGGTGCGCGCCGAACACCAGCCCCCGGCCCCAGGTCTCGCTGTTGCGCGGCGTCGCGGCCGGCATGGGCGCCAGGCCGCGCCAGGCCGTCACCCCCGAGTAGACCGGCCAGGGATGGCCGGGGAAGAGCGCCCGGCGGGTCGGGGAGTGGATGCCGTCGGCCGCCACGACCAGGTCGCCGGTGAACTCGCCGGCGTCCGTCCGCACGGTGCCCGTGGCGGCGTCCACGCCGGTGACCGTGGTGCCGAGGCGTAGCCGGTCGGGCCCGAGCGCCTCGGCCAGCAGGTCCACCAGCTGGGCGCGGAGCAGCACCACGGCCGTCCGGTCGCCGTAGCGCTCCTCGGCCGCGCTGCCGCTGGTGTGGGTGAGCCAGCGGCCGTCGGGCCTGCGGATCCCGATCTGCCCCTGCATCCTGGCGCGCGCCCGCACCGGGTCGCCGAGTCCTACGGTGTCGAGGGCGCGCAGCGCGTTGACCGCTATGGCCAGCCCGGAGCCGACCGGTTCGAGCTTCGGCGTCCGCTCCAGGACGGTGACGTCCCATCCCTTGCGGTCCAGGGCGACACCCGCGGTCAGCCCTCCGATGCCGCCGCCGATGACGATCGCTTTCATGTCCATCCCCTCACTACTTCTGTAGTGGCAACATACTACGCCCGTAGTTTGGACTACAAGCGTAGTATCGGGGTCCGTGAAGCGATCCGAGGCCGTGGCGGAGGCGGCGATCACCCTGCTGGCCGAGCGGGGCATGCGCGGGCTGACCCATCGGGCGGTCGACGAGGCCGCCGGGCTGCCGCCCGGGTCCACGTCCAACGTGGCCCGCACCCGCGCCGCGCTCCTGGAGCTCACCCTGTCGCGGCTCACCGACCTGGAGGAGCGGCTGTTCTCGGAGGCGATGGGCGACGGGCCGCCGCCGGGCGCCGACCTGACCGAGCTGCTCGCCGGAGTGCTGACGGCCCAGCTGCGCGACCGGCGGCGCACGCTGGCCCGCTACGAGCTGGCGCTGGAGGCGACCAGGCGGCCGGAGCTGCGGGAGATCTACGACAGAGCGGGCCGCCGGTTCCGCGATCCCGCCGTCGCCCTGCTCGCCGCCGCGGGCTCGCGCGATCCGGTACGGCACGGCCGCCAGCTCGTGGCGTTCGCCGAGGGCGTCATGTTCGACGTCATCGCCGGCGCGGGCGCCGAGCCGTCGCCGGACGACCTGCGGGCCGGCGTGCGGGATCTGCTGAGAGGCATGCTCGCCGACCAGGGCGACGGCCGGAGCGACGCCCGCCGGAGCCGGCGGCGGGGCTGACACCGGGACGGCGGCGGGGCGGGTGTCAGCCGGTGAGGCGGGCGCGGTGGGACGGCCACTCGTCGTCGAGGATGCCGAAGCAGGCCGTGTCGCGCCAGGTGCCGTCCGGCCTGCGGCGGTGGCGGCGGAGCGTGCCCTCGTGCAGCCCGCCGATCCGCTTGATGGCGGCCTGGGAGCGCAGGTTGAGCGCGTCGGTCTTGAGCAGCACCCGGTTGTGGCCGAGCTTGTCGAAGGCGTGGTCGAGGAGCAGGAGCTTGCAGGAGGTGTTCACGGCCGAGCGCCAGTGGGCGCGGCCGTACCAGGTCCAGCCGATCTCGACGCTCTCGTCGAACCCCGGCACGTCGCAGTAGGCGGTCCAGCCGACCGCCCGCCCGGTCTCCTTGAGCAGCACGGCCAGCGGCACGTGCCTGTCGTCCTCGATCAGCGCCCGGGCAGCCGCCGCCAGCTCCTCCTCGGCGCGCGGCGTGGCGATCGGCATCCACCGCCACACCTCGTCGTCACCGCCGCCCGCGGCGAACAGGTCCGGCACGTGGCCGGGGGAGAGGGGTTCCAGCCGGACGACGTCGTTCTCCAGCGTCACGGGTGCGGGAAGGTGTGCGGTCATGGCGGTGACCTTACGGGGGACCGGTCCGTACGGGAGAGAGCCACCTGGCGGGTTTTGGCGGAGACCACTGTCGACAGCCATACCGGCCGGTCGGTAGGCTCCCGGCATGGACTTCGCTTTCGACAGCGTCACCGAAGACCTTCGCCGGCGCCTGCTGCAGTTCATGGACGAGTGCGTCTACCCGGCCGAGCCCGCCTTCGATGAGCAGGCCAAGGCCAGCGGCTGGGGCGTCCCGCCGCTCGTCGAGGACCTGAAGGACGAGGCGAGGAAGCGTGGCCTGTGGAACCTGTTCCTGCCCGGTGACCACGGCGCCGGGCTGACCAACCTCCAGTACGCGCCGCTCGCGGAGATCATGGGCCGCAGCCCGCGGCTGGCGCCTGTGGCGACCAACTGCGCCGCGCCCGACACCGGCAACATGGAGGTGCTCTCCATGTTCGGCAGCGAGTGGCAGCGCAAGGAGTGGCTGCGCCCGCTGCTCGACGGCGAGATCCGCTCGGCGTTCGCGATGACCGAGCCCGACGTGGCCTCCTCCGACGCCACCAACATCGCCACCTCGATCGTCCGTGACGGCGGCGAGTACGTCATCAACGGCCGCAAGTGGTTCACCTCCGGCGCGATGAACCCGAACTGCAAGATCTTCATCGTGATGGGCAAGACCGACCCAGAGGCGCCCAAGCACCGCCAGCAGAGCATGATCCTGGTGCCCCGCGACACCCCCGGCATGGACATCCGGCGTGGCATGAGCGTCTTCGGCTACGACGACGCCGACCACGGCGGGCACGCCGAGATCCTCTTCGAGGACGTCCGCGTCCCGGCGGAGAACCTCGTCGGGGAGGAGGGCGGCGGCTTCGCCATCGCCCAGGCCAGGCTCGGCCCCGGCCGGATCCACCACTGCATGCGCCTGATCGGCATGGCCGAGCGGGCCGTCGAGCTGATGTGCGGCAGGGCGCTGGCCAGGACCACGTTCGGCAAGCCGATCGCCCGGCAGGGCGTGGTGCAGGACTGGATCGCCGAGTCCCGCATCAAGATCGAGCAACTGCGCCTGCTCGTGCTGAAGACCGCCTGGCTCATGGACACCGTCGGCAACCAGGGCGCCCACACCGAGATCCAGGCCATCAAGATCTCCACCCCGATCACCGTGGAGTGGATCCTCGACAAGGCCATCCAGGTGCACGGCGCGGGCGGCGTCTCCCAGGACTTCCCGCTGGCCGGGCTCTGGGCCGGGGCCCGCTCGCTGCGCCTGGCCGACGGGCCGGACGAGGTGCACAAGCGGTCGCTGGCCTACCGCGAGCTCAAGAAGCACATGTGATCCCCCGACGACAGGAGCTGGAGTGGACGAAGCACGGCTCAAGGAACGCGTCGCCGCGTTCCTGAGTGAGAACGACCCGGCAGGCGACCGGCTGGAGTTCCTGCGCGCCAGGTTCGACGCCGGCCTGGCCTGGGTCTGGTTCCCCGAAGGGCTCGGCGGTCTCGGGCTCTCCCGTGACATGCAGGCGGTCGTGGAGCGGGAGCTGGCCGGCACCCCGCAGATCGACGGCGGCGTGCAGGGCATCGGCCTGGGCATGGCCGCGCCCACCATCCTCGCCTTCGGCACCGAGGAGCAGCAGCGGCGCTTCCTGCGGCCGCTGTGGACCGGCGAGGAGATCTGGTGCCAGCTCTTCAGCGAGCCCGGCGCCGGCTCCGACCTGGCCACGCTCGCCACCCGGGCGGTCCGGGACGGCGACGAGTGGGTGGTCGACGGACAGAAGGTGTGGACGTCGGGCGCCCACCACGCCCGCTGGGCCATCCTGGTCACCCGCACCGACCCCGGCGTGCCCAAGCACCGCGGCCTGACGTACTTCGTCTGCGACATGCAGGCGCCCGGCGTCGACGTCCGGCCGCTGCGGCAGATCACCGGCGAGGCCGAGTTCAACGAGGTCTTCCTGACCGGCGTCCGGCTCGCCGACGACCTGCGGCTGGGCGCGGTCGGCGACGGCTGGCGGGTCGCGCAGACGACGCTGATGAACGAGCGGGTGGCCATCGGCGGCGGCGGTGGCGCCCGCGGCGGCGGCATGGTGGGCGGCGTGCTGCGCTCCTGGCGGGAGCACCCCGAGCTGCGCACCCACGACCTGCACCAGCGGCTGCTGTCGCTCTGGGTGGAGGCCGAGGTGACCCGCCTGTCGGGCGCCAGGCTGCGCGAGCAGCTCGCCGCCGGCCAGCCGGGGCCCGAGGGGTCCGGCATGAAGCTGTCGTTCGCCAAGCTCAACCAGGCGCTGACCGGCCTGGAGATGGAGTTCCTGCGCGACCTCGGCTACGACGACTACGCCTTCCGCCGCTCCGAGACCGTCGACTTCTACGGCCGCGGCCCCGGCTACCGCTACCTGCGCGCCAAGGGCAACTCGATCGAGGGCGGCACCTCGGAGATCCTGCGCAACATCATCTCCGAACGGGTGCTCGGCCTGCCCTCGGAACCCCGCATCGACAAGGACGTGCCCTGGAAGGACCTGCCGCGATGAGCCTGCTGTATTCCGAGGTCGAGGAGGAGCTCCGGGCCGCCGTGCGCGACCTGCTCGCCGACCGCTGCCCGCCGTCGGCGGTGCTCAAGCGCGCCGAGTCGCGGCCGTACGACCCGGACCTGTGGAAGACGCTGGCCGGGGAGATCGGCGTGGCCGGGCTGATCGTCCCCGAGGAGTACGGCGGCGCGGGCGCGTCCGCCAGCGAGGCCGCCGTCGTGCTGGAGGAGCTGGGCCGCGGCATCGCGCCGGTGCCGTTCTTCACCAGCTCGGTGCTGGCCACCCGCGCGCTCGTCCAGGCGGGGGCGGGCGAGCTGCTCGAACGGCTGGCCGACGGGCGCTCGACGGCCGCGCTGGCGGTGTCGTTCGCCGCGTCCCCGTACCGGCCCGACCGCGGCGCGTCGGTGCGGCACTCGGGCGGGACGCTGTCCGGCACGGTCACCGGCGTCGCCGGGGCCGACGTGGCCGACGTGCTGCTCGTCCCGGTCGAGGGCGACCTGTATCACGTGGAGGGCGCCGAGGTGCGGGCGGAGACCTCGTTCGACCTCACCCGGCCCGTCTCCACCGTCACGTTCGACGGCGCGGGCGCCACCCGCGTGGGCGACGTGGACCTGGTGGCCGTCCTGCGGTTCGGCGCCGGGCTGCTGGCCTCCGAGCAGTACGGGGTCGCGCAGTGGTGCCTGGACACCACGCTGGCCTACGTCAAGGAGCGTCACCAGTTCGCCCGGCCGGTCGGCTCCTTCCAGTCGATCAAGCACCGGCTGGCCGACCTGTGGCTGGACGTGGTGCGCGCCCGCGCCGCCGCCCGCAACGCCGTCACCGAGGACACGCCGGTCGCGGCCGCCGTGGCCCAGGCGTGGAACGCGGGCGTGGCCGTACGCGCCGCGGAGGAGGCGCTGCAGTTGCACGGCGGGATCGGCATGACCTGGGAGCACCCGCTGCACCTGTATCTCAAGCGCGCCAAGTCCGCGGAGGTCGCGCTCGGCACGCCGGGCGACCACCGGGAGGCGCTGGCCTCACTCGCCGGGGTGCCCGGCCCCGAGTGAGGTGAGCAGCAGGTCGGCGAAGTGCTCGCCCACCTGGGCACCGGTCAGCGGCCCGTCCGCGTGGAACCAGGTGCCCAGGTGGTGCACCGAGCCGAAGAAGTAGTCGACGACCAGCTCGGCCGGCACCCGGTCGCTGAACACGCCCTCGCGCTGGCCCTCCAGCACCAGGTCGCGGAAGCGCTCGTGGTAGCGGCGGCGCTCGGCCCGCACGGTCTTGCGGGTCTCGGGGGCGAGCAGGTGCATCGAGCGGAAGAAGATCTTGGAGTCGTCGAGGTTGTCCGTCGTGGTCTCCACCACGTCGGCCGCCGCCCGGTGCAGTCGCTCCACGACCGTGCCGCCGCTGTCGGCGATCTGCGTCAGGCGCTGCATCTGCATGCGCAGGACCCTGGCGTAGATCTCGTGCAGCAGGTCGTCCTTGGAGTCGAAGTAGTGGTACATGGCGCCCTTGGTGACGCCCGCCGCGACGACGATCTCCTGCACCGAGGTGCTCTCGAAGCCCTGCTCGGCGAAGAGCCTGGTGGCCTCGCCGAGGAGCCGCTGGCGTACCGGTTCATCTTTCACGGGGCAAGCATACCGACTGGTCGGTTGAGCGTCTTGATTGTGGCCCTGGAGGTACCAATTACGTCACCTTAGGCTCGCCTTGCTTCGGCATGGGGTATCTCTTAGTTCGGCGAGGGATCTTCGGCGTAGCAGATCCTGTGGTTTCACGACATCTTCATTCGGGGAGTTTGCCGTGCCCGGTGGCTCTATCTACGTGCAGCAGGACGAGAAATTCACAGGATCGTCTCCGCAGTGGTGGTACGAGAAGTTCTGGCGGGAGGGAGCCCAGAGCAGGCGCCGCTCCCGCATGGTCAAGGCGGCGGTGGGAGCCGTCGCCGGGTTCGCGATCGCGCTCCGGTTCACCCTTCCGGCGCCCGTCCTCTACGCCGTCGCGCTCGGCGGCGTCGTCGCGGGCATCGACTGGTGGCTCGACTGGCGCGCGTTCCGGGCCACCGCGGTCTGGCGGGGCAGGCGGCGCGGCGAGGCCATCACGGGCCGGCTGCTGCGGCGCTCACTCGGCAGGCAGGGCTATCGCGTGCTCGACGGCCGCGCCATCAGGGACCAGGCGTCCATCGACCACCTGGTGATCGGGCCGGGCGGGGTGTGGATCGTCGACAACGAGTCGTGGAGCCCCGACACCGAGATCGCCTCCTACAACGGGCGGCTGTTCTTCGGCGAGAAGTACGGCACGAAGACGGCCAAGCCGCTGTGCGACGCCGCGCAGGCGTTCGCCGAGCTGCTCGGCCGCGAGACCGGCATCCAGATCTCCATCAGCCCGCTGATGGCCGTCCACTGCGGCATGCTGCCGCGCGGCGGCTCGCTCACGGCCGAGGGCGTCACCTTCCTCAAGCCGCGCCTGGTGGCCAGGCACATCAAGGCCAACCAGAAGGCCCTGCTGGACGCCGCGCAGATCGAGCTGCTGGCCCGCACCGCCGCCCGCGAGCTGCAGCGCGTCTGACCCGCCGCCGGCGACGGGTCAGGCGATGTCCTCGATGAACGCGGTCAGCTGGGCCACGTTCCTGCACTCGTGCATCGGCACCACCGTGCCGTAGTCGGTGGCGATCGAGTCGCCGGTGTCCCACTGGCGGCGCGGCTCCGGGTTCAGCCAGTACGCGTGGCGGGCCTGGCCGGCCAGCGACTTCAGCACCTCCAGGGCGGGCGGCTGGTAGTTGGAGCGGGCGTCGCCCAGGATGAGCAGGGAGCTCTTCGGGCCGATCGCGTCGCCGTAACGCTCGGCGAACGTCTCCAGCGCGTGACCGTAGTTGGTGCGGCCGAAGCGCACCATGTCGGCCTCGGTCGCCAGCCGGCTCATCGCGTCCAGCACGTCGGCGCCGGGCTGGAAGAACCGGGTGATCTCGTCCACGGTGTCCACGAACCCGAACGCCCGCACCTTCGTGAACTGCTCCCGCAGCGCGTACGTGAGCAGCAGCGTGAAGTGCGCGAACGACGACACCGAGTCGCTGGTGTCGCAGAGGATGACCAGCTCGGGCTTGTGCGGCCGGGGCGGCTTGAAGTGGGTGTCCATCGGCACGCCGCCGCTCTGCAGCGAGGCCCGCACGGTGCGGCGGAAGTCCAGCCGCCCGCGCCTGCCCTTCCTGTGCTTGATCGTCAGCCGCGCGGCCAGCCTGCGGGCCAGCGGATGGACCTCGCGGCGCAGCCGGGCCAGGTCGGCCTTGGTGACGCGGAGGAAGTCGAGCTGGTCGAGCGGCGGCCGCACGGCCGAGCGGGCGATCTTCTCGATCCCGGAGTCCTCGGCGATGCGGCGGCGCACGTCGGCGGAGACCGCCTCCTCGAACCGCCTGATGCCCGAGTTCACCCGCTGCCGGGCGGTCTTCTCGGCCAGCCCGCCGCGCTCCTGCCCGGCCAGCACCTCGCGCAGGATGCCGGCCATGAGCGTCTCGGGCGACAGGGCGCGCAGCACGCTGTAGGAGAACCAGTTCTGCCGCCCCGGCCGCGCCTCCTGCCTGCCGAAACGGCCCACCATGGCCCGCGCGAACGCGCGCAGTTCGCTCTCCGTGCCGTCCATCAGCAGCCCGGCCAGGTGCTCGCGCAGCTCGGGGACCGGGGCCTGGTCCAGGTCGACGTCCTCACGCTGCCGCAGGCCGCTCGTCGTCGGCGGGAACCACAGGTCGAACAGCACGTCGAAGCCGGGCCGGTTGGCCGGCTTCTTCACCAGCGTGGCCGCGTACGCCTCGCGCAGCGACTCCCTCTCGACCAGGTCGATCACCTGTAGCGCCCGCGCCGCGTCCAGCCCTTCGGCCAGCGACACGGGCAGCCCGGCGTCCCGCAGCGCGTGCATGAATCCGATGTGCCTGTCGACGAGCGACATCAGGCCAGCCCGAGTTCCTTGACGGCACGCTCGTGGTCGGAGTTGTGCTTGAGCACCACGCCCAAGGTCTCCGCCACCGTCTCCTCGTCCAGGTCGCCCCGCCCGAGCGCCAGCAGCGTGTGGGCCCAGTCGACGGTCTCGGCCACCGACGGCGCCTTCTTCAGCTCCAGCGCGCGCAGCGTCGCCACCGTGCGGGCGAGCTGCTCGGCCACGCCGGCGGGGAGCGACGGCACCTGCGCGAGCACGATGTCGCGCTCGCGTTCGGGTGTCGGGTACTCGATGTGCAGGTAGAGACAGCGCCGCTTGAGCGCCTCCGACAGCTCGCGGGTGGCGTTCGAGGTCAGCACCACGTACGGCCTGCGCCTGGCGACGATCGTGCCCAGCTCCGGGATCGTCACCTGGAAGTCGGACAGCAGCTCCAGCAGCAGGCCCTCGACCTCGACGTCGGCCTTGTCCATCTCGTCGATGAGCAGCACGGTCGGCTCCTCGGCCCTGATGGCCTTGAGCAGCGGCCGCTCCAGCAGGAACTCCTCGGTGAAGATGTCGTCGTCGGCGCTGGTGGCCTGGATCCGCAGCAGCTGCTTCTTGTAGTTCCACTCGTACAGCGCCCGCGCCTCGTCCAGGCCCTCGTAGCACTGGAGCCTGACCAGGGCGGACCCGGTGGCCTGGGCGACGGCCTTGGCCAGCTGGGTCTTGCCGACGCCCGCGGGGCCCTCCACGAGCAGCGGCTTGCCGAGTGCGGCGGCCAGGAACACCGAGGTGGAGATGGCGTCGTCGGAGAGATAGTCGACGGCGGTGAGCCGCTCGGTCACGTCGGCGGGGGATGCGAACATCGATGCTCCTGTCTGGTGGCCGAACTTTATTCTAGCCGGAGATGTCCGCGTCCAACCGATTCGACCAGCATGCGAATCGCCGGTATATTCATCCCCGCAAGCGCCGCTAGCTCAGTTGGTCAGAGCAGCTGACTCTTAATCAGCGGGTCCGGGGTTCGAGTCCCTGGCGGCGTACTCGACGGGAAAGCCCCGGCTCACCATGGTGGGCCGGGGCTTTCCGCTTGTCGTCGTCTCAGCGGCCGTGCAGGCGGAGGAAGTCGTCCAGGCTCCGGTGGTAGAAGGCGAGGTCCTTCTCCAGCTTGGCCCTGGTGACCCGGTCGGGCTCCGACGCGCGCAGCGACCTGCCCGTCTCCGTCCAGAACTCCTCCGATTCGAGCTCGGCGGCGCCGTCGGGGAAGAACTTCAGTGCCTCCTCCAGGGCCTCGGCGGCGAACCGCCAGCCCGACGCCACCTCGTCGTGCTTGCGGGCGTCCGAGGGGTCGGCGGCGGAGTACAGCGCGCCCTCCATCGCCCGGCGCGCGTACGTGGTCGCGATGAGCACCCACTGGCCGGGGTCGATCAGCTCCGACACCCCGGCGCCGAACACCAGGTCCCGCTCCCTCGCCCGCGCCTCGGACTCGCGGGGCACGAGCACCTCCGCCCCGCCGAGGCGCACCACCCAGCCGTCCGCCGTCTCCTGGGTGGTCGCGTCGCGCGAGCCGCCGGCCAGGTCGAGGTACACGTACGCCTCCACGAGCGTGCGGGCGCGCTTCCGCTCAGGCATACCGCTCCACCAGCCCCTGGTAGGTGTCCCGCACGACCAGCAGCCGGTCGAGCTGGAACCGGCCCGGCTCCTGCGCCCGCATCCGCTGCCCCCGCTCCGACCAGAACCCGTCGTCGGGCACCTCGTCCGCGCCCGGCGGCACGAACTTGACCACCTCCGCCACGGCCGCCGCCGCGACCCGCAGCGTGCGCTCCGCCTCGGCCGGGTCGTCCGTCGGCACGTTGCCCGCCGACAGGTCGGCCACCCACATCCACTCGCCCGCGTCGAGCAGCTCCGACGGCTCCTCCCCGCCGAACGTCGGATAACCGGCGGGCATCAGGGGCCGCTCCGGCAGGCCGAACACGTACTCCCGGGGTGTCCCGCACGCCTCGCACGTGCCGTGGTAGCGGTTGACCAGCCCGCCGTCCACGCTGACCAGCCCGCTCTGCCAGGAGGTTTCCACCGACCCGCAGGCGCACGGGTGCAGATCGAGATAGAGGTGGGCCTCGTCCCTCGTCCTCGCCACCGCGAACGTCATGACCGTCCTCTCGCTCGGGATTCCCCATGATGCCGGAACTCCGGCGTCCGGCTCATGCCCGGACCGTGCCGGCCGTCACCTGCTCCGGAGCGATGACGGTATCGCCGGGCACGTCCGGCTGGGTTCCTCCGCCGCGGCCGCACGTGCACGGCTCGCCGTCCGGGCACTGGCACGCCTGGTCCGGCGGGAGCCAGCCGGTGGTGTTGGCGAGCGTGCGCAAGCGCTGCAGGTGGGCGGGCCAGTCGCGGGGCCGGTCGCCCGCCGCGAGCGTCGCCAGCTCGGCCGCCACCGGTTCCGGTACCAGCCGCAGCACCTCCGGGTGGGCGTTGACCAGGTCGAACAGCACGCCCAACCGGCCGGGCCGCTGCGCCGTGGTGGCCGCCCGCACCTGCCGTACGGCCTCGTAGAGCTCCGCCAGGGCCGCCTGGTCCGCTGCCGCCTGCCCTCTGGCCCGCGCGATCGCCTGCGCGGTCGCCGCGGCGGCGGCGCGCTCGTTCGCCCCGATCGTGAGCCGCGCGTCCACCTGGAACGTGAGCGCCCCCTGCTCGGGCGCGCGGCGCTGCTCGGGCACGGCGGACCCCGGAGGATGGATCTCGACGGGGATGGGCGGGCGGCCGGGGAGGACGATGTCCAGGCGGCCGGGCGCGCGGACGTGGACCCGGGCGTCCATGGCGGCCGCGGCGCGCTGGACGGCGGCGACCGCGGCCGTCTCCGGGAGCGACAGCCGATGCGCCGCCGCGAGGGCGGGGTCCGCCGCCGGGCCGCCGCTGAGCAGCCTGGCGATCCGGTTCTGCTCGGGCGCGGCGTCGCGCGGGCCCGTGCCCCAGGGCGGCGGGGGCGGCGTGTGGCCCCGGCGTTCGAGGTCGTCCGCGATGGCGTCGATCGCGTCGGCCAGCCGCCCGCGGACGGCCGGGTCGGTGGCCGCGTGCCACCGGCGCGCCAGGTGGACGTGCTCGTCCAGGCGGGGGAGCAGGCACAGGTCGTCGCCCTCGCGGTCCGGCGACGACGGCCTGACCACGCCCTGCGGCGTGCCGGCCGCGGCCGCGGTGACGGCCTGCGCGACGTGTGAGAGCTCGTGCACCATGATCGACGACACCACGTCCGGGTGCGTCCGCTGCCATAGGCGCATCACGTGCGGGTCCTCCGGCGTGCCCGCGCGTACCTCGGTGGAGCCGTTGAGCCCCGCGCCCGGGTCCTCGATCACCACCCGGACGTGCTGGTCGGGCGCGGCGGGGAACTGGACGGTCAGCCGGTCGCCGGCCGTCCAGGACAGGTACGCGGCGGCGCCGCCCAGGTCGTGCACGGTGAGGTCCTGCCCGCGCGCCTCCTCCAGGGTGAGGTCGGGCGTCCCGTCGGGCCGGGCCGCCCGGTCGAAGACCGTGCCCTCGATCGCGGGGGAGGGCGAGGCGCCGCCGGCCCAGCCCTGGGCGACGCTGCCGCCCACGGGGGACTGCGGCTTGCGGACGTCGGCGGGCCAGATCGGCTTCGAGGCCTCCGCCATGAAGAAGCCCCGCTCGTTCAACGCGGCCCTGACCTGCTGGACGAACGGGGCGCGCAGCCGCGAGGTCAGGAACGCCTGGTGCAGCTGGAGGCCGGCCTGGTCGGCGGCGTCCAGCAGGGCGGGAGGCAGGGTGGCGAACGCGGCGGCGAACTCGGCCTTGTCCGGGGTCATGCTGTGCACCGAACCGTCGGGGGCGGCCACGTGATCGTGCATGGTGCCCTGCTCGCGGATCCTCACGCGAACCGGAACGCCCCGGTCGCGGGCGGCGAGACGCGCGGCCTGCAGTACCTGGATCAGCCCACGGCGGGAGTCATCCGGAACGAATCGCTGCGACTTGGTGTCCGGATCGAATGCGGGAGCGAGCCGTACGTTCGACTCCATCCGGTGGATGAGCTCCTCCAGTTCCTCCCCGGTGAGGACCACGTCCACCAGGCCGTTCGCGGCGCTCGGCATGTGGACGGGCTTGCCGGTGGTGTCCTGCTCCTGGCCCGGAGCCCGCTTGGCCCGTTCGAACGTGAGGTCGAAGTCCACCCTGAACCGGACGATGTACAGGGCGCCCTTCTCGAAGCTGCTGCGCTCGCGCCGGGCGCCGTGATGGTCGCTCACGGTCTCGGACACCTGCTCGCCGCCGCGCATGCCGCCGTTCAGGCCGGAATCCTCGTTGCTCCCGTTGACGTTGGCGCCGACGGGCATGACCCGGCTGCGGGACATGGAGACGTTGTGGGACTCGGCCTGCCTGTTGACCTGGCCCTTCTCCCCGTCGAACGGTCCGGCGACGATGGTGAGGTCCGAGGTGCGGGCGTGGACGGTGACCTGTGCGGCCTTGTTCCGGGCGTGGCTGCCGGGAATCTCTATCACGTCACCGACCTGCCCGGACATCCGCTCGAAGGCGGGCAGCAGGGCCGATCGCGCCAGGCGGTTGACCAGATACGACCGTTGTGCCCGGACGGTCTTGGCGCCCACCATCTTCGACAGCTGCTTGGTGATCACTTCGAACAGGTCGGGCTTGGCCGGATCCTCCCAGATCGCCGCCGGGACCATCCCGGCCCGCAGCTCCGCCTGCCGGGGGTCGGGCGCGGTGGAGATCGGCCCCGGGTCCCGGTCAGCGGACATGATCATGCCGGTCGGGACCCGCCGCACCAGCGACGCGTCGAGCACGACCGCAGGGCCGAAGTCCGGCTCGTCACCCACCCGGTGCCGAGAGACCTGGACGACGGCGATCATGTCGTCCTGGCGGACCCGGTTGTTCCCGAAGAACAGGCCGATCCGGTTCAGGCGGGTGTTCTGCGTGTTGACGGAGTGCGTGTAAGTATGGCCCCGGTCCGTCGCGAGGCCGGCGCCGTCGCCCTGGCCGTCGTCGCTGCCGTTGTAATTCAGGCCCGCGGCGTAGGAGACCGTCCGGGACCGCGAGAAGGTGCGGTCGATGTAGGCGTAGAGCTGCTTGATGATCCCCGAGAGTTTCGAGTGCGTGAGAGCTTTGGCCCTCCGCGAATCCGCGGGATCCATGGGGATCAGCCGGTACTTGACCGTCAGCTCCTCCGGCGGCTTCGACGGATCGTCGGCCCGCAGGGCGTAACTCCGCTCGAAGCCGCGGCGGGACCACGCGTCGTCGAGGTGGATCCTGATGGAGTTCTCGGAGAAGTCGGTGTCCAGATCCTGCTCGTTCTGGATACGGTCCCCCGCCTCGGGCTCCTGAGCCAGGATGGCGGCCTCCACCGCTTCGCGAGACGAGATCACCGTGCCCTGCTCGTCGGTCAGAGTGATCGACTCCACCAGTGACATGCCCGTCGCCATGTCGAACGACGGCGCCAGCACGACGTCGCGGGAGCGTTCGATGAGGTCGATCGCCTCGCTCAGCACATTCTGGAGCTGCTGCTCCTTGTCGGCGTTCGGGGAGTTCGGGTTCTCCCCGAGCCCGGTCAGCTCGTTGATCGTGTCGAGCAGCGCCGTCGGCGTGTGCCGGTCGGCGTAGCCGACGTCCTCCCCGGCGCTCCGCGCGCGGGCGACGTCCAGCAGATACTTCTGCACCAGAGGTACGGCCACGTCGGCGTCCAGCGGCAGGCTGCCGTTGCGCAGGCGCTCGATGGCGTCGCTCACCAGCCGGGGCGGCAGGTCGAGCTTGCCTTCCATGTAGAGGACCAGCGCGTCGTACTCGGAGATCGTGAACAGCCCGGTGCCCTGGGCCGGGGCGGCGTTCGTGCGCAGCGTGACGTCGGCGCCCGGCAGCCCGGGCGCCGCGGTCTCCGAACCGGTGAGCGTGAGATCCACCGGCGCCTGGATGACGTACTGGCGGCCGAACTCGATGAGGAGTTCCTCCGTGCCCCAGATGTTGGTGAATGCGGTCGACTCGGAGGTGCCGCTGGAGCGGCCGGGCGCGGTCGACCCGCTGTCGCTGCTCTTCCCGCCGTCGTCGACGTCGCCGACCTTCGACGAGCTGCCGGTGGTGTGGCCGGACGTCCCGCCCCAGGACACGCCGGCGCTGCCGAGCCCGAAGAGGATGTCGCCGTACACCTGGTCGACCATGCCCACGACCGTGGCCTGGCCCATTTCGCCCGAGACCGACAGCGACGACCGCGACGGCATGCCCTGGCCGCGGACGATGAGGTCGGAGACGATCGGCCCGTTCAGGAACTTGGCGTGCGAGACGAGATGGCGCACGTTCAGCAGCGAGAAGATCTTGTGGAACGCCGGGGAGTCCTCGCGCGTCCCCCGGGGCAGCACCTCGCGCGCCGCGCGCCACACATCGGGCACGTCCAGGTGGAGCAGCCTCATCTTGGCCCGCGCCTCCGGGGACACGTTGCCGAGCGTCGCGGGCGGCGTCTCGGTGTCCGGCGGCATGAGATCGGCCGAGAACAGCAGCTTGGCCGAGGTGCGGTCGGACGTCAGCGTGGTCGTCTCGCCGCCGTGCAGGAGCTCGGCCTTCAGGTCGCCCGCCTGCTGGAAGATCCCGAGAGGGCCCTTGCTCTCGTAGAGAAGCACCTCGTTGTTCGTGCCGCCGACGCTGAGCCCGTGCGCGAGCGTCCTCGCGAAGTCGTATCCGGCGCCGAACTCGTTCAACATGCCGTTCTGCCCCTCCGGGGGGCCGTCGCTCAGGCCGAAGGAGGCGCCGACGCCCCAGTTCCTCACCAGGGAGAGGGCCCGGGCCACGGTGTCGGAGCTGATCTCGAGATTGACCACCGTCTCGGACTCCGTGTGCCCGATGTACGTGGTTCCCCGGTCGAAGTCCTGCTCCAGGGAGATCTTCAGCGAGAAATGCTCGGGCGCTCTGTTGACGCCCTGCTTCACCAGGTCGAAGACGATGCCGTCCTGCGCGAGCGAGTCGTACGCGCCCCTGATCCGGCTGTCGGACAGCTGCTTGGTGACCTCCTGCAGGTTGAGGATCTGGGCGTCGCGCGCGAGCTTGCCGGAGGCGTACTTCGGCTTGCCGTCGACGATCTTCGGGATGAGTCCTTTCTCCGCGAGCTGGTCCATGACCTTCTGCCGGAACCGGTCCAGCCCGTCGATCTCCTGGACGAGGGCGGGCCCCGCGCCGCGCATCTTCCCGGGGCCGTGGCCGATGAAGCGGGGCAGCTCGGGCTTCCGGCCGGGAGGCGGGTCCTGGTTCGGGTCGCCCCGCAGCACCGGGTTCCCGTTCGCGTCGGTGACCGGCCGGCCGTTCCGGAGCACCAGCGCCGCCTGGTCGACCGGCAGGCCGTACCGGTAGGCGGCCGACTCCCGCATGCTCGCGGTCACCTTGCCGCGCATCGGGTCCAGCGTGACCGGGTCCTCACCGTACTTCTCCACGGTGAACGTGGTCTCCACCATGAGCCGGTAGCCCTGCTTCGGGCTGATCTTCCTGTGCACGCTCGGATGGATCGCCTGCC
The DNA here is from genome assembly GCF_055585125.1 of Nonomuraea sp. NPDC054003. Lineage (NCBI taxonomy): Bacteria > Bacillati > Actinomycetota > Actinomycetes > Streptosporangiales > Streptosporangiaceae > Nonomuraea > Nonomuraea sp. NPDC054003. Next base: position 259,718 of record NZ_JBVJKR010000006.1, read on the forward strand.
TGTTGGCCGTCGACGAGGACGACCGCGACCCGCCCACGGAGCCCTTGGCCTTCGGGCCGAGGTTCGGGCTGTAGTCACCGGGCCCGTCGAGGTCCTCCAGCCCTTCGTGGCCGATCGAGGCCGAGACCTCTCCGCCGATCGACCTGCTGGCGGTCGCGCCGCCGGACGTGGCGACGAAGTCGACGAGGACCTCTTCCTCCCACTCCTCGGCCGTGGAGCCGCCGAGCACCTCGCTCTCCACCAGGATGATCTTGCTCTCCGCGCGCACCCGTGCGTGCGGCCGCCCGTCGACGGTGAAGACGCGCTCGATCCCCCCGTTGACCGCGTCCCGCAACCGGTGGGGCAGCTCGGCGGTGACGAAGCCGTGCAGGCTCGCGCGGGTGTCCTCACCGATCTTGGCGTAGTCGCCGCCGAGTTCCTCCGCGATCTTGTCGAACATGTCCTCTAGGCCGGGCATGTCGCTGACCACGAGGTTGGGGGCCTTCGGGTCGCGCAGGCTCTCGTCGATCCGGGTCAGCCTTCTCGGCGGCTGGTCGGTGTAGGAGTGCGAGACCCACAGGCGCTGGGCGGCGGGGTCCCCGGGGGCGCCGGACGTCACCTCGGTGGCTTCCCGCCAGCCGCGCTCCCGCGCCGTGCGGATCTCGACGGTCCACTTGGCCTCGGCGTCGAAGAGCAGGGACTCGCTCCGGTTGTCCGCGACGGAACCCCACTGCGCGTACATGCCGGCGCCGCCGGTCGAGGACTGGCTGTGCCCGCCGGAGCTGCCGAGGGCGATGCCCAGCAGCTGGAGCGCCGACGCCAGATCGCCTTCCGGCAGGGCCTTCGCCAGGCTCTTGGTGTTGAACCCGGCGGAGCCGCCGACGCTGGCCGTCTGCGTTGCGGAGACCGTCCGGGCAGCCTGGAAGAACAGGCCCACCATCATCTCCGACGCCTTGACGCCGGGGTCGAGCACCTCGACCAGGTCGGCGAGGGTGAGCTTGATCCTGAGCTCCGCCGCCGTGCCGCCCCGGCCCACGCGCAGCACCAGGCCGTCGGGGGAGACTATCCGGTGGAAGTCCGCCCGTACGGCGCGTTCCAGCTCGTCGGGGGTGAACCGGTGCCGCGCCCCGTTGCGGGCCAGCATGTCGTTGACCGTGTCGGTCAGGGCGTTCAGGTGGGCGAGGGTGCCCGCCGGCATCGCGGTGGACAGGGAGGCCGGCTGCGGCAGCGCCCTGGCCAGGGCGTCGAGGTAGCGCTGGTGCCGTGTCAGCACCGCGCCCTCGAGCCGCCTGGTGCGCCTGGACACGCTCGGCACCCCGTGCTGGTTGGGCCGGAGCGGCTGCTGCCGCGCCGCCAGGAGCCGCGCGTACGTCTGCTCGGCCTGCTCGGCCCGGCTCAGCGCCCGCTCGTACGCTTTGGCGACCCGGAGGTGCCGGCGCTGCGTGGCCCGGTGGTTCCTGCTCTCCTTGCGTGCCTGCCGGGCGCGCTCGAACCGGCCCGAATCGTGCTGCCGCAGCGCCTTCCGGGCGTCCGCGGTGGCCTTGAGCGCCGCCTCGCGTGCCTCGGCGGCGCTGGTCTCCTTCGCCGTGATCTGGAGCTGGAGCTCCTGCTTGGCCTTGGCCAGCGTGGTGATGAGCTCTCGGACGTCGTCGTCGGAAAGGCGTCCCTGCGGTAACGGCGGCGCGTGCCGCTTCCGGGTGGCCTGCGTGGGCGCCCACGGCCGGGCGGGCGGGGTCTGGCCGTGTTTCCGCAGCTCCTGGGCCACGCCCTCGATGTCGATGGCGAGCAGTCGCTGCTCCTGCGCCGTCGGGGCGTTGTGCCACTTGTCGGACAGCAGCGCCATCTCGTTGAGGCGGGCGGTCACGCAGTGGTCGCGGCGGGCCTCGGCCTTGCGGCGCCGCAGGAAGCCCTTGCGGCCGTCTGACCGCAGCTTCTGCAGGGTGTCGGTGATCTCGTGCAGCCAGACCCTGGAGAGCTGGTCGTTCGTGACGTTCGGGTTGAAGCGGACCTCGTGCGGGTTGCTCTTGCTCGACTGCTTCCTGACCACGGTCTCGGCCATCAGGCCGTCGCTCGACAGGCGGCCGATGACCGGGCGGAAGTACTGGGTGCCGTCCGTGGTGGTGTGCACCGCCAGTGTGCTGCCGTCCTGCGACCAGGTGAAGCCCGTCACGGTGCCGTCGCGGAAGTACTGGGTGGCCAGCTCCTGGGTCGCCGCCCGCACGTCGTCGAGCGTCATGTCGGGGCCCTGTCGGCCGCTGGGCACGTACCGGGTGTCCTTGACCGGCCGCGACGTGACCGTGCCCGGCTTGCTCTGGTACACGCCCGCGCCGTTGGAGGTAGTGCCCTGCTCGGGGCCGGTGGCGGGAGCGGTCCCGGTGGCCGGGGACGTCGGGGCGGCGGCGGCGCCGGTCTGCGTGGTGCCGCCGTCCGGCGCCTGAGCCGTCGTCGTGGCGCCGTCCGAAGGATCCTGAACGGTCCGCCCGTCGGTGCCGGTGTCCTGGGACGGTTGCCCGTCCGAATCGGTCGTCGGGGAGGGCGTGCCGGTGTCTTGGGACGGCTGGTCGGTCGTGCGGGCGTTCTGGGACGGCTGCTCCGCCGTACTCGTGTCCTGGGACGGTTGCCCGGTCGAATCGGTCGGGGACGGCGTGTCGGTGTCTTGGGACGGCTGGTCCGTCGTGCGGGTGTCGGGGGACGACTGGGCGGTGTCGGTGTCTTGGGACGGCTGGTCCGTCGTGCGGGTGGTGCGCGCGGAAGGTTCGGACGTGTCCGGGGACGGCTGGTCGGTGTCCTGGTCGGGGCGCGCGGGACGGTCGGGCTGCTCGGGCCGGTCGTCGGGGTTCGAAGGGGCGGAGGCGCGCCGGTTCGTGGTCGTGTCGGTGTCCGGCAGGGTGGCCGTGGACGTGGTGGACCGGGTCGTCCCGCCCTGGCCCGGCGCGGTGCTCGTCCGCGCGGACCCGGGGTCGCCCCCGCGCACGGGCGCCTGCCCGGCGGGCTGGTTGTCGGAGGAGGGCCCGTTGTTCGACGGATTGCCACCGGTCGTGGGCCCGGCGGGCGGGTCGCCGCCCATGCGGGCGGCGTCGGTGCGCGCGGCGGAGTCGTACGCGGAGGCGAGCGTGGACACCGGGTTGGCCAGCGCGGAGTAGACGTCGGGATTGAACGGGCTGATCGACCCCGCACGACCGGCGCCGCCGAGGAACCCGCCCATCATGGACTCGGCCGTGAACGGGTTCTGCCACTGCCCGTAGACGGCGCCGTTGGCGAAGAAACTGCCGACCGGAGAGGCGATCATGTTCGTCGCGCCGGTGGTCAGCGCGCGCCCCGCGAAGCCCGGCACCGAGCCGGTCACCCGGGACACCGGCCCGGACAGCCGGGTGCCGATGACCGCGCCCGCACCCGCGCCGATGACCGCGGCCTGGGACTTCTTCCAGTCCCACTCCTGCCGGGTGCCCATCCGGATCTGCTGGTACTGGGCGACGGCGTCGATGAAGAACTCCTCGCCGATCTCCTCGACGAGTTCCCGGCCGAGCGAGGTGGCCAGCAGCCTGGCGATGACGCCCCGGCCGGTGGCGCCGCTGAGCGTGGTCACCCTGGCCAGCCGGGACGCGGTCAGCGACCTGCCGCCCACGGTGGCCAGCCTGACGAGGATGCGGCTGATGGCCGCGCGGGCCGCCGCCGCGTACGGCCCGATGATGGCGGTGGTGGACCCGGCGCTGAAGAACGCGGCGACGAGGGCGATGGCGATGGCCACGACCGTCACCCAGAAGGCGACGTTGATGGAGAGCTTGGAGTACTGGGTCTCGACGGCGAAGTTGTTGGCCTGCTGCCCGTACGCGTGCGCGTTCGCCGACACCCCGGCGAGCCCGCCCTCGTTGCCGTACAGGACCTGGGCCCTGGAGACGAACTCCGCGGTGGAGGGCGAGTTCCAGCCGGTGGCGACCGTGCGGGCGGCGGTGCCCGCGTCCTGCGTGCTGCCGACGGCGGTCGTGCCGAGGTCACCGTACGCGTGAGCCAGCTTCGACAGCCCGCTCTCGCTGGCCTCCGGCCACTTCTGACCGGCCGACAGCATGGGGATCAGCCAGTTGACCACCCAGTCGGGCAGTGCCTCGGTCTCCCACACGGGCTGGACGTCGCTGTTGATGGTGACCAGGGCCGACACGCTCGGCTGCCCACCGCCGCCCGGTGCGGTGGGATTGGTCGGGCCGCCGTTGACCGCCACGCCGGAGCTCTCAGACCTGCCGCATCATCGCGGAGAGATCCTCTTCCATGGCGGTGCTCACCTGCAGGGTGTTGCCGACGGCGGCGCGCACCCTGCCCGGCTCGCCGGAGATCTCCTGGCACAGCTGCGCGCACTGGTCGAGCAGGAGGTTCGGGCCGTTGCCCTGGAAGTGGGCGTTCCAGAACGCCACGCCCTCGGCGCCGGTGCCCCACGGCGCGGCGGCGAGGGCCGCCTTGACCTTGGCGACCCGGTCCGACAGTTTCTCGTCGAGGTCACCGGCCATCGTGTCCCACTGGGTCAGCCCGCGGTCCACGGTCGGTTTGATGATCTCCGTACCGTCCCAGAGTCTCACGTCCGGCCCTCCATCCGGTCGGCGAGCCGGTTCATGGCGGCTTCGAGGTCACCGTCGAGGTGCGCCTCGAACTCCGCGCGGGGGATCACCGGCTCGAAGATCTCGGTGACGCGTTCCCTGGCCCTGGCCACCGCCCGCCGCGTCGTCTCGGTGATCGTGTCGGCCAGGTGCCGCGCGTCGGGACGCCGGTAGATGCGCGGGTCGAGGTCGAGCCTGACCAGCTCCCCGCGCGCCCCGACCGTCACCGACACCAGGCCGTCGCGCGACTTCTCGGTGACCTGGACCTCTCGCGCCTTCGCGTGCAACTCCAGGCTCGCGTCCTGGATCTGGCGGAACATGTCGCGCAGTTCGTCGGCGTACGCGCGCATCGCCGCCACGTCAGGGAGGGACTCCACGGACACCTCCCCCATCCCCGGCGAATCTGATCACACACCCGTATTACTGATCAGTTTCCGTCACATGAACATCAGAAGGCAAGAGGTGCATCAAAGTGGTGAATCTTCCCCATTGAGTGGTACGGCGTGCTCCTGCGGATCGTTCACCTCTTCACGGGGCACCCAGAGGCGGTACACGCCGCGCTCGATCCGTTCCAGCCCCAGCTCCCGCGCGGTGAGCGCGGACCCGCCCAGATACTCGAGCAGCAGCAGCCCGTCACGCTCGTCGCGCACGTCGAACCGCTCGCCCCGCCAGTGGCACACCGTCGTCACGAAGTCCAGGGCCTCGCACTCCGCCACGGGCACCGTGCGCACGTGACAGCCGGGCTCGACCTCCTCGAAGCCGTCCGCCGGATCGGGGCTGCGCAGCCGCACCCACAGTTCCAGGGGGTGCGGCTCGGGGCTGGCCACATAGTCGGCGCCCCGCCAGCGGGCACGGTAGTGAGCACCGTAATAAGCAGGGCTTGTCACGTCCGCGCCCCGATCAGCAGCCATCGCCGCAGGTCGCCGTGGTAAAGAGCGCGCCGGTGCTCGGTCCCGGCCTCGGTGAGCTCCCAGATCTCCGCGCCGTGCGGCAGGATCACCCCGTACACCTTGTACTCGCGGATGACCTGGTCCACGTTCGGCGCCAGGCCCAGCCCGGTGAACGGCGGCTCCTCGACCACCCATCCGGCCACCGCGGCCCTGCGCTCCTCGTCGGTCCCGCCGTACGGGGTGCGGTAGAGGCCGAGGCCGGCGGGGCGCCAGCGCAGGATGTTGAGCGAGCCGTCGGAGGTCAGCATGTCGGGCTGCCCCAGGGCTTCGGCGAGCACCGCGGGCGTCGCGATGTGCGAGACGTCCAGCGCGTGGTGGCAGTATCCGGAGATCCTCGGCTCGCCTCCGGTGAGCAGGTCGTGCACGCCGCCGGGGGAGAGCAGCTTCTGCACCGCCGGGACCCCGGAACCGGGGGCGATCAGGAGGTCCTGGGCCAGCGTGGGCACCGCCAGCCTGGCCAGCGTGCCCGACTCCAGCAGGAAGGAGGCGGGCAGCCCCGGATTGACCGCCAGGCCCCACCGCGGGTCGGGCCAGCCGGCCGCCAGCTCGACCGGCGACGCGATCCGGCAGTGCGCGGCCACGCCGCCGGTGGCCAGCCGCATCGCCGCCACCGAGGTGAACGCCAGCACCCACGTCCGTTCGGCGTCCGCGGCCGTCGCCCAGGCCGGAGCCTCGGTCCCGGCCGCCGCGCCGGCGGTGATCGGCAGCGCCAGGTCGGCGTCGCGGAGCAGGCTCAGGCACAGGGCCGTCTGCCCGTCCTGATGAGCGGCCCACAGCCGCTCCTCGAACGGCGTGGCCGGTTGATGATCGATCGACGTCACTCTGCCCAGTCTGCCCGGTCCGTCGGCCCCCCTATGCGGACAGGACCCGGCGGAGCGTGGCGGCGAAGCCGTCGGGGTCGCCCGCCATGCCGAACTGGCCGTCCAGGAATCCGCCGTGGTGGCTGGGGAAGACCACGGGCTCCGTGCCGAGCCGCGCGGCGACCGCCACGCCCGCGCGGTGCGCCAGTTCCCCTTCCGACTCGGCGCCGACGCCGATGACGATCCGGGTCGGCGCCGCGCGCAGCGCCTCGAAGTCGTGCTCGTAATGCGTGCAGGTCATGAGATTCTGGGCGAACATCGGGTCGTCGCGGGAGCCGTCGTCCTCCGCCGGGAACCCGAGCTCCTCCGGCTTCTGCACGGGCAGGTCGGCGAAGCCGGCGGGAACCTCGCCCCGCAGGCTGGAGACCGCGATGAACTTCGCCATCGCCGCGCCGAAACCGTCGCGATCGTACGTCCGGCAGATGTCCACCACCGAGGCCAGCGCCCGCTCCCGGTCCGGCAGGGCCTGCGCGGCCGGCGGCTCGTGCGCCACGAGCGTGCGCACCCGCTCGGGGTGCCGGGCCACCAGCGCCAGCGCGTTCACGGCGCCCCCGCTGCTGGCGAAGACGTCCACGGGCCCGCCGCCGAGCGCGCCGATCAGCCGGTGCACGTCGTCGGCGTGCTGCTCGGGCGTCGACTCGCCGTCGCCGTCGCGCTCGCTGCGCCCGATCCCGCGCGGGTCGTAGGTCACCACCGTACGGTCCCGGAACCGCCCGGCCAGGGCGGTGAACCCGGTGGCGTCCATCGGCGATCCGATCATCAGCAGGATCGGCGCGTCGTCCGTCTCGGCCTGGTGCACGTCGTAGGCGAGAGTCGCGCCGGGCACCTCAAGGGTGTGGGTCATGTCGTCGCTTCCTTCCCAGTCATCCTGGAATGTAGACCCACGAGAGGCGGCGAAGTCATCGGTCGCGTGCTCCTTGACGGGGGACTTCTGTCACCCCGGCCCATTACCCTGCATGGAGGCGTTGATGGGGGTGGAGGGCTTCGTGACGGTCAACGGGATGGCGAGCGTCGATGTGGCCTCCGTGGCCGCGGGGGCGGTCGGCCGGGTGCTGGGCACGCAGGCCGCCTCGCCGCTGTCGTTCTGGATCGGGCTGGAGCCGGGCAAGGTGGTGCAGCTCGACGACGTGGTGGTGACCAAGCGCGAGGTGCCCGGCCACGGGCCGCTGGTGATGGCCGGCGTGGTGACGGCCGTGGAGGCGCGTCACGAAGGCGCGGCGTACGACTCCGACGTGTTCCTGATCGCCGAAGGGGCGCTGCCCGCGGCGGTGGTCGAGGTGGCCGAGGTGCGGGTCACCCGGGTCGAGCCCGAGGTGTTCGTGCCGCCGCTGCCCGGGGCCACGGTCTATCTCGCCGGGGCGGGCGACCGCGACCAGGCGCTCTACTTCGACGTGATGGAGCGCCGGGTGCCGCTCGGCGTGGGCCGCGACGGGCAGCCGCTCTACGTCAACTTCGACTTCCTCGACGGCACCCGCGGCGCCCACGTGTCGATCTCCGGCGTCTCCGGCGTCGCCACCAAGACCTCGTTCGCCACCTTCCTGCTCTACTCGATCTTCAACTCGGGGGTGCTGGGCGGCGAGGCGGCCAACACCAAGGCGCTGATCTTCTCGGTCAAGGGCGAGGACCTGCTCTTCCTCGACCAGGACAACGTCCGCCTCGACGAGCCGGCCAAGGCCGTCTACGGCCGGCTCGGGCTGCCGGCCAAGCCGTTCGGCAGCGTCCACGTGTTCGCGCCGCCCCGGCCCGGCGACCCCAACGGCGTCCCGCACGTCTCGGCCCGCACCCACGGCGTCAGCTCCTTCTACTGGACGCTCGTCGAGTTCTGCCAGGACGAGCTGCTGCGCTTCGCGTTCGCCGACGCCGACGACGAGCGGGCCGGCTACTCGCTGCTGGTCGGCCAGGTGGCGGCCCGGCTCAAGGCGTGGGCGGAGCCGGTCGGCGACGGCGGCGCCGTGATGATCCAGGGCACCTCCTGCCGCACCTTCTCCGACCTGGTCGAGCTGCTGTCCGACCAGCTCCAGGACGAGGGCAGCCGCCCTCAGTGGACCGGCGCGCAGACCCCGCTCGGCACCGTCAACGCCTTCCTGCGCCGGCTCAGGAGCGCCGTCCGCGCGCTGTCGCCGATCATCCGCGGCGACCTGCCGTTCTACCGCAACCACTCGGTCAGCACCTCCAGCGCCCAGGTGACGATCGTCGACCTGCACAACCTGCCCGAGCGGGCGCAGCGGTTCGTGGTCGGCGTAGTGCTGCGCGGCGAGTTCCACCGCAAGGAGTCCTCGGGCACCGCCAAGCCGCTGCTGTTCGTGGTGCTCGACGAGCTCAACAAGTACGCGCCGCGCGAAGGCGACTCGCCGATCAAGGAGATCCTGCTCGACGTGGCCGAGCGCGGGCGCAGCCTCGGCGTGATCCTCATCGGCGCCCAGCAGACCGCCTCCGAGGTGGAGCGCCGCATCGTCGCCAACAGCGCCGTGCGCGTCGCGGGCCGGCTCGACACCGCCGAGGCCGCCAGGTCCGAGTACGGCTGGCTGCCCCCGGCCGTCCGCGACCGGGCCACCATCGCCAGGCCCGGCACCATGTTCGTGGCCCAGCCCGAGATCCCGGTGCCGCTGGTCGTCGCCTTCCCGTTCCCCGCCTGGGCCACCCGCCCGTCCGAGGCGCTCGCCCCCGCCGAGGCGTCGGCCGATCCGTTCCAGGGGCTGCCCGGCGTCGAAGACGACATCCCGCCCTTCTGAGAGGTCGACTCGTGAAGATCCTGCACACCGCCGACTGGCACGTGGGCAAGGTGCTCAAGGGGCGCTCCCGCCTCGACGAGCACCGCGAGGTGCTGCGCGAGCTGGTCGCCACCGCCCGCGAGCGGGACGTCGACCTGGTGATCGTGGCCGGCGACCTGTTCGACACCTCCGCGCCCACCACCGAGGCCCAGCAGCTCGTGCTGCCGGCGCTGATGGCGCTGCGCGAGGGCGGCCGCGACGTCGTGGTGCTGGCGGGCAACCACGACAACCCGCAGCTGTTCGAGGTCTACCGGCCGCTGCTCGGCAAGCTGGGCCTGCACGTGGTGGGCGCGTTCCGCCGCCCCGACCAGGGCGGCACGCTCTCCTTCACCGCCCGCACCGGCGAGCCGGTCCGGCTCGCCGTGCTGCCCTTCCTGTCACACCGCTACGTGGTGCGCGCCGCTGAGGTGCTGGCCGGCACCGCCGCCGAGCACAACCGCGACTACGCCGCCCGCATCGCCGAGCTGATCGCCGCGCTCACCGCGGGTTTCGAGAACGACACGGTCAACCTGATCACCACCCACGGCACGCTCCCCGGCGGCCGGTTCGGCGGTGGCGAACGGGAGGCCCAGTCGATCTTCTCGTACTACTTCGAGCCCACCGCCTTCCCGCCGTCCACCCAGTACGCCGCGCTCGGCCACCTGCACCGCCGCCAGCAGCTGCCCGGCCCGTGCCCCATCTGGTACAGCGGCTCGCCCATCGCGGTCGACTTCGGCGAGGAGGGCAACCTGCCCGGCGCCCTGCTGGTGGACGTCGCGCCCGGCCGGCCCGCCGTCGTGGAGGAGGTCGTGTTCCGCTCGCCGCGCAGGCTGCGCACCGTGCGCGGCACGCTCGACCGGCTGGAGTCCCTGGAGCAGGGCGACGACTGGCTCCGGGTGGTCGTCGAGGAGAAACCCCGCGTCGGCCTCGCCGACCAGGTGCGCGAACTGCTGCCGGGCGCGATCGACGTGACGCTGGACGAGCGCTTCCGCCCCGTCGCCGCCGTACGGGAGTCGCGCTCGCCCGCCCGCAGCCCGCGCGAGCTGTTCCGCGAATACCTGACCGCGACCGGCCGCGCCGACGAACAGGTGGCCACGCTCTTCGACCGGCTGTACGACGAGGTGACCGGCTGATGCGCCCGCTGCTGCTGCGACTCGACCACTTCGGCAGCTTCCGCGACCCGGTGGACGTCGACTTCTCCGACGTCGACTACTTCGCGCTGACCGGGCCGACCGGGGCCGGCAAGAGCACGATCATCGACGCGCTCTGCTTCGCGCTCTACGGCACCGTCCCGCGCTGGGGCAGGGAGAACGTCATCGCCCACGCGCTGGCCCCGTCCGTCGCGGCGGGGAAGGTGGCGCTGCTGTTCGAGAGCGACGGCCGCCGCTACGGGGTGGTCCGCGCGCTCGTCCGCGACGGCAAGGGCACGGTCCGCACCAAAGAGGCGCGCATCGACGAGCTGGCCGGCGGGGTGCCGCTGGGCGAGGCGTGGGAGGCCGTGGTCAGGCCGCTCGCCGAGGGCGAGCACGTCACGGCCGAGGTGCAGCGGGTGACCGGGCTCGAATACCGCTTCTTCACCCAGTGCGTCGTGCTGCCGCAGGGGCGCTTCGCCGAGTTCCTGCACGCCGCGCCGCGCGAGCGGCAGGACCTGCTGGTGCAGCTGCTCGACGCCGACGTGTACGAGGCGATCAGGCAGCGGGCGGTGCGCGAGGAGGAGACGGCCAGGACCTCCGCCTCCCTGGCCCGCGACGAGCTCGGCAAGCTGTCGGGGGCGACGGCCGAGCTGGAGGAGCAGCTGGACGGGCGGCTCTCCGCGCTGCGGCGGCTGGCCGCGACCCTCGACGCCGACCTCGACCTGTTGCGTGCCCGCGAGTCCGAGATCCGCCGCGCCACCCGCGAACGCGCCGCCGTGGCCGAGCGGCAGGCGGCCCTGGCCGCGCCGCGCATGCCCGACGGGGTGGCGACGCTCTCGTCGGCCCGGCGGGCCGCCGCGGAGGCGGTGACGTCCCTCCTCGACGAGGTCGCCACGCTGGAGGCAGACGAGCACGAGGCGGACGAGGCGCTGGCCGCGCTGGGCGGCCGGGAGCGCCCCCAGGCCGCGCTGACCGCGCTCGACTCCCGCGACCGGCTCACCACCCAGATGGAGTCGGCCCGTGCCCAGGCCCGTTCCGCGGCGGACTCCCTTGAGTCGCTGAGGTCCGCGCTCCAGGAAGCCGAAAGCGCCATGGCCGAGGCCGATCGGCGCCGCGACCGGCTGCGCGACGCCCACGCCGCCGCCGACCTGGCCTCCCGCCTCACCCCCGGCGACCCCTGCCCCGTCTGCCTCCGCCCCACCCCTGGAGAGAACACACCCCCGCAGCCGACCGCCCCGATGGGCTCCGCCGCCTCGGGAACCCCCGCCGCGACCACCGCCGGCGCGGAAGATCCCCGTACGGGGAGCCACGCCGATGCGGAGAGCCGCGCGGGTGCGGAGAGCCGCGCGGGTGCGGAGAGCCGCGCCGGTGCCGGGGGCCACGCCGGTGCCGGGGGCCACGCCGGTGCCGGGGGCCACGCCGATGCGGGGGGCCACGCCGATGCGGGGGGCCACACCGGTGCGGGGAGCCACACCGGTGCGGGGAGCCACACCGGTGCGGGGAGCCACGCCGGTGCCGGGGGCCACGCCGGTGCGGGGAGCCACGCGGGTGCGGAGAGCCGCGCGGGTGCGGCTGTGCATGCCCATGCGGGAGCCGGGGCGTCCCGGGTGGTGGTGCGGGCGCCTGGGGCCGCGGAGATCAGGGCGGCGGAGGGGGCGCTGGCCGCCGCGCGGAAGGAGGCCGAGCGGGCGCGGACCGCGTACGCGAAGGGTGAGACGTCGGCGGGGATGTACGCCACCCAGGTGACCAGGCTGGAGGCGGAGCTGGCCGCGCTGCCACCGGCCGTGGACCGGGCGGCGGTCGAGGGCAGGCTGGCCGCGATCGCCAAGGCGGAGGCGGTGGCCGCCGAGGCCCGCACCGCCGTCAGGGCCGCCCGCTCCCGGCTGCGGCAGGCGCAGACGGAGGCGGAGCGGGCCGACCGGCGGGCCGCCGACGCGTGGCGGACGCTGGAGACGGCCCGCGACCGGCTGCTCGCGCTCGGCTCGCACGACGACCCGCCGCCCCCGCTGGCCCGCGACGACCTGCACCGCGCCTGGACCGACCTGCTGGCCTGGCGCGACGAAGCCGCCCGCGCCGCCACCGCCGCGCTGGCCGAGCGCGACGAGGAGCTCGCCGCCGCCACCGCCGGCCTCTCCCGCGAACGCGCCAGGCTCGCCGAGCGCCTGCGGGAGCACGAGGTCCCGCTGCCCGGCGAAGGCACCCCCGAGCAGCTCGGCGCGGCCGTCGCCGGGGAGGTGGCCCGCGTCGAGTCCCGGCTGGAGCGGGTCAGGGAGGCCCGCGAACGCGCCGCCGAACTGGCCGAGGAGCTCGCCGCGAAGGAGCACGCCGCCAAGGTCGCGCACGAGCTGGCGCTGCGGCTGCGCGCCAACGCCTTCGAGCGCTGGCTGTGCGCCGAGGCCCTCGCCGTGCTCGTCACCACCGCCTCCGGCCTGCTGCGTGAGCTGTCCGACGGCCAGTACGAGCTCGCGCTGAGCGACCGTACCGAGATCGAGGTCATCGACCACGCCGAGGCCGGGATGCGGCGCAGCGCCCGCACGCTGTCCGGCGGCGAGACCTTCCAGGCGGCCCTCGCGCTGGCGCTGGCGCTGTCCGACGCGGTCGCGCGCGGCCTCGACTCGATCTTCCTCGACGAGGGGTTCGGCACGCTCGACCCGGCCACCCTCGACACGGTCGCCACCACCCTCGAACGGCTCGCCGCCGGGCAGGAGCGCATGGTCGGCGTCGTCACCCACGTCCCCGCGCTGGCCGAACGGGTGCCGGTGCGGTTCGAGGTCCGCCGCGACACCAAGGGCTCGCACGTGCGGAAGGTGGGGCCGTGACGGCGTTCTCCGTCGATCCCTGGGACCCCGGTTACGCGGCGGCGCTGGCCGCCGAGGCGTTCTCCGAGCTGGGCGCCACGAGCGCCGAACTGGTGCTCGACATCGAGCGGCCGTCCGGCGACTGGAAGCCCGTCACCCCCGGCCCCGACGCCCGAGCCCCCGAGACGCTGCTGGTCGCCGACGGGGTGCGCCGGATCGACGCCCGGGTGTGGGTGGACGACCCCGACACGGCCATGCCGGTGCCGGGGATCGCGGCCTCGTACGCCGCCGGGATCGTCCGGTGCGGTCCCGACGGCGCCGACCTGGCGGACATCGAGGTGCACCGCGCGCTCATCAGCGCCTCCCCGTACACGCCCGAGGTGAAGACCGCGCACGCCACCTACCGCCCCGGCAGGGCGGCCGACTCGACGGCGGAGGAGCTGTCGCTGGCGCTGCAGCGGCAGGTCACCCAGCTGGAGGTGGAGCTGTCGGTCCGTCACCGCGGGATGGCCGACGACCTGCTGCTGGTCGACGGGCCGCTGCGCGGGCGCGGACATCTGCCGCGCACGATCGGCTACATCAAGACCCACCACATCGCCTACCTGCCGCCCGCCCAGTCGGCGGTGGTGGCCTCGCTGGCGCCGGGCCAGCGCACGCCGGTGTTCCTCATGGGCACGAGCTGGCGGCGGCACGCCTGGTACGTGCGGCTGCCCGTGCACGCGGTCACCCCGTGGGCGGGCATCGTGCGCTGCGAGGCGAGCGCCGAGCTGGACCCCGCGGAGGCGGCGGCGCTGGCCGACGCGGTGACGCTGGCCCTGCCGCCGCTGGCCGGCGTCGACTACAAGGATCCGCGCGCCCCGCAGAACCTGGTGCCGATCGGCGGCCTGGAGAAGCTCCTGCGCCACCACCTGGGCGACTCCCGGCTGCTCTACCGGGCGCTGCGCACGGCCGCACGTAGTTGATCTTGGCGGAAATCGTCACTTTCCTGTCCTTGCCGCCATGACGGGCGGCCCTGGAGCATAAAGACGTGCGCGTCGTCTTCGTCATCTTTCCCGGGTTCCAGATCCTGGATCTGACCGGGCCGCACGAGGTGTTCCACCAGGCCGGACCGTACGCGATCGAGACCGTCGCGGTGGCGGAGGGGCCGGTCCCCGCGTCGGGCGGGCTGGCCGTGGTGCCCACCGCGACCGTCGCCGGTTGCGACGGCGCCATCGACACGCTCGTCGTCGTGGGCGGGCGCGGCACGCCCGAGGCGTGCGCCGACGCGCGGCTGATCGGCTGGCTGCGGGAGGCGGCCGGGCGGTCCAGGCGGGTGGCGTCGGTGTGCACCGGGGCGTTCCTGCTGGCCGAGGCCGGGCTGCTGGACGGGCGGCGGGCCGTCACCCACTGGTCGTCGTGCGACCGGCTGGCCGCGCGGCACCCGTCCGTCGTCGTCGATCCGGACGCGCTGTTCGTCCAGGACGGCAACGTGTGGACCTCGGCGGGCGTGACCGCCGGGATCGACCTGGCGCTGGCGCTCGTCGAGGACGACCTCGGGGCGGACGAGACGCGGCGGATCGCCCGCCATCTGGTGATGTTCGTCCAGCGGCCCGGCGGGCAGGCGCAGTTCTCCGCCCAGCTCGAAGCGCGGCGGCCGGCCCGCGAGCCGCTGCGTGATCTGCTGGCCTGGATCACCGCCTCCCCCGACCAGGACCTCACCGTGCCCGCGCTGGCCCGCCGGGCGGACATGAGCGAGCGCAACTTCACCCGCGTCTTCACCGCCGAGACCGGCCGCACGCCCGCCGCCTTCGTCGAGTCCGTGCGGCTGGAGGCGGCCCGCCGCCTGCTGGAGACCACAGACGACACGCTCGACGCCGTCGCCAGGGCCTGCGGGTTCGGCACGGTCGAGACCCTGCACCGCTGTTTCCGGCGGAGCCTGCGGGTCACCCCGGGGCAGTACCGCCGCCACTTCCGTATGACGAGGAGCCACTGATGCGCATCGGGATCTTGCTGTTCGAGGGCGTCGAGGAGCTGGACGCCGTCGGCCCGTGGGAGGTGCTGGCCTCCTGGGCCGCCGCCCATCCGGACGAGGCCGAGGTGGTCGCCTTCGCCCGCGAGGCCGGCCCGGTCCGCGCGGCCAAGGGCCTGGGGCTGGTCGCCGAGCACGGCATGGCCGACGTCGGGCCGTTGGACGTGCTGCTGCACCCGGGCGGGCGCGGCACCCGGCCGCTGCTCAAGGACGAGGAGCACCTGGCCTGGCTCCGCGACCGGCGCGCCACCGTGCCGCTGCTGACGAGCGTGTGCACGGGGTCGCTGGCGTACGCGGCCGCGGGCCTGCTCGCCGGCCGCCCCGCCACCACCCACTGGTCGGCCATCGACACCCTCACCGAGCTGGACCCGACGATCGAGGTGCGGCCCGGCTACCGGTTCGTGGACGACGGCGACACCATCACCGCCGCTGGAGTGTCGGCGGGCATCGACATGGCGCTGCACCTGGTGGCCCGGCTGGCCGGCACCGAGCGCGCCAAGGAGACCCGCCACTACATCCAGTACGACCCGGCCCCGCCGGTCTAGGGGACGCGGCCGACGACGCCGAGCACGCCGCCCTTGACCAGGCCAGGCCACGGGTACGGGTCGTCGTCGTTGCGCCACTTCTGGGCCGGCACCACACCCGGAGGGAGGATCTCCAGGCCCTCGAAGAGCGCGAGCAGGTCCTCCCTGCCGCGCCAGGCGAGGCCGCCCGAGGTGCTGCGCTGGTAGACGCCGCGGACCCCGTCGACCTTCGAGGCCTCGCTCTCTCCGGGCTCGATGTAGCCGTGCGAGACCACCAGATAGCTGCCGGACACCAGAGGCTGCCTGAGGGCCGCCACGATCTTGGCCACCTGGTCGTCGTCGTGGAAGAAGTGGAAGACGGCCGCCACGACCACGGCCACGGGCCGGGAGAAGTCCAGATGCTCTTCGGCGGCGGCCAGGATGGCGTCGGGCTCGGCCAGGTCGCCCTGGACGATGATCGTCTCGGCGTTGTCGGCCAGCAGGGCGCGGGCGTGGGCCAGCACGATCGGGTCGTTGTCCACGTACACGATCTTCGAGTCCGCGGCGACCCGCTGCGCGACCTGGTGGACGTTGTCCTGCGTCGGCAGGCCCGTCCCGATGTCCAGGAACTGCCGGATGCCGGACTGGGCCAGGTGCCGCACGCTCCGGATGAGGAATCCCCTGTTGGCCAGGGCCACCTCGCGGATGTCGGAACCGGTCTGGCGGGCGAGCTCGATGACTTGCTCCGCGGCCTCCCGGTCGGCGGGAAAGTTGTCCTTGCCGCCCAGGTAGTAGTCGTACATGCGGGCCACACTGGGCACGTTGGGGTCGATCTGCCCCGGAAGCTGCGCCATGTCCTCGCCTTCCACGTAGCCTCTGCCGCAAATGTAGTGCTTTTTCGTGACGAACGGATCTTTATCCTCTAGAAAGAGGTGATCCGGTGGGGCGGTATGGGCCAAGGGCTGATGCGGGCGATACTTTGGTCCGATGCGGCGGGCCCGCCGGGGGTGTCAGCGTTGCCCGCATGGGGTTCATCGGAGTCATTCTCATGATCCAGGGGTTCGGCGGGTTCGTGGCCCGCCAGTTCTTCGACCGCGACTTCGGGCTGCTGCATCTCTGGCTCGACGGCGCGACGCTGACGGTGGTGAGCGTCGCGCTGGGCGTGCTCGGCCTGGTGCTCGCCCTGGCCAGTCTTCGAGACAGGTCGTGACGGGAGCGGCCGAGGTGACCGGCTGGCTCGCGTCCAGGGCCGTCCCGCTCGACGGGCTCGACCCGCGCGGGCCGGTCGCCGGCCTGGAGCCGCTGCGCGAGGTCCTCGACGGTGTCAGGGTGGTGGGGCTGGGGGAGGCGACCCACGGCACGCGGGAGTTCTTCCTGCTCAAGCACCGGCTGCTGCGGTTCCTCGTGGAGGAGCTGGGGTTCACCGTGCTGGCGATGGAGGCCAGCGTGTCGGCGTCCGAGGCCCTGGACGCCTACGTCCTGGGCGGAGCGGGGGAGCCGGAGCGGCTGCTGGCCGACCTCGGGTTCTGGACGTGGCGGACGCGGGAGATGCTGGCCGTGGTGGAGTGGATGCGCGCGCACAACCGCACCGCCGAGCCGAAGGTGCGCTTCGCCGGGATCGACCCGCAGTTCCCCGCAGCGTCGCTGCGGTGGCTCCGCGATCACCTGGGTGAGCGGGCAGGCGAGCTGCTCGGGCCGCTGGCGGTGCTGGGGGAGACGCGCCTGGGAGTGGGGGAGCCGCTCGACCCGGCGATCGAGGCGGCCGCCCGCGGGCTGGCCGACGAGGTGGGCGCCGGCGGGCCGGGAGAGGCGCACGCCAGGACCGTGCGGCAGTTCGCGACACTGGTCACGCGGCCGATGCGCGACGCCGACGGGGCGCGCACCGCCGGGGCGGCCCGCGACCAGTTCATGGCCGACAACGTCGACCGGCTGCTGGAGGACCCGGCCACGAAGGTCGCCGTCTGGGCCCACAACGGTCACGTGGCCGCCGGCCACTACGCGCGCCTCGGTGCTCCGGTCATGGGAGATCATCTGCGTCAGCGTCACGGCGCCGGTTACTACGCGCTCGGCCTGCTGTTCGGACAGGGTGAGTTCCGGGCCAGGCGGCTCCGGTTCGGCAGGCCCGACGTGCGGCGGCCGCCGGTGCGCCACCGGGTGCCCGCCGCCGGCAGGCCCGACGTGGCCGAATCCCTGCTGGCCGCCGCCTGCCCCCGCGATCACGTCGTCGACCTGCGCCTCGGGCCCAGGCCCGAGGCGGTGACCCGGTGGCTGGGCGAGCAGCAGTACGTGCGCGGTTACGGCGCCACGGCCGGGCGCTTCTCGTACAAGCTGACCTTCACCCCGGCCGTGCTCGGCGCCGCCTTCGACGGGCTCGCCTACATCGCGCACGGCACCTGTTCGACCCCGCTGTAAGGGTTGTCACAGCGGGGGCCGGGGGCCGATGGCGCCCAGGCGGTCGGCGTATCTGCCGAGGCCGAGTGCCATCGACTCGACGGGCCGGTCCGCGCGCCGCACCGGCACGCCCATGGCGGCGCGCAGGCGTCTGGCCAGGCCGCGCAGCAGCGCGCCGCCGCCGGTCAGCACCGCCCCGTGCGCGGCGACGTCGGCGGCGAGCTCGGCGGGGCAGCGCTCCAGGGCCGTCGCCGCCGCGCGGGCGATGGCGTCGGCCGGCGCCCGGGTGACCTCGTACAACTGCTGGACGGGCAGCCACGCGACCCGCTCGCGCCGCGACTCCGGGTCGAGGCCGCGGACGATCACGTGCCGGTCCAGCGGTTTCCAGGACGGGCCCGCGCGGAGCTTGGCCGCCTCCGCCTCCGCCTCGCCGACCAGCAGCCCGTGCTCACGGGCGACCAGGGTGGCGATCGCCGCGTTCACGGCGTCGCCGCCGGCGTGGACGGTCCCGGCGGCGACGACGGCGCCGCAGGCGAGGATCGCGATCCTGGTCAGGTGAGGGCCGATGTCGACGATCATGCGCCCGGCCGGCTCTGTCACCGGCAGCCCGGCGCCGAGCGCCACCGCGACGGCGTGCTCCACGAGGTACACCCGCCTGGCGTCCGCCTCGTAGGCCAGGTCGCGCACGGCCGAGCTCAGGATGGGCGGGGCGCCGTCGGGCAGCGCCATCACCAGCCGCGGCCGGGCGTACGGGTGCCCGTGCACCTTGCTCAGGAAGTGCTTGACCAGCCGCCCGGCGAGCTCGCCGCCCTCGCGCACCGGCCAGCGGGCGATCCCGTCGTCGTGCCGTACCGCCCGCGTGCCCGCCCCGCTGGCGGCCGAGCACGCCGCGTACGCGTCCGCGCCGAAGAGCGTGCGGCCCGTGGCCGCGCAGGCCGCCGCCATCGACGGCTCGTTGAGCACCACGCCCAGGCCGGGGGCGTAGATCTGGGTGGTGGCCGTGCCGAGATCGATCGCGAGATCCCGGCCGAGGAACGCGAGCGGGCTCACCGCCGCGGCTCCGGGGGGTAGAGCTGCATGTCCGTGGTGTTTCCTCGATCGGGTCAAGGCAACACCAAGTGGCCGGCGCGCGTCCCGCCGATGATCCCGGTTATGCGCTGTCAAGGCCTGCGTGCGAAGCTGGAGGCTGTACGCACATCAGGAGGCCCTCATGGCGGAAACCCCGGAGCCGGAAGTCGACGAGACTCCCGAGGACGAGATGAAGCGCAAGTTCCGTGAGGCACTGGAGCGCAAGCGCGGCCAGCAGGCGGGATCTGGCGGCAGTGGTAGGGGCGCCGACCATTCCAAGATCCACGGAGCCCACGGCCCGGCTGCCGGCAAGCGGTCCTTCAGGCGCAAGAGCGGCGGCTGAATCTGGGTGTTCAAGGGGGTACGGCATGCCGTACCCCCTTTTTCTAGGTAGATCTTCGCCCGAATCATGGGCTTACCTTTGCGTTTGTCCGATTTGCTCGCTAGATTGGTCGGCGTTACCAGGCAGTGACCTTGGCTCTTCACCAGGAAGAGGCGGCTGCCTGGCGCCGAATCCCGCTCCCCCGCGGGAACCGGGGACCCACCTTCTGGGGTGAATCCGGCCCATGCGGCCGGTAGGGCATCTCCACGTCCGAACCCGTCAGCTAACCCGGTAGGCGAGATGGAGAGGACGTTTTCCTGTGATGAATCACCGCGCCCGTCCCCCCTACCGCGGGATGTCATCGGCCGCCGATTGAGCGGCACCATTTCCTGATCTTCCTTTCGCGCTCCCACCGTAGCGTCCGTACGGCTTGATGCCCGGCTACGTCGTTCCGCGAGCGCATCTTTGCTGTTGCCTCACAAAGGACTTCTGTTTTTCATGTCTGCTCGTTTCAGCATGCGTTCCATCGCCGCGATCGTCGCCGCCGCCGGCACGCTGGCGCTCGGCTCCGGCGCCGCAGCTCACGCCGACACCGACAAGGGCACGGAGAAGGTCCTGCTCCAGGGCGAGACCACGGCCTCCTACTTCTGGGACGACGGCTCCGGCCGCGCGGGTGACACCGGCCTGCCGGCCAGCGGCAAGCCCATGCAGAAAGGCATGGCCGCCAGCCCCAGCTGGCCGCTGCTGACCGAGGGCTACGTCGTCTACAAGGGCAAGAAGGCGCCGTTCTTCGTCGGCGACCGCGGCCCGGGCGTCCCGTCCAGCAAGGGCATCATGCTCGACCTGGACGGCAAGACCTTCGCCGACCTGACCGGCGGGAAGTTCAACCCGCGCACGCTCATGGTGGACGGCAACGGCGGCAAGGGCCACATCGAGGTCGAGTACGTCATCACCAAGTGGGGTGACGGCCTGGGCCTGAAGAACCACCCGGTCGCCTTCTCCGAGGGCGCCTACAAGCGCATGGACCGCAACCCGGCCGCCCCGCCGGTCCTGGCCGGGGACAAGGCGGACGACAAGGCGGACAAGAAGGACGAGGAGAAGGCCGTCGCGGGCCAGTCCGGCAGCGACAAGGCCGAGCCCGTGAAGACCAGCCCCGTGAAGGCCGACCCGGTGAACCTCGTCAAGGCCCCGGCCGAGCCGCAGCCCGCCGCCGGCGGCGCCGAGGCGGCCGCGGCCACCGAGCGGAGCAACGTGGCGGGAGCCGCCGTGGCCGGCGGCGTGATCCTCGTCGGCGGCGGCCTGGTGCTGAGCCGCGAGCGCATCCGCAAGCTCGTGCGCCGCTGACCTTTGCGTCACCACGATTAGAATGTCATTCTAGAGCCGTGACCTCGACCGCATCGGCTCATGGAATCGACATCGCGTACGAGAGCTTCGGCTCTCCCGACGGGCGCCCGCTCCTCCTGATCATGGGGCTGGGCGCCCAGCTCATTCACTGGGACGACGAGCTGTGCGAGCAGCTCGCCGAGCAGGGGCACCATGTCGTCAGGTTCGACAACCGCGACGCCGGGATGTCCACCCACCTCCACGAGGCGGGCGCGCCCGCACCGGGCAAGCCGGCGCCCTACCTGCTGGACGACATGGCCGCGGACACCGCCGGGCTGATGGACGCCCTCGGCTGGCCGGCCGCGCACGTGATGGGCGCCTCGATGGGCGGCATGATCGCCCAGTCGCTCGCCATCCGGCATCCCGAGCGGGTGCTCACCCTCATCTCGATCATGTCGACCCCCGGTGGCGCGGTCGCCCCGCCGAGCGAGAGCGCCCGGTCGGTCCTGTTCGCCAAGCCGGTGACCACCCGGGAGGAGGCCATGACCCAGGCGCTGGCGACCTGGTCGGTCATCGGCTCCCCGGGGTACGAGCTCGACCGCGAGCGTGTCCAGCGGCTGGCCGGGGAGGCGTTCGACCGCGGCCACGACCCGGCGGGGTTCGCCCGGCAGCTCGCCGCCATCATGGCGTCGCCCGACAGGACCGAGGCCCTCACCCGGCTCAACGTCCCGGCGCTGGTCATCCACGGGGCCGACGACCAGCTCGTCCCGCTCTCCGGGGGGCAGGCCACGGCAGCGGCCATCCCGGGCGCCGAGCTCAAGGTCTTCCCCGGCATGGGGCACGACCTCCCGCGGGCGCTCTGGCCGGAGCTCGTCGAGGCCGTCACCAAGCTCACCGCCGGTCACGCGGGCCCGGCCCGCTGATTGCGATACAGCTGGAAGGGGCGCACCTCGCGAAGCGCCGGGAGGCTGCCGCTCGCGAGATGCGCCCCGGCGGCGGCACGCGCTCGCCGCGCCCGGACGCGTGCCGCCGGGTTCTCGGGGGAGGGGTCAGACCTCCAGCTTCTCCTCGATGCCCTTGAGATGGTGCCTGGCCAGGGCCAGGTTGGCCCGGCCGCGGTCCAGGGCCAGGTAGAGGAACAGGCCCTTGCCGCCGCGCCCGGAGATCGGCCGGATGATGTGGTACTGGCCGCCGAGCGTGATGAGGATGTCCTCGATGGCGTCGTTGAGCCCGAGCGAGTCCATCGTCCGGAGCTTCGCCTTGACGACCTCGGTGTTGCCGGCCGCGGCGACCTGGAGGTCCAGGTCCTTGGACCCGCCCAGGGCGCCGAGCGCCATGCCGCTGCCGTGGTCCACGATGGCGGCGCCGATGGAGCCGTCGATCGCCATCATCTCCTTGAGAGAGATGTCCATGCTGGCCATGCTTTCCTCCGATCAGGAATGGTCACTTCTTGCCTGCTGCCACCGCCGCCACCGCGGCGGCGGTCTTGCGCCCCTCCAGCCGGAGCAGCCCGAGGTTGGCGCCGGGCTCAGCCAGGACTGTGAGGACGACAGTGGGGCCGGCGGCGTAGAACGCGGCGTGGCCCGCGCTGCCGGAGACGAGCGTCTCCTCCAGGTCGCCCCGCCCGGCCAGGATCATCATGCGCCGGCTCATCGCGAGCAGCGCCGCGGCCAGCGCGGACACGTGCTCGCTGGTGTCCTCCGCCAGGTCGCAGGCGATCGTCAGCCCGTCGATGGTGGAGGCCACGCTCCCTTTGACGTCGGCCGTCCGTTCGCGCAGGAGAACCATCTCCTTGAGCACCTCTTGACGCAGTTCCACAGATGGCCTCCTCCTGCGTGAGGGGAACCTCACGTCAGCTCCTCCAACGCCTTCCTGAGCCGCAGCAGCAGCTCGATGTCCGTGGGATCCCCGGTGACGACCGGGCCGAGCGGGCCGCCGGCGGTGGCGTCCGCCCTGTGCCGGGCGACGTCGAGCCGCTTGACCCGCCTGGGCAGCGGCTCCGTCCCCTCGGCCGCGACGATCAGGCCCGCCGCCGCCAGCCTGCGCACCGCCAGCAGGACCGCGTAACCGGACCGGCCCAGCCGTTTGGCCAGCTCCAGGGGAGTGGCCTCGCCGTCGGCCCCGATCGCCACCTCCCACTGCACGTCGCTGAGCGTCACGCTCTGCCCGGGCATCCGCCGCGCGGCGCGTACGGGGGAGGTGTCCAGGTCGGCCCGCGGCCACGTCTCGGCGAGCCGTGCCCGGCGGCGCGCGCACTCGCGCACCAGGCCGGGCACGTCGAAGTACCAGCGCCCGCCGAGCCAGTGCCCCTCGCCGGGCCGGAACCTCGGCCGGGCGCCGGTCACCGGCAGCAGGAAGAACGCCGCGTCCAGCACCGCGCCGAGCACGCAGTACTGCAGCTCGCCGAGCGTGACCCGGCCTTCCTCCAGCAGGCGCTCGGTGCCGCCGTCGGCCTGCAGCCTGCGCAGCGCCGACTCCGGCACCCGGCCACCGGCCGCGAGCAGCCGCTCGGCGCCGGGCACCTGCGCGCAGGTCATGTACGTGATGCGCCCGTCGTCGAGGTAGACGGTGCCGGCGCGGCCCACCCGCAGCGCACCGGTGGCCCGTTCCTTGGCGAGGCCGGCCAGGAGCGTGTCCAGCGACGGCATCGGTCACGCCAGCAGCTGCTCGGAGATGGTGCGCAGCCGGTGGCGGGCCAGCGCGATGTTCGACCGCTCCATGTCGAGGCGCACGTAGATCACCAGCGGCCCCTCGAACAGGGTGTCCATCAGCCTGATCAGGTGGTGTCCCTGGTCGGTGCTGATCAGCAGGTCGCCGATGCGCACGGTGTCGCCGGGACAGGCCCGCGAGAGCCCGTCCATGCTGGCCCGCAGCATCTCGGTCAGCGCCGCGGCCGCCTTGTCGGCGTCCACGCCGCGGGGTTGCCCGCTGAAGGACACGGCCATGCCGCTCGTGTGATCCACGAGCATCGCGTCGAGCGCTCCCGGTATGGCCATGACTTCGGTCAGGCAGCTGTCGAGTGCGAGCACGGTGGCCTCCCTCGCCGTCATGCGGACGCGGACAGCTTAGGGATGCCAGAAGAGACGGAAATGAACGGCGATAACGTGAGCCGTACCGAGATGAAGTTGTCTACGGCTGAGGCGAAGAAAAACCCTACTGAGAGGGATAATCCCGCGATTTATGAGGAAATGACAAAGGCCTCAGGGAAGGTTATTCGCATTCGGTTCCGTCGCCTCGTCCGGAAGGAGCGCCTTCTCGTCGGGCTTGAAGACCAGCACCTTGTCCACGTACGACTTGACCGCCGCGGCCAGCCCCACATCGCTCCCGGCCGCCTCCGACAGGTACCACCGGTGGTCGAGGATCTCGTGGAACAGCTGCGGAGCCTCCAGCTTGCCGCGCAGCCCGGCCGGGATGGCCGCGATCGTCGGCTGGAACACCTCGGCCAGCCAGCGGTGCGCCACGATCGCCTCGTCCTCGTGCCGCAGCCCCACGGCGACCCGGAACCCGTCGAGGTCGTTGAGCAGCCGCCTGGCCTGGTTCTCCTCCGCGTCCAGGCCGGTCAGCCGCAGCAGGCGGCGCTGGTGGTGCCCGGAGTCGACCACCTTGGGGCGGACGATCAGCCGGCCGGTGCCGACCTTGCGCCGCACCATCATCTCGGCCACGTCGAACCCGAGCAGGTTCAGCCGCCGGATCCGCTGCTCCACCCGGTGCCAGTCGACCTCCTCGATGATCTCGTCCTGGGTCAGCTCGGCCCACAGCCGGTGGTAGCGGCTGACGATGTCCTCGGCGGTGTCCATCGGGTCGATCGACGGATGGAGCAGGCCGCCGGCCTCCAGGTCGAGCATCTCCCCGAAGATGTTCAGGTGCGCGGCGTCGATGTCGCCGAGCCGCTGCCCGTCGCTGAGCATCGGGTGCATCTCGCCGGTCTCGGCGTCGACCAGGTAGGCGGCGAACGCCCCCGCGTCGCGCCTGAACAGCGTGTTCGACAGCGAGCAGTCGCCCCAGTAGAACCCGGTGAGATGCAGCCGCACCAGCAGCACGACCAGCGCGTCCATCAGCCGGGTGAGCGTGTCGGGGCGCAGCGTCCCGGACATCACGGCCCGGTACGGGAGCGAGAACTGCAGGTGCCGGGTGATCAGCGCCGCGTCCAGCCCTTCCTCGCGGCCGGTGACGTAGGCGACCGGCTCCACGGCGGGCGCGTCCAGCCTGGCCAGGTCCCACAGGAGCTGGTACTCGCGCCTGGCGTACCGCTCGCTGATTTCCTTGATCGCGTAGACCTTGCCGCCCAGCCGGGCGAACCGCACGACGTGCCGCGAGATGCCGCGGGGCAGGTCGACGAGGTGGTGCTGGGGCCACTCCGCGAGCGGCAGCTCCCAGGGGAGCCGGATCAGGTCGGGATCGCCTAACGCGCCGGTGATCTGAAGGGGCATTCGCCAAGGATATGGTGCATCGGTGGACGAGTTTCTCAGGTGGTACTTTTCCCGGCGTCCGGTCCTGGCGAGCACCTTGGGCGCCGAGGGCTACGACCACACGCTCGGCGACTTCTCCGCCGCCGCGTTCGCCGAGCGCGAGCGCGAGGAGGCCCGATGGCTGGCGCGGCTGGAGGCCGGCGAGACGGGCGACCCGATCGACCGTGACCTCGTGATCTCCCAGCTCCGCGGCGCGGTCGCGCTGGCGGAGTGGCCCGACTGGCGGCGCGACCCGGCCGTCTACCTGTCGGCCGTCTTCACGGCCCTGTTCACGCCGTTCCAGCACCGGCTCAGGCCGGAGCCCGAGCTGGTGGCCGCCGCGATCTCCCGGCTGGCCGAGGTGCCCGGAGTGCTGGCCGCCTGCCGCGCCAACCTCGACCCCGAGCTGGCCGCGCCGCTGATCGTGCGGCGCGGGCTCGGCCAGGCGCGCACCGGGCGCGCCTTCCTCACCGAGACCGTCCCCGGCATGGTCGGCGACCCGGACCTGCGGGCCCGGCTCGCCGAGGCCGCCGAGCCGGCCGCCGCCGCGTTCGACGAACTGGTCGCGTTCCTGGACGGCTTCCAGTGCGGCGGCACCTGGCGGATGGGCGAGCGGCTCTACTCGCGCCTGCTGCGCGAGCGCGAACTGCTCGGGTACGGCGCCGCCGAGCTGCACGAGAAGGGCCGGGCCGCTTGGGACGAGCTGGACGGGCGGATGCGCGAGGTCGCGGTACGGGTGAGCGGCTCGCCCGACTGGCGGGCCGCCATGGAGACGCTCATGGACGACCACCCCGGCACGCTGGAGGGGATGCGGGCCGAGTACGAGGCCGAGACCCGGCGGGCCAGGGAGTTCGTCCGCGAGCGGGACCTGGTGACGTTCCCCGAGGGCGAGGAGTGCCTGGTGCTGCCGTCGGCGGTCTACAGCCGGCCCGTCGTGGCGGTGGCCCACTACCTGGCGCCGCCGCCGCTCAGCAGCTCGCGCACCGGCGTGTTCTTCGTGCCGTACACCCCCGACCACTTCACGCCCGAGCAGGTGCGGCAGCGGCTGCGCACCAACAGCCGGGCGCAGATGCCGTCGATCGCGGTCCACGAGGCCTACCCCGGCCACCACTGGCACCTGGCGACCCTGGCCGCCAACCCGCACCCGGTGCGCAAGGTGTTCCGCACCCCGTACTTCACCGAGGGCTGGGGCCTGTACGTGGAGAAGCTCCTGCACGAGCAGGGCTACTTCGGCACGCCCGCCACCGAGCTGGCCCACCTGGACTTCCGGATCTTCCGGGCGGCCCGCATCGTCGTGGACACCGCGCTGCACTGCGGGGACATGACGACCGAGGAGGCCGAGACGTTCATGGCCACCAAGGCGTCGCTGTCGCCCGGCACCGCGCAGGGCGAGGTCAGCCGCTACTGCGCCTGGCCCACCCAGGCCCCCTCGTACCTCACCGGCGCCATCGAGATCGAACGGATCCGCGCGTCGTACACCGGCTCGCTGAAGTCCTTCCACGACCGGATCGCCGGCTCCGGCGGGCTGCCGACCGGGCTCGCCGAGCGGGCGCTCACCGGCGGGGGAACTCCGGCGGGTTGAGCGCGCGCTCGACCACGGCGGCGAGCTGCTCGTCGGTGAGCACGGCCGGCTCGCCCACGCCCAGCGCGCGCACGTACACCTCGCACAGCCACTCCAGCAGCCGGGTGGCCTCGAACGCCTCCTCCAGCGTGGCGCCGATGGTCACCCCGCCGTGGTTGGCCATCAGCGCCGCCCGCTTGCCCTCCAGCGCCGCCCGCACGTTCGCGGCCAGCTCGTCGGTGCCGTACGTGGCGTACTCGGCGACCTTGACCACCCCGCCCAGCATCAGCGCGTTGTAGTGGATCGGCGGCAGCTCGGTCTTCGTGGTGGCCACGACCGCGCCGAACACCGAGTGGGTGTGGACCACCGCGCGCGCGTCGGTGGCGCGGTAGATCGCCAGGTGCATCGGCGTCTCCGAGGACGGCTGCGCGTCACCTTCCAGGAGGTTGCCGTCGAGGTCCACGACCGGGCACGACTCCGGGGTCAGCCGGTCGAGCGCCACCCCGGAGGGGGTCACCGCCACCCGGTCGCCCTCGCGCACGCTCAGGTTGCCCGACGTCCCGATGACCAGGCCCAGCTCGACGGCGCGCCTGCCGTACGCGCACAACTGCTCGCGGAGGCTCATGGCGGCAATGTAGTCGGTCGTCCGAAATGCGGCAACGAATCAGAGCCCGTCGAGGTGCTGGAGCAGGAGTCGTTCCAGGTCGACCCGGCGCAGCCGGTCCGGATAGAGCAGCAGGTGCAGGCTCAGGCCGTCGACCAGGGCGAGCAGGTGCTCGGTCACGTCGTCGAGGTTCTGCCCGGTGGTCAGCTCGCCCGCCGCGCTCGCCTGGCCGAGCAGGTCGCGCACGGCGGCGCGCAGCTCGGCCGCCTCCGACCGCTGCACCTCGGCCAGCCGCTCGGAGGCCAGGCTCCGGCTCCAGAAGCTCACCTCCAGGCGGGTCTCCTGGGTGCGCTCGGCGTCGAGCGGCAGGTTGTCGAGGAGCAGCTCGCGCAGCGCGGCCAGCCCAGAGACGCCCTCGACCTTGCGGGACAGCCGGTCGCGGATGCGCTCGTGGGACTGGCTCAGCGCCGACAGCAGGATCTCGTCCTTGTCGGTGAAGTAGTGGGCCAGGACACCGTTGGAGTAGCCGGCCTCCTTGGCGATGGCGCGGGTGGTGGCGGCGTCGATGCCGTCTCTGACGATCACCCGGCGGGCGGCTGACAGCACCTCGCGCCTGCGCTCGTCGTGGTCCACGATCTTCGGCATCGGCATGCCCCCTTCCGTGTTCGTTCCAGCATATTGACTTTTTAGTCGGACGTCTGTCTATTTAAACCATGACCGTCGTCACCGTCGGCGTGCACATCGTCGACATCCTCGCCAGGCCCGTCTCGCACATCCCCGACGGGCAGGACACCGTGCTCGTCGACGAGATCCGGCTCACCGCCGCGGGCTCCGCCGCCGGCACCGCCGTCGACCTGGTCAAGCTGGGCAACGAGGTCGTCACCATGGGCGCCGCCGGCGACGACGAGCTCGGCGACTTCCTCGTCGCGGTGCTGGCCAAGCACGGCGTGAACGTCTCCCGGCTGGTCCGCCGGGCGGGGGAGCACACCGCCGCCTCGATCCTGCCGATCCGGCCGGACGGCGGGCGCCCCAGCTTCCACGTCCCCGGCGCGAACCTCGGCGTCACGCCCGCCGACCTCGACACCGATCTGCTGCGCCGGGCGCGGGCGATCCACCTGGGCGGCGTGGACGTCACCTTCGCGCTCGCCGACCCCGCCTTCTTCGCGCTGCTCGACGAGGTCAGGGCCGCCGGCACGGTGGTCACCATGGATCTGCTGTCGGAGATGCCGGACCTGCTCGGTCTGGCGCGGGCGTTCCTGCCGCACGTCGACTACGTGCTGCCGAACGAGAGCCAGGCCCGGCTGATGGCGGGCGCCGACGATGTGCGGGAGGCCGCCGGGGCGCTGCTGGCCGAGGGGCCGCGCGGCGTGCTCGTCACGCTGGGCGAGGCGGGCAGCCTCGTGGTGACCGGCGCGGGCGCCGAACGGGTCCCGGTCGTCAAGACGGAGGTGGCCGACACCACCGGCTGCGGCGACGCGTACTGCGCCGGGTTCGTCACCGGCCTGCTGCACGGCGAGGACGTGCCCACCGCCGCCCGCTGGGGCACCGCCGCCGCCTCCCTGGTGGCCACCGGGCTCGGCTCCGACGCCGGGCTCACGGACCTCGACGCCGTGCTGGCCCTCCTCGACTGACCACCCCTTAGGAGTCTCCGATGACAGACGCCGAACTCCGCGCGCGGGCCGCCAAGGTCGTCCCCGGCGGCATGTACGGGCACCTCAACGCGGCCATCTTCGCCCCCGGCTACCCGCAGTTCTTCGAGCGGGCCGAAGGCTGCCGGCAGTGGGACGCGGACGGTCGCGCGTACATCGACTTCATGTGCAGCTGGGGGCCGGTCGTGCTGGGCCACCGCCACCCCCGGGTGGAGGAGGCCGCCGCCCGGCAGGCCGCTCTCGGCGACTGCCTCAACGGCCCCGGCCCGATCATGGTGGAATTGGCCGAGCTGCTGGTGGACACGATCCCGAGCGCCGACTGGGCGATGTTCTCCAAGAACGGCACCGACGCCACCACCCAGGCGCTCATGGTCGCCCGCGCCGCCACCGGCCGCACCAAGGTGCTCCGCGCGCACGGCGCCTACCACGGGGCCGACCCGTGGTGCACGCCCTCCACCGCCGGCACCACCCCGAACGAGCGGGCCGACCTGGTCGAGTTCGACTACAACTCCCTGGAGTCGCTGGAGGCCGCCGCCGCGAGCGCGGGCGACGACGTGGCGGCGATCATCGTGACGCCGTTCAAGCACGACTCGTTCGAGGACCAGGCACTGGTCGAGCCCGCCTTCGCGCGGGGCGCGCGGGCGCTGGCCGACCGGCTCGGCGCGGCGCTGGTGATCGACGACGTGCGCGCCGGGTTCCGGATCGACCTGCGCGGGTCGTGGGAGCGGTACGGAGTGCGGCCGGATCTGACGGCCTGGTCCAAGGCCATGGCCAACGGCTACCCGATCGCCGCCCTCACCGGCGTCGACGCGCTGCGGGGCGCGGCCCAGACGCTCTACACGACCGGGTCGTTCTGGTTCTCCGCGGTCGCCATGGCGGCGGCCAAGGCGACCATCGAGACCCTGCGCGACACCGACGGCATCGCGGCGATGGAGCGCGCCGGCACCCAGCTCAGGGAGGGCCTGTACGCGCAGGCCAAGGCGCACGGCTTCGTGGTGAACCAGACCGGCCCGGTGACGATCCCGTGGCTCAGCTTCGACGGCGACGCGGACCTGTCGGTCGCCCTGCACTGGAGCGACGCCTGCCTGCGGCACGGCGTCTACCTGCACCCCTGGCACAACTGGTTCATGTCGGCGGCCCACACGGAACAGGACGTGGCCCTCGCGCTGGAGGGCACCGACCGGGCCTTCGCCGAGACCCGGTCGCACTTCGGCTGACCGGTCAGGAGCCGGCCCGCTCCGCCGACTCGGAGGCGGCCCAGGTGAAGACGCCCTTGGCCATGAGGGACGCCTCGCGGGCGGCGCGGGCGGCGAAGACGTCGGCGCGGACCCGGTGGACGCCCGGGTCGTCAGGAGCGGCGAGCGCGGCCATCTCGGCGAAGTGGCCGGCGAGCCGCTCGTCGCCGTCCGCGAGCGCCTTCACGGCGGCGTCCGCGAGCTTCCCGGCGCCGCCTGCCAGGTCCGCCACCGCCCGGGCGAGCACCGCGTCGGGAGCGGGCTTGAGGTTGGCCGGGTTGCCGTCGTACCAGCCGCCGTAGAGCCGCCAGAGGTTGCGCACCACGAACTCCGGCTCGTCGTAACGGGCCCGCAGGTACGGCCGGTCGGCCAGGTGGCCGGGCGGCCGGACGGCGTGCACGATCTCGTCCAGCCGGGCGCCCGCGTTGAGCAGGCCGAGCGTCTGGGTGACCAGCGACTCCAGCCACTCGGCCGTCTCCAGCAGCGCCTGCCGGATGCGGTCGCGGCCGAAGATCGGGGCGCCGTGGCTGGGCAGCATGATCTCGGCGTCGAGCGCGGCCATCCGGCGCAGGGCGTGCACCCACTCGCGCGGGTAGCGCTGCGCCTTCTGCGGGTTGCCGCAGTTGGGAGTGACCCAGATGAACAGGTCGCCGGGCAGCAGCAGCCGGTGCTCGGGCACGTACGCGACCGTGGCGTCGTCGGTCTCGCCCTTGGCGTGGAACAGGTCGAAGGTCAGCCCGCCGAGCCTGACGGTGAGCGCGTCCCGGTAGGTGACGTCGGGGTGGCGGTACTCCGAGGGCCACTGGAGGCCGGGGAGCTGGAACTGCCGCTGGTTGATCACCGCGTTGTAGCCGCTGGTCAGCAGGTAGCGCTGGAACCTCGGCACGACGGCCTCGTGCGCGTACACCGTCGCCCGGGGCCCGGACTCCTCGAACGGCCCGGTGCCGAAGACGTGGTCGATGTGGCCGTGCGAGTAGAACGCGGCCGTCAGCGGCGCCCGGGTCCATCCCCGCACGTCCTCGTACAGCTTGCCCGCCGAGAACGGGCTGCTGGTGTCCCAGAGCGCCAGGTGCCCCTCCGTCTCGAACGCGATCACGTTGCCGAATCCGGGCCACCACCCCAGGCCGTCGGCGACGGTCATCACACCCCTGCCGGACAACCCGGGATCCGCGATGCTGTCGCCAGTCTCCCCACGCCACACGCGGTCCGCGTACTCCTCCATCATGGTCCCACTCTGCTTCTAGAATTCGGTTCTAGGCAAGAGGGGCATGGCAAGGTCACGTCTCGATTCGATCGCGACCTTTTGGCGGGCGGGGGTGAGGGCCGGGTCGCTGAAGTGGGACACGAATCTTCAAACACGATGCGTAGTCACTCGGTTACTGATATGAGTGGGGCATGCCCACACGCCTGCCCGTCATCCTGCTCGCCCTGCTCGCGGCCGGTTGCGGCGCCAGCCCGCCGCAGCTCGCCCACACGGAAGGCCAGCCGGCCACCACGCTCAACGGCAGCGGCGAGTTCACCGTCGCCGGCGCCTCCGCGGTCGCCTATGACCGGAAGCTGGCGCCCGAAGGCGCCCAGGCCAGCGTCACCGCCGAGTCGTCCGGCGGCCAGACGATCACCTCTCTGGTGGTCGAGGGTTTCCGGCCGAGTCGTGGCTACGGCGCCCACCTGCACACGAAGCCGTGCGGCAAGACCGGCGCCGACGCGGGCCCGCACTACCAGCACCGGCCCGGCCCGGCCAGCGCCGACAACGAGATCTGGCTCGACCTCAAGACCGACGCCACCGGCGCCGGCCGGGCCACCGCCCGCCACCCGTGGGGCTTCGACCCGGCCACGCCGCCCCGCTCCCTGGTCCTGCACTCCAAGGAGACCACGGCGACCGGCCCCGACGCCGGCAACGCCGGTGACCGGATCGCCTGCCTGACGATCAGCTAGCCCCGCGCCGCCAGCGCGAACGCGCCCCGCGCCAGCGCCAGGAACTCCTGGCCGGTCTTCCCGTCGTCCAACGGCGCGTCCGGGTCGACGCCCATCAGGGTCACGGCGTACGTCCTGCCGTCGGTGGTACGGGCGCGGAAGCCCATGGCATACACCCCGGGCTCGGAGCCGCCCTTGAACCACACCGACCGCCACCGGTCCGGCGGCAGCCCGAGCCCCGCGTCGTTCGCCGACATGATCTCGTCCACCCGCTCGTCGCCCAGCCCGGAGAGCGCGGCGTGGGCGCGGCAGACGTCCTCCGGTGACACGAACCACTCGATCGTGTCGAGCTCGCGCGGGTGGGTCCACGGACGGATGTCCGAGAGCGGCACCTTCGCCACGACCTTCGCCAGATAGTCGCGCCTGTCCCGGGTGTTCATCGACAGGTAGCGCTCGGCCAGCTCCGGGTAGCGGGCGCCCTTGAGTACGAACAGCTCCCTCGTGGTCAGCAGCGGCGTGTTGCGCCGGTCGTGGCCCTTCGTCCAGGAACGCATGGTGCGCTCCACGGCCTCGCGTCCCGCCTTGCGGATGAGCAGGTCGGTGGCGGTGTTGTCGCTGATGGAGATCATCAGCCTGGCGGCCTCCAGCACGGTCACCCGGCTCCCGTCGGGGCGGTCCTGGAGCTGCCCGGTCGGCAGGCTCTTCACGTCCGCCGTGATCGTCAGCTCGGTGTCCCAGCCGTAGGCGCCCTTCTCGATCTGCCCGGCGACCGTGCCGAGCACGTACAGCTTGAACATCGAGCCGAGCGGGCGGCGCACGTCCGCCGCGACGCCGCGCACGGTGCGGCAGGCGCGGCCGTCGACCCGCGCCGCGACGAACCCGGCCCGCGGCGCGACGGCGCGCAGCCGCCGCTCCAGCTCCTTCCAGCTCTTCGGCGCGGGCTGCGGGGCGGGCGCCTCGGTGAGCCGCATCCCGTTGATCAACCCCGCGCCGTCGACCGACAACTCCAGCAGGAACCGCTTGCCGCCCGACTCCACGCCCGCCACGAGCGCGGCGGCGTGCGCCACGCTCACCGCCCGCAGGCTCAGGTCCGGGTACGCGGTCAGCACCGCGTCGAACTGCTCGGCCGGGACCGCCGCGAGGAACTCGGGGGCGATGCGCGTCCTCAGCTCGCTCTCCCCGACCGGCGCCCTGGTGGAGGCGTCCAGCACCCAGCGCAGCGCGTCCCCCAGAGGCGTGTCCGGGATCTCGACGGGCGGCGCCGTAGACGTGGCCGCAGGCGTCGCGGTCGCCGTCGCGGCAGTGGCGACCGGTGGGACCGCCGCGGCGGTGGCGACCGGTGCGGCGCACGCCGTCAGGCTGACGGCACAGGCGGCCGCCAGGAGTGATACGCGCCTTCTCATGAAAGATCCTCCTCGCGTGGACGTGCCCCCAGCCAAGCCGGGCGCCGCCGCCGCGCCCACCGGGCAGGCCACCGTCCCGCGGGGTGGGGATGGCCGCACCGACTGTGCGGTCAACCTCATGGACGCAGGTCAGCTGCCTTTGTGACGATGAGGGGCGATGCGTACGAATCTGGTGGCCGGGCTGATGGCCCTGATCGCGGCCGCGGGTCTGGTGGGCGGGTCGCTCCTGGAGGGCTTCACGGTCTGGCACGTGGCGTTCGTCGCCGTCGGGCTGGTCCTGCCGGTGCTGGGCTGGCTGCTGGCCGCTCGCCGGCCGGACGTGCCGTACGGCCGGCTGCTGCTGGCCGCCGCGGTGTGCTTCGGCGCCGGCATCTTCGGCGTCGGCCTGGTCGGCCGCGTGCCCGGGCTCGCGGCCCCTTCGATGGTCGCGATGGTCGTCTTCTACGCGCTGACCTGGGTGTACGTCCCGCTGCTGTTCCCGGAGGGCCGGCTGCCCTCGCGCCGGTGGCGTCCCGTCGCCTGGGGCGCGGGCGTCGCCGCCGCCGTGCACGCCGCGGGGGTGCTGATGGCGCCCCTCTTCCTCGGCGGGTCTCCGGACGTGACCGATCCCGTGCAACTGACCGGCGTTCTCGCCGCCACCGTCGGCCAGCTCACCGTCTGGGTCGCCGGCTGGGTGGTCCTCGGCGGGCTCGTGCTGCGCTGGCGCCGCAGCCGTCCGCCGGAACGCTCGCAGTACGGCTGGATGGTCGCCGGGACCACGGCCACCCAGGTGGGAGTGCTGCTGGCGTACTTCTTCCTCTTCGGAGGGGTCGCCCTGCCGGTCGTCGGCGTGGCCGGGGCGCTGGCCATGCTGGGGGCGCTGCCCGGCGCGATCGTGGTCGCGGTCGTCCGCCACCGCCTGCTCGACCTCCGCGTCGGCCTGCGCGGCTCGCGGCTGCTGCTGGTGTTCGACGTGCGGCCGACCGTGCAGGAGGTGCTGTCCAGCCTCGGCCCGGAGCTGGAGGACAGCCGGGAGCCCGTCGAGCAGCTCGGCAGACTGGCCATGGCCGTGCGCACCGGCCTGGAGACCCGCTGGGCCGCCGTGACGCTCGCCGACGGCCGCCGGGTGGTCTCCGGGCCGGAGGACGGTCCCGCCGCGATCACCCTGCCCGTGCTCGGCGGGCAGGGGCGGATCGAGTGCGGCCCGCGTGCCCACGGCCGCCTGTCCGTCGAGGACCGGCGTTTCCTGGAGGCGCTGGCCGTACCCGCCGGGCTGGCCATCCAGAGCGCCGGGCTGGCCACCCGCCTGGTCAACGCGCAGGAGGCCGAGCGGCGGCGCATCGAGCGCAACATCCACGACGGCGTGCAGCAGCAGCTCGTCGCCCTCATCGCCGGCATCGAGCTGGCCCGCGCCACCGGCGGCGGCACCGGGACGCTCGGGAACCTCCGCGAGCAGGCCCGCCAGACCCTCGCCGACCTGCGCGAGCTCGCGGCGGGCATCCACCCGTCGGCGCTCAGCCAGGGCGGCCTGGTGGAGGCCGTCGAGGAGCGCTGCGCCCGGCTGCCGGTGCCCGTCCAGGTGCTCGCCGGCCGGGAGCTGCGGGCCGAGCGGTTCCCCGACGAGGTCGAGGGCGCGATGTACTTCACGGTGAGCGAGGCCGTCGCCAACGCGCTCAAGCACGCGGGGGCGGCCAGGATAGAGGTGCGGCTGTCCCGGGAGGAAGGGCGGCTCGGCGCCACGGTGACCGACGACGGCACGGGGTTCGAGGCGCGGCCCGGCGTGCTCGCCACGCTGGCCGACCGGCTCGACGCGCTGGGCGGCGGGCTGCGGGTCGAGAGCGCGCGCGGAGAGGGGACACGGGTGGACGCGTGGGTGCCGGTCGATGGGTGACGCGATCAGGACGGTCCTGGCCGACGACCACTACCTGGTGCGCGAGGGCACCCGGCAGCTGCTGGAGACGTCCGGCGGGGTCACCGTCGTCAGCGCGGTCGGCGACGCCGACGAGCTGCTCGACGCGGTGCGCAGGCTGCGGCCCGACGTGGTGGTCACCGACATCAGGATGCCCGGCGGCGACTGGCGGCAGGGCTTCGAGGGCATCGACGCCGCGCACGCGGTGCGGGCGGCGCACCCGGGGGTCGGCATCGTGGTGCTGTCGCAGTACTCCGACGCGCTGTCCGCGCTGGAGCTGTTCAAGCACGGCACCGAGGGCTTCGCCTACCTGCTGAAGGACCGGGTCGGCGACCTGGACGAGCTGCTCGGCGCGATCAGGGCGGTGGCCTCCGGGGGTTCGGTCATCGACCCGAAGGTCGTCGAGGGCCTGATGGCGAGACACGACCTGCGCGGTGAGCCGGAGTCGCTCACCCCGCGCGAGCGCGACGTGCTCCGCGAGATGGCCCACGGCCGCTCCAACGGCGCCATCGCCAGGGCCCTGCACCTGTCGGTGTCGTCGGTGGAGAAGAACGTCAACTCCATCTTCACCAAGCTCGGCCTGGAGGTCAGCGCCGACGTGCACCGCAGGGTGGCGGCCGTGCTCGCCTACCTGCGGCCCTAGCCGAACACCGCCGGCGGTGGCACCGGGGCGAGCACCGCGTCGCCGTCCTTGATCGGGGCGGCTCCGGCGACGAAGTTTTCCAGCGCTTCCCCGTACACGCACCTGGCCTGGGTGAGGCCGCCGGCGGCGCGGCGGGTGAGCGGGTCGAGCGGCAGCTCGGCGCGCGAGGCGGCGACGATCAGGTTGCCGAACCGGCGCCCGCGCATCACCCCGGGCTCGGCCAGCAGGGCGACGTGGCGGAAGGCGCCGGTGACGGTGGCGAGCAGGCGCCTGGCGAAGGCCAGGCCCTTGCCGTCGGCCAGGTTGATCAGCAGCGTGCCGGAGGGGCGCAGGACGCGGGCGACGTCGCCGAGATACTCCACCGTGGCCAGTTCCACCGGCATGGTGGCGCCGGTGAACGCGTCCAGCACCACGAGGTCGGCCGAGGAGTCCCAGACCTTGGCGGTGCCCTCCCGGCCGCCCGCGATGATCATTTTGAGCTTGGGCACCGAGCGCAGGTCGAGCTGCTCGCGTACCAGGTTGACCAGGAGGCCGTCGGGCTCGATCACGATGTGCCGGGAACCCGGCCGGGTGGCGGCGACGTAGCGGGGGATCGTGCAGGCGCCGCCGCCCACGTGCACGCAGCTCAGCGGGCCCTCGTCGAGCAGGTCGATGACGTCGGCCATGAGGCGGACGTATTCGAATTCCAGAAATGTCGGGTCTTGTAGGTCCACATAGGACTGAGGTACGCCATCCTTGGACAGCACCCAGCCGTCCTGCCTGTCCAGGTCCCGGAGCAGCTCCACCTCGCCGAAGGTCACCGGGTACTGGCCGGGCATCGGTTCCCTCTGTCCACGTGCCACGTTCATCTCCTCCTGGGAGAACCGTATGCGACAGCGCAGGCTGATTGTGGTCGTAGGCGCAGTTGTGGCCGTTATCGCCGCGGTGGCTTTCGCGGTCTCGGCCGCCGGCGGCGTCGAGGGCAGCGCCGCCGCCACCTCGGCCGCGTACTTCCAGGCCTGGCGGGACGGCGACGTGGTCGCCATGTCGCGGCTGGTGGACCGGCCTCCCGGCGACTTCAGGCAGTGGCACGAGGCGATGGGCGGCGCCCTCGGCGTCGAGCGGCTGCGGCTGGAGCCCGGGGACGTCGAGCGCACCGGCGAGGAGACGGCCGAGGTGACGTTTACCGGGGTCAGGGAGCTGGAGGAGCTGGGCGAGTGGCCGTTCGACGGCACGCTCAGGCTGGCGGTGCGCGACCGGCAGTGGAAGGTCCTCTGGCAGCCCGAGACCCTGCACCCGCTGCTCAAGGACGGCGGCACGATCGAGCTCGTCGAGCTGTTCGGCTCCCCGGCCGAGCAGGTCACCAGGGAGGGCGACAAGATCCCGCACAACAGCTACGCCGACGCCCACCTGCGGCCGCTGCGCGACGACCGGGAGGAGGGCGAGCCGGTGGGCTGGGTGCTGGTGGCCAAGGCGCCGGGGAAGCCGGACCGGGAGCTGCTGAGCGCGCGGCCGGAGACCCGGCGCCAGCGGACCACGCTGTCGCGCTCGGTGCAGGCGGCGGCCGCGCGAGCGCTCGACGCGAGCTCCGACGCGGCCATCGTGGCGATCCAGCCCAGCAGCGGCGACATCCTCGCGGTGGCCGACCGGCTGAAGAGCGGCTTCAGCGCGTTGAAGGACGTGTTCCCGCCCGGCTCCACCTTCAAGGTCATCACGGCCGCGGCGCTGCTGGAGTCGGGGCTCGGCCCGAGTGACCAGGTGGCGTGTCCCGGCACGTACACGATCCCCGGTCATCGCACCCTCCGCAACGACGGCGAGGTGGCGCGCGGCGCCGTCTCCTTCACCGACGCGTTCGCGTACTCCTGCAACACCACGTTCGTCGAGCAGTCGCTCGCCCGGCTGGACGTGGCCGACCTGCCGGGGACGGCCTCCAGGTGGGGCTTCGGGCGGGCGCTGCCGACCGGCGCGGGCGGCTTCTGCGGCTCGATCCAGGAGGCGGACGGGCCCGACCAGCGCGCCGCCGACGCCATCGGGCAGGGCTCGGTCACGGCCAGCCCGCTCTGCATGGCGACGGTCGCGGCCGCGGTGCAGAGCGGCACCTGGCGGGCGCCCAGGCTGTTGCCGGAGAAGGAGGCCACCCGCATCGACGGCCCCGCGCCCGACCCCGTGGAGCTGGACCAGGGGGTGGTGGCCGGGCTGCGGGCGATGATGCGCGCGGTCGTGGACCACGGCACGGCCGGTGGCGCGGGGCTGCCCGGTGACCTGTCGGGCAAGACCGGCACCGCCGAGGTCGTGGACGGCGCCCCGCACGCGTGGTTCATCGGTTACCGCGGCGACCTGGCCTTCTCCGTCTTCGTCAGGCACGGCGGCTCGGGCCGGTCGGCGGCGGTGCCGATCGCCGCCCGCTTCTTGAACGGACTCTAACCTACGGTACCGTAGGTTATATGACGACGATCTCCGTTAAGCCCATTCTGCGGGGGTGGTTGCACGCGGGAGCGTTGCCCGTGACCATGATCGCGGGCATCGTGCTCGTGGCGCTCGGCCCGACCCTCCAGGCCCGCCTCGCCTCGGCCGTCTACGCGATCACTTCAGGGCTGCTCTTCGGCATCTCGGCCACCTACCACCGCGGCACGCTCGGCCCCCGGCTCGCCGAGTGGCTGCGCCGGTTCGACCACGCCAACATCTACCTGATCATCGCGGGCACGTACACGCCGTTCGCGCTGCTCGCGCTCGACGGCGCCGCGCGCATCGCCGTGCTCGCCGTCACCTGGGGCGGGGCGCTCGCGGGCGTGCTGTTCAGGGTGCTGTGGATGGGCGCGCCGCGCTGGCTCTACACCGTCCTGTATCTCGCGCTCGG
The DNA here is from genome assembly GCF_055585125.1 of Nonomuraea sp. NPDC054003. Lineage (NCBI taxonomy): Bacteria > Bacillati > Actinomycetota > Actinomycetes > Streptosporangiales > Streptosporangiaceae > Nonomuraea > Nonomuraea sp. NPDC054003. The sequence goes on from NZ_JBVJKR010000006.1 coordinate 298,570, forward strand.
CTGGACCGCGATCTTCGTGATGCCGCAGCTCCTGCGGGGCGCCGGGGTGGCCGCCGTGGTGCTGGTCGCCGTCGGCGGCGTCTTCTACAGCGCCGGCGCCGTCGTGTACGGGCTGCGCCGGCCGGATCCCTCGCCCCGCTGGTTCGGCTACCACGAGGTGTTCCACGCCTTCACCCTGGCCGCCTACCTGGTGCAGTACGTCGCGGTGTCGATCGTGGTCTACTCCCAATGATCGCCCATTCTTGACCATGCCGAGGGATGCCCCGACGGCTCGCGCGGACATCAGGGAAGAATGGAGCAGCAACTCGCACGTACCTGGTGGATGCCGCTCGTCCGGGGCATCGCGGCCGTGATCTTCGGCATCCTGGCACTGATCTGGCCGGGCATCACCCTGCTGGTGCTGGTGATCTTCTTCGGCGCCTACGCGATCGTCGACGGCATCGTCGCGATCTACTCCGCGTACCGCCACGAGGTGCGGTCGCGGGCCTGGGCCGTGGCTCTCGGCGTCATCGGCATCCTGGCCGGCCTCGCCGCCTTCATCTGGCCGGGCATCACCTCGCTCGTGCTGCTGTACCTCATCGCCCTCTGGGCGATCTTCACCGGCATCGCGGAGATCGCGGACGGGATCCAGCTGCGCAAGGTCATCTCCAACGAGTGGATGCTCATCCTGGGCGGCGTGCTGTCGGTCATCTTCGGCGTGCTGCTCCTGCTCTGGCCGGCCGCCGGGCTGCTCAGCCTCGTCTGGCTGGTCGGGATCTTCGCGCTGCTGTACGGGATCACGCTGATCGCGCTGTCTTTCCGGTTGAAAAAGATAGCCTGATGGGGCGATGATCCGTAAATTTTATGGATGAATCCGGGTTACGGTGGGGAATATATGGCATGTCCGGCCGAATGCGGAGGAGACATGGACGTTCACGCCCGCCTTGCCCGCCACCTGCTCGTCGACGGATACAGGCTCGTACTCGACCTCGAACTCAGCCAGGGCTCGTGGCTCGTCGACGCCCGCGACGGCCGCCGCTACCTCGACTTCTACACGTTCTTCGCCTCCGCGCCGCTCGGCGTGAACCCGCCCTTCGACCCCGACTTCGCCCGCCTGCTCGGCCAGGTCGCCCGCAACAAGCCGGCCAACCCCGACATGTACACCGAGCACCTCGCCGACTTCGTCGACACCTTCACCCGGGTGCTCGGCGACCCCGCCCTGCCCCACCTGTTCTTCGTCGAGGGCGGCGCGCTGGCCGTGGAGAACGCGCTCAAGGTCGCCTTCGACTGGAAGAGCCGCCGCAACGAGGCCGCCGGTCGCCCGCGCGAGCTCGGCACCCGGGTCCTCCACCTCACCCAGGCCTTCCACGGCCGCAGCGGCTACACGCTGAGCCTGACCAACACCGATCCGGTCAAGACCGACCGGTTCCCCACCTTCGACTGGCCGCGCGTCGAGGTGCCCGCCATCCACGCCGGCGACGTCGAGGCGGCCGAGGAGCGCGCGCTGGCCCAGGCCCGCGCCGCCTTCGAGCGGCATCCGCACGACATCGCCTGCTTCATCGCCGAGCCCATCCAGGGAGAGGGCGGCGACAACCACATGCGGCCGGAGTTCCTGCGGGCCATGCAGGACCTGTGCCACGCGCACGACGCCCTGTTCGTCCTGGACGAGGTGCAGACGGGCGGCGGCACCACCGGCACCCCCTGGGCCTACCAGCAGCTCGGGCTGCAGCCGGACATCGTGGCCTTCGCCAAGAAGGTCCAGGTCGGCGGCATCATGGCGGGGCGGCGCGTGGACGAGGTGCCCGGCAACGTCTTCGAACGCAGCGGGCGGATCAACTCCACCTGGGGCGGCGGGCTGGTCGACATGGTGCGCAGCCGCGGCATCCTGGAGATCGTCGAACGCGACGGGCTCATCCCGCGGGCGGCCGCCCTCGGCACCACCATCCTGGAGCGGCTGACCAAGCTGGAGGCCGAGCACCCGGAGACCGTGTCCGGCGTCCGGGGTCGCGGGCTCATGTGCGCCTTCGACCTGCCGAAGCCGTCCGACAGGGACGCCCTGGTCACCCGGCTGCGCGAGGAGGCGGGAGTCCTGGTCCTGCCGTGCGGGCCCAGGTCGGTCCGCCTGCGCCCGGCGCTCAACATCCCCGAGCAGGACGTGGACCACGGCCTCACGGCCCTGTCCGCCCTCCTGGAGACGGCTCCGTAGCCACCTCTGTCCGAGCGCGCGCGCCTCAGGGGAGGGCGCGCACGCTCCGAAACGGGATCACTCCGTGGTACGGGACCGCCAGAGGCCGATGGCACGGACGCGGGAGTCCACGCCGAGCTTGGCATAGATGCGGTTGACGTGGTTCTTGACCGTTTTCTCGCTGAGAAACAGTCGCTGTGCGATCTGGCTGTTGGACTGTCCTGTCGCGATCAGGTCCATGACCTCGGCCTCACGCTTGCTCAAGGACGTGAACGCGCTGTCGAACGCTGCGTCGTCGACTCTCATCCGGCCTCCGGGGCGCGCAGACGGTCAGATCGCCGAGTCCCCCCAACCAACCGGCGTTAGCGGTAGACAGCGAGCATAACTCGCATTGACATGTTTTTGGGGAGTTGTCGGAAGAAAACGGCAACGGCCGGTCCCGAAGAACCGGCCGTTGCCCTCTGGGGTGAGTGAAGGGACTTGAACCCTCGACATCCAGGACCACAACCTGGCGCTCTGCCAACTGAGCTACACCCACCATCGCGCCGTCCGCAAGAACGGCACAGGAAGAGTGTAGCGGTGTTCGGGAGTCTTCACGCCACCCGTTAACCGCTGACACGCTCCGCGAGTGTCCGGGCCGTCGCCGAGTCAGGCCCGGGCTGGCCGACGAACACGGCAGCCCGATAGTAACGCAGCTCCCGGATGCTCTCCAGGATGTCGGCCAGAGCCCGGTGGCCGCCCTGCTTCTCGGGCGCGGCGAAGTAGACGCGGGGATACCACCGCCGCGACAGCTCCTTGATCGACGACACGTCGACCATGCGGTAGTGGAGGTAGGCGTCGACCGCCGGCATGTCCCTGGCCAGGAACGTGCGGTCGGTGCCGATCGAGTTGCCGCACAGCGGAGCCTTCTTCGGCTCGGGGACGTGGCGCCGGATGTAGTCGAGCACCAGCGACTCGGCCTCGGCCAGCGTGACCCCGGTCGCCAGCTCCGGCAGCAGCCCCGACGCGGTGTGCATCTCGCGGACGACCCCCGACATCTGCTCCAGTGACTCCGGCGGCGGCTTGATGATCACATCCACGCCGCTGTCGAGCTGGTTGAGCTCGCTGTCGGTGACGATGCACGCCACCTCGACGAGCGCGTCGCGCCCGAGGTCGAGACCCGTCATCTCGCAGTCGATCCAGACCAGGGAATCACTCATGCGTACTCCTCGCCGCAGCGGCCCGGAGCGACCCGTCCGCCTGCTCATGCCACCAGCCTAGTGCCACTCGTCACGCGGGCTTGAGCGAGCTCACCACCTTGTCGACCACGTCGGTGCCGAGGTTGTCGGGCACCGAGACGTAGATGAGTCCCGGCCGCTCGCCCTCACCGCGGTCCATGAGCACGACCGCGCCGTTCTCCTTCTTCCACTGGTAGCCCTTCTCCTCGGAGATCTGGGTGAAGTCCATCTCGAACTGCACCAGCCAGGCGTCCCGGTCACCGATCTTGATCGCCTGGTCCTTGACGATCTTGCTGGTGTGCTGGAGCGAGTAGTACCTGTTGTTGAAGTCGGCGTACACCGCCTTGGCCGTCAGCCCGATCCCGGCGGCGCCGGGGTAGGGGTAGCGGTCGCTGAGCGCCCCGGTGAAGACGTTGCCGATCCAGTCGGACCGGCCGTCGAACTTCTCCTGCGAGATCTTCTGCACGCCGCTGCTCCACAGCTGGGCCCCCGGCTGGGTGCTGTTGATCGCGGACGCGCGCGGCACGTCCCAGGCGTCCGGCACCTCGTACGAGACCCCCAGCTTGGCGTCGGTGATGCGGCCGTCCACCGGCTGCGGGAGCTCGGCGGAGCTCTGCGGCGGGTCGGTCGAGGGCGGGGGATCGGTCGAGGGCGCCGGGTCCGGGTCCTCGGTCTCCGCCGGCTCCTCGGTCTGGCTCTGGGACGTCGTCGGCGCGGCCGCCGGGTCACCGGTGCTGTTGACGAAGACGACGGCGGCCACCACGAGGAGGGCCACCACGAGCAGTGCCGCCGCCCCGCCGATGATCCACGGCATCGGGTTGCTCTGCTTGGGCGGCGGGCCGTAGCCGGGAGCGTCCCACGGCTGCTGCCCGTAGGAGCCCTGCTGTCCGTACGGGGCCTGCTGGCCGTACTGCTGCCCTCCCGGCTGCCCGTACGGGGCCTGCTGGCCGCCGGGATGCCCGAACGCGCCCTGCTGCGGACCCGACTGCCCGTAAGGACCGGACTGCCCGTACGGTCCAGACTGGCCGGAAGGCCCGGACTGCCCGTACGGACCTGACTGGCCGGAAGGGGGCTGGCCCTGGGGCGGAGGCTGGCCGTAGGCGAGCGTGGGGTTGGCCCCCGCCGGCGGCCAGTCGGGCGGCCGGCTGCCGTGCTGCTGCGGGCCGGAGGCCGGCTGGGGTCCTGAGGGCTGCTGGTGCGCCGGCCCCTGATCCGTCTGGCCCTGCTGCGTCGGGCCTCGATCCATCGGGCCCTGCTCCATCGGATGGGTGGCGTCGGTCCACTGGCTGCCGTCCCACCACCGCAGTTGCGGAGAGCCGTACGGGTCGGGGTACCAGCCCGCGGGGGTCTGCGAGGTCATGCACGTCAGCGTAGTAAACAACCGCTTTGGTGTGCATTCAGCACTTGTAGGTGAAGGTCGTCTTCGCGGTGCGGGCCGGACCGGGAGAGAGCACCCGTAACGTGGCCGTGGCCTTGGCGGTGCGCTCGCCCTGGAGCCGCCACGTCAGGTCGACGTCGTAGGAGGTGGTGCCGGCCGTGGCGCGCAGGGTGCCCTCCTCGACGTCCTTGTCCAGGTTCATCCGCCACTCGTAGCGGATCTCGCCGGCCCCGCCGTTGGTGTCGATCCGGCCCGAGACGAACGCGTCGCTGTCGCAGCCCAGCGTCTTCTCCGACGTGGTGACGGTCACCTTCTCCACCGCCACGGGTGTGTCGTCGCCACCGCTGAGCCGCAGCCAGGCCAGGACCGCCCCGGCCATCACGGCCGCGAACACGAGCGCCGATACGATCGTCCGGCGGCGTCGCGCGCGCACCGCCCTGGCCCTGCCGTTCCGCGCGGGGGAGGCGCCCTCGCGCCAGATCCGCTGGGCCGTGGACTCCTGCCCCGCCGCGCCGACGCCCGGCCCGAACCGCATCGCCTCCCCGCCGCCGGGGCTGGGACTGGTGGTCGCCTGACCGGCGTGCGTGGTGCGGCCCGCGCTCTCGCGCCCCTGCGGGACGTGCAGCAGGGTGACGATGTCGCCCTCGTCGCGCTCCTGCCCGGCCGGGGCCGGCATGCCGTACGCGGCGGGCTGCGCGAACATCGACTGGCCGCGTGCCGCCTGCGCCAGCCGGTCACGGGTGATCATGCCGCCGGGCAGCACGTGCGACTCGGCGAGCAGGCCGCTCCTGGCCGCCGCCAGCCCGTGGGTGGTGGCCGCGGCCGCGGCCCGCTCGAACGCCGCCGCGGCCTGCGGCGCCCCGCGCTGGCAGGCGCCGGCGAGCCCGCGTGCCAGCGCCGCCCAGCCGGAGACGTCGCGGTCCGGCGGCGAGATCTCGCCCCGGATGGCGTCGGCCAGCCCGCGCTCGGACAGCAGCGCGGCGCCGTCGGCCGTGACCACGACGGTGCCCGGGTGCACCGAGCCGTGCGTCACCCCCGACGCGTGCAGCGCGAGCAGGGTCTGAGAGGTGTCGGCCAGCACCGCCGCCGCGCCGCCCGACTCCACGGTGCCGGCCGCCAGCAGGCTCGCCAGGGTGGGCGTGACCGCCTGCGCGGTGAGCAGCCACACCTGCTCGCCGGCCGCCACCACGTCGGCGACCGGGATCAGCCCGCCGAGCCCGCCCATGACGAGCCGTCGGTCGGTCAGCACCGCCGACACCACCCGGTCGCGCACCCCGGGCAGCTCGATGATCCTGGAGTCGAACAGCAGCGCCCCGGCCCTGCGGCCGTCGGGCGAGATCGCGTCGATCCAGTTGCCCAGCTCGGTGATCCAGGTGTGCTCGGTCAGCCGGAACCCGGCGATCCCCTGTCTCGGATTGCTCATCGCCGTCTGCCCCCCCGGAGCGTCAGATCTTCCTGTGGTGACGCCCCGACTTGCGTCGCCTTACCGCCAGTTTGACGGGAACCGCACCGGACGTCACCCGTTCCGGTCGGTGCCGCTCCCTAGTCGATGATCACCGTGGGCGTGCTCCTGGGCGGCTCGCCGCCGGTCGGGCTCTCGGACGGGCTGGGCGTGGTCGGCGGTGTGGACGGCGTCCGCGTGGGTTGCCGCGTCGGCGTCTGCCGCGTGGGCGTGGCGGAGGGCTGCGTGGGCGCGGCGGTGCCCCGGTTGCCGGTGTCGGCCTTGCCGGACAGCCTGGTCTCCGGCGTCTCGGCCGGGGTGGACACCGGGGTCTTCACCGGGGTCCGGGTCGGCCGGGCCGTGGGCTTCCTGGTCCTGGTCGGCCGCACAGTCGGCCGCACCGTGGGCCGTGCCGTGGGACGGGTGGCCGTGGGCTGGGCGACGGGCGCGACGGACGTGGTCGGCTGCGGCGTCGTCGCCTCCGGCGTCGGCTCCTCGGGCGTCTCCGTCTCGACCGGCTCCAAGGTGTCGGTCTCCACCGGCTCGGCGCTGGAGGCCGACGGGGTGGGCGTGGCCGTGGTGGTCTGCGCGCGCAGGGCGGTGTCGCCCTTCCACGGGTTCACCAGCACCACCGCCACCGCGATCGCCACCCCGACGCAGGCCGTGGTGATCGTGGCCTTGGCGGACACCTTGCTCAGCAGCTTGGCCGGGCCTTCGAAGCGGGTCTCGGCCAGCGTGGTGACCGCCTCCGCCGGAGCCTCGGGCGGCACCGGCCAGAGCAGCAGGAGCAGGCCCGCCAGAGAGGTCAGCCTCCGCCTGCCGCGCTCCTCCCAGTCGGTCCCGTACGCCTCGCGGGCGACGGTCTCCAGCTCCACCAGGAACGCCTCGGCGGACGCCGGCCGTTCGTCCGTGCGCTTGGCCAGGCCCTGCTCGACCAGGCCCTGCAGGGCCGGCGGCACCTCCTCGACGGGCGGCGGCGTGGCCTGGTGCTGGCGGGCCAGCGCGGCCAGGTTGGTCGCCCGGTAGGGGCGGGCGCCGGTCAGGCACTCGAAGAAGACCACCGTGGCCGCGTACACGTCGGTCGCGGGGGAGGCCGGCGCGCCCGACCACTGCTCCGGCGCCATGTACGGCGGCGTGCCGGCCGCGCTGGCGCCGATGCCGGCCGCCACGGCGATGCCGAAGTCGACCAGCTTGCTGGCGCCGTCGCCCTGGACGATCACGTTCTCCGGCTTGTAGTCGCGGTGCACGATCCCCATCGCGTGCGCCGCGGCGAGCCCCTGTAAGGAGCCCTTCAGCACGGTCAGCGCGGCCTCGGGCCCCGTCGGGCCCTCCGAGCGGAGCAGCTCGCGCAGCGACACGCCGTTGACCAGCTCCATGACGATGGCCGCGCCGTGCCCGGTCTCGACGTAGTCGATCAGCCTGGCGTTGTGCGGGCTGCGCATCGCGCCCAGCAGCCTGGCCTCCTGCCGGAACCGGGCGACGAAGCCGACGTCGTCCCTCAGCCGGTCGGACAGGTACTTGATGGCGACTTCGGCCCCGTCGTGGTCGCGCGTGGCCAGGACCACCCGGCCGGCGGCGCCGGTGCCCAGCTCGCGGACCTCGGTGTAACCGGGGACCCCCCACCGCTCATCGCCGTTCATAGCGGTCTCCTCTACGGTCGTCCGGGCCCCCACCCTCAACAGACGGAGCGTAGCTTAACCGGCGTTTCACACCTACCGGCATCAGATATCCCGAATTCGAAAGGGTGAGGTTCAGTCGATCTCCGGCTGTGGAGTCTCCGTCACCTCGGGTTCACAGTCCGGCAGCGTGCCGCCCCGCTGGGAGCCGCCGTTGCCCGCTCCCGGCCGGGTGCTCGCCCGTACCCGCCAGGACGCCCCGCAGGGTGTCTTGACCGCGTATCGGATCGTCCTGGAGTACGAAGTCGCGCCGGACAGCGTGAGCTGCCTCGTACCGGCGATCTTCCCGGCCTGGAACGCCACGACGAGGCGGACCGGCCGCGTGTCACCGGTTCTCACGGCGACCGTGGCGGTCAGCCCGCCGGCGTCGGCCACGGCGCGCACGACGGAGACGCTCCTGACCTCGATCGGGCAGACGACGTCGGCGCTGCCGGTGGCCGTCCGGTTCTTGGCGGTCACCCGCACCGTGACGGTGGCGCCGCACGGGCGGCTGCGGAAGGCGTGGCGGAACGTCGTGGTGTACGTGGTGCGCCCGGACGCCTCGGCCGACCGGGTGGCGACCTGGTCGCCGTTGACCGCGAAGGCCGCCGCCACCGGCACCTCGCCGGTGCCGCTGGTGCGCATGGACACGGTGGCTCTGGCGGTCGCGCCCGCCATGGCCAGCCTCACCCGCAGGCCGGTCACCTCGGTCGGGCAGGGCGGCACGCTCACGGTCGACGAACCGTTCCCGCCGCGTGCGGGCGGGTCGGAGACGACGGTGAGCGTGACGTCCTTGCCGCAGGGGCGCTCGCCCAGGTCGTGCGAGACGGTGCGGGTGTAGGTGCGGGCGTCGCCGAGCCGGATCCGCTCGGTGCGCACCTCCTCACCGGCGACGCGCCAGGTGGCGCGGGCGGTGATGGGGCCGGTGCCGGTGGCGTCGACGGTGAGCGCTCCCGCCGCGACGGCGCCCCTGACGGCCAACCGGTGCACGACGAGCGAGGACACCGCGGTCAGGGGCGGCGCGCTCGTGACCGGGTCGCTCGGCGTCGGGGTGCTCGCCGTCGGAGTCACCGTCGGAGTCACCGTCGGCGTGGTGGTCGTCGGCGGGTCGGAAGAGGGCGGGGCGCTGGTGGGCGGGTCCGAGGAGGGCGGGTCGCTGGTCGGAGGCTCGGAGGAAGGCGGGGTGCTGGCCGGCGGGGCGCCGGGGTCGTCCGTGGAGGTCGCGACCGGGTCGGGGCCCCCGGTGACGGCGGGGTCCGGCGACCCGCCCGTGGCGGTGGCCGGGGATCCCGGGTCGCCGATGACCGGCAGGCGGCCGAGCGCCGTGTCCTCCGGGGAGGGGCCCGCGGTGGGATCCCCGGAGGGCCGCGGAGTCACCGTCGGCGGCAGGGACGGGGTGGGCGACGGCGCTTCGGAGGGCGCGGCGGCCACGGGTTCGAGCCGCGTCGGCGTCTCCCTGTTGACGGCCACGACCACCACGGCGGCGGCCACCACGGCGGCCAGCCCGCCCGCCATGGCGACGCGCACCGCCTTGCGCGGCGCTGCCCTGAACACCGTGCGGGCCAGGGTGGTGGTCACCTGCGGGGCGGGCTCGGCGGGCTCGGGCAGCAGCAGCGCGAGCAGGAACACCAGCCCGGCCAGCCGCCGGCGGCCGCGCTCCTCCCAGTCGTCGCCGTAGGCGGCCCTGGCGACCTCCTCCACCTCGGCGACGAACGCCTCGGCGCCGGCGGGCCGGTCGGCGGGGCTCTTGGCCAGCCCGCGCCGGATCAGCTCGCGCACCGGCTCGGGCGCGTCGTCCACCGGCACCGGGGCGTGCAGGTGCTGGTAGCCCAGCACGCTCGGCTCCGGCGAGCGGTAGGGCCGGTGGCCCGTCAGGCACTCGAAGAACACGGCCGTGGCCGCGTACACGTCGGTCGCCGGGGTGGCGGGCTCGCCCGACCACAGCTCCGGCGCCATGTAGGGCGGGGTGCCCTCGGCCCGGGTGGCCTGACCCTGCTTGACGGCGATGCCGAAGTCGACGAGCTTGCTGTGGCCGTCGTCGCGGACGATCACGTTCTCCGGCTTGTAGTCGCGGTGGACCAGGCCGAGCGCGTGCGCCCCGGCCAGGCCGAGCAGCGAGCCCTTGAGGACGACCAGCGCCGCCTCCGCGCCGGTCGGGCCGCTCTCGCGCAGCAGCGCGCGCAGCGGGACGCCGTTGACCAGCTCCATGACGATGGCGGCGCCCTGCGGATCCTGGATGTACTCCCACAGCGTGGCGACGTTCGGGTCGCGCAGCGTGGTCAGCAGCCGCGCCTCGGAGCGGAACCTGCCCAGCGCGGCCGGATCATGTCGCAACCTCTCGGAGAGGTACTTGATCGCGACCTTGACGCCGGTCTCCTCGTGCGCGGCCAGCACGACACGGCCGCTGGCGCCCGCGCCGAGCTGCGTGATCTCCGTGTAGCCGGGTGCGCTCCACTCCATTTGTCCGCCTCTTTAACCAGGGTCGGCCCACCAGTTGAGACGCGTGATCTAGGGAAGGAGTTTGCCAGGTGCGCCCCTGTTCATGGAACTACTTTCTGTCACTGATGTGAACCGGTATGCCGATCCCGTCTGCGAGCGCCGGGTCGGGCAGCGGCTCGCCCCAGGCGGTGACGAGCGGGAGCACCCCCGCCCACATGGGCAGCGCGTAGTCGGCGTCCTCGTCGCTGGGCGCGCCACGGCGGATCTTGACCGACGCCTCGTCCAGCGGCAGGGCGAGCACGGCGGTGGCGGCCAGCTCCTTGCGGTCCGGCGGCCGGGCGTAGTCCCACTGGCCCGGCGCGAGCTGCTCGGTCAGCGCCCGCAGGCCGGCCATCCGCTCCTCCTCGTCCGTCACCAGCCTGGCCCGGCCGTAGACGATCGCGGAGCGGTAGTTGACGGAGTGGTGGAAGACCGACCTGGCCAGCACGATGCCGTCGAGGTGGGTCACCGTCACGCACACCTCGCCGCCGGCCGCCGCCCGCAGCGACCTGGCCCCCGTCGACCCGTGCAGGTAGAGGGTGTCGCCGACGCGCCCGTAGCCGGTGGGCACCACCATCGGGTAACCGTCGGCCACCACGCCCAGGTGGCAGATCAGGCCCGCGTCGAGGATCTCGTACAGATCGTTCCTGTCGGTGCTGCCACGCTCCTTCGAGCGGCCCAGCCGGGTGCGAGCGGTGGAGGAGAGCATGCGTCGACCGTAGCCGCGAAGTGGACCTATCCTGGAGAGCCACTATCAATGCCTTCCCGGAGACCACTTGCGCGCCCTCGTCGACCTCCCGATCTCCCTGTCCAGGGAGTCCGACGTGCCGCTGACCGTCCAGCTCGCGGGCCGGCTGCGCGACGCCATGCTCTCGGGCGCGCTCGCGACCGGTGAGCGGCTGCCGTCCTCGCGCGGGCTGGCCGCCCAGCTCGGGGTCAGCCGCACCGTGGTGACCGAGGCCTACCAGCAGCTCTACGCCGAGGGCTGGCTGGAGGGGCGGCACGGCTCCGGCACGTTCGTGGCCTCGATGGAGACACCGCCCGGCGCCAACGGGGCCGCCGCCGCGCAGGCGCCCGCCCCGAAGATGGCGCGGCGGGCGGTGCCGGGCGACCACGTGATCAACCTGTCGCCCGGCCACCCCTGGGTGCGCGACTACGACGTGGCCGCCTGGAAGCGGGCCTGGCGCAAGGCCGCCGACCTGCCGCCGGGCGACTATCCCGACCCCTACGGCCTGCCCAGGCTCAGAGAGCTCCTCGCCGATCACCTGCGCAGGGCCAGGGCGGTGGCCGTCGGGCCGGAGAACATCCTGGTCACCCGCGGCACCGGCAACGGCCTCGACCTGTGCGCGCAGGCGCTGCTCGGCGCGGGCACCCGCGCGGGCGTCGAGGACCCGGGCTACCACGTGGCCCGCACGGTGTTCGCCGCCAGGGGAGCGGAGGTGGTGGCCTGCCCCGTGGACGAGGACGGCGTGATCGTCGACGACCTGCCCGGCGGGCTGCGCGTGCTCTACACCACTCCCGCCCACCAGTACCCGCTGGGCGGGCGCCTGCCGATCCCGCGCCGCGAGCGGCTGCTGGCGTGGGCCAGGCGCACCGGCGCCACGGTCGTGGAGGACGACTACGACGCCGAGTTCCGCTACGACGTCGCCCCGCTGCCCGCCCTCTACGGCCTCGACCCGTCGCGGGTGGTGCTGCTCGGCACGCTCTCGAAGTCGCTGGCGCCGGACGTCGGGGTCGGCTGGCTGGTCGGCACGCCCGATCTGCTCGACAGGATCGCCGCCATCCGCCGCGCCGTCTCCGACCGCACCAGCGGGCCGGTGCAGCAGGCGGTGGCGACCCTGCTGGAGCGCGGCGACCTCGACCGCCACCTGCGCAGGATGCGCCTGGAGTACGCGCGCAGGCGCGCCGTGGTGGTGGAGTCGCTGGGACCGGTCTGCCGCCTGCGCGGCGACACGGCCGGGCTGCACGTGCTGGCCGAGCTGCCGCCGGGGCTGGCCCCCCGCGTCATGGAACGTGCCGCGGAGCGAGGGGTGCTGCTCGACACGGCCGAACGCCATCATCACGGGGTCGAGCGGGTGCACGGCCTGGTCATCGGGTACGGTTCCGCCTCGCTCGCGCAGGTGCGGCGGGGCTGCCAGATCCTGGCCGAGCTGATCAGGGAAGGCTGAACGCCGGGGCGGCCTCAAGCTCGCGCAGCAGCGGCAGCGCCCGGCGCGCGTACAGCGGGTCGACCGGCAGCACGTGCCGGGCCCACCAGCGGGCCGGCGTCGGGTCGGGCGAGGGCTTGGTGAGACCCGGCGCGTAGTCGTCGTACGGCGGGTCGTAGAGATAGCCGGTCGCCACCCCGCGCCGCTCCAGCTCGGCGATGGCGGCGTCGCGGTCGCGCACCAGCAGCGGCACCCTGAACAACGGCTGGTCGAGGTGGTCGCGCACGGCGGGGGCGGCGATCGGCAACGACGCGAGCAGGGCGACCCCGGCCAGCCTGCGCTCGCGTTCGCGCGGCACCTTGGCCACCCGCCTGGCCTGGTACCACCGGGAGACCCGGCCACGGGCGGCGCGGTAGTCGTGCAGGTCGGCCCGGACCCACGGGTCGAACGACGGCAGCGAGGGCGCCCGCGGCAGCGCCTCGGCCAGCTCGCGGGCCATCAGCGCGATGCGGTAGCCCTCCCGCTCCTCCTGCAGGCCCAGCGCCCGCATCAGCCACAGCGCCGGGCGCACCAGGTCGAGCCGGAGCGCCGCCTGGCGGGCCATCGAGGTGGCCACCGCGAACAGCTCCGCGCGCAGCGACCCCGGCCGCAGCAGGGCGTCGCGGGCCTGCTCCAGCGACTTCAGGTCGGCGCGTTCCGCCACGGCCAGCACCCCGCCCGAGCCGGCGGCGGCGTGCTTGCCCAGGCTGAACACCCCGGCCAGGCCGAACGTGCCGAGCGGCCGGCCGCCGACCGAGGTCTCCATCGCGTGGGCGACGTCCTCGACGAGCACCTTCCCGGTGAACGCCGTCACCTGGTCGGGCAGCCCGTACAGATTGGTCGTCAGGACCGCGTCCACGGAGGAGAGGTCGGCGCGGGCGACGTCGATGTTGCCGTCGCGCGGCGACAGCGGCGCGATCACCGGGCACAGGCCGGCGGCGAGCACCAGGAAGAGGATCTCGTCGGCGGAGACCGGCGACATGAGCAACCGCTGGCCGGGCGAGCACCAGTGGCGCAGCGCCAGGTAGAGACCGAGCCGGTTGGAGGGGAGGAGCAGGCAGTGGCGGCCGGTGCGCTCCTCCAGGAACCTCATCCGGCCATCCTGGCCCGCAACCGGCCGTAGGTCTTCAGCGCCTTGTCGGCGGTCTTGTGGAGCACCGGATGGGCCAGCACGGTGGCCCTGGCCCTGCGCGCGGGCACCCGCATCATCCAGTGGACGCCGGCCGGGAGGCCGGGCCTGGCGAGCCGGCCCTCCGCGACGGAGAGCTCGCCGGTCTTGAGCTTCTCCTTGTACTCCTTGGCGCCCCGGCCCATGTCGATCAGCTCGATGCCGGCGGCGGCGGCCTTCTCGGCCATCGCCAGGTGCTGGATGAGGCCGGGGGAGTACTTGGCGAAGGCGGTGTCGTAGGCGGGGAACCAGCCGGCCAGGGTGGTGCGGGTGCGGACGCCGAAGTGGCCGGCCACCGGCCGGTCGCCGACGTAGACCATGTCGAGCACGCCGGCGAAGCTCTCGCCGCGAGTCGCCTGCAGCCGCTCCACCAGCTCGACGATCCACCGGTGGGAGAACCGGTCGGTGCGGCCGGTGCGGCGGTACTGGTCGGTCTTCCAGTTGAGCAGCGTGTGGAGCGGTCCCGGGTCGGTGATCGCGAACTCGTGGCGCACCTCGCCGGCCTCGCGCCCGAGCTTGCGCTCCTTGGCCAGCGTCGTCTTGTAGGTCTTGCCGGAGTTGGCCCGCAGGAACTCGGTGTAGGGGCCGTAGCCGTCGCTCAGGTCGATGACCGGCGACGGATAGGTCTCGTAGGTGGCGCCCAGCAGGGGCTGCCCGATCACCAGGTGGTCGAACTCGTAGACGCTGAGCCCGCACTTGCGCAGCAGCTTGAACGGGTCGATCTCGAGGTCCTTGGCGTAGATCATGCCCTGGGCGTCGGTCAGGCCCGCGGCCACCGGTTTGCCGATGCCCAGCGGGTGTCGCTCGAACGGGAAGAATCCGACGATCTCCGGCCCGTCGTGGATCACCGCGACCCGCACGGCGTCGCGCAACTCACCGACGGTGAGCGTGAACTCCGGAGACAGGAAGGGGTTGTCGAACGCCGTGTCGCTTTCCTGCAAAGCACGCCAGCGGCTGATTTCGGCGTCTCCCAGCTCTCTGGGATGAGCGAGGGTGACCTGCACTGGGCTCCTACTGTCGACATGCCTCGGGGCGGCAGACATGTGGAAACTCAGCTTAAAGGATCGGCGTGGCGCCTGTTCTCGCAGGTGCGGAACGTTACGCAACTCCCAGGTGGTTTTCAGAACCGAATAACGTTCTAATATCAGACCATGACCGTACCTGGGATCGACCGGCCCCGGCTGTTCGCCTGGATGGGCCGCCACACGCCCGACGCCGGTGAGCCGCTGTCCGTCTCGCTCATCTCCGGGGGCAGGTCCAACCTGACCTACCTCATCGAGACCGGCGAACGCCGCGTGGTGCTGCGCCGGCCCCCGCTCGGCCACGTGCTGCCCACCGCGCACGACATGGCGCGCGAGTGGCGCGTCATCTCCGCGCTGGCGCCGACCCCGGTGCCCGTGCCCGGCCCGGTCGCGTTCTGCGCGGACGAGGACGTCATCGGGGCGCCGTTCTACCTCATGGAGTACGTGGAAGGCGCCGCGGTGCGCGGCCGGGAGGAACTCGGCGACCTGCCGCCGGAGGGGACCAGAAGGCTGAGCGAGCGGCTGGCCGAGGTGCTGGCCGCCATCCACGCCGTCGACTACCGGGAGGCGGGGCTGGACGGCTTCGGCCGTCCCGACGGCTACCTGGCCCGGCAGGTCGAGCGCTGGTGCAAGCAGTGGGAGCGGTCGAAGACGGAGGAACGGCCCGACTTCGACCGCCTGGCGGAGCGGCTGCGCCGGAGGCTGCCCGCACACTCGCACGGCACGCTCGTGCACGGCGACTACCGGCTCGACAACACGCTGGTGCGGCTCGGCCCGGAGCCCGAGATCCGCGCGGTCGTCGACTGGGAGATGTCCACCCTCGGCGACCCCCTCGCCGACCTCGGGCTCACGCTCACGTACTGGCAGGACGCCGGGGACGAGGAACGGGCCGGGATCCCGGTCGCCGGGGACGTGACGGCCGCGCCCGGCTTCCTGAACGCCGCCGAGTTCGCCGCCCACTACGCGAAGGTCTCCGGCCGCGACACCGCCGAACTGGGCTTCTACGTCGCGCTCGGCAACTTCAAACTCGCGGTCATCGTGGAGGGTATCCACGCCCGCTTCCGCCAGGGTAAGACCGTGGGGGAGGGGTTCGAGCGCATCGGCGGCGCCGTGCCCACCCTGATCGCCCGCGCGCACCGCATGCTCGGCCCGTCGTGACCGCCGGCCACGCCTGATCCGACGCCAGTCACACCCACCGCCCTGAGGAGCGTCATGAGCACTGTTGCACTGATCACCGGAGCGGCGAGCGGCATCGGCGCCGCGGTGGCCCGCCGCCTGTCGACGGGAGGCGCCAGGTGCGTCCTGGTCGACCTCGACGGCGACGGCGCCGAGCGGCTCGCCAAGGAGGTCGGCGGCGTCGCCCTGGCCGCCGACGTGCGCACCGAGGAGGCGTCCAGGCAGGCCGTCGAACTGGCCGAGCGCACCTACGGCCGGCTCGACCTGGTCCACCTCAACGCCGGCATCTCCAGCGGCGTCGACCTGAACGCCTTCGACCTGGCCCAGTACCGCAAGACCTTGGGGGTGAACGTGGACGGCGTGGTCTTCGGCGTGACCGCCGCCCTGCCGCTGCTGCGGCGCTCCGGCGGCGGCGCCATCGTGGTCACCGCGTCGCTGGCCGGGCTGGTCGGCTACGACGGCGACCCCATCTACACGATGACCAAGCACGCCGTCGTCGGCCTCGTCCGCGCCCTCGCCCCGCCGCTGGCCAAGGAGCACATCCGCATCTCCGCCGTCTGCCCCGGCTTCACCGACACCCCGCTGGTGGCCCAGGCGCGCGAGCTGTTCATCAGCGCCGGGTTCCCCCTGCTGGAGGCCGACGAGGTCGCGGCCGCCGTGGAATCGGCTTTTTACGCCGACGACACCGGCAGCTTGCTCGTGGTGCAGCCGGGTAGGCAACCGGTGCCGTACCGTTATGCAGGGGTTCCTGGACCCGCGAGCGGCCAGCGGCCACCATCGTCCTGACCGTTCGCAAGCCACTCGCAACCCGGACGGTTACGGTGAACAAGGTCGAGGTCCTGGCGCTCGGCCTTGTTTGGAACGTTCGTGAAGGGGTGGGTTCAGGGTGATTCCGACGGACGGCAGGCATGCCCGCAAACGGTCGCCATGGCCGCTGGCCGTCGGGGCGGGGGTCGTCGCGGTCCTGCTGGTCGCCGGCATCCTGACCTACGCCGGCCTCCGCTCGGAGCCGGACGACGGGCCCACGAGTTACGTCGGCGGCGAGATCGCCTCGTCCGCGCCCGCCGAGCCCGCGCCCGAGCTCGACCCGCCGCCGGCGGTGGACGACTGGCCGCGCTGGGGCATCACCCACACCCAATACAGCGCCGACAACGAGGACCGCGTGGCCCGGGAGGCGGCCAAGGGGATCCTCGGCCGGGTCCCGATGCTGCAGAACCAGCACATCATGGGCTGGGGCGCCGGCAACCCCGAGCCGAGCCCCGGCCAGTACAACTTCGTCGACCTCAACAGGCGGCTGAAGTTCATGGCGTCCTCGCGGTCCATCCCCGTGATCACGCTGTGCTGCGCGCCCGACTGGATGAAGGGCGGCCAGGCGGGCCGCACCGACTGGTCGAAGAACCACACGGTCGCGGTCAAGCCCGAACACTTCGACGACTACGCCAAGCTCGCCGCCCGGGTCGCCAAGCAGTATCCGACGGTCGAGTACTACATGGTGTGGAACGAGTTCAAGGGCTTCTGGAACGCCAGCACCAACCGGTGGGACGCCGAGGGCTACACCGAGCTCTACAACAAGGTCTACGACGCGCTCAAGAAGGTCAACCCGAAGATCAAGGTCGGCGGCCCCTACGTGCCGATCGAGAGCTCCAAGGCCGACAGGCCGTCCGAGCTGAAGGGCACGTACGGCAGCGTCGACCAGCGGGCGCTGGACGCGATCGAGTACTGGATCGAGCACAAGAAGGGCGCCGACTTCATCGTCGTCGACGGCGCCACCATGACCACCGACGGCGGCAACGTCCCCGACGACTTCGCGGCCACCGAGAAGTTCAGCGCGATCAGCACCTGGCTCAGGCAGAAGAGCGGCGACCTGCCGGTCTGGTGGGCCGAGTGGTACGTCGAGCCCGACGACTCCGGCTGGACCGAGGACAAGCGGACCGCCGTCCAGGCCACGGCCCTCATGGAGTTCGCCAAGAGCGGCGTCTCCACGGCTCTCTACTGGAACCCGCAGACCAGGGGCCGCGGCGAGTGCGCCGGCTGCCTGTGGCGGTCCGGCACCGGCGAGGAGATGCCCATGGCCGGCCTGCTCAGCGGCTTCACCAAGTGGTTCCCCGCCCACGCGCAGCTGGTGCAGGTCCAGTCCTCCGACAAGCGGATTCGCGTCCTGGCCCAGGAACGCCAGGTCGTCATGGTCAACACCGCCGACACCGCCGTGACCGCCACCGTCGACGGCAAGCAGGTCACGCTCCAGCCGTACGAGATCCAGTGGAGCGGCCGCGGCCCCGCCTGACGTCAGTTGAGGCCCGCGATGTAGACGAACCGCTCCACGATCACCCCGAGCGCCACCGCGAAGGCCGGGATGGCCACCGCCAGCATCCAGCGGCGGGCGCGTGGCGCCCGGCGGGGGCCGTTGAGCCTGATCACCTCGTAGCCGAACAGCGCGATCCAGGTCACGGCCAGCGCCCCGATGCCGACCGGCGTCCACGGCGAGGTGGGCTCCCCCTGCACCTTGTACGGGCGAGGATCGGGGATCTCCGTGCCGCGCACGAACTCGCCCCACGTGTAGAGAGCGGCGTCGTCGTTGGAGAAGACCCTCTTCAGCTCCGGCGCGGCGTCCAGCGCGGCCCGGAACTTCTCGCCCCAGCCCTCCGGGAAGCCCTCGTTGAGCTGCAGGTAGCTGACCTGGCCGCGGCTGACCACCACGTAGGTGTTGCGCGGGCTCTCGGGGCCGGGCTTCAGCGAGTCGATCACCCCGGTGATGTTCGTCGGGTCCTTGAACACCTGCGCCTGGCCGGCGAAGTTGACCAGCTCGATGTCGCGTTCGCCCCACGGCAGCGTGGGCGTGACCTCCGGGCCCAGCTTCGGCACCAGATAGACCACCCGGGCGCTCGGCTTGTCGTGCTCGTACACGTGGTGCATGGCCGCGACCTCGCCCGAGGTCACCCGCTCGAACTTCTCGTTGCCGTAGCGGGCGACCAGGAAGGCGCCCGCGAACGCCACCGCCATGCACGCGGCCAGCACCAGCGAGATCTTCCTCGTCAGGTCGGGGTTGAAGCGCACGTTCCGCTTGCGCAGCGGGACGGTCTCCTCGCGCACGTCGGCGCTGTCGGCCGGCATGTTGGGGAAGAACGCGTACGCGGCCAGCAGGCACGCGCCGGGCAGCGCGAACATGTAGATGCGCAGCCCCATCTCGCCGCCGTAGCTCTGCATCGCCAGCGCCAGCGCCGGCACGCAGAGCAGGATGAGCGCCGCCCGGTCGAACACGCCGCGGTGCAGCCGCCTGAACAGGCCCACCGCCGCCAGCGCCAGGATCACCACCAGGATGCCCAGCCGCGCCTGCAGCACCAGGGCGTGCAGCGCGTCGGTGCCCTCGATCCGGTCGCCCGTGTTGGTCTGCAGGTTGTCGAGCACCCGGCCGAGCCCGCCGAAGATCGTGTCGATCTGGCCGACCCAGAAGCCGACGGCCATGTAGCTGATCCAGGTCAGCACCACCAGGCCGAGGAAGAACGGCAGCCCCCACGTCAGCGAGGTCCGCTTGAACAGCAGGAACGCCGTCAGCACGCCGAGCATCATGAACGGCGTGATCTGGTGGGACGCCGTCGCGGCCACGAACAGGGCCAGCAGCAGCATGAGCATGAGCAGCTTGTCGGCCCGGAACATGCCGGTGTTGGCCAGCTCGCCCGGCGTCATCGCGTCCAGGCGGGCCAGCAGCCTGCGCAGCCCCTTCGGCGGGATCGGCTTGGTGCGCGGCTCCACCCGCCCGAACCAGCGCAGCAGGATCGCCACGAACACCAGATAGAGGGCGAACGTGAAGCCCTGCGGCGAGAAGTAGTCCTGCCCGATCCACTGGACCAGGATGAACAGCAGCGCCGCGAACCAGCGCGCCCGCGTGGTCGCCACCACCTGGCGCAGGATGAGCACGAACGGCAGCAGGTAGAGCAGGTTGGACAGCAGCGGCGACCAGTTGAGTATCGGCGTCAGGTCCTCGATCCCGGCGGCCTTCGTGACGAACGCGAACAGCGCGAAGAAGCCCGGCCAGCCCATGCGGGCGTCGATGTTGATGGCCGTCTCGCCGGTCCTGCCGATGAACTCCACGAAACCGGCATGGATGTACGCGGTCGGGAACCTGGGTTCCTCGGCCACCAGCGCGCCCACGCCGTGCAGGGCGAACGTGATGGCCGCGATCTGGAACAACAGCAGGAACTTGCGGTCGGTGCTCTGGGCGACCGTGACGAAGAACGACACGACCATGATGAGGATGGCCGCGAAGGCGGTGACGGGCAGCGCCGAGATCAGCCCGAGGCCGTTGATCTCCTCGGGGTCGACGCCCCAGTACGGGCCGGGCGGCGCCTTGACCGCCAGCACGTACATGACCAGACCTTCGAGCACCAGCAGCACGGGCAGCCACCGGGGCGCGCTGGCCAGCAACCTCGCCCAGCGCCCTCCCTGCTCGCCCGCGGCCCCAGGCGTCGCGACCGGCTTCTGCCGCACCGCGGTCGCGGTTTGCGCGGCCGCCGCGCCCTGCTTGGAGGCCGCTGGAGCTTCCGCCGGGTCTTTCTGGAGACCCGCCGGACCCTGGGGTGCCGCTGGATCTTTCTGGAGAGCCTTCGGAGCTTGGGGCGCCGCGGGGTCCTTCCGGGGACCCGCCGGAGTTTGGGGTGCCGCCGGGTCCTTCTGGAGACCCGCCGGACCCTGGGGTGCCGCGGGGTCCTTTTGGAGAGCTGCCGGGGTTTGGGGTGCCGCCGGGTCTTTCTGGAGACCGGTCGGGGCTTGGGAGGCCGCCGCGTCCTGTGGGGACGTGGTCTCCTGTCCGCCGTCTTCCGCCTTCGCGCCCGGCTGCCCGGGCTTGCCCTTGGCGGGCGCGGACGCCGCCGAGGCACCCGCCCCTCCCGTGGCCTTGCCCCCGCGAGCGGTGGGTGCCGGCGAGCCCTTGGCGGCCGGTCGTGAGACTCCGCCGGTCGAAGGGGAGGTGAAGTCCGTGGTCGGCGGGGCCGTGGATGCGCCGGAGTCCTTACGGGCCTGCTGCGCGGGGAACGGAGTCGTGCCGGAGACGTCCTCCGTGGGCTTGGCCGAAGGGCCGAACTTGAGCTTGGGCAGCGTGGCCGTCTCCGGCTCGGCGTCCCCTTGCCCAGGTGCGGCAGCGGGGGCCGCCCCCTCAGCCTTCGGCTTGGCCGCATCGCCCACCGGCTTCTGACCCGAGCGGGCCTCCTCCGCCTCGGCTACGGCCTTCGTGCCCGAGCGGGCCTCCGTCTCGGGTGCGGCCTTCTTGCCCGAGGGGGTCTCCGCCTCGGGTACGGCCTTCTGACCCGAGGGGGTCTCCGCCTCGGGTACGGACTTTTCACCCAAGCGGGTCTCTGCCTCGGGTACGGCCTTCTGACCCGAGGGGGTCTCCGCCTCGGGTACGGACTTCTCGCCCGAGCGGGTCTTCTCCGTCTCGGGCACGGCCTTCTGGGCGGACCGGGTTCTCTCGGGTACGGATTGCGCCTTGGAGGCCGTGGTGCCCTTGGACGCGGGTGGTGGGGCGGCCGCGGCAGCGGCCTCTTCGGCGGTCGGCGGGCGGCCGATGTGGACCGACGGCGGGCCGGGGATGCGGAAGGTCAGGGTCTGGCTGACGTCCTCGGAGTCCCGCTCCGCTCCGCGCTCGTCCTCGGCGGAGTCGCCTCCGGAGGAAGCCGCGGCACGCTCTCCGGCAGGCCGCTCGGCGTCCGTCACGACGTCGGCGGAACGCTCTCGGGCGGGCCGCTCGGCGTCGGCGGGGGGCTCTTCGGCCGCCTCTTCGTCGGACGGGCGGTCGTCAGCCGAGCCGTCGGTGGGCTGGTCCGCGTCGGCGGGCTTGGGCGTGTCGGCTCGGTCCTTGGCGGCATCGAGGTCCAGCCGCGGGATGATCCCCGTAGCCTCCGGATCGAAGGGCACCTCTGACTCCTCTCCCGTGTCCCCCCGTACGCCGGAAGAGCCGGTGAAACGCGCTGTCATACGATCGCCGTCCCGTTGCCTCACGTGACCATCATGGGGCCCCGGGCGACCCCTGAGCGACGCTGAGCAGCCTAGTGTCGGCAGGTCTGAGAATTTTACGTAGTTTTCCGAAGATCACCAATGCGATGAGACTCTGGCTGATCAGCATGCCGTACCCCACCGCTTCGACGCTCGCGAACGGGAACAGCACCGCGATCGAGGTCAGCACCAGCGCCGCGAGCCCGATCTGCAGGAACGCCAGCTTCCGTACCTCGCCCTGTGCGCGCAGCGCGCTCAGGTAGATCTCGATCAGCACGCGTGGCAGCACGGCCAGCGCCATGAGCCGCAACAGCAGCGTCCCCTCGGCGGCGAAGGAGTCACCGAAGATCTGCAGGATGAGCGGGGCGGCGGCGACGGCTACCACGATGATGGGCACGATGATCATTAAGGCCCTGCGCAGCGCGTTGCGGCAGTTGACCGCCAGCTGGGACCGGTCGAAGGACCCCTCCACGGTCAGCGACACGGCCATGTTCATGGCCAGCAGCTCGATCATGCAGCCCAGCGTGTGGGCCATCGAGAAGCGGCCGAACGTCGCCTCGCTCACCTGGGTGGCCACGGCCACCGGCACCAGGTAGACGATCGCCAGTACGGACAGCGTGCCGGGGAAGTCGCCGGACAGGAACCTGCCGATCTCGCGCAGCCCTGGAGGGTGCGGGTGCCGCTCGGCGGTCTGCCGCATGTGCCGCGGCACCACCACCCCGAAGATCAGCCAGTTGATCGGGATCAGCGCGATCGCCGTCGGCACCATCCAGGAGACGAAGATCCCGCCGTCGGGCAGCGCCCCGGCGAGCGCGACCAGCAGCCCCATCTTCATCAGGCCGAACACGATGCTGTTGACCGGGACCCAGACGGCGTTGCGCAGCCCGGTCAGCACCACGTCCTGGAGCGTGAAGACGGCCCAGACCGCGACCGCGCCGAGGAAGAACAGCCCGGGGCCGAACCCGCCGAGCACGGCGTAGGTGTCGCCCCACAGGGGCAGCGTCAGCAGGAAGCCGATCGCGGCGGTCACACCCGTGGCTGCGGCGATCCCGTAGCCGCGCAGGATGAGCCCCGGCGTGCTCCGGCCGCCGATCGGCAGGTAACGTGCCAGCGCCCCGACCAGCCCGAGCGCGGTCAGCGACGCGAACAGCCGCATCAGCGTGATGACCGCCTGGCCCCGGCCGAACTCCTCCTCGGAGAAGTAGTGGGCCGCCAGCAGCCAGTAGCCCATGCCGAGCACCGCGGTGATGCCGGTGTTGGCCATCAGCGCGTAGCCGTTGCGGAAGAGCGGGTTGCGGAGGTCGCTCAGCACCTTCCGCCAGAGGCTAGACATTGCCGCGAACCCGTTGCAGCCCGTATCGCGTCCTTCTGACGACGGCGTAGCCCTTGGTCAGGATGCGTTCGCGCAGGTAGATCAGGGGCACGGCGGTGCCCTCGACGGCCTTCTTGAACATGCTGATCGTGGTGTGGCGGGCGACGGTCAGGCGCGGGATGGCGAGCACGTCGTGGCCGTCGGCCGCGATCGTGTTGTTCACCGCGCAGGCGGCGAAGTAGCCGGCCTTGCGCACCTCGCGGCGGACCCGCGCGCTGGAGTAGCCGTAGGGGTAGGCCATGGTCGCCACAGGAGTGCCGAGCTTGTCTTCGAGCAGGCCCTTGTTGCGGCGCAGCTCCTGGCGCAGCTCCTCGCCCGGGAGCTGGTCGAGCTGCGGGTGGCTGTGGCTGTGACCGCCGATCTCGATGCCGGTCTGGGCGGCCTCGCGGGCCTGGGTCCAGCTCAGCATGTCGTCCAGCGGCCTGCCAGCGGCGTCCTTGCCCGCGTCGGCCACCCACCCGCTGGTCAGGAAGACCGTGGCGGGGAACGCGTGGCGCTCCAGCAGGGGCAGCGCCTTCGTGTGGAAGTCGGCGTAGCCGTCGTCGAACGTGAGCACGATCGGCTTGCCGGGCAGCTCGACGCCGTTGATCTTGTTGAGCCGGGCGACCAGGTCGCCCAGCGTCAACGGGGTGAAGCCGCTCTCCGCCAGGTAGGCGAGCTGCTCGTCCAGGTCGGAGGGGCGCACCGAGTGCGGTTTGGTCTCCTCGTTGGGCGAGTCGGTGACGGAGTGGTACATCAGGATCGGCACCCGGATCACGAGCGCACCCCCTTCAGCCGGATCGAGCCCACCAGGTAGCCCCAGGCGGTCCAGGCCAGCCCGACCACGATCGCGCCGGCCCGGCCCAGGCCGCCGAGGTCGCCCCTGAGCGCCTCGCCGAGACCGCGCAGCGCGCCCAGCGGCAGCGTCTTCATCGCGTGCGCCCGCTCGCTGGACAGCCCGTCCTGGGTGCCCACCTCCTGGGTCACCAGGGCCTTCGACAGGCCCTCCGCGTAGCAGCGGGAGCGGAAGTAGCCGAACGTCTCCCGCTGCCTGGACACCTTGTGCCCGATCGCCGCCGTGGGCTGGAAGAGCATGACCGAGCCCGGCTTCCGCTGACTCAGGCGGATGCAGAACTCGGTCTCCTCGCAGCCCAGCGGCCGGCTCTTGCGACCCTGCACGCTCCGGCCGATGCCGCTGTGGAAGCCGCCCACCTCGGACACCGCCTCGCGCAGGAAGGCCGCGTTGCCGCCCATCACGTTGCGGATCGGCGCCTTCACCTGGGGCATGCCCCGGTAGCTGCAGCCGACCGTCCAGTCGAACTCGTGCGGGAACCAGCGCGGCCTCCGGCCTGAAGCCCAGATGGGTTCGGTGCGACCGCCCACGCCGACGACACCCGGATCCTGGAAGCCCTCCTCCAAAGCCTCCAGCCAGCCGGGATCGGCGACCGCGTCGTCGTCGAGGAACGCGACGATCTCACCGTTGGCGGTGGCCACGCCGGTGTTCTTGCCGCCCGACAGGCCCTGCTCGTGCGAGTTCTCCACGACGATCGCGTGTGGATAGGCGCGCTTGAGTCTCAGGTGCAGGTCGGGGTTGTGGTCGACGACCAGGATCAGCTCGCGGGGCGGGCGCGTCTGGCGCTCCACCGACTCCACGGCCTCCCTGATGTCCTCCCACCGGTCCTCGGTGTAGACGCAGATGACGACAGACGTGTTCACGACGATTCCTTCAGGCGTTCGAGCGCTTACGCCACACCCCGGTCCGCGGCTGGGGCGGCGGCCGGCTCGGGCCTGGGCGGCGCGGGCTGGCGACGCCACTCACGCATGATCGTCCTGAGCACGCGCAGGCCGTCGCGTACCACGTGCAGGTTGCTCTCGCCGTGGATGCGGTCGCGCTCGTGGCTGGGCACCTCGTGCACCTTGAGCCCGCCCTTGGCGGCGCGGATGTTCATCAGCGTCTCGACCTCGAAGCCGTCGCAGTCGAGGTCGAGCACGTCGAGGTGACGCGACCAGAAGGCGTTGTAGCCGTAGCAGAGGTCGGTGTACTGGGTGCCGTACATCTTGTTGACGATGCCGGTGAGGACCCTGTTGCCGAAGCGGCGGCTGAAGGTCAGGTCGTCGCTGCCGCCTCCGGAGGCGTAGCGCGAGCCCTTCACGAAGTCGGCCCCGGTCATGAGGGCGCCCACGAACGAGATGATCTCGTGGCCGTCCGTCGAGCCGTCGGCGTCGATCATCACGATGATGTCGCCCGTGCAGGCGGCGAAGCCCTCCGCGAGGGCGTTGCCCTTGCCCTTCCCGGTCTGCGTGACGATCTTGACATTGGGCCGCAGGCGCCGCGCCACGGCCACCGTGTCGTCGACGGAGTTGCCGTCGACGAGCACGATCTCGTCGATCCACTGCGGCAGCGTGGCGAACACATGGGGCAGGTTCTCCGCCTCGTTCATCGCCGGAACTACCACACTCACTGTGGGTGAAATGGCCAAGTGGGGCGTGATCGGCGTGAATCGCTCAATAGGCGGCATCGAACGCAAGGGCATGACGTGGCTCTTGCCGTTGTGCTGGACGGTGTCGGAACTCATGGCGAAGTTGATCCTTCCGGGACCGGCCGCGGCGTGCCGGCGCCAGTGTTTCCCCGGTGCTGAGGGAACGCCTGACGAGACAGGTGGTGCATCGGCCGGTCCAGTGAGGTGCGGGTGGTGCTCGGGTTGTGCTGCTGAAGTGCTGACGGACCGCCACTAGGGCGCTCCCGGCACTTCCTTCGGTACTGCGTTCGGATCGTGCTGGACGGTACTGCGGACCCGCCCGAATCCTTTGAGGACTCGATCGGCTGCCTTATAGAGAGACGGCCGATCCAGCACGATAGTTCGGGCCTTGTTGAAAGGAGTTCGGCCGATCCAGTGGACGGCCGCCGCCGGCGTCGGCCTGGACACGCGCCCCTCGGCGACGTAGAGAGTGCCGCTCTTGAGCCAGTCCTTGTACTCCTTGCCGCCCTTGCCCATGTCGATGATGTGCAGGCCGCTCTTGGCCGCGGCCTCCGCCATCTGCATGTGGTGGACGATGCCGGGGGAGTATCGGGCGTATTCGGTGTCGTACGCGGGGAACCAGCCGACGAGCGTGGTGGCCGTCATCAGCCCGAAATGGCCGGCCACAGGCACGTCTCCCGCGTACAACATGGTGAGCACGCCGGAGAAGTCGGGCGACCTCGAGGCGTGCATCAGACCGGTCAGTTCGACGATCCACGGCTGGGCGAACCTGTCGACCCTGCCGGTGCGCCGGTACTGATCGGACTTCCAGGACAGGAGCGTGCGAAGCTCGGACTCGTCATCGGAGGCCCAGGCGAGCCGGAGCCCGCCGTGTTCCCTGCCGAGCTTGCGCTCCTTGTAGCGGACAGTCTTGAGATTCTTCGGGGAGTTGGCCTTGACCTGGTCGAGCCAGTTGTCGAAGCCGGTGGTGAAGTCCATGACCGGCGCCGGGCGGACGTCGCTCTCGTACGGGGCGAACGTCGGCTGGCCGGCGACCAGGTGGTCGAAGTCGTACACGGTGAGCCTGCACGCGCGCAGGAGCGCGCGGGCGTCGAGCTGCAGGTCGGGAACAGCGATCAAACCATGACAAGTAGTCAGGAATCCGCCGAGAGGCTTACCAATACCGAAATTGTGTCGCTCATAAGGAAAAAATCCGACAATACGGTCTTCGTTCTCAATAACGGCAACCCGTACATAATCCCGCAATTGATCCATGGCGAGCGCGAACTCCACCGACAGGAACGGATTGTCCAGACTCGGGTCGGCCTTCTGGAGCTCCCGCCATCGTGCCCGCTCGGGCCCGCCAAGCTCGCGCGGGCGCACGACGCTGATCTTCACCTTGCCCTGGCCCCCTGTTCGGTCTGCATGTTCTTCCCCCGGTACAACACGCGAAGCACGTACATGAACCCGCCGAGCACGGCGACCGTCGCCACGCCCGCCCGGGGTGACCACGCGTCGAACAGCAGCATGGCCTGGGCCAGCAGCACGTTGATCACGAGGCTCGCGGCGGCTCCTACCGATAGTGCGGCAAGCGGATCACGATCGCGCAACAGGCCGACGACCGCGGTGCCCGGCACGACCAGAAGGAAGAGGGAGATCAGGAACGGCCGCAGAGGCGTGTCGATGTCGAGCAGAGCGATGACCGCCCCCGCTATGCAGGCCAGCGAGAGCAGCCACGTGACCGCTCTGCGGTGCTGCTTGAGCATGCCGTCTCTCTCCCGGTTCTTCGCTTCGAGGTGCGCGGTTGATCGCTCCATGGCATCAATCCATGCGCGCGCGCGTCAACGCCGACGCGTGAGGACCACGTCAGGTTTACCGCAGGTCGCCACTTACCCATGTGGGATTGACCACATGGGTAGGAACCACCTCGGCCTGACACGTTCCCCAGCTACACCAGGATGCCCTATCTGCCACACACGTACCGACTTCGCGTCCGACTTATCGCATTTTTTAACGCGATGACGAACTGGCGGCTTCGGGCACCGGTGTGCCGGTCGGTCCGGCGCTCGCGGTGACGTCGTCGTCGGGCAGCCTGGTGGGGCCCGGCACGGCCGGGTCGTCCCAGCTCAGCGCGCAGGCCGAGCCGCCGCCGTTCGAGGTGATCGTCACCGTTCCGCTGCCCTCTGTGCCGGGATCCTCCACCGTGACCCAGACGACCGCCGTGCCGCCGGGCTTGATCGAGCCCGCGGCCGGGACCACGCCCAGTCCTTCCGACGCCGCGGCCTTCCAGGAGACAGTCCTGTTGCGGGCGCGCAACCCGATCGTGGCGGCGCCGGCCACCTCTTCCGGGCAGGTCGTGGTGAGCCTGGCGGGACGGGCGGCCCGCCGCCGGGTGGGGGTGCTGACGGCCGGGGGCCTGGTGGTCGCCAGGTCGGCGGCGGGCCGCCGCGTCGGCTTCGGCGACGGCGTGCGCTCGCGCCTGCTCTCGCTCGGGCTCGGGGTGGGGCCGGACTCCTCCTCGGTCTCGGCCGGGGGGCTCTCCGGCAGCACGTGTGCGGTGGGCGAGCCCTCGGGCCGCAGATCCAGCGCGGTCTTGGCGCCCTCGTGGCCGGTCATGGCGACCAGCACGGCCGTGCCGGCCAGCAGCGCCGCGGCCGCCAGCAGCGCCGGCGCGAGCCCGCGCCGCCCGCGCCGCCGCGACCGGCCGGGCGGCGCGGGGAAGCCGCCGCGGTCGAAGCCGTCGCCCCGGTCCAGGATCATCGTGCGGGTGTCGCCCAGCGCCGGGTCCGCGCACGTGCCGAGCACCCGCTCGCGCAGGGAGAACGGCGCGTACGCCACCGGGAGCATCTCCAGCAGCCGCGCCGCGGACACCTGCGCGCGCCGCCGCTCGGTGCAGACCTCGCAGCCGCCGATGTGCGCGGCCAGCCGCCGGCGCAGCGGCGGCGTCAGCGGCCCCTCCCACGAGTCCACCAGCGCCGAGAGCTCCGGGCAGTGCGCCCGGCCGGTCCTGGCCAGCACCACCGCCGCGGCCGCGTTCTCCAGCAGGTCGCGCGACCGGCGCAGCCTGCTCGCCGCCTGCCGTGAGGTCAGCCCCAGCACCGAGCCGACCTCGGCGGGCGTGAGCCCGTGCCGCGTCGACAGCTCCAGGATCTCCCGCTCGCTCCTGCGCATCTCGCCCAGCGCCGCCCCGACGAGCTCGGCCAGCTCGTGATCGTCGGGGTCGTCCAGCGGCGCCACGGCCCCGCGATGGTGGCCGAGCCTGGCCATCGCCTGGAACCTGACCAGCGCGTACAGCCAAGCGCGTAACCTGGCCGGCTCGCGCAGCCGGTCGGCGCACCCCTGCGCGGTCACCACCGCGTCGTGCACCGCGTCGGCCGCGCGCCGGTCGCCCAGGAGCGAGGCGGCGTAGTCGTGCAGCCGGTCGCCGTACGCGTCGTACAGGCGCTCCGGCGCGCCCGGATCGGCGCGCCGCAACGCCGCCACCAGTTCCAGATCGTGGGCGCGGTCGACCGCCGGCCATCCAGGCACCAGTACCTCCCCGCGGGTGACAAGGAATCCCCGGCGTAGAGGACGTCCCTGGTGCCCGGCGGGTTGCCAGGTCGTGCCCAAGTGGCTTAACCAGGTAAAACAGGGGTAGATGTGACGGTTGTGTCAGCCGTCGCAGTTGGGGGAGCAGAGGCGGCGTTCCATGCCCTGGAGGAAGAAGTCGCGCACCTGGAGCGGGTCCTTGGCGATGTAGGCCTCGCCGCCGGTGGCCCGCGCCACCGCGTCCATCTGCCGCTTGCCCGCCTGCGCCTCGGGGCCGAACGCGATCAGCAGGATGCTGACCGGCCGCTCCGGGTTGTAGGTCTCCTTCAGGAACCGCAGGATCTCCGCGTCGCTGACGCCGCCGTCGGGGTCGTCGTTCCCCGCGCCGTCGGTCAGGATCAGCAGCGTGTTGATCCTGTCCCGGGCGTACGTCTTGGTCATCTCGGTGTAGGCGGCCTTGATCGTGTCGTTCAGGCCGGTGTCGCCGGTGGCCTTGGCCTGGACCGAGGCGAGCTCCCTGGCCAGCGCGTCCTTGCGCAGCACGCCGTCGACGCTCTGGGTGAGCGGGCCGACGGAGACGACTTCCTTCCAGTCCTTGCCCTGGCCGTCGAGGTGGGTGGAGAACATCCACACGCCCATCTCGGAGTTCGCCGGGAACAGCGTCAGGCCCTCGGTGGCGATCTTGCTGATGGCCTGCATGCGGGTCAGGTTCGTGCCGGGGACCGGCAGCGCCATCGTGCCGGAGACGTCGAGCAGCGTGAGCAGGCGGGTGCCGAGGTTCAGCCTGGTCCAGGTCTGGCTGACGGTGGCGACCGTCTTGACGTCGGGCTCCGGCAGCGCCTTGGGGGCGGCGGGGACGAAGCCCTTGGCCTCCGACAGCGCCTCGCCCGCCGTGCCGTCGGGGCCGCGGAAGCCCTGCGCGCGCAGCACCTTGAGCGCGGACTCCTTGGCCAGCTCCTGACGGAAGTCGGCCGCGGCCTTCTGCGTCGCCAGGTCCTTGGTGAGGACGGTGAGCGGATAGTCGAGGCTCAGCGTGCCCTCGGCCGGGTAGAGCGCGACCGCCGGCGTCTCCGGCTTCTTCGTGTTGTGCACGTGGATGGCCTGCTCGGAGCTGACGCCGATCGGCACCTTCCCGCCGGACTTGACCGTGAGGCTGGCGAGCAGCGCGGTCGAGTCGGCCGCCACCTGGCCCGACAGCTCCTTGAGCGCGCCCACCAGCGCCTTGCTCTGGCCCGCCTCCCTGGCCACGCCGGACGCGGCCATCAGGGCCGCCATCCCGGCCGAGCTCTTCTGCGGGTCGAGGGCGACCACGCGCACCTTCTTGCCGGGGCCGTCGGGGTCGGCCACGTTCGCCGCCGCCACCAGGCCGGACCAGCTCGGCTTCAGCGTGCCCTCCAGCTTGGCCGCCGCGGACGCGGCCGTCGCCAGCACGACGGGCGAGGAGGCGATCGAACCGGCCGGCTGGGGCACCTCGACCTGCTCCGACACGCGGCTGCTCAGCTGGCTCAGGATCAGGCTGGAGTCGGGCACCCAGATGTCACCGGCGAACTTGCCCGCGGCGACCGCGCTCGCGGCCTTCGCGGAGGTCTCCTTGGCCACCGTGACCTCGACGCACTTGCTGTCGATCGAGTGCAGGGCCTTGGTGTACGTGCCCGCGATCTTGTTCAGCGCCGGCTGGATGTCCGGGCTCGCCACCACCCGCAGCGGCAGCCTTCCGGCGGAGCAGTCGTGTTCGCGGGTGAAGATGACGAACGCCGCTACGCCGAGCAGCACCGCCAGCGCCACGGCTCCCGCGAGCGGCACCAGGACCCGTCCGCGTCCACGCGCCCGTCTGCGCGCGGAGCGGGAAGATGGGTCCTGGGCTCGGTAGCCGCCGTCGATGTCGTCTGTGCGGTGTCGCCCCACGGTGTCCCTCTTGGTGTTCTTGATCGCCTGGCTGAGCCTGACCTTCCGGAGACCCTGGCGGGTGGTACTCCTCGATACCCGGGGAACGATACTCGGTAGGCTTGCCGGGGCAAAACACCTCTTTTGGTGCAGTAATTACTCAGGGTCGTGTTCAGTGGCAGCACGTGTGACCACGCCACGCCCGTATCCCTTCGCGTACCGCGACCACGGCGAGGACCAGCGCCACGATCGGATCGACCCACCACAGGCCGAGGGTGTTGAACCAGAGCCCGGCGAGCACGCCCGCGGCCGTCAGACCGCAGATGATGTTCTGGGTGCCCTCGCCCGCGGTCGCCCCGGACGCCAGCCGCACCCCCAGCCGCCGCTTCAGCACGCCCAGCACCGGCATGCTGACCAGGCTCACCGACGTCACCACGATGCCGAGCAGGCTCACCTCCGCGCGGTGGCCGGCGTCCAGGTCGTGGCCCACATGCACGATCAGGTACGGGGCGAGCAGCCAGAAGCTCACCGCCACGGCCCGCCGTGCCCGGAGCTCGGCCGTCTCCGACAGCGTGCGCTCGCCGGTGAACCGCCACACCACGATCAGGCTGGCCAGCGCCTCCACCAGGGCCGACAGCCCCCACCCGATCAGCGCGACCGAGTGCGCGCCGAACCCGGCCGCCAGCCCCAGCGTGCTCTCCACGCCGAGCCAGACGAGCGTGACCACCGAAAGCGACCGCGCGTTCCGCGCCGCGCGCAGCCATTCGGGCGACGCCACAGGATGTGCATGAACTCGCTGGTCAGACACCTTGAACCCCCGCTTTCGCCGCCGACAGCGGTCCGTACCGACCTCATCACTGCTCGTGACCCTAGAGGGTGGAGGCGAGGGACGGCCGAACTTCGCGGGTAGTGTCGTGATCAAGGAGCGACTCGTACAGGGGGGCCGGTGCCGTTCACACCCAGCCACATGGCGCTCGTGCTGCCCCTCATCTCGTCGGCCCGTCTGCGCCGCCTCGCCGACCCGTGGGCGCTGGCGCTCGGCGCGATGGTGCCCGACCTGCCGATCTTCCTGCCGTTCCTGCCCGACTACAGCGACTGGCACTCCTGGCAGGGCGTGGTGACGGTGGACCTGGCGGCGATGCTTATCCTGCTGGTCCTCTTCCACGGCCTGCTCCGCGACCCGCTCCTGGCCCTGCTCCCGCCCGCGCTGGCGGGCCGCGCCGCCACGCTGCGCCCCGCCTGGCCGCAGCTCGCCCGCGGCTTTCCGGCCGTCGTGGCCGGCGGCCTGATCGGCTCGGCCAGCCACGTCGCCTGGGACTCCTTCACCCACTCCACCGGGCCGGGGGAGTGGGGCGCGTGGCTGGCGACCCCGGTGCTCGGCGTGCTGCCGCTGTTCCGGGTCCTGCAGTACACCTCGTCGGCGGTGGGGCTGGTGATCGTCGTGTGGTGGGCCTGGCGCGGCCTGTCCAGGATGGCGCCCGTGCCGGTGCCCGCCGACCTGCGCACCCCCGCGCGGACGCGCTGGACGGTCCTGGGCTGGAGCGCGGCGGGCGTCGTCGCCGGCGCGTTCGCCTGGCCCCGGCTGGACGAACCCAACCCGGTCTTCGGCCTGCCCGGCGTCATCACCAAGGTCGGCGCCGGCACCGTCGTGGGGTTCTGCCTCGTGCTTCTCTGCTACGCGGCCGTCTGGCAGGTCAGACGGCTCATGGCAGTATCGGAACGTGCTTGAGTACGTCACGGACGCCGCCGATCCCCGCCTGACCGACTTCACCAGACTGCGCGACGTCGAGCTGCGCAAGAGCCTGGAGGCCGAGCGCGGCCTCTTCATGGCCGAGGGCGAGAAGGTGATCAGGCGCGCCGTCGGCGCGGGCTACCCGATCCGCTCCGTCCTCACCACCCGCCGCTGGCTCCAGCCGCTCGCCGACGTCCTCGGCGACGCCACCGTGTACGTGGTCAGCGACGAGATCATGACCGCCACCGCCGGCTTCCAGGTCCACCGGGGCGCCCTCGCCTCGATGGCCCGCCTCCCGCTGCCGCCCACCGCCTCGGTCATGGAGTCGGCCGGCCGCCTCGTCGTCCTGGAGGACATCGTCGACCACGCCAACGTCGGCGCCGTCTTCCGCTGCGCCGCCGCACTCGGCGTCGGCGGCGTCATCCTGTCCCCCCGCTGCGCGGATCCGCTCTACCGGCGCGCGGTGAAGGTCTCGATGGGGGCGGTGTTCTCGATCCCGTACGCCCGGATGGACAACTGGTACACCGGCCTGGACGAGCTGCGCGCGGCCGGCTTCCAGACCCTGGCGCTGACCCCCGACCAGTCGGCCACCCCGCTCGACGAGGTCAAGCTGGGTGACCGGGTGGCGTTGCTGCTCGGCGCCGAGGGCGACGGCCTGTCGTCGCGGTGGCTGCACGAGGCGGACGAGCCGGTCTGCATCCCGATGAGCCCGGCGGCCATGGACGCGGGCGTGGACTCGCTGAACGTGGTCGCCGCCGCCGCCATCGCCTGTCACGGCCTCATGCGCGGCCGACGGTGACGCCGGTCAGGAGACCTTGGAGGACGACGCCGCCCAGGTGTTGCAGGACTTGGGGTCACCGGTGGCGAAGCCCTGCTTGATCCAGGCACGCACGTTGGCCGTCTTCCCGACCCAGCGCTCCGAGCCGGTGTCGCCCTGGACCAGGCTCAGCAGTTCGCGATAGTCACGCGACGTCCTGCCCTTGAGCGGCCACACGCTCTTCAGGAAAGCCCCGCCGAGGCAGTCGGTCTGCAGACTGACGCGGCGCGACTGCTCCCGCAGCTCCGTCTTGTTGTCGTAGGGCTCGTCGTTGTAGGCGTCGGTGATGCCGGTGAGCTTCTGGACGTGGTAGCCGTACATGCCGGCCGTGTAGTTGAAGAGCCACAGGTCGTCCGGATCCTCGACCCAGGTCTTGCCCACCTGGACGGCGAGCGTCTCGGTCTTCTCGCAGTACCAGGCCTGCGAGTCGTCCTTGTCCACGTCCAGGCCGCAGTACTTCTTCGGGATCCGGTTGAAGTGCTTGACGCGCATCTTGCCGAAGTCCACCCCGGCCTTCGTCAGGTGCGCGCCCCAGGTCTTGTTGAGGCAGGCGACGACGGCGTCGATATAGGCCCGGGCCTGCTTCTTGTCGCCCGTCCTGATGCGCTTCTCCGCGCACTTCGTACGGGGGAGAGGCCCGGTGGCGTAGAGGTCGTTCTTGGTGAGCTCGGGGCTGTTGATCGGGTCCATGGCGGCGTTGGCCGCGGTGCCGGACAGCGGAAGGGTGATGGTCGCCAGCGCGGCGATCATGAGGGTTTTCACATGGCGGGACCATAGGGGGGAAGGTGACTTCGGGCAACCGCAATAGATGAAAAGCGATATTTCCGGAATTTTCGGCGTATAACGCTGCCAAAGGCGCTTGCCTGCCTATCGGATGACGATGGCGTGGTCGCCGCGCGGCACCAGTTCGCCGATGACCGGGGCGCCCGGGATCTCGCCGGCGATCAGCAGGCCGCCCGAGGTCTGGGCGTCCGCGAGCAGGAGCATCGTCTCCTCGTCCGCGCCGCCCGGATCGACGTGGCCGGCGACCCAGTCCAGGTTGCGGCGGGAACCGCCCGGCACGTACCCCTCGCGCAGGCTCCGGCGGGCGTCGTCCAGGATCGGCACCGCGGCCGCGTCCACCACCGCCGTCACCCCCGAGGCGCGGGCGAGCTTGAACAGGTGACCCAGGAGCCCGAACCCGGTCACGTCGGTGGCGCAGCGCACCCCGGCCTCCAGCGCCGCCCGGCTCGCCGCCGCGTTGAGCGCGGTCATGGTGGCGACGGCGTGCGGGAACACCTCGCCCGTCGCCTTGTGCCGGTTGTTGAGCACGCCCAGGCCGAGCGGCTTGGTGAGCGACAGCGGCACGCCCGCGACCCCGGCGTCGTTGCGCATCAGCCGGTCCGGGTCAGCCAGCCCCGTCACCGCCATGCCGTACTTGGGCTCGACGTCGACCACGCTGTGACCTCCGGCGACGTGGCAGCCGGCGTCCGCCGCGACCTCCGCGGCCCCGCGCAGCACCTCGCGGGCGAGCTCGTACGGGAGAGTCTCGCGGGGCCAGCACAGCAGGTTGATCGCCATCAACGGGCGCCCGCCCATGGCATAGACGTCCGAGAGCGCGTTGGCCGCCGCGATCCGCCCCCAGTCGAACGGGTCGTCCACCACCGGCGTGAAGAAGTCGGCGGTGCTCACGATCGCCGTCCCGCCCTCGATCCTGACGACCGCCGCGTCGTCACCGCTGTCGAGGCCGACCACGAGATCACCGCCCTGCGGCCGGGCCAGGCCGGCCAGCACGTCCTCCAGCTCTCCGGGAGGGATCTTGCACGCGCAGCCGCCGCCCTGGGCGTATTGGGTGAGCCTCATCATGATCACATCATTGCGTGGATCGCGGGTTTCCGGTATGGCAGATGACCATGACCGATCAACGGCGCCGGATTCCCCGCACGGACGCGGTCCTGGCGGATCCCCGCCTGGCCGAGCTCATCCCCGTCTTCGGCAGGAGCCGGGTGAAGGCCGCGGTCACCGCGGCGCAGCGCCGGGCGCGTGACGGCGAGATCGCCCCCGAGCTGGTGGCCGAGACCGCGCTGGCGTCGCTGTCGGACGCCGGGCCGCGCCGCGTGATCAACGCCACGGGGGTGGTCGTGCACACCAACCTGGGCCGGGCGCCACTGTCCGGGCCGGCGCTGGAGGCCGTGCGGGTGGCGGCCGGATCCACCGACGTGGAGCTCGACCTGGTCACCGGACGCAGGGGACGGCGCGGGCGCGGCGCCCTGGCGGCCCTGGCCCAGGCAGTCCCGGCGGCGGAGGCGGTGCACGTCGTCAACAACAACGCGGCCGCCCTCGTCCTCGCGGCGACCGCGCTCGCGTACGGGAAGGAGATCGTCATCAGCCGGGGCGAGCTGGTCGAGATCGGCGCCGGGTTCCGGCTGCCCGAGCTGCTGGAGTCCACCGGCGCCCGGCTGCGGGAGGTCGGCACCACGAACCGCACCACCGTCGCCGACTACCGGGCGGCGATCGGCCCCGCGACCGGGTTCGTGCTGAAGGTCCACCCGTCCAACTACCGCGTCGAAGGCTTCGGGGGGACGCCCGGCGTGGGCGAGCTCGCGGGGCTGGGCGTCCCGGTCGTCGGCGACATCGGCTCGGGGCTGCTGCGCCCGGAGCCCGCGCTGCCGGCCGAGCCGGACGCGGCCACCTGGCTGGAGCAGGGCGCCGACCTGGTGACGGCCAGCGGCGACAAGCTGCTCGGCGGCCCTCAGTGCGGGCTCCTGCTCGGCCGGGCCGGCCTGGTCGAACGGCTCCGCACCCACCCCCTGGCCCGCGCGCTGCGCGTCGACAAGCTCACCCTCGCCGCTCTGGAGGCCACGCTCACGCACGCCGCCAACCCGACCCGCGCCGCGCTCCTCGCGGACCTGCCCACGCTGCGCCGCCGCGCGGACGAGCTCCTGCTCCTGCTGCACGCGGACGGGGTCAAGGCCGACGCCGTGGACACCGTGGCGGCGGTCGGCGGAGGGGGCGCGCCGGGGGTGGAGCTGCCCAGCGTGGCCGTCACCGTGCCGATCGCGCTCGCCGGCCCGCTGCGGACCGGGACCCCCGCCGTGGTCGGCCGGGCGGCCGCGGACCGCTACCTGCTGGACCTGCGCGCCGTCGCCCCGGACGACGACGGGGACCTCGCGGCGGCGGTGGCGGCCGCCTGGGAGGCGGCGGCATGCGCGTGATCGCCACCGCCGGGCACGTCGACCACGGCAAGTCGACCCTGCTCCGGGCGCTGACCGGGATGGAGCCCGACCGGTGGGAGGAGGAACGCCGCCGCGGCCTCACCCTGGACCTCGGCTTCGTCTGGACCGACGGGCTGGCCTTCGTCGACGTGCCCGGCCACGAACGGTTCATCGGCAACATGCTGTCCGGCGTCGGCCCCGCGCCGGCCGTGCTGTTCGTGGTCGCCGCCGACGACGGCTGGGCCGTGCAGTCGGAGGAGCACCTGCGGATCGTCGACGCGCTCGGCATCACCACCGGGGTTCTCGCGGTCACCCGCGCCGACCTCGCGGACCCGGGACCGGTCCTGGCCGCCTGCCGGGAACGGCTGCGCGGCACCGGCCTCGACGGGATCCCGGCGATCGCCGTGAGCGCCGTCCGCGGCGATGGGCTGGCCGAGCTGAGAGCGGCGCTGTCCGCCCTTCCCGAGCCCGAGCCGTGCCCGGACGCCGACGTCCGCCTCTGGATCGACCGGGTGTTCACCGTCGAGGGCCGCGGCACCGTCGTGACCGGGACGCTCGGCGCGGGCACGATCCGCACCGGCGACCGGCTGATGGCCGGCCGCGAGCCCGTCCGCGTCCGCGGCTTGCACAGCCTCGGCACGGCCCGCGACGAGGTCCGCGGCCCGGCCCGGGTCGCGGTCAACCTCCGCGGCGCGGCCACCCCCCGCCGCGGCGACGCCCTCCTCACCCCGGACCGTTGGCTGGAAGTCACCCAGGCCGACGTCCGGCTCTCACCCGCGACCGACGTCCCCCACCACGCCATCTGGCACATCGGCACATCAGCCACCCCCGCCCGCATCCGCCCCCTGACAGCCCCCTCCCCCCGCACCGTCCGTAACCACCCACCCGCAGCGTCCCCCCACGACCTTCAGAACTCGCCGAGAGTGTCTGTCGGCGACGTTCAGGATCACCCGTATGGAGGAGCCGCCCGCGACCTCCGGGATCGCCCGTCTGGGGGAGTCGCTCGCGACCTTCAGGGTCATCCGCCGGGGGTGTCCGCTCGGGACCTCCAGGATCACCCGTCGGGAGTGGCCGCTCGCGACCTTCAGGGCCATCCGCCGGGATTGGTCGCTCGCGACCTCCGGGATCATTCGCGGGGAGTGTCTGCTGGTGACCTCCGGGACCATCCGCCTGGAACGTCCGCCCGCGACCTTCAGGACTCGCCGGGAGTGGCCGCTCGCGACGTCCGGGACCGCTCGCCTGGAGACCTCGGGCTCGGGCCGGGGGATCGGCTGGCCGCCGACGGCGCGGGGGGCCGTTCGTTCGGGGAGGACCCGGTGCATGTCACGCTGGATCGTGCGTACGGCGGGGAATCGGTGCTCGATCGTGCGTATGGCGGGGACACTGTGCGGGTCACGTTGGAGAGGCCGCTTCCGCTGCGTATCGGTGATCGGGCGTTGCTGCGCGATCCCGGCAGCCGCAGGGTCTGGGGGGTGACCGTACTCGACGTCCGGCCGCCCGCGCTGCGTCGCAGGGGCGCGGCGAGGCGGCGGGCGGAGGAGCTGGCCGCCCTGGACGGCGTTCCCGACGGAGAGGCGGAGCTGCGGCGGCGGGGGATCGCCAGGCTGGACGAGCTGGCCGCCATGGGCGCGCCGGTGACCGCCGAGCCCGTCGCCGGCGCGTGGGTCGCCGATCCCGAGCACTGGGAGTCGCTCAGGGCCCGGCTGGTCGAGGTCGTGACCGCGCACGCCGAGGCCAGCCCGCACGATCCCGGGATGTCGGCCGAGGAGGTCAGGCAGGCGCTGGGCCTGCCCGACCGGTCGCTCGTGGACGCGCTCGCCGAGCGGACGCCGCTCGGCCGCTCCCGGGGACGGCTGACCGCCGCGCCGCCGGAGCTCGCGCCCGGCGTCGAGCGGTTGCGCAGCGACTGGGCCGCCGCGCCGTTCGCCGCCCCCGACGCCGCCAGGCTGGCCGAGCTCGGTCTGGACGGCCGCGACCTGGCCGCGGCGGAGGCCGCCGGACACCTGGTACGGCTCGCGCCCGGCGTCGTCCTGCCCCCGGGCGCACCCGAAAGGGCGCTCACCGTGCTGTCCGGCCTGGCCCAGCCGTTCACCGCCGCCGACGCGCGCAAGGCGCTGGGCACGTCCCGCCGGGTGGTCATCCCGCTGCTCGAACACCTGGACAGGACCGGCGCGACCCGCAGGGCCGAGGACGGCTCGCGCCGGATCGCCGGAACGGGCCGCCCGGAGCGCTAAGATCGCGAGCGGAGGCGTCCAGGTGCCTGGTGGCCCTCCCGGTCTTCAAAACCGGTGGCGCCGAGCATCTCGGCGCGGCGGGTTCGATTCCCGTCCGCCTCCGCTGAACAGTTCAGTGCCGGGCCAGGCCCGGGATCGCCGGCTCCGCCTCGCCCGGCAGGTCACGCAGGACATGCCCGTCGGTGGTCAGCAGCCGCAGGCGTCCCCGCTGGTCGGCCGGTGGCTGGACGACCGCGTACCCGTCCCTCGTGGGCCCGAGGGCGTACTGCCCGTCCGGCAGCGGCGTGCGCTCGACGAGCGTGCCGCGCGGATCGAACCGCAGCACGGCGACGCTGTCGCCGGTGTACTCCAGCACGAAGATCCGCTCTCCGCTGACCTGGACGGACAGCCCGTGGTCGGCGTCGGACAGCACCCCGGACCCGGTCGCCGAGAGCGTGCGGGCCGTCCCGCCCACCCGCAGCCGCACCCGCTCGCGCGCGCCGTCGCCGTCCTGCCCGAGCGCCAGGAGGACGAGCTCGCCCGACGGGAGCACGCCGACCGGCTCGTACCCCTCCGGCGGGGTCAGCGGCTCCGTCCGCCCGTCATCGAGACGCACGTCGGTGTACGCGTGCACGTCCCCGCTCGCGTGGTAGCCGAGGATCAGCCTGCGGGAGTCGGCCGACCACGCCCACGGGCTGTAGGCGCTGTCGGCCCGGCCGTCACCGGGCACGGGGACCCGATGCGCGGTGCCGCCCAGCAGGTCCCTGAGCTCGTAGCCGTCCGGCGTGGGCAGGCCCAGCCAGCGGCCGTCGGGGGACAGCGTGATGTTGCCCTGCGGGTGCACGGTCCGCGCGCCGAGCCCGTAGGTCCGGCCGTCCTCCAGGGTGAGCAGCGTGGGGCAGGAGCTCCGGCACGGCGCGTACACGACCGCGCCGCGGCCCACCGGACCGCTCGAAGGCAGGACTGGGTACCCCGCGCTCGTGGAGACCGCCGGCACCGCCGTGATGGTCTCGGCGGAGCGGGTGAGGTTCTGTAGCAGCCCGAACCCCCCGGCCACGAGCAGGGCCGCCGCCGCGGCGCCGGTCACGGCCCGCGCGGTTCTGCGGCGGCGCAGGACGCGCAGGGCGAGGTCCGCGTCCGCGTAGTCGCGCGCGTCGGCTCCTAGCCGGTGGTACGTGTCGCGGAGGTTCATGGGCACACCCTCTCCAGCAGTCGCGGCGCCACCCGGCGCAGGCGGTTGAGCGCGTCGTGCGCGTGCCGCTTGACCGTCCCGACCGAGCAGCCCAGGTGCGCGGCGACCGCCGACTCCGGGAGGTCCTCGTAGAAGCGCAGGTAGAGCACGATCCGCTGCTTGGCCGTGAGCACGCCGAGCGCGCGCCCTAACATGATCTTCAGGTCGGCCTGCGTGGACTGGTCGTGGTGCGGCCCGGAGTCCGGCAGGTCGGCGGTCGGGACGATGGTGAGCCGCCGAGGGCGGCGCCAGGTGCGCAGCTGGTTGAGCATCATCGTGCGCACGTACGCCTCGGGATCGGCCGCGGCGGAGACCCTGCGCCACCGGGTGGCGGCCTTGACCAGCGTCTCCTGCAGCAGGTCCTCCGCCTGGCCGTGGTCGCCGGTGAGCAGGAACGCCGTCCTGGACAGGGCGTGGCCACGCGCGGCCACGAAGTCGCGGAAACCCTCGGTGTCGATCAATCGGCCCAGCCCTTCAGTCCTGCGGCGTCATAGGAGAGGACTCTCCGCACCCCGCCGGAGGTTGAGGCCGTTCGCGAGATCGTGCCAGTCAGGCCGGGACGGCGAGCAGCAGCAGGCCCAGGGCCAGCACCGCCGCGGCCCTGGCCCAGGTGCGCCAGGACACCGGCTCGCGGACGCCGAAGCACTGGCAGGCGGCCGGCCCGCCCGCGGCGACCAGGTACGTCTGCGCCGCGGTGAAGCCGGCCCCCAGCACCGTCGCCGCCACCCCCGCCACCAGGCCAGGGGCGGGGGAGAACAGCAACGCGGCCGTGCCCACCTCCACGGCCACGGCCGCGCCCGCGGCGGCCGTGCCCACCGCGCCCCGCAGCCCGAACGCGCCGAGGCTGTCGCGGAAGCCGCGCGGATCCCGCAGCTTGCCCGCGACGGCCAGGACGAGCACCAGCCCCAGCGCGTACCGGACGACGATCACGCGATCACCATCAGGGCCAGCATCGGGATCACCAGGACCACGAACAGCGGCCGGAGCCTCGGCAGCTCGAAGTAGAAGGCCTTGTCCGCGCTGTTCTTGCTGCGCGCGGCCACGAACGTCAGCAGCATCACGGCCCTGCCGAGCGCGAACCCGGCGCCGGCCAGGAGCGCCTGCTGCCAGGAGGCGAGGAACACGATGGAGATCGCCATGATGTGCGGCAGCGCCGTCGGCGAGTACGTGCGCATGCCCGTGCCCATCTCCATGCCGAACTGCACCGAGCCCCAGAACGGGATCCTGGTGACGAACTGCGGGACGAGCCGCGCGTTCTGCAGGATCGGGAACCGGAGCACGCCGATCTCCTGCAGCAGCAGGACGATCGCCGCGACGACGACCACCACCCGCGCCACGGCGGGCGGGAACGGCACGCGCAGGAGCGAGCCGACCACCACGAAGGCGAACGCGGTGCCCATCGCACCCAAGAAAAGACCGAGGACGAACCCCGAGACGTCAGAGCCCCGCCGGACCGACGAGGACAGCACCCAGGCGCTGTTGAGGCTTCAAACGGAGCCCGACAGCGAGAACCCGGCGACCAGGGCGGCGACCAGCCAGACGAAGCCGGTCGTGCCCGCGCCGAGCGCCCCTGCCGAGGTCAGGGCCGCGAGCACGGCCGCCTCCCCCGCCGCGATGAGCCCGAAGCCGGGCCAGAGCAGGCGGAGGGAGGCCGACGTGTTGTCACTCACTCAGATCGTGGTCCTGCAGATCGAGAACTGGCCGGAGCCGCTGGCGCCGCAGGCCACCACGTAGCGGTAGCCGTCGGAGCACTTGCGCCGCTTGCTGGTCGTGCTGCCGCCGGTCCAGCGCCAGGCGTTGCGGCCGGCGCACGAGTCGGCGTACGAGGTGTAGTTGATGCTGACGCAGGTGCCCGAGTAGCCGTCGTCGCGGTGCCAGGAGCCCGTGCAGTTGTCGGAGCCGTAGTAGGCCGAGGACGGCACGCACACCGACGACGCGTTGATGAATCCCTTGCAGGTGTCCCAGACGGTCTTGTAGACGGCGGCGGCGGCGCTGCGCGGGCGGGAGCCGGGCAGCAGGTCGAGGGCGCCGAGCCCGGCCGCCGTCGCCACGCCGAGGGCGAGGCCGAACACGCCCCGGCGGCTCGGACGCGGCTTGGTCGCGGCGACCCGGGACGGGACCGCGTCCACGGGCTCCCGGTTCGCGCTCGGTATCTGGTCGAGGATCGAACTCTTCTCGTCCGAGATGGTCACGGCTGTGCTTCCCTTCGTTTCTCCAACGCTCGTTCCACGACGTCCACCAGCGCCTCGCCGGACCCGACCGGGGTCGAGAACACGACCAGCCCGTCAGGGCCGACGACGAGGAGGGCGGGTGCGTACGGGACGGTGATCGACCGCCACATCTCGGGGTCCTTGATCACCCGTACCGTCTCGGGGAGGCTCTTGCCGAAGCCCGGGTCGTCGGACACCACCGCGAAGGAGTGGTCCTCAGGGAGTTCGGGAGCCAGTTTGGCCACGGCGACGAGGACGTCGTCGCAGATGGAGCACTGTCTGTTGATCTTCACGACCAGCGTCGTGCCGTCGGGCCTGGTGATGGCCGAGCGTGCCTGCTCGTGCTGCCCGGAGGTGAAGCGGACGCCGACGCCCTCGTAGGTGGCCAGCTCCAGCTCGCGGACCCGGCGGTAGAGACCCGCCCCGGCCGCGAAGAGCAGCCCGACCAGGACGGCGAGGACGATGATCGCGGCGGTGGCGGGCTCCACCTACGCGGTCCACTCGAGGCGCTTGATCTTCGTGAGGAAGGTGGCGGCGGCGTCCTCGGCCGCCACGCCCAGGGAACGCACGGAGACGCCGGGCCGGTC
This sequence comes from Nonomuraea sp. NPDC054003, assembly GCF_055585125.1. Classification (NCBI taxonomy): domain Bacteria; kingdom Bacillati; phylum Actinomycetota; class Actinomycetes; order Streptosporangiales; family Streptosporangiaceae; genus Nonomuraea; species Nonomuraea sp. NPDC054003. The sequence continues at coordinate 341,646 of NZ_JBVJKR010000006.1, forward strand.
CTGCCGCGGGGCGTCCCACGGGGACAGGGTGACCACGGCGGTGTCGGTGACCATGATCAGAGGCTGCGCGTGGGTGTTGGACTCGTCGTCGTCCCGCCAGATCTCGCCCGCGCTCGTCTCGTAGCCGCGCCAGGCCGGGATCCGCTTGGAGCTGGTCTGCTTGGGCTCGACGAGCAGCGACCCGACCCCGGCGATGGTCTGCGTGTACATGGCCATGGACAGCTGGAAGCGCTGCCCGGCGTCGGCGGTCATGCCTTCGGGGGTGTCGGTCCACGCGACCCGGGCGAAGGTGTCGATGATGTCCTTCGTCTCCCATTCCGGGGCGTAGAACATGCCGTGCACCATGTGCCAAGGGCCGAGCCAGGCGGCCCAGCGGGCGTCCTGGGGGTCCTTGCAGTCGTGGATGACGAGCTCGCCGCCCGCCACGGACAGGCGCTCACGCTCCCTGCCGCCGACCGCCTGCACGGCCGAGCCGAGGGAGGTGAGGGGCGCGAGTTCGAGGGCCCAGACATCGGCCGTCGTGTCGCGGCTCCCGTATTTCGGGTTGTAACGCACATGGCCGCACCAGACGTGCAGCAGTTCTTTGTCGTTGTCCTCGACTTCTAGTTGAATAATGGAATTGTCGATGGCGCGGACGCGGGATAAATAAGTCATGCCGACCCCTTGACGAGTGCCGATGCTGCGCGCGACCAGAGCTTTTCATGATCGGATTCAGCCCGTCAAGAGGCTGATCAACTCACCGGTAAAGTCGCTGATCATGGGCTTTACCGTTTTTTACTGGAACGGTCTAGCGGCGTTTTTCTCTTTCCTGACCGGCGGTGGAAAGTCCGGTAAGCGCTCCTACCACCGGACCGGCGTGTGCGCGTTGTCCAGCGGCTCGCCGACGCCCGCCGGCGGGGCCGCCCACAGCACGGCGTTGGCCAGCACGCGGCGCACGTCGGGATGGTGGTAGACGGGGTAGTTCTGGTCGCCGGGGCTGAAGTAGAAGATCCGGCCCAGCCCCCGCCGGTAGCAGCAGCCGCTGCGGAACGCCTCGCCGCCGCCGAACGAGCTGATGAACACCAGCTCGTCAGGCTCGGGCACACCGAACGGCTCGCCGTACGTCTCGTGCTCGCCGATGACGATCGGCCGCGGCACCCCCTCGGCGATCGGATGGCCGGGGGCCACGGTCCACACCAGCTCGCGCTCTCCGGCGTCGCGCCAGTTGAGGCTGCACGTGGTGCCCATCAGGGAGCGGAAGAGCTTCGAGTAGTGGCCGGAGTGGAGCACCAGCAGCCCCATGCCGCCGAGCACCCGCGACCGCACCCGCTCGACCACCTCGTCGGCGACGTCCTCGTGGGCCATGTGCCCCCACCAGGTCAGCACGTCGGTCTCGGCGAGCTCCTTGTCCGACAGCCCGTGCTCGGGGTCGTCCAGGACGGCGGTGCGGACGCGGACCCTGGAGCCCAGGTGCTCGGTCAGCCCCGCCGCGATCGCCCCGTGCATCCCGTCGGGGTAGCGCCGCCGTACCTCCTCCTCGCGCTGCTCGTGACGGTTCTCGCCCCACACCGTGACCTTGATCGGCCCCTTGATCGGCATCGTGTCCCCCCTCGTGCGCCGCCTACGGGGAGGGCCTACCCGTCATTCGGCCCAGCTCATCGGCGCGGGCGGTTCGAACGAGCTGACCAGCTCGACAGTCCCGCCCTTCTCGTACGAGGCGCGCGCGGCGCAGAGGATCTCCACCACGTGCGCGGCCTGCTGACCGGTGGCGCGGTGCGGCCGCCGCTCGCGGATCGCGGCGGCGAGGTCGCGTACGGCCCGGCCCCATTCGACGCCCGCGTACGGCTCCCGCAGCGGCTTCACCGGCCGGGGCTCCTCGCGGAAGGCGGCGATCTCCAGCGGCGCGTCGAAGTCGTGCCAGCCGCGCAGCAGCAGCGATCCGCCGTCGCCGTGGAACTCCATGCCCTTCTGGTGGGTGTTGCGCTGGTCGACGTAGAAGTCGCAGGTCAGCCGGAGCAGCACGCCGCCCTCGAACTCGATGTTGGCCACCACGTAGTCGGGCGTGGTGAGGGTGAACGGGAGGCCGTCGAGGCGGGTCCGCTGGGGGTGCAGGGTGGAGGCGAACGCGGTCACCCGGCGGGCCGGGCCGAGCGCGGCCGTGGCGATCGTGAGCGGGTAGACGCCCACGTCGAACAGCGCCCCCACCTCGTAGAAGCCGACCGGCTCCGGGTGCCACACCTCGATCCGGCCCCAGTTCACCTCCGCGTAGACCAGCCGGACGCGGCCGATCGCCTCCTCGCGCAGCAGCTTGAGCGCCGTCTGCTGGGACTCGCCGAGGAACGTGGCGGGCGCGCCGCCGAGCCGCAGCCCGCGCTCGCCGGCCAGCGTCACCAGCTCGGCCGCCTCCTCGTAGCGCAGCGCGAGCGGCTTCTCGCTGTGCACGTGCCGGCCCGCCTCCAGGGCGCGGCGGATGACCTCGTAGTGGGCCTTGTGCGCGGTCAGGTTGACCACGATGTCGACGCCGGGGTCGGCCAGCAGCTCGTCCATCGTCGCGTACGCGCGGACGCCGTGCGCGGCGGCGAGGGTCCCGGCCCGCGCGGGGTCGACGTCCTGCACGCCGCGGAGCTCGATCTCGGGGTAGGAGGCCAGGTCGGCGGCGTACCTCTGGGCGATGTTTCCGCATCCGACGATCGCCACGCCTGTGGTCCCCATCAGAGCCTCCCGAGGGGACCGTTGCCTTCAGGCAACGGGGGAATCGGGAGCGGGAGGGCCGCCAAGGCCCGAGCGTGCCCTGACCTGTCAGGTCTGCGCATCACGGATGTCCTTCCGGGTTTGTCGGCGCCAGCCGATATTGTGGCGTTGTCGTTACCGAATGTGACAGGAGGTGGGGTGTGCGCAGGTCGTTCAAGTTCCTGCTGCGCCCCACCCGCCACCAGGAGATCGCTCTCACCGCATGTCTGGAGGACCACCGGCAGCTCTACAACGCCGCCCTGGAGCACCGCCGCACCGCCTACGCCAAGGCGGGCGTGAGCGTCCGCTACGGCGACCAGTCCGCCGAGCTGAAACACATCCGGGGCGATGACCTGGATGGGCAGGGCCGCTGGTCGTTCTCCTCCCAGCAGGCCACCCTGCGACGCCTCGACAAGGCGTTCCGCGCGTTCTTCGACCGCGTCAAGGCCGGACGCACCCCGGGCTACCCGCGTTTCAAAGGGCGCGGCTGGTTCGACACCGTCGAGTGGCCGAAGGACGGCGACGGCTGCCGGTGGGACTCCCAGCCCGGACACCCCACCGCCACCTACGTCCGCTTGCAGGGCATCGGGCACGTCCGCGTCCACCGGCACCGGCCCGTGAAAGGCCGGGTCAAGACCATCAGCGTCAAGCGCCAGAGCTCCCGCTGGGTTGTGGTCCTGTCGTGCGACGACGTACCCGCCGGCCCGCTGCCCGCCACGGGTGCGGCCGCAGGGATCGACATGGGTGTGGCCTCGCTCGTCACCACCTCCGACGGCGGCGAGGTGGCGAACCCGCGTCACCTGGCCGCCACTGCCGGCCGTCTCGCGGACGCGCAGCGCGACCTGGCACGCAAGAAACAGGGCTCCTGGCGGCGGCGCAAGGCGGTGGCGCGCGTCGCTGCGCTGCACGCCAAAGTGCGCAGGCAGCGCCTGGACCACGCGCACAAGGCCGCGAACGCGCTGGTCCGCGCCTACGACGTGATCGTGCACGAAGACCTGCGGATCACGAACATGACCCGCAGCGCGTCCGGCACCCGTGAGCAGCCCGGCCGGAATGTCGCCCAGAAGTCCGGCCTCAACCGATCGCTCCTGGACGCGGGTTGGGGGGTGTTCCTGACGATCCTGTCGCACAAGGCTGAAAGCGCCGGTCGAGAGCTGATCGCGGTGAACCCCGCCGGCACCTCCCGCACGTGCTCGTGTTGCGGGCACTGCGCGAAGGCGAACCGCGTCACCCAGGCCGAGTTCCGGTGCGTGTCGTGCGGGCATGCCGCGCACGCCGACGTGAACGCGGCGATCAACATTTTGAGGGCAGGGCTTGCCCTTCGCCAGGCTGCGGAAGCGGCTTAGCGAGAAGCCGCTCCCTTCAGGGAGCGGAGGAGTCACCACACGTCTCCCTCGCAGGCTCGCGGATCTGGCACTTCGATCACCGAAACTACGCGTACCGCACAACAAAGGTCAATCATGTGTAATGAGCTGAAAACCTGCCGTTTACGCCACTTGACTAGGGAGGGGAGCGTCTCGTCCGAAGGACTACGGACGCGGCGGCGCTGTCGAGGCGCGGACGATCAGCTCGTGCGGGAACAGCAGCCGCTCGGGCTCGTCAGGCGGCTCCAGCAGCAGCCGCCCGGCCGCTGCCCCGATCTCCTGCTTCGCCTGCCGGATCGTGGTCAGCCCGGCCTCCTCGGCGGCGCTGTCGGAGAACCCCACCACCGACAGGTCGCGGGGGACGTCGAGCCCCAGGTCGGCGGCGGCGTCGAGGATGCCGAGCGCCAGCACGTCGGTGTTGGTAAGGATGGCCGTCGGCCGCGGCGTGCGCCCGAGCAGCGCGTGGCCGGCCTCCCTGCCGGCCGCCCGCGAGTTCCTGCTCAGCTCGTAGAACGGCACGGACGCCCAGTCGACGCCGGCTGACACGCAGGCCGCCTCGTAGCCGGAGCGCCGCCCTCGCATCGCCTCGAACACGGCGCCGCGCTGGCGGCCGGGGTCGGCCCAGCCCGTCCGCCCGTCGTCGTGCAGGCCGACCATGGCCACGCCGACGCGCCGGTGGCCCAGCTCGACGAGGTGACGCGCGGCCTGCGCCCCGGCGGCCGGCTCGTCGATGCCCAGGAACGGGTGACCGGGCACGTACGGCTCGTCGACCACCACCGTGGGCAGCCTGCGGGCCAGCACCTCCGCCAGCGCCGGGTGGCCGTCGGGCAGTGACACCACGCAGAACGCGTCGACCACCGCGTCCCGCACCGGCGGCGGGCGTTTCTCGCCGCGCGGGAGCGGCAGGATGAGCAGTCCGACCCCGGCCTCCTCGGCGGCGGTGGCCAGCCCCTGGAAGAACCCGAGCGCGTACGGGTCGGCGAAGGCGTAGGCGAGGGTCTCGCTGAACAGCAGGCCCACCGCGCCGGCCCGGCCCAGGCGCAGCGAGCGCGCTGCCGCGTTGGGGCCGGCGTAGCCCAGCTCGTCGGCGACCTGGAGGATGCGCCGCCGCAGGTCGTCGCTGAGCTGGTCGGGCCGGGAGAAGGCGTAGGACACGGTCGCCCTGGACACGCCCAGCCGATCGGCGATCGTCTGCAGCGTGACCCTGGCCATCTTCCCACCGTAGCGGATCTCTTGCCGACCACCTCTTAATCGATTAAGGTCTTAATGGATTAAGAAGGAGGGTTCCATGGATGCCATGCAGGTCCTCGCGTACCGGACCGCGATGGGACACCGGGAGTCGGCGCATGCGGCGCTGCCGGACGCGCCGGTGCTGCCGCATCGCGACCGGGCCCGGGTCAGGGTCCGTCTGGCGCACAGCCTGCGCCGGACCGCCGACCGCCTCGACCCGGTCGTGCAGTGCTGAGCCTCAGCCGATGACGATCTCCCCGGCGGCGTGCTCCAGCAACCGCTCGGCGGTCTTGAACCGGCGCTCGTCGCTGTCGCCGAGCAGCACGCCGACCACCCGCGTGCCGCGTTGCTCCGCCGCGAACAGCAGGCAGAACCCGGCCTTGCGGGTGTAGCCGGTCTTGACGCCGATCGCGCCGTCGGCCCGGCCGAGCAGCTTGTTCGTGTTGGTCCAGGTGTGCGCCTGGTGCAGAGCCGTCTTGGTCACCTTGTGCGTCGGGCGGCTCACGACCGTCTTGAAGACCGGGATGTCGAGCGCGTACTGCGCCAGCCTCGCCTGGTCGACGGCGGTCGAGTAGCCGCCGTCGCGCGGGGTGGGCATGCCGTCGGCGTTGGTGTAGCGGGTGTCGCCGAGCCCCATCCTGCGGGCGGCGGAGTTCATCTTGGCGACGAAGGCGGGCTTGCCCGGCCCGTAGGTGCGGGCCAGCGCGTTGGCCGCGTCGGCGCCGGACGGCAGCATGAGCGCGTACAGCAGGTCCCGGACCGTGAGCCGCTCGCCCGCGCGCAGGCCCGCCGTCGCCGCGCCGCCCTTGGCGGCGTAGCGGACGTCGGCGGCGGTGACGGTGACGACGTCGGTCAGCTTCGCCTCGCGCAGCACCACGTACGCGGTCATCACCTTGACCAGGCTGGCCACCGGCACCCGGGCGGTCTCGCGCTTGCCGAAGTGGACCGTTCCGTGGGAGTCGACCACGTAAGCGTGCCTGGCGGCCACGGCGGGGGCCGCGACGGCCGGCGGCGCGGCGGAGACCCCCACGGTGAAGGCGAGCATGGTGGAACAGGCGAGAGCAGCGAAGCGCATGCGCACCATGTTGACATCAAGAGGGCGCGGATTCGGTGAAACATGCCGGGACGGTCAGGCCGGGAGTGTTTCCTCCCGCTGCGCCCTTTTCTTGCGCCGCCGGGCGACATAGACCGCCACAGCCGCCACGACGGCCACCGCCACCAGCGCGGCCGTGATCGGCGACTGGTAGGCGAGCCGCAGCCACGCCCACAGCGCGACCATGCCGCCGAACCACCACAGCGGCGCCCAGGTCATGCACCCGAGCGCGCTGGCCACCACGTACCAGGGATAGGACACCCGCAGCGCCCCCGCCACCCACGGCAGCGTGTGACGCAGCATGGGCACCCAGAAACAGCCGTAGACGGCGAGAGCCCCCCACTTCTCGACCGTCCGCTCGATCCTGGCGATCCGCTCCCGGCCCATCCGCTCGCCGACGCGGGACTCGTACAGCTTCTCGCCCAGCCGGCGGCCGGCCCAGTAGTAGACCTGGAACACCACGAAAAGGGCGATCATCAGGATGACGCCCACCAGCCAGTAGGGCAGGCCCAGCCAGAACGGGTCCGTCGGCGCCGGCATCGCGAGCGGGAGGTGCCTCATGGCGAACTCCACACCCCCAATCGTTAGGTCAGGCTTACCTTATTTCACCTTGCAAACGACTGCCATATCGGGCTGCAAGTCGTGGTCAACCACCTCCCAGTAGACCTGAGGGTGAGCGAAAGAGGTGGTGACCATGGCGACGAGAAGCGGAGCGGTGCTGGCCAGTGGTACGGCGAACGCGGCCAAGTTCGTGGTGGCGGCCCTGGCCTTCACCGCCGCGTACGCGGGCCTGTCGGCCTACGGTATCGCGAGCTCCGCCCAGGCCCCCGCGCCGGCCGCCGTGAGCCTGTCGGCCGAGAAGACACCGGTCACCACAGCCCTCACCGCGCGGGCGCTCGCCGCCGGCACCGTCACCGTCAGCGCGCTGCCCGCCGGGCCGGGCTGCCTGAAGCCGTACGTGGCCCGCACCCTCCTGGTCAACCCGGACCCGGGCCGGACCGTCTCCTACAGCTGGAAGCTGGCCCGCTGGAGCCCGTCGGCCAAGACCTGGCGGACCTACTTCGTCGACTACTCCGGCTTCGCCGGGGCGCGCGGCACTGCCGAGTGGGAGGCCACGGTCTCCGGCAACCCCGGCTGGTATCGCGTCGAGCTGGCCGTCGAGGGCGCCAAGACCGTCAAGAGCGACCGTTTCCAGGTGAGTTGCTGACCGAGCGCTGCGCCGCCTCCACCCATCGCGGCACGCCCACCCGCCTGGCCACCTCCAGCGCCTTGAGGTAGTGGTCGCGGGCGGCCTCGGGCTGGCCCACCCGGATCGCCAGGTCGCCGAGCGTCAGCGCCACCGGCCACAGCGCCACCACGCCGGTGCCGGCGCCCGCGACCCGGTCGGCGAACGGCTTGAGCTTGTCGTAGCAGTCGACCATCCGCTCCCGGTCGTCGAGGAGCATCCCGGCCAGCGCCCGCCACGTCATGGCGAGCTCGTACAGGAAGTCGGGCCGCACCGGCGGGCGCACCGCGGCGACGGCCTTGGCGTCGGCCAGGTGACCCGCCGAGGCCAGCGCCAGCGCGTAGGCGTCGAGGGTCCACTTGGCGCCGCGCTGGTGGGCCTCGGCCAGCAGGTCGACCATCTCGGCGGCCCGCCCGTCGACCAGGTGGAGGCAGAACGCGGTGATCAGCGGCAGGTCCTGGCGGCCCTCCAGCATGCCCGCCCTGGCGGTCAGCCGGGCCGCGTCGCGGTAGGCGTGCTCGGCCGCCGGGTAGTCGCCGGCGATCATGCGCCGCAGCCCGACGTACCACGCGTGCACCGCGGCGGGGGCCGGCAGGTCGTACTGGCGGGCGAGCTGGTCGGCGGCGGCGGCGTGCTCGTCGGCCGCCGCGAACTCGCCCCGCGCGGCCGCGCACTCCAGCAGCACCAGGTGGGCCAGCGCCTGGGTGGCGATCTGCCCCGAACGCTGGGCGACCTGCAGCAGCTCACGGCCGATGCTCTCGCGGGTGTCGACCGCGGGGATGTCGTAGGACTGCCGCAGCCGCGCGCTCAGCGCGACCGCGATCAGCGCCGGGTCGCCGCTCTGCCGGGCCACCTCCAGCGCCTCCAGCGACGCCTGGCGGCCCCGCTCGGGCGAGGAGGAGCCCTCCAGCTCCAGCGCCAGCGTGGTGAGCAGGCTGGCGCGCAGCGACTGCTCGCCCTCCGGCAGCTCCGACAGCGCCCGCTCGGTGATGTCGACGATCTCCCAGGCGGTGCGGGTGAAGTCGCGGGCCATGCCCTTGTGCGGCACCGCCAGCGACGCGGCCACCCGGGCCGTCAGCTCCAGGTCGCCGAGCGGCAGCGCGGCGTCCATCGCCTCGCGCCGCAGCACCCGGGCCGCCGTCATGTCGCCGCATAGCGCCAGCGCCTTGATGCGGCGGAGCATGAGCTGCAGGCGCTGCTTGGTGTCGCCGCCGGTGCGGTCGAACGCGGCGGTGGCCTGCTCCCACAGCGTGGCCGCCTCGCGGTGGGCGAAGCGCCGCTCGGCCTGCTCGGCCGCCAGCCCGGCGTAGTGGACCGCCTTGTCGGCGGCGTCGGCCAGGTAGTAGTGATGGGCCAGCGCCGCCACGTCGGACGGGGCGCGCCGCTCGATCACCGCCGCCACGGCGGCGTGCAGCCGGGTGCGGCGCAGCCGCGAGGCGTCGGAGTAGATCGTGTCGCGCACCAGGTCGTGGTCGAACCGGAGCATGCCGGGACCCGGCTCGGTCACCAGCCCCGCCAGCAGCGCGGCCTCGACCGCCTCGACCACCGCGTCCTCGTCGCCGGCCACGTCGACCAGCACGTCCACGTCCACGTCGCGGCCGATCACCGCGGCCTGCAGCAGGATCTGCTGCGCCCCGGCGGGCAGCCGGGAGATGCGCCGCCGCAGCACGTCGCGCACCCCGGACGGCACCTGCGACAGCACCTCCGCCGCGCTGGCCCGGTCGGCCGCGCCCTCGGCGTCGAGCAGGCGTACGGTCTCGCGCACGAAGAACGGGTTGCCCGCGGTGCGCTCCACGATCGACTCGACCGCGTCGTCCTCGATCTCGCGCACGCAGGTGGCGCGCACGAGCTGCGCCACGGCCTTCGGGTCGAGCCCGGACAGGCTCACCCGCAGCGGCCCGAGCCGGGCCAGGGCGGCGAGCACGTCGGCCTGGTTGTCGTCGAGCTCGCTCTCGCGGCAGGTGACCACGAGCAGCACCCGGCTGGTGGCCAGCAGGCTGGGCAGCGCGCGCAGCAGCGCGAGCGTCTGGTCGTCGGCCCAGTGGAGGTCCTCCAGCGTGAGCAGGACGGGCGAGCGGCTCGCCACGCCCGCCAGGTAGCCGCCGACGGCGCGGTGCAGCCGGAAGCCGCCCGACACCTCGTCGTCGTCGGGGTCGGGGGCGGCGTCGTCGAGCAGCGGCGCGAGTAACTGGGCGTACTCGCCCGCGCCGGTCACGCGGACCAGCGTGCGCAGGATCTCCACCCAGGCCCAGCCGGGCGGGGTGGCGCTGGAGTCGGGGCAGGCGCCCGACGAGGTCATCCAGCCGTCGGCGGTGAGCCTGCCCTGGAGCTGGCGGAGCAGCGTGGTCTTGCCGGCGCCGGCGACGCCGGTGACGATCGCCACCTGGAAGCGGCCGGTGCGGGCGGCGGCCGTGGTCAGCCTGGACAGCTCGGCGTCGCGGCCGACGAACGGCTCAGGCTCCAGCGGCGGCGGCTCGACGGGCGTGGCCGGGCGGGGCGGCCAGGTGTCGGCCGCCGGGACCGGCCTGGACGGGCGCGGCGGCGGGGTCAGGTCGAGCTCGGGCGACTGGGCCAGGATGTCGGACTCCAGCTTGCGCAGCGCCGGGCCGGGGTCGATGCCGAGCTCGTCGGCGAGGATGCCGCGCGCCCTGCGCAGCGCGGCCAGCGCGTCGCCCTGCCTGCCGCAGCGGTAGAGGCCGAGCGCCAGCAGCCGCCAGCCCTCCTCGCGCAGCGGGTGTTCGGTGGTCAGCGCCTCCAGGTCGGGCACGGTCTCGGAGGGCAGGCCCAGGCGCAGGCCGGTGTCGGCGTGCCGCTCGCGGGCCACCAGCCGCAGCTCGGCGAGCCGGTTGACCTCGGCCTCGGCCCACGTCTGGTCGGCGAAGTCGGAATAGGGGGTGCCGCGCCACAGGCCGAGCGACTTCTCCAGGCGGCCGCGCGCCGACTGGGGGTCGCCCTCCTCCAGGTGCTCGCCCGCCGCGCGCACGAGCTGCTCGAACCGCAGCGCGTCGACCTGGTCGGGCGCCACCCGCAACGCGTAGCCGGAGGCCACCGTCACCAGCAGCCGGTTGGGCCCGCCGCGCGGGCGGCCGGGCTCCAGCACGCGGCGCAGCCGCGAGATGTAGACCTGCAGGCCGGACTGGGCGCCCTTGGCCGTGTCGTCGTCCCACAGGTCGTAGAGCAGGGTGTCAACGGGCACGACCTGACCCCTGGCCACGAGGAGCCGGGCGAGGACGGCCCGCTGCCGCAACCCGCCGAGGTCGAGTTCGTCGTCGTGTGCGTACGCCTCGACTGGCCCCAGAACTCGGAACGCCACCATTTCAGCCGCCACGCTATGCGGGCTTCCGAATCACGCACAAGGCCCGGGGTTGATAATCGAGCGTTATGTTTCTGATCGTCACCTGGGGGCCTTCGAGATCGTGGACGGGGGCTCCGCGGCGGCGCCACGCCTGTCGCGCCTACGCAGAAGCGCCCACGCCCCGAGCGCGAGGCCACCGAACGGGATCTCGATAGTGTAAGTCCAGAAGCCGAAAAGCAGTGCGGCGGCCGTCGCGGGAGCGAGCGGCACGCCGAACGCGCTGGTGAGCAGCACCACCACGCCCGCCTCCATGATGCCCGCCCCGCTGGGCGTGATCAGCGCGGTCGTCAGCACCCGCGACAGCGCGAAGACCGCGATCGACTCGGCCGGGCCCGGATAGGCGCCGGTGGCGACGAGGCAGGCCACCATGATCGCCCCCTGCAGGACCAGGAACGCGACCATGCCCGCGGTCAACGGCGGCCACCGGGTCCTGATGACGTCCGCGGTGTCGGCCCGCAGCCGGTGGAACGCCTCCGACGGCCGCACCCGCAGCCGGATCAGCCGTACGAGGGAGTCGAGGCCCCGGCCCAGCACGGCCGCGGCGCGGTCCCAGTAGAGCGCCACGGCCACCACCGTGACGAGGACCAGGATCGACACCGCGCCCGCCCAGCCCGCGTTGGCCACCGTCGGGTTGGGCACCCGGCCCGCGATCAGCAGCGCGATGATGCCGACGGCCGGCAGGACGAACCTGAACAGGGTGTTCCACACGCCGCTGACCAGCGTCATGACCACGATCGAGCGGCTGTGGAAGCCCCACCCCCTGGCCATCGCGAACGTCAGCGCGACCCCGGCGGCGCCGCCGAACGGCAGCAGGTTGCTCACCGCGCTGCCCGCCGCGTTGAGCGTGAGCGCCTGCAGGCGCCCCAGCCCCGGCAGGGATCCCGTCAGCACGAACGTGTACGCCAGCAGGCTGAGCAGCCACAGCCCGGTCATCAGCGCGATGGTGCCGGCGCCGAGCGAGCCGAAGACGGCCCAGATCTCCCGCCACGAGACGTGCTTGCCGGTCAGGGTGTGCACGATCTGCGGCAGGTAGACCACGAGCACCACTGCCAGGCCCAGCGAGAGGGCGGACAGCGTGATCTGCAGCCACTTGTTCTTCATCGGCTCCCAGTCTGGCGGCTGCGCGGCGTGGCCGGGTCCATCTGGGGGACTATTTCGGCCCCGGGTCGAAGGGATGACGCACCCGGGTGCCCGGCGGCAGGTCGCGCCGGACGTACCACTCGGTGCCGAAGACCAGGCGGTAGAGCGGGCCAGGCACCTTGAGCATCACGGCGAGCGTGCGGTCGCTGTCGCCGCCGGAGGCCTGCGACACGTGCGCGGCCATCGCGGCCCGCTTCTGCCGCGCGTAGCGGCGCACGTTGACCCGGTGGGTGATGGTCTCGCCGGCCGAGTAGGCGCTCTCGAAGGTGCGCACGTCGAACTCCGGCGGGAACCGGTAGACCTTGCCCGCCATCCGCAGCAGCCGCAGCAGCGGGTCGCGGTTGACCGTGGCCTCCAGGACGATCGGCGTGCCGGCGATCTCCGCCGCCCGCCTGCCTACCCGGTGGACCTGCACGTGGTCGGGGTGGCCGTAGCCGCCGGCGGGGTCGTAGATGGTGAGCAGGTCGGCCTCCTCCTCGCGGAGGATCGCGGCGAGCGCGCCGGCGGCCTTCTCGGTGTCGGCGTCGATGAACGCGTTGTCGGGGCGCTCGTCGGCGACGCCGCCCTGCGGGCTCAGCCCCGAGTCGCCGTAGCCCAGGCACTCCACGCGGGCGCAGCCGAGCACCGCGGCCGACTGGTAGAGCTCTTTCATCCGGGTCTCGCCGAGCGCCTCGCCGGGATCCATGTCGGCCAGGCCGCGCTCGCCGGCGGTGGCCACCACGAGCACCACGCGGTGCCCCTCGGCCGCCAGCATCGCCATCGTGCCCGCCGTCAGCAGGGCCTCGTCGTCGGGGTGGGCGTGGAAGAAGACTGCGGTACGTGGAGGCACAGGCCCCAGATTAGTCTGGGAGAGGTGCGGATCTTTCACGTGAGCGACTGTTACCTCCCGCGGCTCGGGGGCATCGAGGTGCAGGTCGCCGATCTCGTGCGGATGCAGCGCGAGTCCGGCCACGCCGTCGAGGTGGCCACCGCCACCCGGGGGGAGCCGCTCGACGGGGTGCACCGCGTCGCCGCCAGGATGCCGTTCGACCTGCCGGTCCACCCGCGCGGGGTGAGCCATCTCACCAGACGGCTGGCGCTGTCCAGGCCCGACGTGGTGCACGTGCACATGGGGGCGGTCTCGCCGTTCGCGTGGATGGGGGTGCGCGCCGCGGTGCGCCGCGGGCTGCCGTGCGTGGTGACCGTCCACAGCATGTGGGACCCCGTCACGCGGGCCCTGTACCGCCTCCTGGGGCTCGTGTACGGGTGGCAGCGGTGGGGACTGGTGGCCACCACGGTCAGCAACGCGGCGGCGGTGCCGATCCGCCGGGTGGCCGGGCCTGGGGTGCCGGTGCGGGTGGTGTCCAACGGCCTCGACCTGTCCGGCTGGCGGCTCTTTCCCGGAGGCGGCGGGCCCGAGCCGCGTGACGAGGTTCACGTGGTGGCGGTCGGCCGGCTGGCCCCGCGCAAGCAGCCGGTGGGCCTGCTGCGGATCCTGGAGAAGGCGAGGGCGCGGGTGCCCGCGGCGATCCCGCTGCGCGCCACGGTGGTCGGCGACGGCCCGGCCAGGCCGGCCATGGAGCGCTATCTGGCCAGGCACGGCATGAGCGGGTGGGTGTCGCTGCCCGGCCGCTACAGCAGGGAGCGCATCGCGAAGGTGCTGGAGTCGGCCGACGTGTTCGTGGCGCCGGCGCCGCGCGAGTCGTTCGGCATCGCCGCGCTGGAGGCCAGGACCGCCGGGCTGCCGGTGGTCGCGCGGACGCAGAGCGGGGTGGCCGACTTCGTCGAGCACGGCACGGAGGGCCTGCTCGGCCGCGATCCGGGCGCGGTCGCCGAGGCCGTGGCGCGGCTCTGCGAGGACCCCGGGCTGCGGGAGCGGATCACCCGCCACAACCGGGCCAACCCGCCCGCGGCGGGCTCCTGGCCCACGGTGCTCGCCGGATTCGACCGGGCGTACGCGGAAGCGGCCGGCCGCGCCTGAGGGTGTTATCTTGTTACCGTGGTACCAACCGAGCGGACGCAGACCGGCCTGAGAGTGGAGAAGAACCTGTTGAAGGTCCTCAAGGGGCTGGCCGAATATCTCGACATGTCACTCGGCGACCTGGTCGAGGGCATCACGCTGCACGCCTTCGAAGGCCGCGCGCCGTTCTCCGACGAGACCCTCGGCAAGATCGCCCAGCTCAAGTCCGTCTACGGTCTGACGCTCACCGCCGACGACGCCCACAAGCTGGTCGACCGGTGAGCGACGGGCACTGCACGCTGACCGGGCACGTGCCGGTCCCGCTGCCGCCGCCGGAGGCGCTGCGCCTGTTCACCCCGCGCGGCGAGGAGGAGTGGATCAAGGGCTGGCGGCCCCGCTTCCCCGTCCCCGCCCCCGACGACTCGCGGCCCGGCACCGTCTTCGAGACCGACTCCCACGGCGAGCGCACGATCTGGGTGGTGGCCGACCGGCAGGAGGGCCACCGCATCAGCTACGCGAGGGTGACCCCCGGCTCGCGGGCCGGCACGGTGACGGTCACCGCCGTCGACGACGGTCACGGCGGCACGACGGTCGAGGTCACGTACGAGCTGACGGCGCTGTCCCCGCAGGGGGCCCGCGAGCTGCGCGGGTTCGCCGACGGCTACGCGGACTTCCTCGGGTCCTGGGAGCGGGCGATAGCCGCCCGGCTCGCCTCTCCCAACGCGGCCACCCCTACGTGACGCGACCGGGGGCGGTCGGCGACTGCCCCCGGAACCGTTCTCTGGTCAGCTGCAGGCCTGCTGGATCTTGGTGATGAAGCCCTGCAGCTTGCTGACCGACTCCATCGAGCCCGCCGGGTCGGAGCCGTCGATCTTGATGCCTTCCAGGCCGGTGGCGAGGTCGTTGAGCGCGGCGCCGACCTCGCCGTCGTAGTTGCCGGCCAGCGTCTTCACCTTGGCGCCGGCCTCCTTGCCCGCGGTCTCCAGCGCCTTCGGGTCCGTCGCGGCCGACGCGGCCGTGGTGTTGAACTCGTTCATGATCGTGGTGACTTCCGCGGCGGCGGTGTTGCAGTCGACCGCCTGGCTCAGGGCACCGCAGCCGGTGATCGTCATACCTGCGAACGCGAACGTCGCGACCGCGAGGGCCAGGCGACGGCGAGGGGGTGTCATGGTTGTGCCTTTCGTAGGTTCAGGGACGAACGGACAGTAGAAGCGCGTTCTTGACGGTCGCTTGCACCGCGCTAACGACCGCGCTAACGACCACGGTGACAGCAGGTGGCCAGCCGGGGTGGAACGCCGTGACCAGCCCCGGCGCGCGCCGCCCCGGATGCCTCTTGACACGCCCTCAGGCCGACCCGAATATGTCGCATATAGAGCAACTCGGTGCGTATTACGCAACAAGGAGTGTCCCTTGACCAGCACATCGAGTCTGATCTCCACGCTGCCCGGACGCTCCTACACCGACCCGGCGCTGTTCGTGGCGGAACAGGCCAGGATCTTCGAGGTCCTGTGGTTCTGCGCGCTCCGGTCGGACGAACTCGCCAGACCCGGGGCGTTCAGGACCGTCCAGGTCGGCAGGGAGAGCGTGATCGTGGTCCGGGGCCGGGACGGGGAGCTGCGCGCGTTCCTGAACGTCTGCAGGCACCGCGGCGCCCGGCTCTGCGTGGAGGAGACGGGCGAGGTCAAGCGCACGCTCAAGTGCCCGTACCACGCCTGGGCCTACGACCTCGACGGCCGCCTGGCCGCCGCGCCCAACCTGGTCAAGATGCCCGACGTGGACCGCGTCGAGTACGGCCTGGTCCCGGTGGCCCTGCGCGAGTGGCTCGGCTACGCCTGGGTCTGCCTCGCCGACCAGCCGCCCTCGTTCGAGGACACGGTGATGCACGCGGCCACGGAACGGCTCGGCGACCCGGCCGCCATCGAGCACTACCAGACCGACAAGCTCGCCCTCGGCCGCCGCATCCGCTACGACGTGCGGGCCAACTGGAAGCTGATCGTCGAGAACTTCATGGAGTGCTACCACTGCGCGACCATCCACCCCGAGCTCACGGCCGTGCTGCCGGAGTTCGCCGGCGGATACGCCGCCCAGTACTACGTGGGCCACGGCGCCGAGTTCGCCGAGCGCGTGCAGGGCTTCACCGTCGACGGCAGCCCCGGCTTCGGCAAGCTGCCCGACGTCTCCGCCGAGCAGGACCGGCGCTACTACGCGATCACCGTCAAGCCGCAGGTGTTCGTCAACCTCGTGCCCGACCACGTCATCGTGCACCGGATGTTCCCGATGGCCGTCGACCGCACGGTCGTGGAGTGCGACTGGCTCTACCACCCCGACGTGGTGGCCTCGGGAGCCGACCTGTCGCTGTCGGTCGAGCTGTTCCACCGGGTCAACGAGCAGGACTTCGACGCCTGCGAGCGGACCCAGCCCGGGATGTACTCGCGGGCCTACCGGTCAGGCGGCGTGCTGGTGCCGAGCGAGCACCACATCTCCGCCTTTCACGACTGGGTGAACCAGCGCTTGCGCGGATAGCGTACGGTCAGGCCGCCGTACTTGCTCTGCCCGACGATCACCAGGTGAAGGGCGCCGGGCTGCTGGCGGCCCGGCACGTCCGCGACGCTCGTGCTGCCCCAGTCGCTGCGGAACCCGTCGATGTCCGCCGACGCGCCCGGCGGCAGCACGATCTTGGCCGCTCCGTACTTCAGGTCGAACGCGACCTCGACCACCCGGTGCGGAACCACGGCCTCGGTGAAGTCGAGGTGGACGGCGCCGTGCTTGGAGGCGATCCGCAGCCGTCGCGGGACCGCCCAGTCGCCGGTGCGCCGGATGCTGTCGTGCGTGCTCTCCAGGGTCACCTCGTCGCGCGCCGGCCCGGCCGCCGCCGCGGGCAGGTCGTCGACCAGGGCGACCAGATCTCCGTAGACCTTGGCGCTCAACGCCCTCTCCAGGCGCTCCTCCAGCTCGAACTGGTCGAGCCGACCCTCGGTGAACGCCTGCTGCAGCTGCTGGGTGATGCGCTCCCGGTCCGCGTCCGAGGCGCGCATCCGCAATTCCGACATACTCCGAGCATAGGGATCGGAAACCTAGAACGGGAGTTGACGGCCGGATGGGGTGCGCAGATCCAGGGAGAACGCTGGACGCGGCTGGCGGGGTCGCCGGACGACCCGGTATCTCTTCACACTGAGGGGGTACCCCCAACGAGGTGCCTTGAAGTCGTCAATTCCGGGTAGCTTGAATCACGATGCTGGCCGAGTCCTTCTCCTTCTCACATCCGGCCCTCTTCTACAGAGGCGACCGGGAATACACGGCTGCCGTCACGGCCTTCGTGCGCGAGGGCCTGGCGGCCGGTGAGCCCGTCGCCGTCGCGGTGCCCGGTCCCAAGCTGGAGCTGCTGGAGCGGGAGCTGGGCGCCGACGCCGCCCGCGTCCTCATGCTCGACATGAACCGGGAGGGCCGCAACCCCGGCCGCATCATCCCCGGCGTGCTGCTCGACTTCGCCGACCGCCACCGCGACGCCCACGTCCGCATCGTCGGCGAGCCGATCTGGCCGGACCGGACCGACACCGAATATCCCGCGTGCGCCCAGCACGAGGCGCTGATCAACTTCGCGTTCGAGGGCCGCCACGTCACGATCCTGTGCCCGTACGACGCCGAGGGGCTCACCGCCGAGGTGCTCCGCGAGGCGGAGCTCACCCACCCGGTGCTGCTCGACGCCGCCGGCGAGCGGCCGAGCGGCAGCTACGCCCCGCGGCTCGTCGTCGACGGCCACAACCGGCCGCTCGCCGACCCCGACGACTTCGTCTCGCTCCGCTTCGACCACGACAACCTGGCCGCCGCCCGCGGCCTCGCCGCCACCGCGGCGGCCGAGATGGGGTTCGGCGGCCACCGGCTCGACGACGTCCGCCTGGTGGTCGCCGAGCTGGGCGCCAACAGCCTCGACCACGGCGGCGGCGCCGGTCTCATCCGGGTGTGGCGCGAGGGCGGCCGCCTGGTCTGCGAGGTGAGCGACGCCGGCCACATCGCCGACCCGCTGGCCGGGCGCAGGCCGGTCGACCCGCAGGTGGCGGGCTCGCGCGGGCTGCTCATCGTCAACCTGCTCAGCGATCTGGTCCGGGTCCACACCCGCGCGGGAGCGACCGTCGTCCGCGTCTACTTCGACGCGCCGCGCTGACGTCCGCCCCACCCTCCCTGATCGGGCCCGCCCTACCCAGGGTCGGGTCCTCGCAGGTCAGGGCAGGGTCTTAGGGGGTGATCCGACCTAAGTACTAAGGGATCGACCAGGGAGCGCTGGGGCTCTTCTCCGATACTCCGCGAGGCCGCGTGCCACGACCTTGGAAGCATGAAGGGATTGCTTGCCAGCGGATTCACGGCCATCGGCACCGGCACCGGCACCATGGTCGCCCTGCACGCCGAGGCGGGGCTCGACCCGATGCACACCGTCATCAGCGAGTACGCCTTCCAGGCGGCCGGCTGGCTGCTGCCGCTGTCGCTGACTCTCTTCGCGGCGGGCGCGGCCCTGATCGCCGAGGCGCTGCGCCGGTCCGGCGCGGACCGGTGGGTGGTGGCGCTGCTGGCCGTGTGGGGAGCGAGCATGTTCCTGGTCGGCGCCTTCCCGACCGACGCGCCCGGGCTGCCGCTGTCCTTCTCGGGGGCCGTCCACCGCTATGCCGCCTTCGTCGCGTTCCTGGTGATGCCGCTGGCCGGACTGCTGCTGGCCAGGGCGCGGATCCGGTACGCCGGATGGGTGCGGGTGCTCAGCATGGTGGCCCTGGGCGCGCTGGTGATGGTCGTGATCCCGTACGCGGTGCGGATGTTCGGCATCCCGCTGGAGAACGAGGACTTCCCGGCCGGGCTGATCCAGCGGACCGTGGTGATCACCGAGCTGGGCGTGCTGGCGCTGGCCGGCCTGTCGACGCCGGGGCGGCCCGCCCGCCGCTCGACGGCCCCGGCCCTGGCGTAATCGCCCCGCCTTTCGGTAGAGGACGGGCATGACGATTCTGATCGCGTACGACGGATCCGACGACGCCAAGGCGGCCATCGAGTGCTGCGGGAAGATGTTCCCCGGCCGGGACGCCGTGGTGCTGACCGTGTGGGAGCGGCTGGCGATGACCACCGCGCGGGCCTCCGCCGGCCTGGTGATGGTCGTGGACACCTCGCCCGCCGAGGAGGAGGCGATCCAGCGGGCCATGACCGAGCTCGCCGGACAGGGGACCGAGCGGGCGCGCGCGGCGGGGCTGGAGGCACGGCCGCGCTGTGAGCCGGACGCGCCGGCCGTGTGGGCGACCATCGTGGACGTGGCCGACGAGCTCGACGCCGAGCTGATCGTGACCGGCACGCGCGGGCTCGGCGGGGTGCGGTCGCTGCTGCTCGGCAGCACCTCGGACCGGGTGCTGCACCACGCGGGCCGGCCGGTGCTGGTCGTGCCGGGCCCGAGACCCGCCGAATAGCACGCTGTTCAGCCGCTGTTCTCCCGCCGTGGGTTGATCGCGCCGGTCCGATGCGGCAGAGTGCGCCGGACGGTGAGGGAGGGGTGCGTGGGCGAAGGGCTGGCCAGGCGACTGGGCACCGGTGACGCGGTCGTCGTGGGATTGAGCGCGATGGTCGGGGCCGGGGTGTTCGCCGTGTTCGCGCCGGCGGCCGGGGCCGCCGGGTCGTGGCTGCTCGCCGCGCTCGGGCTGGCCGCCGTCGTGGCCTACTGCAACGCCACCTCCTCCGCCCGCCTGGCGGCCCGCCACCCGGAGTCGGGCGGGACCTACGTGTACGGGCGGCGCAGGCTGGGGCCCTTCTGGGGCTACCTCGCGGGGTGGGGGTTCACCGTCGGCAAGACGGCCTCCTGCGCGGCCATGGCGCTGACCTTCGGCGCGTACGCCGCGCCCGGCCTGGCCAGGCCGCTGGCCGTCGGCGCGGTCGTCGTGCTGACGGCGCTCAACCTGTTCGGAGTGCGGCGGTCGGCGGGCGCGGCGCGGATCATGGTCGGGTTCGTGCTGCTGGTGCTGGCCGCCGTCGTGGCGGTGGCGTTCCTGCCGGACCTGGTCGCCGGTCCCGCGTACGACCAGCCGCCGGGCCTCCGCATGTTCCTCGATCCCGAGGTGACCGGGTGGGGTGTGCTCCAGGGGGCCGGTCTGCTGTTCTTCGCGTTCGCCGGGTATGCGCGCATCGCCACGCTGGGGGAGGAGGTCCGCGACCCCGGCCGGACGATCCCGCGCGCCATCGGCGTCGCGCTCGGCCTCACGCTGGTGGTGTACGCGCTGGTCGCCGTGGCCGCGCTGGACACGCTCGGGCCGGGGATGCTCGCCCAGTCCGCCGAGCCGCTGGTGGACGTGGTGAAGATGGCCGGTGCGCTGTGGCTGGAGCCGGTGGTGCGGGCCGGCGCGGCGGTGGCGGCGCTCGGCGCGCTGCTCGCGCTGCTGCTCGGCGTCTCGCGCACGGTGCTCGCCATGGCCCGCGAGCGCGACCTGCCCGGCGTGCTCGCCGCCGTCGACCCCGTCCACCAGGCGCCGCGCCGGGCCGAACTGGCGGTGGGTGCGGCCGTGGTGGTGCTCGTGCTCGTCGCCGACCTGCGGGAGGCGATCGGGTTCTCGTCCTTCGGGGTGCTCGTCTACTACGCGATCGCGAACGCCGCCGCCCTGACCCTGCGCCCCGACGAGGGCGCGCCGCCGAAGGCGGTGCCGGTGCTCGGGCTGGCGCTCTGCCTCCTGCTCGCCGCCACCCTGCCGGTGGCGTCGGTGGTGGCCGGGCTGGTCATGTTCGCCGTCGGCACGGCGCTGTGGGCCCTGCGCCGCCGCCGGGCCTGAGCCGCCCGCTTCCTCGTACGCCTGCTTCCTCGTACGCGGAAAATGGCGGGAGACGCGTGGGGCCGATCGGTACGATGGGAGGCATGACGGCGTTCGCGGTGATGACGGCCCCCTAGCGGGGTTCACCGGACGACGTCCTTCACGAGGCCCTGCGAGCGGGGCCTCTCGTCGTGTCAGGGGTCCCCGGGAGGCACCCGATGTACATCACGACGACCATTCCCTATGTGAACGCCCGCCCGCATCTCGGGTTCGCGCTGGAGATCGTGCAGGCCGACGTGCTGGCCCGCCACCATCGGCGGCGCGGCGAGCCGGTGCGGTTCCAGACCGGCACCGACGACAACTCGCTGAAGAACGTGCTGGCGGCGGAGGCGGCGGGCGTGCCGGTGCGCGAGCTGGTCGACCGCAACGCCGCCGCGTTCGAGGGCCTGCGCGGGCCGCTGGACCTGTCGTTCGACGCGTTCGTCCGGACCAGCTCCCACCCGGGACACCGGGCCGGGGTGGAGCGCCTGTGGCGGGCGACCGCGCACGACCTCTACCGCAGGCACTACGAAGGGCTCTACTGCGTCGGCTGTGAGGCGTTCTACCAGGAGGAACCCTGCCCTGAGGGGCACCCGGAACCGCTGCGGCGGGTGTCGGAGGAGAACTGGTTCTTCCGGCTGTCCCGCTACCGCGAACCGCTGCTGGACCTGATCAGGAGCGGCACCCCGGCGATCGAGCCGGTCAGCCGCAGGAACGAGGTGCTGGCGTTCCTGGAGTCCGGCCTGGAGGACATCAGCGTCTCGCGGTCGGCGGAGCGCTCGCGCGGCTGGGGCATCCCGGTGCCCGGCGACCCCGGCCAGGTGGTGTACGTGTGGTGGGACGCGCTGGCCAACTACATCACCGCGCTGGACGGCGACGACTACGGACGCTGGTGGGAGCGCGAGCCCCGCAGGCTCCACCTCATGGGCAAGGGCGTGATCCGCTTCCACGCCGTGTACTGGCCGGCCATGCTGCTCTCGGCCGGGCTGCCGCTGCCCACGCGGATCTTCGTGCACGACTACGTCACCGCGGGCGGGCGCAAGATCAGCAAGTCCGGGGGCGCGACGGCCGACCCGGTGGCGCTGTCGGCCGCGTACGGGGTGGACGCGGTGCGGTGGTGGCTGCTGCGCGAGGTGCCGCGCGTCGGCGACGCCGACTTCACCGAGGAGCGGCTGATCGCCCGCGCCGACGAGGACCTCGCCAACGGCGCCGGCAACCTGGTCAACCGGGTCGTCACGATGGTGCACAGGTTCCGCGACGGGAGGGTGCCCGACGCCCGGCCGGAGCCGCTGGAGGCGGCCGGCCGCGCGGGGGAGCGGGTGCACGAGGCGCTGGAGGCGTTCGACTTCCGGCGGGCGGCGGCCGCCGTGCAGGCGATCGTCGAGGAGGCCAACCAGTACGTGGAGCGGACGCGGCCGTGGAAGCAGGATCCCGGCGGGCGCGACGCCTCCCTGGCGACGCTGGTGCGCGCCTGCCGGGAGCTCGCCGTACAGCTGGAGCCCTTCCTGCCCACGGCGGCGCGCCGGGTGGCCGCGGCGGTGCGCGAGGAGGACGGGCGGCTGCCGCGGCCGGCGCCGCTCTTCCCCCGGCTGGGCGGCGGTTGACGGGGAGTCAGGGGCCGCTTACGGTGGCGCGGGAAGATCCGCCGGCACGGAGGTGGCCATGCCCGTCGTCAGCACCGTCCGAGGCCCGGTCGACGTCGCCGAACTCGGCCAGACCCTCATGCACGAACACATCTTCGTGGCCGCCGCCGAGCACCTGGAGAACTACGGCAGGGGCGCCTGGTGGGACGAGGAGGTCCGGGTCGCCGACGCGATCACCAAGCTGAACGCGGTGGCGGCCAAGGGGGTGCGGACGATCGTCGACCCGACCGTGTGGGGGCTCGGCCGGTACATCCCCCGCATCCAGCGGGTCGCCGCCGGGGTTCCGGACCTCAACATCGTCGTCGCCACCGGCATCTACAGCTTCGAGGAGCTGCCTCACCAGTACGAGCACCGCGGCCCGGGGCTCCTCCTCGACATGCCCGACCCGATGATCGACGACTTCGTCCGCGACCTCACCGACGGGATCGCCGACACCGGGGTCAAGGCGGCCTTCCTCAAGTGCGTGGTCGACGAGAAGGGGCTCACCCCCGGCGTGGAGCGCATCTGCCGCGCCGTCGCCCAGGCCCACGTGCGCACCGGGGCGCCGATCACCGTGCACACCAACTCGCCCGCGCAGAGCGGGATCGTCGCGCTCGACCTGTTCGCCAAGGAGGGGGTGGACCTGACCAAGGTGGTGGTCGGCCACGCCGGCGACAGTAACGATCTGGACTACTTGCGGCGGCTCGCCGACACCGGGGCGACGCTCGGCATGGACCGGTTCGGGCTCGACCTCTACAACCCGACGCCGCAGCGCGTGGCCACGATCGCGGCGCTGTGCGAGCGCGGCTACACCGACCGGATGGTGCTCAGCCACGACGCGTCCTGCTTCATGGACTACTTCCCCAACGAGTGGGACATGGTCGGCGTCATCGCTCCCAACTGGCGCTATGACCACATTCACGATGATGTGCTGCCCGCTCTGCGTGAGGCGGGCGTGACGGATGGGCAGATCGAGCAGATGCTGGTGTTCAACCCCCGTCGATACTTCTCGTAAAGTAAGGGGAAGTCAGACGCAACGCAGGTAGGTGGAGCTGGGTGACTTCGGACCAAGCCTTGTCGATCAGTCTCGGTCTCCAGGGGCCGTGCGTCATCGCGAGGCTGACGGGCGACTTCGACTTCGGCTCCGCCGCTGAAGTACGCGACCGAGTCACCAAGGCTCTCGACCTCACCCAACCGCCGATGCTCGTGATCGACATGCAGGCGGTCAGCGTCTGCGACTCCTCGGGTCTGTCCGTGCTGGTCTACCTGCACAAGGCCGTCACCGCCTCCGGCGGCAAGCTGCTGCTGTCCGGGCTCAACGGCCGGTGCAAGCACCTGTTCGCGATCACCGCGCTCGACAAGTTCTTCGACATCAGGACGACCGCCGAGCTGGCCATCGCCGAGCTGAGCGAAGAGGGGAATTCGCCGCCCTTTACCGGGTAGTCGCCTCGCATGTCGGCTGAAGAGCCCGATCTGCTCGGCCTCTACCTGCAGCAGATCGGCGTGATCCCCCTGCTCTCCGCCGCGGACGAGGTCGACCTGGCCAAACGGATCGAGGCGGGCCTGTACGCGGGTCACCTGATCGGCCGGGGCGCGGGCTCCCCGGAGCTCGAAGACGTCCGCCGCGACGGCGAGCGTGCCAAGGAGCTGCTCATCAGGTCCAACCTGCGGCTCGTCGTGGCCGCGGCGCGCAAGTTCGCCCACCGCGGGCTGCCCATGACGGACGTCGTCCAGGAGGGCAACCTCGGGCTCATGAGGGCCGTGGAGAAGTTCGACTACCGGCGCGGATACAAGTTCTCCACCTACGGCATGTGGTGGATCCGGCAGGCCATCGAGCGCGGCATCCACGACAAGAGCCGTACGGTCCGGCTGCCGATCCACGTGGCCGAGGAGCTCGCGCGGCTGCTCACGGTGGAGCGGCGGCTCGCCGTCGAGCTCGGCCGCGACCCGGGCCTCGACGAGCTGGCCGAGGCCGCCGGGCGCTCGGTCCGGCAGGTGGCCAGGTTACGGATGCTGGCCCAGGAGACGGTCAGCCTGGACATGCCCGTCGGCGACCGGGGCGAGGGCAGGATCGGCGACCTGATCGCCGACGAGGACGGCCTGGAGGTGCAGGAGCTCACCGAACGCCGCGCGCTCGGCGCCGAGCTGAACCGGCTCGTCACGTCGCTGCCGCCGCGCGAGGCGTACATCATCAGGCTGCGGTTCGGGCTGGCCGGGCGCGAGATCATGACTTATACGGAGATCGCCGCGCAGATGGGGCTGACCAGGGAGCGCATCCGGCAGTTGGAGAAGCAGGCGTTCAAACGCCTGCGGGAAGGCGGACCGCTGCTCGCCTGGGCATCATGAGCCGAAATATCGGCAAATGTGGACGTTGACCTTGCTCCCGATCTGGTGGTTAATCAGGATGCCGCTTTCAACAGGGGGAGGCGGCGGCCGGTCAGTCATGGGGGCACCAGTGCGCAGACGCCATGCCGGAAATCGCGCCACGACGCTGTCGAGGCTCTGGAGACGCTGGCTCGACGGAGAGATCCGCTTCGACCTGCGCGCGTTGAGGGTGAGGGCCAGGGGCGAAACGCCCCTGGCTGTCAGGAGGTGACCAGCAGGGCCAGGCCGATGAGAACCACGACCGGCACGAGCCAGACGACCGCCTCGGCAGCGAACTCCTTGTACATCGTGTAGATCTCCCTCTCAACGCCCGGGCGGGGGCAGCGTGAACGTCACTGCACACCATAGCCGCCCCCCGCCGGTGGATCGGCCCCCGGCTCCTCCGTCCGGCTCGCGGCGATGCGCTTGGCGAGGCCGGCGAGCGACTCGTCGGCCATCAGCGCGGGCAACCTGGGGGCCTCCGCGGCGATCCGGTCGTGGATCTCCTCGTGGTCGCCCAGGTGGCGGGTCCAGGCCCGCAGGACCTCCGGCATCGCGGCGATCGCCGCGTCGCTCAGGATCGCCTCGCGGGGCAGCCACGAGGTGAGGAACGCCGACACCCTGGCCGGGCTCCACCACAGCGGCCGCGCGCCCAGGAACTCGGCCAGCGCGCCGAACGCCTCGTCCGCCCCGGGCGTGTCGGGCAGGGCGTCGAAAGCGGTGAACGTCTCATCCGGCGCGTGACGTACCGGATCGGGGACGGACCGGGCGCGTGCCAGCGCGAGCGGGCGGACGGCGGGCAGGGTGTCGGCCACCTCCGCGCCCATGAGCAGGTCGGTCACCTCGAACGCGTCCAGCACCCGCCCCGCCACGACGTCCGCCGGCGCCCGCGCCAGGTCGAGGTCGTCGAGGAACTTCGGCTCCTCCACCACCGCGTCCACCGCCAGCCCGCCGTGCGCCTGGTCGATGCCCACCACCAGCAGATGCGGCTCCCGGCCGTCGGCATAACGGAACGCGAGCGCGGCCAGCACCTGCTCGCCGTGCCGATCACCCCTGCCGTACCACGCCCCCTCGCACACCACCTCCCCCATCCGGGCCGCCCACCTGGGCAACCACTCCAACGCCTCCCGCCCTGCCATGGCGAGATCGACACCGTACGAGGGAGGTGTCCGTGGGACGGTCGCCGTGAGATCGTCGGGTTCTTCGTCCTCCCGGGCGGCGGCGGTGAGATCGTCGCGTTCTTCGTCCGAGGTCGGTGTCTCCTGGACGGCCTCGGCGTCGTACGGCGTCGCGCTGGCGGTCGTGGTGAGGTCGTCCGGGAGTTCGAGCGTGGCCAGGGCCGCTGTCGCGAGTCTCGCCTCGGGACGCTCGGAACCGGCCAGTTCGCCCAGCAGGTCAGGGTCGCCCTCGGACACCAGGCGGGCCGCCCAGAGCTCGGTGCGCAGCGGCGAACGCCACCGGAGGAGGTCACGGGCCTGCTCGATCGCGCGGTCGTACGTGGTCACCTTCCGACCGTATCGTCCCACCGGTCATGACAGCCGTCACCGCCGGTCCGGGTCGCCGCTCGTCCCTGGCGATGTCCATCCACAGTCCCACCGCGCGTCCCGTGGAAACCGAGATGTCGGGCTGCGTGATTCTCCCGCACGGCAGGAGAACGGAGAACGTCCTCTTCTGGAGTCGCCCGGTCCTCACGGGCGGCACAACGTCCCATCCCTGAGCCGCCGAATCCTTCGGCGCGGGTACGCGGGAACCGAGAACGTCCTCTCTCTTAGCCGCCGGATCCTCACAAGCGGTACGTGGAGACGGAGAACGTTTCCTCATCCGGGCGGAGCGCGGCGTCTGGAAAGACGGTCAGCGGACCTGCACCCATGGTCGATCTTGAGGATGTGCGACAGGACTAGGCCGAGTGGTGCCGCTCAGGTACTGGGGGACGGGCACGCCGTACTGACCGGGCTTGGGGTTGTGGACTGCCATGACGCGCGCGTGCACTTGGCGACGATGGTCATGGCGTCCGACGTAGGCGGGATTGACCACACCTCCGGCCTCCCGGACCGGGTGTCCGGGAGGCCGGGTGGTTACTTGTCGTTGCCGGTGAGGCCGGCCTTGCGGAGGGCCTCGGCCATGGCGCCCGTGGGCTCGGCGCGGCGCTGGGACTGGCCGCGGCGGTCACGCTGGGCGTTGCCGCGCTGGTTGCCCTCGCCTCCGCCGCGCCGGTCGCCCTTGGCGTCGCGGCGGGCGTCTCCGCGAGCACCGTCGCCCCGGGTGCCGTTACCGCGAGACCCGTCTCCTCGGGCGGCCCCGCCGCGGGCTCCATCGCCCCGGGTGCCGTTGCCACGAGAGCCGTCCCCGGTGTTGCCGCGAGAGCCGTCTCCCCGGGCGGCGTTACCGCGAGCACCGTCGCCTCGGGCTCCGTCGCCGCGCGCGCCGTCGCGGCGGGGGCCGCCGCCTCGGCCTTCGCCCCGGCCGCCGGAGGCCGCGGGCTGGGCGGCGTCGTCGTCGAGGCGGAGGGTGAGGGAGATGCGCTTGCGCGGGATGTCGACGTCCAGCACCTTGACGCGCACGATGTCGCCCGGCTTGGCGACGTCGCGCGGGTCCTTGACGAAGGTGCGCGACATGGCCGACACGTGGACCAGGCCGTCCTGGTGGACGCCGACGTCGACGAAGGCGCCGAACGCGGCCACGTTGGTGACCACGCCCTCCAGGATCATCCCCGGCTCCAGGTCGGACAGCTTCTCCACGCCCTCCTTGAAGGCCGCCGTGCGGAAGGCGGGCCGAGGGTCGCGGCCGGGCTTCTCCAGCTCGCGCAGGATGTCGGTGACCGTCGGCAGGCCGAACGTGTCGTCGGTGAACTTCGGCGGGTCGAGGGACCGCAGCGTGGCCGTGTTGCCGATCAGCGACTTGAGGTCGGTGCCGACCGCGTCGAGGATGCGGCGGACCACGGGATAGGACTCGGGGTGCACGCTGGAGGCGTCGAGCGGGTCGTCGCCGTCCTGGATGCGCAGGAAGCCCGCGCACTGCTCGAACGCCTTCGGCCCCAGCCGCGGCACGTCCTTCAGCGCCGTGCGGCCGCGGAACGGGCCGTTGGCGTCGCGGTGGCGGACGATGCTCTCGGCGAGCGTGGCGCCGATGCCCGACACGCGGGTCAGCAGCGGCGCGGAGGCGGTGTTGACGTCGACGCCCACGCCGTTGACGCAGTCTTCGACCACCGCGTCGAGCGACCGGGACAGCTTGGACTCGGCGAGGTCGTGCTGATACTGGCCGACGCCGATGGACTTCGGGTCGATCTTGACCAGCTCGGCCAGCGGGTCCTGCAGGCGGCGGGCGATCGACACCGCGCCGCGCAGCGACACGTCGAGCTCGGGCAGCTCCTGCGAGGCGTAGGCGGACGCGGAGTAGACGGACGCGCCCGCCTCCGACACCACCACCTTGGTCATCGACGGCATGAGCTTGACCAGCTCGCCGGCCAGCTTGTCGGTCTCGCGGGAGGCGGTGCCGTTGCCGATGGCGATCAGCTCGACGCCGTGGCGCTGCGCCAGCGCGCCCAGCACGGCCAGCGACTGGTCCCACTGCCGCTTGGGCTCGTGGGGGTAGACGGTCGCGGTCTCGACGACCTTGCCGGTGGCGTCGACCACGGCCACCTTGACGCCGGTGCGCAGGCCGGGGTCGAGGCCCATGGTGGGGCGGCTGCCGGCGGGCGCGGCGAGCAGCAGGTCACGCAGGTTGGTCGCGAACACCCGCACCGCTTCGTCCTCCGCCGCCTGCCACAGCCGCATCCGCAGGTCGATGCCCAGGTGGACGAGGATGCGGGTGCGCCACGCCCAGCGGACCGTCTCCCACAGCCACCCGTCGGCGGGCCTGCCCCGGTCGGAGATCCCGTAGCGGGCGGCGACCCGCAGCTCGTAGGCGGCGGTCTCCTCGGGCTCCAGCGCGACGGTGAGGACCTCCTCCTTCTCGCCGCGGAAGATGGCGAGGACGCGGTGGGAGGGAAGCTTGGTGAACGGCTCGGCGAAGTCGAAGTAGTCGGAGAACTTGGCGCCCGCCTCCTCCTTGCCGTCGCGCACCTTGGAGGTCAGCCTGCCCCGCTCCCACAGCTGCTCGCGCAGCGCGCCGATCAGGTCGGCGTCCTCGGCGAACCGCTCGATGAGGATCGCCCTGGCGCCCTCCAGCGCCGCCCCGGCGTCGGCCACGCCCTCGGTGACGAAGCCCGCGGCCGTCGCGGCGGGGTCGAGCGACGGGTCGCCGAGCAGCTGGTCGGCCAGCGGCTCCAGCCCCAGCTCACGGGCGATCTGCGCTTTGGTGCGCCGCTTCGGCTTGTAGGGCAGGTAGATGTCTTCGAGGCGGGCCTTGGTCTCGGCCGCCATGATCTGGGCGCGCAGCTCGTCGTCGAGCTTGCCCTGAGACTCGATCGACTCCAGGATCGCGGCCCGCCGCTCGTCGAGCTCACGGAGGTAGCGCAGCCGCTCTTCGAGCGTGCGCAGCTGGGCGTCGTCGAGCGCGCCGGTGACCTCCTTGCGGTAGCGCGCGATGAACGGCACGGTGGAGCCGCCGTCGAGCAGCTCTACCGCGGACCGCACCTGCCCCTCGCGCACCCCGAGCTCTTCGGCGATCCGCTGGTGAATAGAGAGCACTTGCCCTGCCTTTCGATGGTCCCGCCGGTCAATTGTGCAGGACGATGCCGTCTTTCATGACAAGAGTGCGCCCGGGGCGAACGACCACGGCCTCGGCCGGGGTGCTCGCCCCGACCACGACGAGGTCGGCCCGATCGCCCGGCGCGAGCCCGTAGCCGCGCAGGCCGAGCGCGCGGGCGCCGCCGTGGGTGGCGGCCTCCAGGGCCAGCTCGATGTCGTCGTCGCGGCGGAACGTGCTGCGGTAGGCCAGATGCATGGCCCGCTCCAGCATGTCGCCGCTGCCGAACGGGCCCCACAGGTCGCGGATGCCGTCGTGGCCGCACGCCACCGTGACGCCGGCCGCCCGCAGCGTCTTGACCGGCGGCACCGGGAAGCTGTAGACGGCGGCGGTGCAGACCGCCACGCCCGCTCCGGCGAGTCCCTCCGCCAGCTTGCCCGCCTGGGCGGCGTCGACCTGGCCGAGCGCGTACGCGTGGCTGATCGTGACCCGGCCCGCCAGGCCGAGCACGCGGGTGCGTTCGGTGATCAGCTCCACCTCCCACGCGCCCAGCGAGCCGCCGTCGTGCAGGTGGATGTCGACGTGGGCGCCGTAGCGGTCGGCCAGGCCGAAGATCAGGTCGAGGTGGCGCACGGGGTCGCGGTCGATGCCCGCCGGGTCGAGGCCGCCGACCGCCTCCACGCCGCTCTTGAGCGCCTCCTCCAGCAGCTCGGCGGTGCCGGGGTTGGTGAGCAGGCCGTGTTGCGGGAACGCCACCTGGGTCACGTCGACCGGCACCTGCGCGGCCGCCTCCCTGACCGCCTCCACGCCGCGCAACCCGGTCTGCGGGTCGATGTCGGTGTGGCTGCGCACGCTGGTGGTGCCGTACGAGCTCATCGCCCGCAGCAGGGACACCATGCGCGGCACGCTCGGGACGCCCAGCTCGCCGCGGCGGGCCAGGTCGTTGCCGATGCGGCCGGCGAGGGTGTCGTCGGCCGAGTGGGGCACCCAGGGGCCGCCGTAGAGGGTCTTGTCGAGGTGGCAGTGGGCGTCGACCAGGCCGGGCAGCACGAGCTGCCCCGCGACGTCGACGACCCGCGCGCCGGGGGCCTCGACGGACGGCGCGACGACCTCGATCACGCCGTCGCGGACGAGGACGTCGGCGGGGCCGTTGACCCCCCAGGGCCGGCCGCCGCGCAGCAGGACGTCTGTCATGCCCTGCACCCTAAAGCGCGACACCGACGTTTTGCGGCCCTCCGCCGTCCGGGTTCGGTGGGTTGGGGGTGAGGTGACTTTGGGGTGGTTTGCGCGGCACTGACGTTTTGCGGGCCTCCGCCGTCCGGGTTCGGTGGGGTGATTTTGGGGTGGTTCGCGCGGCATTGACGTTTTGCGGGCCTCCGCCGTCCGGGGGTGAGGGGTCAGATGTGGTCGAGGTGGGCGATGTTGGCCTGGTCGGTTTCGTCGGTGCTCGGGGTGCCGCGCAGCCAGGCGTCGAGGATCTCGTCGAGCAGGACGTCCGAGGTGAGGCGGAGGCTGAGGGCGAGCACGTTGGCGTCGTTCCACTTGCGGGCGCCGTCGGCCGTGTAGGAGTCGACGCAGAGCGCGGCCCTGACGCCGGGCACCTTGTTGGCCGCGATGGACGCGCCGGTGCCGGTCCAGCAGCACACCACCGCCTGGTCGGCGCGGCCCTCGGCGACGTCGCGGGCCGCCGCCTCGGACGCCCAGGCCCAGTCGTCGCGCTCGTCGCCGTTGAGCGCGCCGTGCGTGACCACCTCGTGGCCGCGCCGCCGCAGAACGGCCACCAGCCGCTCCGCGACCCCGTCCAGGCTGTCGGCCGCCACCGAGATCCGCATCCTGCCCTCCTCCGGCCGGGAACCTGTTCTCAGGTCTACCAGTGAAGGGCCCGATGCGAGAGCGTGACTGGCGCAATGCCGGTGTATGTGCTTGGTTGGGGCCCCATATGAGCATCCGCGAAACTGACATTCCGGCCCTGGCGCGGGGATGCGCCGTGCTCGGCACCGGCGGCGGCGGTGACGTGCGCGCCGGCTCGCTGGCCGCCGTACGGGCCATCAGGGCGTACGGGCCGGTGCCCCTCGTGCGGCTGGCCGAGTTACCCCCCGACGCACTGGTGGTGCCGCTGTCCGGGATCGGGGCGCCGACCGTGAGCCACGAGATGATCCACGGCGAGGACGAGCCGAAGCGCATCGCCGAGGAGGTCGAACGGCTCTTCGGCAGGCCGCCCACGGCCGTGATGTCGTCGGAGATCGGCGGCTCCAACGGGGTCGCGCCGGTGGCCTGGGCCGCCCAGCTCGGGCTGCCGCTGCTCGACGCCGACGGCATGGGCCGGGCGTTCCCCGAGGTCCAGATGGTCTCCATGTACGTCGCGGGGCTGCCCGCCGACCTGGTGATCATGTCGGACGTGGCGGGCAACGTGGTGACGATCCGGCCGGTGGACGGCCTGTGGTCGGAGCGGCTGGCGCGGGCGGTCTGCGTGGCCGCGGGCTCCTCGGCGCTGATGGCCGACTACGTACTCACCGCCGAGCGGGCGCGGGGCGCGGTCGTCGAGGGCACGGTCACGCGCGCGCTGGAGATCGGCCGGGCCACCGAGGACGCGACGGACCCGCTGACCTCCCTGGCCGCCGAGCTGGGCGCGGTCAGGCTGATCACCGGCAAGCTGACCGACGTGGAGCGGCGCACCACCGGCGGGTTCGTCAGGGGCACCGCCACGATCGAGGGCACCGGCGACGACCGCGGCCGCACGCTCGTCCTGGAGCTGCAGAACGAGAACCTGGTCGCCGTCGAGGACAACCAGGTCAGGGCGATGGTGCCGGATCTGATCACGGTGGTCGACACCGAGACCGCGGCCGCGATCCAGACCGAGGGCCTGCGTTACGGCCAGCGGGTCACCGTGCTCGCCTGGCCGTGCGACCCGCTGTGGCGCACCCGGAAAGGGCTGGACACGGCCGGGCCGCGGGCGTTCGGCTACGACCTGGACTACGTTCCCGTGGAGGAGCTGGCGCATGGCTGAGCCGGACCTGCGGATCGGCATCGACGTCGGCGGCACCAACACCGACGCGGTGGTGCTCGACTCCGGCGACCGGGTGATCGCCAAGGCCAAGCGGCCGACCAGCCGGGACGTCACCGAAGGGCTGCGCGCCGCGCTGGACGCGGTGCTGGACGAGCTGGGCCCGCACGCCCACGGCCGGATCGGCCGGGTGATGCTCGGCACCACCCACGCCACCAACGCGATCCTGGAGCGCAGGAACCTGGGCCGGGTGGCCGTGCTGCGGCTGGGCGCACCCGCCACCACGGCCGTCCCGCCGCTCTCCGACTGGCCCGACGGCCTGCGCGAGGTCGTCTCGGCCGGCGAGGCCGTGGTGCCCGGCGGTCACTACGTGGACGGGCGCGAGATCGGCCGGCTCGACCCCGGCTCGATCCGCCGCTTCCTGGACGGGGTGGAGGCCGACGCGGTGGCGGTCACCGCCGTGTTCAGCCCGGCCACGGCCGACCACGAGCGGGCCGCCGAGGAGCTGATCAGGAGCGAGTACGGGCTGCCGGTCTCGGTCAGCCACGAGATCGGCTCGCTCGGGCTGCTGGAGCGCGAGAACGCGACCGTGCTCAACGCCGCCCTGTACGAGGTCGCCGGGCACGTCACGAGTGCGCTGACGGCCGCGCTGGCCGAACGCGGGCTGGCGGCCACCCCCTACCTGGCGCAGAACGACGGCACGCTGATGACCCTGGAGCACGCGGCGCGGCTGCCGGTGTCGACCATCGGCTCCGGCCCGGCGAACTCACTGCGCGGCGCCGCGTTCCTGTCGGGCGTGCCGGACGCGGTCGTCGCGGACGTCGGCGGCACCTCCACCGACCTCGGGGTGCTGACCGGAGGGTTCCCGCGCGAGTCGGCGGCGGCCGTGGAGATCGGCGGCGTGCTCACCAACTTCCGCATGCCGGACATCCTGGCCATCGCGCTGGGCGGCGGCACCGTCGTGCGCGGCGCGAAGGCCGGTCCCGACTCGGTGGGCTACCGGATCGCGGAGGAGGCGCTGGTGTTCGGCGGCGGCACGGCGACGCTCACGGACGCGGCGGTCGCGGCCGGGCGGCGGCCGCCGGGCGTCACCTGGGACCTGGGCGACATATCGGAAGATTTCCGCGACACTCTGCAAAGGGCGATCGCCGCCACCGACGCGCTGGCCGCCGACGCCGTGGACCGCATGACGCTCGGCCGCACCGGCCGTCCCCTGGTGGCGGTGGGTGGCGGCGCTTTCCTGCTGCCCGAGCGGATCCCCGGCGTGAGCCGCGTCATCCGCCCGGAGCACGCCGAGGTGGCCAACGCCGTCGGCGCCGCCATCGCCCTGGCGAGCGGCAGAGTCGATACGATCATGCCTGCGGGTGAAAGCCGGACAAAGGCGATCGAAAGGGTGAGGCGGGAGGCCGCGGCACGTGCCGTGGCGGCGGGCGCGGACCCTGACCGGGTCCAGATCGTCGACCTCCTGGAGGTGCCGCTCAGCTACCTCGCGGAGCCCGCCGTGCGGATACACGCCAAAGCCGCCGGACCCCTCACCCGGTGACAATTCGAAAGGATCCCCCCCATGCGCTGGCACAAGCGTCTGCTCGTAGCCGGGATCGCCGGTGTCGTCGCCCTGGCCGCATCCGCGTGCGCGGGCGGCCAGGTACGCGGCGCCGGCGGCACCCCCCAGCCGAGCACCGGCGGAACGCAGGCTACCCAGTCCACCGAGAACGACGCCACCTTCGTCTACGCCCCCAACCTCGACGTGGTGACCGACTGGGACCCGGCGACCTCGTACTCCAACGAGATCATCGCCATGACCAGCATCTACGAGGGCCTCACCCGCTACGACGCCGAGGCCAAGGAGGTCCGGCCGCGCCTGGCCACCGAGTGGTCCTCGGCGGACGAGGGCAAGGAGTGGACGTTCAAGCTGCGCCAGGGCGTGAAGTTCCACACCGGAGCCACGCTCGACGCCGAGGCCGCCAAGAAGGCCATCGAGCGCACGATGAAGTCCGGCGGCGGCGCCGCCTACATCTGGAGCGCGGTCGACAAGATCGAGACGCCGGACGCCTCGACGCTGAAGTTCACGCTCAAGTACGCGGCCCCGATGGACCTCATCACCTCCTCCGGGTACGCCGCCCACATCTACGACGCCGAGGCGCTGGAGAAGAACGAGGACGACGTCAAGAACGGCAAGCTGGACGCCGGCACCGGCCCGTACACGATCGACTCGTGGCAGAAGGGCCAGGAGACCGAGCTGACGCTGAAGGCGTTCGACGACTACTGGGGCGGCTGGCGGCCGGAGCAGTACAAGAAGGTCGCCTTCCGCGTCACGCCGGAGATCACCACGGCGTGGCAGCTCCTCCAGCGCGGCGAGGTCAACTTCGTGCAGCGGCTCAACCCGCAGCTGTTCGAGCAGGCGGGCATGACCGAGGGCGTGCAGGCCAAGCAGACGCCGTCGTTCCAGAACCTGCTGGTGCTGTTCAACACGGCGGAGGGGCCGACGAAGGACGTGCGCGTCCGGCAGGCGCTGCAGCACGCCATCGACTACGACGGCCTGGTGGCGGCGCTCAAGGGCTCCGCGCAGAAGGCCGGCGGTCTGGTGCCGCCCGGGCTGCTCGGCCACACCACGGGCATGGAGCCCAAGCAGGACCTGGCCAAGGCGCAGGAGCTGCTGCAGGACGCCGGGTACGGCCCGGACAACGCCGAGCTGAAGCTCACGCTCACCTACGCCCAGGGCGACGAGGACCAGAAGCTGCTGGTCACCCTGCTCACCGCGGCGCTGAAGAAGGTCAACGTCACCGTCGAAGCGCGGGCGATGGCCTGGAACGCGCAGTGGGACAGGGGCAAGAAGGGCGACCAGGACATCTTCGTCATGTACTGGTTCCCCGACTACGCCGACCCGTACTCGTGGTTCCTCAACGTCTTCCGCAGCGCGGACGAGGTCTCGTTCAACCTGTCGTACCTGAAGGACGAGGCGATCGACAAGGCCATCGACGGCCTGCCGCAGCTCACCGCCACCGACCAGCTGGCGGCCGACCAGGCCTACGCCGACCTGCAGAAGAAGATCATTCAGGACGAGGCGGCGGTCGCGGTGCCGTACGTGCAGACCTACCAGCGCGCGCTCACCGCGGACGTGCTCGGGTACGTCGACAACCCGGCCTACCCGAACGTGGTCTCCTTCTACGACCTCAAGCCCGCCAGCTGACCGATGCCGCGCTACCTGATCCGCCGGCTGGGCCAGGCACTCCTGGTCATGGCCGGCGTGGTCGCCCTCACCTTCGTGATCACGAGGATGGTGCCCGGCGATCCGGCGGTCGCCTACGCCGGGCCCAAGGCCACGCCCGAGCAGCTCGCCGAGGTGCGCGCCCGCTTCGGGCTGGACGACCCGCTCTGGGTGCAGCTCGGCAACTACGTCAGGGACCTGGTGACGGGCGACTGGCAGACCAGCCTGCACACCCGGCGGCCGGTGCTGGAGGATCTGTACCACGCCTTCCCGGCCAGCCTGGAGCTGGTCGGGGCCGGCCTGGTGATCGCCGTCGTGGCAGGCATCCCCGTCGGCGTGCTGGCCGCCCGGTTCAGGGGCCGCTTCCCTGACTTCTCGGTCCGGCTGACCAGCATGCTCGCGGTGTCGCTGCCGGTGTTCTGGCTGGCCCTGGCCCTGCAGACGGTCTTCGCCAGCAACCTGGGCTGGTTCCCGGTCGCCGGGGAGTACGACAGCGCGCTCGACACCACCAGCCCGCTGACGCTCTGGACGAACATCACCGTCGTGGACGCGCTCATCACCGGCAACTGGCCGATCCTCACCAGCACGCTGGCGCACCTGGTGCTCCCGGCCCTGGTCGTGGCCGCGTACCCGGCGGGCGTGATCGCGCAGATGGTGCGCGCCACGCTCATCGAGGAGGCGTCGCAGGACCACGCCCGGCTGGAGCGGGCGCTCGGCTTCCGCG
Source organism: Nonomuraea sp. NPDC054003 (assembly GCF_055585125.1). Classification (NCBI taxonomy): domain Bacteria; kingdom Bacillati; phylum Actinomycetota; class Actinomycetes; order Streptosporangiales; family Streptosporangiaceae; genus Nonomuraea; species Nonomuraea sp. NPDC054003. The sequence continues at coordinate 378,052 of NZ_JBVJKR010000006.1, forward strand.
AGACGACCATCCTGACCCGGTTCGCGCTGCGGCCCGCGCTCAACCCGGTGCTGTCGCTGATCGCGCTGGTGTTCGCGTACGCGATCGTGAACGGGTTCCTGGTCGAGGCCGTCTTCAACTGGCCCGGCCTGGGCCGCTACGCGGTCAACGCCATCTCCAGCTCCGACACCCCGGCGGTCGCGGGCGTCACCCTGCTGGTCGCGCTGATGTACGTGCTCGCCAACCTCGTGGTGGACCTGCTGCAGGGCGTCGTCGACCCGAGGGCGAGGGCCCGGTGAGCGCGCTGCCCGAGGCGGCGCCGCTGCGCCGCACCCTGCCGAGGGTCACCGACCGGTTCGCACTCGCCGGGGCGGTGCTGATCGCGCTCATCGCGCTGGCCGCCCTGCTCGCGCCCTGGCTCGCCCCCTACCCGCCGGACGAGGTGGACCCGTTCGCCGCACTGCGGCCGCCGGACGCCGCGCACTGGTTCGGCACCGACGCGGCCGGCCGCGACGTGCTCACCCGGGTGCTGTACGGCGGGCGGACGTCGCTGTTCATCGCCGTCACCGTGCTGGCGGTCTCGGCCACCACGGGCGTCCTGCTCGGCGTCGTGGCCGGGTACGCGGGCGGCTGGGTCAGAGACGTGATCATGCGGATCACGGACGTGTTCCTGGCCTTCCCCGCGCTGCTGCTGTCGGTGGCCCTGGCGGCCGTGCTGCAGCCGAGCGTCACCACCGTGATCGTGGCCATCGCGGTCACCTGGTGGCCGTGGTACGCGCGGCTGTCGGCGTCGATGGCCGCCTCCATCGCCACCCGCCCGTACGTGGACGCCGCGCGCTGCCTGGGCGTGCCCGCGCCCATGATCATCCTGCGGCACGTGCTGCCGAACTCGCTGACGCCCGTCCTGGTCCAGGTCTCGCTCGACGGCGGCGGGGTCATCCTCACCGCCGCGGCGCTGTCGTACCTGGGGCTGGGCGCCCAGGAGCCGACGGCGGAGTGGGGGCTGATGGTGGAGCAGGGGCAGTCGCTGTTCACCACGAACTGGTGGGTCGTCACCTTCCCCGGGCTGGCGATCCTGCTGACCGCGTTCGCGTTCAACGTGCTGGGCGAAGGGCTGCGCAACGCGCTGGACCCGCGGAGGATCGTGAAGTGATCGAGGTACGCGACCTCCGGGTGAGCTACGGCGGGCGGGTCGTGGCGAAGGTGCCGGAGCTGGACGTGGCCCCCGGCGAGTGCGTGGCGATCGTGGGGGAGAGCGGCTCCGGCAAGTCCACCACGCTGCTGGCGCTGCTCGGGCTCACCGAGGGCGCCGAGGTCGGCGGGCGGATCCGGATGGCCGGGGTGGACGTGACGAGCGCCTCGCCGGCCGAGCTGCGCGCGATCAGGGGAGCCAGGGTGGCGCTCGTCATGCAGTCGCCGCAGGCCGCGCTCAGCCCCACCCTCCGGCTCGGCACGCTGATGCGCCGGGCGCTCAGGCTGCACGGCGTCGGCGACGCGGAGCGGGTCATGGCCGAGGCGGTCGAGGCCGTCCTGCTCGACCCGGCCATCCTGCGCCGCTACCCGCACGAGGTCTCCGGCGGGCAGGCGCAGCGGTTCGCGATCGCGCTGGCCATCGCGCTGGGCGCGGAGGCGATCCTGGCCGACGAGCCGACCAGCGCGCTGGACGTGACCGTGCAGGCCGAGGTGGTCGCCGTGCTGCGCACGCTCTGCGCCGAGCGCGGGCTGGCGCTGCTGCTCGTCTCGCACGACCTGGCCCTGGTCTCCACCATCGCCCACCGGGTGCTGGTCATGCGCGCCGGCGAGGTCGTGGAGAGCGGCCCCGCCGGCCGCGTGCTGGCCGAGCCGTCCCACCCCTACACCCGCGAACTGCTGGAGGCGCTGCCGTGACATCGTCGGGGAGCCTGCTGAGGGCGGAGCGGGTGACGCTCGGGTACGGCCGCACCCCCGTGGTCCACGACGTCACCCTGGACATCACCGGGGGCGGGGTCGGCCTGATCGGGGAGAGCGGGTCGGGCAAGACGACGCTGGCGCGCGCCTTCCTCGGCCTCCTCACCCCCATGTCCGGAAATATCCTGTACGGGGACCAGAACCTGAAAAAAGTGGACATGAGGCGCTTCCGCGGCGACGTCCAGCCCGTCTTCCAGGCCGAGGCCCTGGACCCCCGCATGCGCGTCGGCAGCTCCGTAGCCGAGGCGCTGCCCTGGGACGCCCGCCACCGCGTCCCCGAGCTGCTCGAACAGGTCGGCCTCGACCCCGCGCTGGCGAGCCGCCGGCCGCACCAGCTCTCCGGCGGCCAGCGCCAGCGGGTGGTCATCGCCCGCGCGCTCGCCGTGAACCCGAAACTGCTCATCCTCGACGAGCCCACCAGCGCCCTGGACGTGACGGTCCAGGCCAGGATCCTCGACCTGATCGCGGGGCTGGCGGCGGAACGCCTGCTGATCACGCACAATCTGGCCGTGGTGGGGAAGCTGTGCCGCACCTCGCACGTGCTCTTCGCGGGCCGCGTGGTCGAGTCGGGCCCCACGGCCGACCTGCTCGCCAGGCCCGCTCACCCGTACACGCTGGCGCTGCGCGACGCCGTCCCGAAGCTGGGGGGAGAGCCGCCCGTGGCGCGGGGGCGCGCGGAGGTGAGGCCGGCGGAGACGGGCTGCCCGTTCCGGCCGCGCTGCCCGATGGCGGTGACGGAGTGCGATCGCGCGCCCGCGCTGCGGGACCTAGGAGGGCGTCAGGAGGGGCAGGAGGGGCGCCGGGTCGCCTGCCACCGGGCCGAGGACGTGCTCAGAGAGCCTTCAGCCCGTCGATGACCTCCAGGAGCACCGTGGCGTCGGGCGCCGGAGGCGGCGACTCCACCTGGACGAGCTTCTGCTGGTGCAGGTCGCCGACGAGGACCCGGACCACGCCGATGGGCAGGTTCAGCTCCGCGGCGACGTCCACCAGCCGCGTCGGCTTGGTGCACTTCTGCAGGATGATCAGATGCTCGGGACCGAGCCCGACCGGCGGCGTCAGGCCGCCGGAGGTGATGATGACGGCGATGAGGTCGATGGCCTCGCTCGCGGGCACCGTCCGGCCCCGGGTGAGTAAGTAGGCGGGGACGATCGGACCGGCGTCCTCGTCCAGCCAGCGCTCGTCTCTACTCACCTTGCACCACCCGGATCGGGCGGGCCGGGGCCGCGGTGGGCTCCTCCGGCTCGTCCGGAGGATCTGTTACGTGTTCTGCCGGGATCAGCACGATGGCGGTGGTCCCTCCATATGGTGAATCGCGCAACATCACGCGAATGTCATGCCTGGCGGCCAGGCGGGAAACGACGAAGAGACCGAGCCGCTCGCTGTCGGCCAGGTCGAACTCGGGCGGGCTGGCCAGCCGCTCGTTGTAGTCGGCCAGCTGCTCGTCACTCATCCCGAGCCCCCGGTCCTCCACGTGGAAGGCGAAGCCGCGGGCCGCCACCTCGCCTCGCACGATCACCGAGGTGTGCGGGGGAGAGTAGACGGTGGCGTTCTCGATGAGCTCGGCCACCAGGTGGATCACGTCGCCGACCACGGGCCCGGCCAGACGCTGGGCCGGCATCGGGTCGACGATCACCCGCTGGTAGTCCTCCACCTCGGCGGCGGCGCCGCGGGCCACGTCCAGCATCGGCACGGGCTTGCTCCAGCCGCGGCCGGGGGTGGCGCCCGACAGGATGATCAGGCCCTCGGCGTGCCGGCGCATCCGGGTGGCCAGGTGGTCGAGCCGGAACAGGTCGTCGAGGTCGTCGGGGTCGGTGGCGCGGTGCTGCATGCCCTCCAGCTGGATGCGCTGGCGGTGCAGCAGCGCCTGGCTGCGCCTGGCGAGGTTGCGGAACACGTGGCCGACGCCGTCACGCAGCTGCGCCTGGCCGACGGCCGCCTCGACCGCGGTCTGCTGGACCGTGGAGAAGGCCTGGCCGACGTCGTCGATCTCGACGGTCGTGCTGGCGACGGAGAGCTCGGGCACGTCAACCGTCTCCCCCTTCCGCAGCTTGGCGACGACCTCGGGCAGCCGCTCCTGGGCCACCTCCAGCGCCGCCCCGCGGAGATTGGCCAGCTCCTTGGACAGGCGGTTGCCCATCCGCAGCGAGAACGCGATCGAGACCAGGATCAGCGCGAAGCATGTCCCGGCCAGCAGCAGCGCCCGGGTGAGCCCGGCGTCGGCCACCGGCTCGGAGCGCTCCTGCAGGATCATGCTCGCCCGCATCTGGGCCTCTTGGAAAGACTTCGCCAGAGACTCGGTGGTGTCCAGCCATCCGCGCGGCGAGCCGCCCGCGACGATCTGGTCCTCCATCAGCCGCATCCGCTGGTAGACGGGCGAGGTGATGATCGACACCTGGGTCTCGCGCAGGCTGGGGTCCAGCTGGCCGAGCGAGTGGTCGATGAGGAAGCGCCGGTTGCCCACCAGCCGGGTGAACAGCCTGCGCTCGGCCACCGTGGTGGTGCCCAGGCCCAGTGCCTGCTCGCGGGTGAGCAGCTCCTTGGCGTAGCCGAGGTCGATGACGATCCTGGACTGCTCGTAGATCGGCAGGTCGTCGATGTAGCCGACCCGCCGGTGCAGGTCGAAGAGGGCGTCGAGGATCGTGTTGTACCCCTCCACCGTGCGCAGACGGTCGGACAGGCCCGTGTCGATCTCTCCCCTGACCGCGTCGAGCCTGTCGAGCTGCGTGTACACCGCGTCCACCTGCTTGCGGATCGCCTCCGAGGTATCCCGGGACTTGCCCGAGGACTTCTTGAACTCCTCCTTCGCCCTGTCGCTGCGTGAGCGCTGCTCGATGAGCGCCGACCTGTCGGCCGACACGCCGGCGCCCAGGAGCTGAACGGAGGCGAGGCGCTCGCGCTGCAGCTCGTTGCCGAGCTTGTACGCCGGGTGTCGCAGGTTCGTCCAGAGCGTCTGATACTGCCTCAGCTCCAGACTCTCGCCCGCCGTGACGGCGGTGATAACCCCCCACAACACCACCATCGAGGCCAGCGGAACCAGCAGTAGGCCGATGATCTTCAGGCGGATCGTTCGGCTACGACCCATGGCACCTCACTCCGGTCGGTCCCCTGCTGGCAACCCCGGACGGGACAAGGCACGAGAATAGCAATTCGATCTCCGGATTGCCCAATTTTTCGGTGGTTTCGGCCATCGGGCCATGATCGTCTAGTAGGTTCTCCCAGGAGATCGGTCATAGAGGGAGATGCGTTGCGCCGTCGTCTCGCAGCGGTCGCCACGCTGGTGCTGCTCCTCACGGCGTGCTCGGCACCGGCAGTGGTGCGGCAGCCGCGGCTGGGGGAATCGGCGTTCGTCTACGTCCAGCACGGCGACGTGGTCACGGATCTGGATCCCGGCACGTCCTACTCCAACGAGGTCGTCGCCCTGCAGAACGTCTACGAGACGCTCACCCTCTGGAACCCGGTCACGAAGAAGAGCTCACCCCGCCTGGCCACCTCGTGGCGGACCACCGCCGACGGCCGCTCCTGGACGTTCACCCTGCGCCAGGACGTCACCTTCCACACCGGCCGGCCCATGGACGCCACCGCCGTCAAGCAGTCCATCGAGCGGACCATGTCCACCAAGGCCGGCGCCTACTACATCTGGGACGCGGTCTCCTCCATCAGGGTCGAGGACCCTCATACGCTCACGTTCGCGCTGCGCTACCCGGTGCCGCTCGACCTGGCGGCCTCCTCCGCCTACGCGGCCTACATCTACGACACCGAGGCGGCCCCCGACCTGGGGAAGTGGTTCCAGGCCGGCCGGGACGCCGGGACCGGGCCGTACAAGGTGGACACCTGGAAGGACGGGGCCGAGACCGAGCTGACGCTCAAGGCGTACGACGACTACTGGGGAGGCTGGGACCAGCCGCACTACCGTACGGTCAAGTTCCGCGTCATACCCGACCAGCGGCGCGCCTGGCAGCTGCTGCTGCAGGGCGAGGTCAGCTTCCTGCGCCGGCTGGAGCCGAGGCTGTTCGCCCGGGCGGAGGCCGCGCCGGGGCTGCGCACCTCCGAGCGGCCCTCGTTCCAGACGGCGATGCTGCTGTTCAACACCGCCGAGGGGCCCATGTCCGACCAGCGGGTGCGGCGCGCGGTGCAGAAGGCCGTCGACTACCGGGGGGCGGTCCGGGCGCTACGCGGCGGCGTCAGCCCGCACAGCGGCGTGGTGCCGGAAGGGTTGCTCGGCCACGTGCCGGGCCGGGTGCCCCGGCAGGACCTCGCGGGCGCGGGCGAGCTGCTCCGGCAGGCGGGGTACGGGCCGCAGGGCAGGCCGCTGCGGCTGACCCTCACCTACACCGAGGGTGACAGCGACCAGCCGGTCCTGATCAAACGGCTGCGCCGCGACCTCAAGACGCTGAACGTCACGCTCAGGGTCCGGGCGATGCCCTGGGTCGACCAGTGGGAGCTGGGCAAGAAGGGCGGCCAGGACATCTTCGCGATGTACTGGTGGCCGGACTACGCCGACGGCTACTCGTGGTTCGGCAACGTCTTCCACAGCGCCGAGCCGCCCGTGTTCAACCTCTCCTACCTGAACGACCCGACCACCGACAAACTGCTGGACTCGCTGCCCGAGCTGACCGTGACGGACCAGCGGACGGCGCAGCAGGCGTTCGCCAGGGCCACCAGGAGGGTGCTGGACCAGCAGGCCGCGGCGGCCATGCCGTGGGTGGTCAACTACCGGCGGGCCTACCTGGGCAGCGTGCAGGGATACGTGGACAACCCGGCCTATCCGGACGTGGTCTTCGTCTACGACCTGCGGCCCTCGGGCTGACCCTCGACCCGCTCGCGCAGCCGTACCCTGATCTCCTCCGGCGTGTAGGCGCGGCGGCGGCGCTCGGCGCGCGCGATCGCCACTCCCGTGGCCGCGACGCCCGCGACCCCCGCCAGGCCGAGTATCTTCCACCAGCGCATGTGCCTAGGCTAGCCCCATGCTGACTCTCGACGAGGCGGTTGAGCTCACCCGGACGGGCGACCTGTGGATCTTCCGCGGCCGGACCGTCCCCGACCGGGCCATCCAGACCATGACCAACAGCCCGGTCAACCACGTGGGCATGGCGATCGTCATCGAGGACCTGCCGCCCATGATGTTCCACGCCGAGCTCGGCAAGTCGCTGCTCGACCTGTGGTCGGGCACCCACCACCGCGGCGTGCAGCTGCACGACCTGCGCGACGCGGTGACGGTCTGGGCCGACCGCTACGGCCAGCGCGCGTGGCTGCGCCAGCTGGAGCCGCAGGCGACCCGCGAGATGGAGGACGCCGCGCTGCGCGCGGTGGCCCGGCTCGACGGCACCCCGTTCCCGTCGACCGCCAGGCTGGCGGCCCGCTGGGTGGGCGGCCGGCTGCCGCGCCCGCGCCGGGTCGCGGGGGAGCGGGCGCTGGAGAACGCCTACTGCGCCGAGGTGGTGGCCGTCACCTACCAGGAGATGGGGCTGCTGCCCCCGGGCCGCAGGCCCAACTGGTACGACCCGGGCCGGTTCTGGAGCGGCGACGACCTCGACCTGCTCGGCGACCACAAGCTCGGCAAGGAGATCACCGTCGGGATCCCGCTGGCTCCTCGGTCACGCTGATCCGGCGCGCGCGCGGCGTGATCGGCATGTGCTCCAGGTCCTCCAGCGTGCCGGGGGTGTCCTTGAGGAAGTCGAGCCTGATCAGGTCGTCGGGGGCCATCATGTTGAGCAGCCAGTCGCCGCTCACGCGCAGCCGCGAGCGGCCCGACGGCGTCGTCAGCAGGTGATAGCCGCGGGTGACCAGCTGCGCCAGCGGCCCCTTGAGGTCGATCCCGAACGGCCTGGCCACCGCGTCCGAGCCGCCGAGGTCGACCACCAGGCCGAGGTCGCGGTGACGGTATTCGCGCAGCTTGCCGCCGCGCAGGGCCGCCAGCACGTTCCGCGCCGCGGTCCTCGCCTGCCGGTGGGCGTGCTGGGCGGTCGGCGCGCAGGGCGTGCCGGGCTCGGCCGTCAGGTCGGGCACCGCCGCGGCGTCGCCCAGCCCGAACACGCCGTCGCAGCCGGGCACCCGCAGATCGGCGCCCACGACCAGGCGGCCCTTGACCGTCTCGGTGCCGAGGCTGGACACCACCGGCCTGGGCGTCACCCCCGCCGTCCAGATGACCGTGCGGGAGGGCAGCGTGGTGCCGTCGGTCAGCTTCGCGGTGTCCACGGTGATCCGGTCGAGCGTGACGCCGAGTCGCACCTCGACCCCGCGCTCCTCCAGCAGCCGCGTCGCCGCCTCGCCCAGCTCGGGGCCCAGCTCGGGCATCACCTTGGGCGCGATGTCGATCAGCGTCCAGCGCAGCAGCCCGGGGTCGAGCCGCGGGAAGCGGGCCATCGCCCGGCGGGTGACGAGCTGGAGCGTCGCCGCCGTCTCGACGCCCGAGTAGCCGGCGCCCACCACCACGAACCCGCACCGCGCGGCCCGCTCCTCCGGGTCGTCGGAGGAGGCGGCCAGTTCGAGCTGGGCGATCGAGTGGTCGCGCAGGTAGACCGCCTCGGCCAGCGTCTTCATGCCGCGCGCGTACTCCTGCAGGCCCGGGATGTCGAACGTCCTGGTCATGCTGCCGGGGGCCAGCACGAGCACGTCGTACGGCACCCGCACCGGCTCGCCGTCGATCCTGAGCACGTCCACGGCGCGGGCGTCCAGATCCACCTGGTGCGCCACACCCGGCAGCAGCTTGCTGCGCCGCAGCCGCGTGTGCAGCGGCGTCACGATCGAGCGGGGCTGCAGCACCCCGCCGGCCACCTGTGGCAGCAGCGGGAGGTACAGCGTGTAGTCCTTCGGCGTGATCAGTACGATCTCCGCCTCGCCAGGCCTGAGCCAGCGCTCCAGAAGTTTCGCGCAGGTGTACCCGCCGAAGCCGGTGCCCACGATCGCTATGCGTGCCACGTGTAGCCCCTTCCGTGGACCGGAGCGGGCAAACCCGGGCGCGGTGAAAATCTGTTACGTGGACCTACGCTCGGAGGGCGGATTCACGGCGCTGTCCGGGCGAGCTCCTACGATACGGCGCATGACCTCGTTCGGATTCACGATCACCGCCGGCGGACCGTTCGACTTCGGCGCCTCCCTGCGCTTCGTCGAGGACTGGCCGGCGACCAGCGCCCTGCACTCCGACGGGCGGGCGCTGCGGTTCGGGTTCTGCCCGGAGACCGACTGGCTGCCGATCGGCGTGTCCGTGACCGCCGCGCCGGGCGGGGTCGCCGTGGCCACGACGCGGCCGGCCGGCGCGGGGATCCGGGGCGAGGTCGCGCGCATCCTCTCTCTCGACGTGGACGGCTCGGGGTTCGCCGCGCTCGGCGAGGCCGACCCGGTGCTGGGCGACCTGCAGCGCCGCAGCCCCGGCCTGCGGCCGGTGTGCTTCTGGAGCCCGTGGGAGGCGGCGTGCTGGGCGGTGATCGTGCAGCGCTCGTCGATGCTCATCGCCGCCCGCATCAAGCAGCGCATCGCCGAGAGGTACGGGGCGACGGTCGCCGTGGACGGCCGCGAGCACGCCGTCTTCCCGCCGCCCGTGACGCTCCTGGAGGCCGGCGGCCTCGGTCTGCCCGCGCAGAAGGAGGAGTGGATCCGCGGCCTGGCCCGCGCCGCGCTCGACGGCGTCCTCACCGCCGAGCACCTGCGCTCCCTCGCCCCGGAGCAGGCCCTGGCCGAGCTGCGCGCCCTGCCCGGCGTCGGCCCGTTCTCCGCCGGGCTGATCCTGATCCGCGGCGCCGGCGCTCCCGATGCCTTCCCCGGCGACGAGCCCCGCCTGTTCGCGATCCTCCGCGAGGTGTACGGCCTGCCCGAGGACGCGCCCGCCGCGGCCTACCGGAAGCTGGCCGACCACTGGCGGCCCTACCGCTCGTGGGCCTCGTTCCTGTTCCGCGCGGCCACGTACCAGCCGGTGCGCGGGAACCCCGGCGACGAACCCCGCTGACTACCCGAAGGCGGGCGGGCCGCCTCCCGACCGGGAGCGGCGTACGCTCACCCGGATCAAGTAGCCCGCCGCTACCAGCGCCACGGCGGCCGGGACGAGCGCCGGCCACGGCATCCCGGCCAGCAGGGCCAGCACGGCCAGCACGACCGCGGCGAGCAGCACGAGCGCCGCGCCCAGCAGGCGGTAGCTCGACGCGTTCGAGGGCGGCGGGCTCTCGTCCCGGTCCCCCCGGCCGCCGCCGGGGACCTCGGGCACGCCGGTGTCGCTCACCACGCCGGAGCGGCTGACCTCCTCGGGAGGCGGCGGCTCGCGGAGCACGGGCGCGAAGAACTCGTCGTCGGGATCGTCGTCCTTCCTGTTCATCCCCGCCCCCTGCCCCCGGAGCGGCGGTTCACCGCTACGAGGGGCTCGGGCCCGCCCCGTCGACGATCTCGCGCCCCGCGACGGGCTCACGCAGCTTGACCATCGTCTGCTTCTCGATCGCGATCTCCACGCACACCGGGTCGCGCACGTCCGGGTCCGAGCCCTCGTACAGCGTCACCTGGACCGTGTCCGTCCCGTACGAGACGTCCACCCGGTCGAGCACCCGGCACGGCGCCACGCCGGACGTCCACGTGACCAGCAGGCCGTGGCCGTCGCTCACCGGCTCGGCCGAAGTCCAGGCGACCGGCATGGGATCGACGGCGTCGCCGAGGGCGACCACGGGCTCGGCGGTGCGGCACGGCGCGGGAGACGGTTCGGCCGTCGGCGGCGGTGGCGTGGCGGCCGTGGTCGGCCCACCGGCGGTCGAGGCCCCGCAGCCCGCGAGGCCCAGGGCCAGCGCCGCGAGCCAGGCCGCCGTCCTCACCCTCATGACTGCCTCCTCGTGGCCTGGCAACCGGACGGTTGCCCGCGCGGCGACTACGGGCCGGTCTGGGACGTGCGGACCGCCGGATGATCGCAGCCGCTCCCGCCGCCCTGGCAGGCGTTCTGCGGGGCGGCCACGGTCATGACCACGCCGATCAGGAACACGACGTAGGCCACGATGGCGAGCACCCACCAGAAGGCCACCGGCACCTCCTTCGCGTGCCCCTGCTGGGACCCGGACAGGAGGGCGTCGAGGTCCGGATCGTCGAAGGCCAGCCGCTCCTCGATCTCCTGAAGCGTCTGGCGTTCCTCGTGTGAAAGGCCCATGGCGGTCACCCCCGCCCTCGCGTCTCCTTGCAGTATGCAACGTGCTCCCGGCGAGCAGGAAGCGTGGCCCCCCCATCCACGGGCCGGCGCCCAGCCCTTGCGCTCGCCTTCCTCGGCGGCCTCGGCCAGATCCTGGTCGGACAGGACGCGCTCGTCGGGACCGGGCGTGTCCGTGCCGTTCGTTCTCTGGGCAGGTGGTCCTTTCTGGCCGCCTGCCCAGCCCGGCCAAGGGGAAACCGTCACCACAGGCTGTGCCGCCGGGGCAGGTCGACGACGCCGGACAGCGAGAGCGCGCCGAGCACGAGGAGAGCGACCGCGAGGACGCCGAGCAGGAGCCAGGCGATCGGGTGCCCGAGGTTGAGCGTCCACGAGCCGGTCCCCAGGCGGGCGTGCACCAGCAGGGCGGGGTCGCGGCGGTTGGCGTAGACCGCGCCGGCCAGGAACCAGTGGCGGTCGTCGTCGCGCTGCTCGATCCCGGAATCCTCGTCCTCCTCGCCGGGCAGGCCGGGCAGGCGGTGCCCGGCCTGCCCGGCCTTGATCTCCCAGCCGACCCAGCCGGCCAGGAGCGCGACGAGCGGCACGTACGCGGCCACCTGCCAGCCGATGCCCGGCGTGACCACGTCCCACAGCTGGAGCGCCCCGACGAGCAGGCTCAGGTTGAGGCAGGCGGCGGCCAGCAGCGACATCGACGCGACGCCGCGCAGGTAGAGGCGGTAGCGGCGGGCCGACCCCCGAGGGCGGGCGGCGTCGAGGTCGGGACGGGCGCGCAGCACGACCACGACCAGCGCGACGACGACCACGAGGACCGCGACCTGGTAGAGCAGCGGCTCGAAGACCCGCAGCGGGGTCGTGGCCACGCGCTCCCCGGGGTCGATGGCGAACCCGAGGTAGAGCGGCAGCGTGGCGGGCAGCCCGCCCAGGCGTGACCAGCCGATGCCTCCGGTGATCAGCAGGACGGCCAGCGCGGGCAGCCCGTGCTTCCACGGCACCCGGACGGGATCGGTGCGGAAGGTGGTGTCGACGGTGACGCCCTGGCGGCGCCCGGCCGACCACGCGCCGGCCCGCTTGGCGGCGCTGATCCGGCGGTGGGCGAGGTAGTAGAGCAGCAGGTCCGCGACGATCACCGCCGACACCGTGACGGTGACCCCGGCCGCGTAGCCCGTGACGAGCAGCACGGGGACGGCCATCACGGCGGCGACCACGCCCATCACGATCACCAGGCGGGCGAAGCGGCGCCGCTGGCGGACCACGGCCGGATCGCCCGCGCGGTCGGCGGGCACCCGCACGCCGAACGGCAGGGCCGGCCTGGCCAGCGCGGGCAGCGCCAGCATGAGGCAGGTGATCAGGGCGACGGAGACGAGCACGGAGACGAGCGCGGTGACGATGAACGGGGTCATGCCGGCTCTCCGAAGCCGTCCAGCATGGCCGCGCACCGGCGCAGCACGTCCTGACGGTCCATGCCGTGGACGGTGGCCTCGGCCAGTAGCACACGCATGCGTTCCTCCCAGTCTTCGGTGAAGGGGGCCTCGGGCGGGCCGCTGCCGGCGTCCCGCCGCACGACCGCGCCGCTCTTGCGGTTGATCCGGATGACGCCCTGCTGCCGCAGCAGGTCGTACGCCTTGTTCACCGTATGGAAGTTGACGCCGAAGTCGGCGGCGAGCTGGCGGGTGGAGGGCAGCGGGTCGCCTTCCCCGGCCTGCCTGCGGGCGATGGCCTCCACGATCCGGTCGCGGATCTGCTGGTAGATCGGGACCTCGCTGTCGAGGTCGAGGGTCAGGTGCACATCCGCAGTCTATCTGATATACAACTTATAGAACAGATAGTTGAGGAGGCACAAAGATGATGCATGTAGAAATCGGCCAGGGCACGCTGACCCTGCGTTTCGCCCCGTGGGCACGGCTGTTCACCAGGACCGGCGTCGTGAGCGTGCCGCTGGCGGCCATCGCCGAGGTGCACCACCTCGACCGGCCGCTCGCCGCCCTCACCGGCTTCCACTCGGGCCTGCTCGTCTCCGGCGTCGTCAAGCTCGGCACGTGGACGTCCCCCGGCGGCGTCAGGCGCCTGGCCGCCGCCCGGCGCGAGGTCCCCGGCGTGCGCGTCGTGCTCAAGGACCGGGTGGCCGGCTATGACGAGCTGATCCTCGGCGTCCCCGACGCCCGGCGGCTCCACCACGACCTGACGGCGGCGCGGGCATGAAGGTCGAGGTGCGCGGCCTGACGAAGACGTTCGGGCCGGTCGCCGCCGTCACCGGCCTCAGCTTCGACGTCGCGCCCGGCGCCGTGACGGGCTTCCTCGGGCCCAACGGCGCCGGCAAGACCACCACCATGCGGATGATGCTCGACCTGGTCGCGCCCGGCTCCGGCACCGTCACCTACGCCGGCAGGCGCTACTCCGACCTGGCCAGGCCGTCGGCGGCCGTCGGCGCCGTGCTGGACGGCGCGGGCTTCCACCCGGCCTGCACCGCCCGCGACCACCTGCGGATCTACGCCCGCATGGGCCGCCACGGCGCGGCCCGGGTCGCGGAGGTCGCCGACCTGACCGGGGTGTCGGCGTTCGGCGACCGCGCCACGCGCACCCTGTCCACCGGCATGCGGCAGCGGCTCAACCTCGCCACCGCGCTGCTCGGCGACCCCGGGGTGCTGCTGCTCGACGAGCCGGGCAACGGTCTGGACCCCGAGGGCATCGCCTGGCTGCGCGGGTTCCTGCGCGCCATGGCCGCCGAGGGCCGCACCATCCTGGTCTCCAGCCACGTGCTCGGCGAGGTCGAGCATCTGGCCGACCACGTCGTGGTGATCCGCGACGGCCGGCTGGTCCTCGACCGGCCCATGGCCGAGCTGTACGGGAGCGCGGCGGTGGTGATCCACTCCCCGCAGGCGGAGGCGTTCGCGGCCCGGCTGGCGGAGCGCGGGACCCAGGTGGGCCAGCCGCGCCCCGGTGTCCTGCGCGTCCACGGCCTGACGACCGCCGAGATCGCCACCTTGGCGGCCTCGTACGGGGTGGTCCTGCACGAGATCACCCCCGAGCGCCCCACCCTCGAACAGACGTACCTGCATCTCACCGGAGGTTCCCCATGATGACGCTGATCGCGGCGGAGTGGACGCGCCTGACGAGCACCAGGCTCTGGCTGTGGGGCCTGCTGGCGGCGCTGGGCAGCGGGGCGCTCATCGGCCTGGCCGCGCTCGTCGGCCCGGAGAACTTCACCCCGCCGCTGCCCGGCCTCGAAACCGAGGAGGGCACCCGTGTCCTGCTCGGCCTGCTGGGCTTCACCGTGTTCGCCCCCGCTCTGCTCGGCACCAACGCCGTGGCCGCCGAGTACCGCCACGGGACCATCACCGCCACGGCGCTGTTCGCGCCCAGGCGCTGGACGTGGCTCGCCGCCAAGCTGGCGGCCTACACCGTCGCGGGGCTCGCCTACGGCTTGCTGGCCACGGCCGTGGCGGGCGGCGCGCTCCTCGGGGCGGCGGCGCTCAAGGGAGTCACCCTCGGCCTGCCCGCCGGCACCGTCGCGGTCCTGCTCGGCCGCATCGCCCTCACCATGGCGGTCTACACCCTGCTGGGGGTGGCGGTGGGCGCCCTCCTGCGCAACCAGGTGCTCGCGCTCCTCGCCGTCGGGGCGTACTTCTACATGGTCGAGACCGCGCTGATGCTCGTCCCGGGCGTCAAGGAGCTCTACCCCTTCCTGCCGGGCGGCGCCACGGCGGCGCTGACCGGATTCACCTATCTGTCGGAGGCCGTCGCCACCCAGACCGGCACCTCCGCCACGGCCCTGCTTCCGGCCGCGGCGGGCGGCGCCGTGCTGGTTGCCTACGCCCTGGTCGCGGCCGCCGTCGCCGTGGCGGCGCCGCTGCGGCGGGACATCGCGCGCTGACGACGTGCGGGCGAGGAGAGCGGGAAGGCTGGATCCAAAAGAGTTTTGAGAAGGAAGCCCTCCCATGGCCTCGCGATCTTCACGGTACCAGGCGGGGATCAGGCGGGGATCAGCTCGTGCAGGGTCGCGGGCGTGACCACGCGCGCCGCCTGCCCGAGATAGGTGGTGTGCGCCGCCGAAGAGCCCTTGGCGCGCAGCCGGTCGGCCAGGTAGCGGACCGTCAGATACTCGCGCTCCACGATCGAGCGCACCAGCAGCGAGGCGGTGACCCGGTTGTCCTCCACCTGGTTGAAGTCCGGATATCCCTTCAGGTAGAGGTGCAGCCACTTCACCCGCCAGGCGCCGTCGCCGTCGCGCAGGAAGGCCAGGGGCAGCGCGACCCGGCCGGAGCCGCGCAGGTCGGACTTCATCCGTACGGTGCGCGGCTCGAAGGGGAGGCCCCGCTGCTCGTCGTTCCTCGTCATGTAGCCGAAGAACGCCTCGGCGGCCTCGTCGAACGGTTCCCCCGCGTAGACGTGGACCTGGGGGATGATGATCGACCGGGTGGCGGCGGCGAGCCGGATGTCGACGAACTCCGACGCGCCTTCCGGCGCCTCGGTGAGGTCGCCGGAATACCGCGCGAAGCCACTGCTGTAGTTGGTCCACGACACGTGGATCTCGTCGCCGTACGAGTCGTCCAGCATGAGCGCGGACAGGTCGTAGTCGGTGCGGCGCGCGGCCTGGCGCCAGTGCACGAAGAACCGGAGCAGCTCGCCGTCCACCGGTGAGATCGAGCCGCGGGGCAGCATGCCGAGACCGGGCGCGACGGCCTTGCCCGACAGGGGCAGGGCCACGCCGAGCATGTCGGGGTCGACGATCAGCTCGCCGGGGTCCGGGAGGCGGCGGGTGATCTCCTCGTCCAGGAGGGCCAGCGCGTGCGCCAGCACCTCCCGGTCCAGCGGCGGGCGGGAGTCGGGCGTGGTGTAGGCCCGGCCGTGCCGGTTGGTGAAGACGCGGCCGGGGGCGGGGGACAGGCGGTTCTGCACGTGCTCGCGCAGCGACAGCAGCACGCGGCCGGACGCGTGCGCCGCGGCCCGCGCCGCCGCGTCCAGCACGTCCCGCGCGGACGGGCTGAGGCGCAGCAGGTGGTCCAGACGGCGCAGCAGCGCGCCGGGCGCGTTGGCGAGCAGCGTGACGGCCTCGGCGGGGCGGCCATCCGCCAGGGCGGCCTCGACCCGGCTGTCGAGGCTCGCGGCCTCGCGCGTACCCCTGGCCACCTCGAAGACCTGGGCGGCGCGCGGCAGCAGCGGGTACTCGTGCGGGTGCAGCCGCTCGCCGAGCCGCTTCCACCGCTCCCGGTGGCGTGGCACGTCGCCGAGCTTGGCGGGGGTGGCCACCGCGTCCAGGGCCCGCAGCAGCGCGCGGCGCTCGGCGCGGCGGAAGGACCGGAACCTCGTGGGGGTGGCCAGGGTGACGTCCCCGCCGGAAAGGGCGCAGGCCAGGCGGAGCACGTCGGTCACCGTGTCCACCAGCGGCGGACGCCCGGCGGCCAGCCGCGCCTCGTTGAGCACGGCGCGGTTCTCGCGCACCGGGATGCGCTCCGGCTCGTCGGCGCAGCTCGCGGCCAGCAGGCGCAGCGCCGCCAGGTCCTCCTCGGCGAGCGGGGCCTCGGAGCCGGCCATCGACAGGAACAGCGCGCGGGTCTCGGCCTCCAGGCTCCCGCCCAGCTCCAGCACCGTCACCCGGTCGGCGGCCAGCGGGACCAGCTCGGCGTGCGCGGCCAGCAGGTCGGCGTAGGTGTGCTGGTAGCGGCCGTACGCGGGGAAGTCCAGCAGGTCGACGACTTCCGGCCGCGCGCGCTCGGCGGTCACCGGGTCGAGCAGCGCCTGGCGGAGCAGGTCGCCCCAGAACTCCAGGGTGTCGGGCACGTTGCTGGGGAAGTCGACGAAGTAGGCGTTGTGCCGGACGTGGTCGCCGACCAGGGTCCTGACCGCGGCGAGGACCCGTACGCCCAGATCCAGTACGGCCTCGCCGGGCAGTTGCGACAGCCGTCCGAGCAGGGCGGGCGAGCAGGTGAAGCCGACGGTCAGCAGCGCGGCGTCGAGCTGCCGGGCGGCGGCCTCTCCCCAGCCCGGGGCGGCGCCTGCGGGGGCGTCGACGGGGACGCGCAGGCGCCGGGCGATGACCAGGGACTCCAAGTCGCTCACCGCTGCACTTTATCGGCGAACTGATCCACTTTCGTGGGGTTTTCGCCTGCCCAGCCCGGGTCCGGTCGTGGCCGGACCCGGGCGGCTCAGGGCGGTGTGCGGTGATCAGCGCACTTGGAAGCAGGTGCGGTGATCAGCGCACTTCGAAGCAGGTGCGGCCCTTGGGACGCCAGCCGGATCCGACCTTCTCCCAGCCCTGAGCGCAGATCCTCGACCCGGCGGTGTAGTCGTCCACCCCGCTCCAGATCGCCGCCTGGGGCGGGGTGTGGTCGCCCCGCTGGATCGTGTGCCGGCCTTCGCGATGCAGGTCGATGTGCCCGGTCCAGGCGCCGGTGCGGCCGTCGTGGTAGGCCTCGGCGTAGGTGACGCGCAGCCCTTCGTTCACCACTTTCAGGCAGACCCCGGGGACGTCGGTCCGGTTGCTGCACGACTGGTGGTCGGCGTGCGCGGCGGGGGTCCCGGCGAGCAGCCCCGTCAGGAGCATCGCTCCCGCGAGGAGTCCCTTGGCGGCGGAGGACGCGGTGCGGGTACGGGTGTTCATCTCTGGGTTCCTCCCTCGGTGGCCGGCGGCCGTTCCGCCGGACGGGACCCAGAGAAGCCGCCGGGCCGAGGTGTCCAACAGGGGCGCGGACGGACTCGAACGGAATCGATCCACTTCCGCGCCGGTCCCGGACAGGGCGTGGCCACCGGGGCCGATCAGTCGCTCCGGCCGGCCCGCCACTCCGGCGCCAGCACCGACCAGACCTCCATGTCGTGCCGCCGGCCGCGGTAGGGGTAGCTCTCGCGCAGCACGCCGTCCTTGGTCATGCCGAGCCGCCGGGCGACGGCGATGCTGGCCGCGTTCTCCGACGAGACCACCCACTCCACGCGGTGGATGCCGCGCTCCTCGACGGCCCAGTCGATGATCGCCCGCACCGCCTTGGTCACCAGGCCCCGGCCGGCCGCCGACGGCTCCAGCCAGCAGCCCGCCTCGGCGGTGCCCTTCGGGACGTCCATCGTCCTGAACAGGACGCCGCCGGCCAGCTCGCCGTCCACCCAGATGCCGTAGACCCGCCCGGTGTCGGAGGCGGCCTTCTCCGCGTACGCCCGCAGGAACGCCAGGCTGGAATCCAGGTCCGTGACGGAGTCGGGGAGCCCAACGTACCGCCCGATGAACTCCCGGCCCCGGTCGATGTGGCTCAGGAACTCCCCGGCGTGCCAGGGCTCCAGCGGCCGCAGTTCCGCGCCGTCACCCAAGGAAACTGCGAACATTTCGCCCTCCATGCCCTTATAACCGGAGAAATCCTCTCATGGGCGTGATCCTTTCAGGCCCGGTGGAGCTGCCCTCCGGGCCTGGTGACCACCAGCTCCGACACGACGGCCCTGGAGGAGAGCCGCGTCAGGCTCATCGCCAGCTCGGCGACGTCCGCCGTGCGGATCATGTCGGCGGGATCGATCCGGTCGTGCACCCACGCGGACATGTCGGTGTCCACATAACCGGGGCAGATGGCGGTGGCCGTGACGCCGTCGGCGGAGAGCTCCGCGTTCAGCGACCGGCACAGCGAGATGAGCGCCGCCTTCGAAGCCCCGTACGCGGCCAGGCCGGGCTCGGGGAAGGCCCCGGTGAGCGACGACAACATGATGATCTTCACGCCGTGGTCCGGCCGTGTCGCCGCGGTCGCTCTGAGCGTCGGCAGCAGCGCCTGCACCAGCGTGTACGGGGCCCGGACGTTGACGGCGAACTGCTTGTCGAACCGGTGCAGGGGCGCGGTGTCCACCGGCCCCGCCGTGCCGACCCCCGCCGCCACCACCAGCACGTCGAGCCGCCCGTACGCGTCCTCGTGCGCCCTGGCGAGCCGCCGCACGTCGTCCTCGGCCGCCATGTCCGCGGGCTCGGCGCGGACGGCCGCCCCGAGCGCGGCGAGCCTGGCGCCCGCGGCGGCGAGCGCGTCGCCACCCCGGGCGCAGATGGTCAGGTCATGCCCGGCGGCGGCGAGGCGCTCGGCGATGGCGAGACCGATGCCCCGGGAGGCGCCGGTCACCAGCGCCGCGGGCCTGGTCGTGGTCATGTGCGGATGCCCTCCTTGAGCGCGCGCGGCCCCGCCGCGACGAGGAGTGGCGTGCAGGAACTCATGGATGCTCCCCGCCCGCGCGGAGCACGTTCTTCTGGATCTTCCCCGTCGAGGTCTTGGGCAGCTCCCCGAAGACCACCTTCCTGGGCGCCTTGAAGCGGGCGATCCGCTCGCGCACGTACGCGATGACGTCGTCCTCGGTCACCGGGGGCGCCTCCGGCCGGAGCGCGACGAAGGCCACGGGCACCTGGCCCCACTTCTCGTCGGGCACGCCGACGACGGCCGACTCCAGCACGGACGGGTGACCGTCGAGGACCCGCTCCACCTCGACGGAGGCGATGTTCTCGCCGCCGGAGATGATGATGTCCTTGGACCGGTCGCGGATCTCCAGATAGCCGTCGGGGTGCCGCACGGCCAGGTCCCCGGTGCGCAGCCAGCCGCCGGCGTCCACCTCGGCGGTGGCCTGCTCGTCGCGGTAGTAGCCGAGCATCACGTCGTTGCCGCGGACCATGATCTCGCCCACCGTCCCGCCGTCGGCCGGCACGTCCGCGCCGGACCCGTCCACGACGCGCACCTGTTCCGCGATCACGTTGCCCACGCCCTGGCGGGCCTTGAGCTCGGCCTGCCCGCCGGCGGGGAGGGCGTCCCACTGCGGCTGCCACTGGTTGACCGCCACCGGTCCGAACGTCTCGGTGAGCCCGTACAGATGGGTGACCTCCATGCGCAGCCCGGCCATGCGGGCGAGCAGGGCTGGGGTCGGCGGCGCGCCGCCCGTCTGCACGCGCACGGTCCGGCCGAGCGGGGCGCCCGCCCGCGCCTCGGGCGCGTTCGCGATCATGGTGAGTACGGTCGGCGCGGCGCTGAAATGGGAGACGTCCTCCTCGCGCAGCAGCCGCCAGATCTCGGCCGGGTCCACGGCCCGCAGGCAGACGTGGGTGCCGCCGGCCGCGGTGACGGCCCAGGTGAAGCACCAGCCGTCGCAGTGGAACATGGGCAGCGTCCACAGATAGGCGCTGGCGGGGCCGAGCCCGGCGTGGAACGCCATGGCCAGCGTCTGCAGGTAGGCGCCCCGGTGGTGGTACATGACCCCCTTCGGGCGCCCCGTGGTGCCGCTCGTGTAGTTGATCGCCAGCAGCCCGCGCTCGTCCTCGCAGGCCGCGAGGCGGGGCTCGGCGGCGGCGAGCAGCTCTTCGTACTCGTCACCGGGGCCGCCCGCCAGGACGAGCCTGACCCCGGTCGCGGCGGCGACCTCGCGGGCGCGCCCGGCCAGCTCGTCCGTGGCGACCAGGACGCGCGCGCCGGAGTGTTCGACGATGTGCGCCAGCTCCCCGGCCGACAGCCGGATGTTGAGCGGCACCAGCACCGCGCCGCGCATCGGCACCCCGTTGTGCAGCTCCAGCATCACGTGGCTGTTGACGCAGAGCGCCGCCACCCGGTCGCCGGGCTCGACGCCGAGATCCGCCAGCGCCCCGGTGAGCCGCCGCGCCCGATCGAGGAACTCACCGTACGTGAGCCGCCTGGCGCCGTCGATCACCGCGATCCGGTCGCGGAAGACGGCCCCGGACCGCTCCAGGAAGGCGGACGGCGTGAGCGGGGTGAACGTGAACGACGCCATGGCGGCGCTCACCGGCCGCCGGGCAGGAGTCCGGCGAGATCACCCGGGGCGGCGGCGACGGCCAGCGCGGGCCGGGCCGACGCGAGCTCATTCGGGTAGTAGCCCCAGCCGGCGCCGACGAACGCGGTCCCGGCGGCGATGGCCGCCTCGGCGTCGTGCGGGCCGTCGCCCACGTAGGCGCAGTCGCCGGCCGTCCACCCGGCGCGGCGCAGCCCGTGCAGGATCGGCTCGGGCGACGGCTTGCGCTCGACGGTGTCCTCGGTGGTGACCACCACGTCGAACAGCGGCAGCAGGTCACGCGCGCCGTGCACGTGGCGCAGGTCGTGCTCGGTCCGCTCCCGGCCCTTGTTCGTCACGATGCCGAGCCGCAGCCCCTGCCCGCGCAGCGCGTCGAGCATGTCGGCCGCCCCCCGGTAGAGGACGACCTTCCGGTGACCGTCCTCCAGGTAGTGGCGCTCGTACCGGGACACGCACTCGGGGGCGCGCTCGCCCGCGACCTCGGCCATCACCTCGCGCATCCGCCAGCGCATCACCCGGCCGAGGCCGAGCTCCAGCAGGGACTCCCAGCCCTGGGGGATGGGCGCGAGCGCCGCCCGGTAGCAGTCCAGGATCGCGGGACGGGAGTCGACGAGCGTCCCGTCGAGGTCGAAGAGCACTGCCCGCGTCATCGCGTGACCTCCCTGAAGGCGAGGAACCCGGCCGGGTTGGCGACCAGGGTCAGCTCGGCCAGCTCGTCGCCCAGGGCCTTCCTGATGGCGTCGAGGCAGGGGCCGAGCCCCGGCGAGCCGCCGTAGGCGCGCTGGTAGGAGCCGCGGCCGAGGTCGCCGGAGACCATCACCCGGGTGTGGCCGGCGTCCACGAGGCGCCGGACCATCGCGGCCCGGTCGGTGTCGTGGCCGTACTTGTCCTTGGTCCACTGGTCGAGCCCGAGCCAGGCGCCGCGGCGGGCCAGCGAGAGGAGGTAGTCGGCTTCGAGGTTGCGGTCGAGGTGGCCGACGCACACCTGGCCCAGGTCGAGCCCGGCGGCCTCGAAGACGTCGAGCTGCTCGTGGCCCAGGCGGCCCGCCTGGGTGTGGGTCAGGATCGGCGCCCCGGTCTCCTTGGCGGCGATGGCCGCCGCCGTGAGGACCTTGCGCTCGACGTCCCACATCTCCTCGGTGGAGCAGGTCCCGGCCTTGATGGCGCCGGCCCGGGTGTTCTCCGGGCCGAACCCCGTCAGGATGTCGGCGACGAAGCCGGCGGCCAGCTCCTCGCTGCTCCGCCTGGACGTGCCGGCCGGGTAGTAGATGCCCTTCTGCAGGCCGGTGCCCTGGACGATGTGGGCGCCGGTGGCCCTGGCGGCGGACAGCGCGGCCGTGACGTCGCGGCCGTAGTCGACCGTGGTGAGCTCGACCAGCCCGCCGCCGCCGGCCTCGACGAAGTCGGAGACCTCTTCGGCGGCGCCCTCCGCGGTGCCGAACTCCAGGTCGGGATCCCGGTGAATTGCGTAGGCCGGCGGCGCCGTCAGCAGGTGCTCGTGGACGAGCATCGCTCCCAGGGACTCGGGTGACACGTCACCGAGCACCGTGCGGACCAGCCCTGCCGGTTCTGCGGTGTACACGATCAGTCCTTTCCTTGGTCGCCTGCGCGGCCGAAGCCGGCGAACAGCTCGCGCGCCGCCGCCTGCGCGCGGAGGAAGCGGTCGAACGCCTCCCGGTGGGGCTCGGCCAGGCGGGGGTCGGGCTCGACCCGGCCGACGGTGCGGACCATCTCCGACACCGCGGTCTCCAGGTCCTTCCAGATGCCGACGTTCACGGACGCGAGGATGGCGACGCCGAGCGCGGCCGACTCGCTGGTGGTCACCAGCTCGACCGGCACCTGGAGCGCGTTGCTGAAGGTCTGCCGCCAGACCCGGCTGCGCGCGCCGCCGCCGGTCAGCCTGAGCAGGCTCAGGTCGTCACCCTGCCGCCGGTAGCAGTCCATGGCGGCGTACACCTGGCCCTCGTAGACGGCGCGGAGGATGTCGCCGCGGGTCGTCCCGTGCTCCAGGCCGAGCATCACCCCGCGCACGTTCCCGTCCTTGAAGGGCGCCTGGACGCCGGCGGGAGAGAGGTACGGCAGGAACGTGAGGCCGTGGCCGGCCTCCTCCGACGCCAGCGCCTCGGCCTCGACGGCGGCGAAGTCGGACGCGGCGCCGCCGGCGAGGTCGCGGCAGAACGTGCGCACGGCCCAGTCGAACGTGCCCGCGCCCGCGGTGTGGGCCAGGCACCGGATCCAGTGCTCGCCGTCGGGCGACGGGTACACCCAGCCGACCCCGCGCAGGTCGTCGTCCAGGTAGCGGTTGACCATCTGGTTCAGCCAGCTCGTGCCCAGGACCGAGACGGCCTGGCCGGGCATGACGACCCCGGTGCCGAGCATGGCGGAGATGGCGTCGCCGAGTCCGTTGGCGACCGGCGTGCCCTCGGGGATGCCGGTCGCCAGCGACGCCTCGCGGGTGACCGTACCGATGATCTCCCCGGACGGGCGCACCTCCGGCGCCCGGGAGAGGAACGCCTCCGCCCCGACCAGCTCCATGAGCCGCGGCGAGATCCGGCCCGTGGCGATGTCGCCGGGCATCAGGGACACGTCGGTCGGGTCGGTGACGACGCGCCCGGTCAGGAACGACTGGACGTAGTCCTTGGCGCAGGCGAAGTAGCGGGTCCTGGCGATCACGTCCGGCTCGTGCCTGGCCAGATGCCCGAGCAGGAGCATCGTCATGCCGGGCAGCGCGCTGGTGGCCGAGATGTCGAGGTACTCCTCGTACGGCGGGCTCGCCTCGAAAGCCGTCAGCGTGTCCAGCGTGCGCGCGTCCGGCCAGGCGATCGCGTTGCGCACCGGCCGGCCGGTCTCGTCGAGCAGCCAGGCACCGGTCATGTGGCCGGACACGCTCACCGCGGCGATGTCGGAGGCGCGGCCGGGCAGCGCGGCGACCGCCTCGGCCACGGCGTCCATCGTGCTGCGCAGGCTCACCGCGGGATCTTCCTCGTGCCAGCCCCGCCGGGGGCTGAGCACCTCGATGAAGCGGGCCGCGCGGGCCAGCTCGTTGCCGGTCTCGTCGAAGACCGCCGCCTTGGTGACGGTGGTCCCCTTGTCGATGCCGACGATCAGCCTGCGGCCTTCGGGAACGCTCATCAGTGGCCTGCTCTCCTTCCGGACACCATGCGCCGGGCGCTGGTGCTCATGCCGACGGCCGCGATGAGCAGCAGGCCCTGGAAGATGAACTGCGCGGACGTGGACACGCCGTGGATCGCCATGCCGTTGAAGCCGACGGCCACGGTGACCACGCCGATCACGGTGCCGACGACGTGGAACTCGCCGTCGCGCAGGCACGCGGAGCCGAGGAAGGCCGCCGCGAACGAGGACAGCAGGTAGCCCTGGCCGCCCGCGATCTGCCCGCTGCCGACGTTCGCCGTGATCAGCACGCCGCCGGCGGCGGCGAGGACGCCGCACACGACGAACGCGAAGATGACCACCCGGTGCACGCGGATGCCGCTCAGCTCGGCGGCGGTCCTGTTGCCGCCGACGGCCTGCCACTCCAGGCCGAGCGAGGTGCGGTTGAGCAGCAGCCAGAGCACCCCGGCGACCGCGAAGAGGATGACGATCGGCCACGGGATCGGGCCCAGCTTGCCCAGGTAGACCTGGATCAGGTCCATCCCGGAGGCGTCCAGGCTCTGCGGCACGCCGGCGGTGACGATGTAGGTGGCGCCCATGACGACGCTGCCTATGCCCAAGGTGCCGACCAGCGCGTTGACGCCCAGTTTGGTCACGATGAGGCCGTTCACCAGGCCGACCAGCGCCCCCACGGCGATGACCAGCCCGATGGCGCCGAGTTTGCCCCCGGCGGAGCCCGCGTACAGGCCCGCCGTGAGCACGCCGGCCAGGCTGGCCGTGTAGCCGATGCTCAGGTCGAACTCGCCCACCACCAGGACCACCGTGAGGCCGAGCGCGATCACGACCGAGATCGTCGACTGCAGGAGGATGTTCTGGAAGTTGGTGAACGACAGGAAGCGGCTGCCGTCCAGGAAGGAGAAGACGAGGACGAGCAGGATGAGGACGAGCAGCGTGCCGTAACGGCCGAGGAACTTGACGGCCTTCAGCGTCATCGAGCTCGCGCCCGCCTGCTCGGCCCGATGCGAGCCAGGTGGCGGCGCGGCGGGCTGCTGGCCAGCCGCGGTGTGACGGACGGTGTTCATGGAACTCTCCTGGATCGTCTTTCTATGCCTGCTCGACGGCGGCCGCGCCGGCGCGCAGGAAGCAGAGGCGGGTCAGCTCGTCCTCGTCGAAACCGTCGTCGTTGTCGAACTGCACCGTGGCGCGGCCCTCGACCATGACCACGATGCGATCGCAGTACTCCAGCTCGGCCAGCTCGGAGGAGACGTAGACGACGCCGACGCCCTGGTCGGCGAGGCCGCGCACCATCTGCTGGAAGTCGTAACGGGCGCCGACGTCCACGCCCCGGGTGGGCTCGTCCAGCAGGAGCAGGCGCAGCCCGTCGACGGTCGCCCGGCCGAGCACCACCTTCTGCTGGTTGCCGCCGCTGAGCGACATGATCGAGTCGTTCAGCGACCGCGCCTTGAGCCGCAGCGACTCGGCGAGCCGCTGGGCCGACTCCCGGTAGCGGGACCGCCTGCTCAGGATGCCTCCCGGCCCGCCGCCCAGCGTGCGGAAACGGGAGCTGGAGAAGTTGAACACGATGTCCCGCTGGGTGAAGATCGCCTGGGCCAGGCGTTCCTCCGGCACCAGGACGACGCCCTGCTTCAGCGCCCTGGCCGGGTCGCGGGGCTGGTAGGCCCGGCCGCCGAGGCTGATCTCGCCGGACACGACCCGGCGGAGCCCGACCAGCGCCTCCAGCACCTCGGTCCGGCCGGCGCCGACGAGGCCCGCGATGCCGACGATCTCGCCGGGGTTCACCTCGAACGAGACGTCATCCACGCGGTTCTGCAGCCGGAGACCGCTGACCGAGAGCAGCGGCCCGTCAGGGCTCGCGCTCTTCTTGACCGAGGCGGCCGGGGCCGTCGTGGTGCGTTCGGCGCGACGCCGGTCACCGCCCGCGTCGTGGGCGATGAGATCGGCGAGCGCGTGCTCGTCGACGCCCTCCATCGGGCCGTCGTGCACCCGCTGGCCGTTGCGCAGCACGGTGATGGCGTCGCACAGCCGGCTGACCTCGCCCAGCCGGTGACTCACGAAGATGACGCCCGCGCCGGCCTCGACGCGGCGGCGGATGATGGAGAACAGCCCGCTCACCTCCTTCGGGCCGAGCGAGGCGGTCGGCTCGTCGAGGATGAGCAGGCGTCCGCTGCCGACCAGCGTCTTGGCCAGCGCCACGGTCGCCTGGTGGGCGGGGGACAGCTCGCGCATGACGGCGTCCAGCGAGATGTCCAGCCCCCATTCCTCGAACAGCTCCGTGTACGCGCGCTCGCGTTCCTTGGCGCCGGCCAGCTCGGGATGGAGGTAGCGGCCGAGGTGGAGGTTCTGGCGCACGCTGAGCGCCGGGACGATGGCGAGCTCCTGGTGGGCCAGGCGCACGCCGGCCGCCGCCGCCTCGCGGATGCTGCCGGGGCGGAAGGGCACGCCGTCGATGGCGAAGTCTCCCTCGTCCGGCTTGGCGAGGCCGGCGAGGATCTTCACCAGGGTGGACTTCCCGGCGCCGTTGGCGCCGAGCAGCCCGTGCACCTCCCCGCGCCCGACGGTGAGGTCGGCACCGCGCAAGGCCTGGACGAGGCCGTAGTTCTTCACCGCGCCCCGCACCGACAGCAGGGGCGCCGGATCGTCTCCGGCCGCCCGCGCGGCCGGATGCCCTGTCGCCATCACGTATGACTCGCCTCCCTCGTCAGGCCTTGGTGGTGGGTCCCGGTACCGCTAGCTGAGGAGATCCGGGTTCTCCTGGAGCGTCTGCTCGATGTTGTCCTTGGTCAGCAGGACGCTGGGCGCGGTGACGTCCTTGGGCTGCCACGAGCCGCCCGCGTCACGCCACTCCTTGATCATTTCCACGATCTGCTCGCCGGCCTTGTCGACCTGGATCCACAGCACGCCGGTCGCGTAGCCGTCCTGGATGGCCTGGATCGCGGGCTTGGAGATGTCCCAGGTGTAGAGCGGGTAGGGGCCGCGGCCGGCCTGCTTCTCGGCGGACACCGCGCCGATGGCGGCCTCGGAGAAGCACGGCCAGATCATGAAGGTCGTCTGCCCGTCGTCGGGGTGCGCCTGCAGCCAGGCGGAGGTGGCCTCCTGGGCCGACTGCTCGCCGCCGGGGATCTTCACTTCCTGGCGGGTGACGTTGACGTTGGACAGCCCTTCGAGCTTGGCGTCGAGGTCCTCGGCCCTGGACCGGCACGGGGCGCCGGGGGTGTAGCGCAGCTGGAGCAGCTCGACCTTCGGCTTGTCCTTGATCGCCGCGATCACCTCGTCGTTGACGTTGGCCGCCGCGACGAGCTCGACCGCGCCGGCCTCCCCGCCGCCGGCCAGCCCGCCCGCGGTCGAGAAGACCGGGATGTCGGCCGCCTTCGCGGCCGCGAGGCCGGCGGACAGCTGGTCGGGGGTGTAGGTCTGCACGATGATGGCGTTCACGCCGCTCTGCACGAGGTTCTGCATCGCGGAGATGGCCTTGGCGGGGTCGCCGTCGGAGTTGATCTCCGTGGTCTCCCAGCCGATGCTCTTCATCTTCTTCTGGGCGGCGGTGCGCTCGTTGAGCGCGGTGATCTGCGTCGCGTCGAGGGCGACGATGCCCACCTTGAACGGGTCGCCCTCCGCGGGCGTGCCCGCCTGGTCGGTGGAAGGGCTGGACCCGCATGCGGCGACCACGGCCGCCAGGGCGCCCATGGCGGCGAGCGCGCGGATCCTGCTGAACCGACGGGCCGACTGTGCGATCACGTCTTCTCCTGTCTTATGGCGTCGTACGAAGAGATGCCGTCGCATTCGATCCCGACGTAGCGCTAAGCGGGACGTGGACCGTTTGCTGGAGCCATTTGTCCAACTCAGTGGACATATGACATCAGAGTGGGAATGAGATTTCAAGGGTGTATATAGGGCAAGATATGGCGTTTGCGCAGGTGAGCGAGCCAGTACCGGAACGACTCCTCGGTGTCGAGGCAGTCGTGGAAGCCCGCCCGGTGCAGCTTGACGGTGCTCAGGAACTTCGGCGGCATCGGCTTCTCCGACCCGTACGCGAAGCACTTGTCCGCGTAGTGGTGGGACTCGCCGAGTAAGGCCGGCAGGGGCGTCGGGCGCAGCCCGTGCTCCCGCACGATCTCCTTCCACACGTGCTCGTGCCGGGGCAGGAAGTCCGCGAGCGCCCGGGGTGTGTCGGCCGCCGGCTCCATGCCGAGCTCCGCCGCGATGGCGGGCCACAGGTCCCGCCACTCGAAGACGTCGCCGTTCGTGATGTTGAAGGTCTCTCCCCGGGCGGCGGGCGACGAGCGGGCCCACGACAGCGCCGAGGCCACGATCCGCGCGTCGACCGCCTCCCAGACGTAGGACCGCCCGCCGGGGAAGCCGAACGGGAGGCCGAGTCTCGCGCAGAGCGCCGCGTAGACGCCGATGACGGGGACCACGTTCATCGCCGAGCCGGTGGCTCCGCCGACCAGCATCTGGGGGCGGAAGATCGTGAGGTCGAAGCCGTGCCGGTCGGCCGCCTGCCGGAGGTAGTCCTCCTGCAGCCAGTAGAAGTTCGGGTGGGGGTCGCGCGGCTCCCGCTCGCGTGACGGGATCCGGCGGGGCGGGTGGACGTGCCCGCCGTACGCCTTGGCGCCCTGCATGAGGCTGACGTGGCGCAGGACCGGCCGGGTCGCGCCGACGAGCGCTTCGACGAGGTTCGTGAGCATGGCCAGGTTGGTGCGCATCTGGTCTTCCTGCAGCCACCCGGCCACGAGCCCAGGCTTCTCGAACAGCGCCGCGTAGACGACGTGCGTCACGCCCGCCAGCCGCCCCAGGACGTCCCGGCACGCGGCGGCGTCCGTCAGGTCCACGGCGACGTGCCGGAGCCGGGGGTGGGGAGCCACGTCGGGAGGCCGCCGCGACAGGGCGACGACGTCGGTCCCGTCGGCCAGGAAGCGCTCGACCGCGGCCTGGCCGATGACGCCCGAGGCGCCCGCCACCAGGACGGTCATGACGCGTCACCCGCCGCGATCAGGGTCTTCATCAGCCCCGCGGGCCCGTCGCCGAACACGCGGCCGGGCGCCTCGCGCACCGGCACCACGTCGCTGACCAGCGCTTCGAGGGGCAGCCCCGCCGTCCCCATGAGGTTGACGGCGCGGGCCATGTGGTCGCCGGTGTAGACGCGGGAGCCCACCAGCGTCTGCTCCTTGAGCATCACCTGGGACATGGGCACCCGGGCCGGCCGGTCGGTGAGCGCGCCCACCAGGACGGTGCCGCGGGGCCTGGTGACCTCGGCCGCGGCCGCGTAGGAGGAGTCGGCCCCCGACACCTCGAAGCTCACGTCCACCCCGCCGGGCGCGCGGCTCTCGCACCAGGAGGCCACGTCGGCGCCGAGCGGGTCGGTGACGGTCATGCCGAGCTCCGCCAGCAGCTCCCGCCGGTCCGCGCGCGGCTCGGCGACCAGCACGGCGGAGGCGCCGGACAGCCGGGCCACGAGGCCCAGCAGCGCGCCGATGGGCCCGCCGCCGAAGACCATGACGACGTCGCCGACCGCCACGCCGGCGCGGGAGACCATGTGGACCGCCACCGAGAGCGGCTCGGCGAGCGCCGCGACCCGCGGCGGGACGCCGTCAGGCAGCCGGTGCAGGCGGTCGGCCGCGACCACCACGTGGCTCGCCGCGCCGCCGTCGCGGTCGATGCCGTAGAGCCCGAGCGCCTCGCAGATGTGCCGGTGCCCGCGGCGGCAGGTGCGGCAGGTCCCGCAGCTGATGAGCGGCTCGACGGCGACCGGGTCGCCGGGCCGGAGCCCCGCCCGGCCGAGGTCGCCGCCGACGGCGCGCCCGGCCATCTCGTGACCGATCACCACCCCCGGCCGGACCCGTGCCAGGCCGCCGCGGACCAGGAGGTGATCGGTCCCGCAGACGCCGACGTGACCGACTTCCACGAGGACCTCGCCCGGACCCGGCTCGGGCTCGGGCACGTCGCGGATCTCGACCGCGCCGGGACCGGCGTAGACCAGCGCCTCCATGACGTTCCTTCCGTTGGGTCGGGGCGATGACGAGCAGCGTGGCAACCAGAACGGGCGATGTCAATGAGTAGGACACACATTCGTTGAATGAGACAGAGTTGTTGTCTGCTCTCAGGCCCTGAGAGTATGTGTCATTGACTGAGTCTTGTGCATCGTTCATAGTGGGACCAGGCAGCTCTGGATGGCTAGGCCGCCGATGGTCTGACCTCATGAAAAGGAATCGACTGCATGCCCGCAAGTGAAGGCGCGTCCCTCACGACCTCATCGGAGGTGGTCGAGCGGATCCGCGAGCGCGCCCAGTTCGTCCGCCTCGAGACCGTCCGCCTGATCTCGATCGCGAAGACGGGTCACTACTCGTCGACGTTCTCGTGCGCGGAGATCCTCGCGACCTTGTACTACGGGGTGCTGCGCCTGCGCCACGGAGACCCTCAGTGGCCGGATCGCGACCGTTTCGTCATGGGCAAGGGCCATGCCGCCGTCGGGCTCTACCCGATCCTGGCCGACCACGGGTTCTTCGATCCCGAGCTGCTCGACGGCTACACGCGCCTCGGCAACCCGCTCGGCGACCACCCGGACATGACCAAGGTCCCGGGCTGCGACTTCAGCTCGGGCTCGCTCGGCCACAACCTCTCCGTCGGGCTCGGCATGGCGCTGGGCGCCCGCATGACCGGGCGTGACTTCAACGTCTACGCCCTGCTCGGCGACGGCGAGCTGCACGAGGGCCAGATCTGGGAGGCCGCCGCGGCGGCCGGTCACTACGGCCTGGGCAACCTGGTCGCGATCGTCGACCGCAACGGCTACTGCCTCGACGGCAAGGTCGACGACATCATCACGATCGAGCCGCTCGCCGACCGCTGGCGGGCCTTCGGCTGGGACGTCGTGGAGGTCGACGGCCACGACGTGCCGGCGCTGCTCGACACCCTGCTGCGGCTCCGCGACGGCGAGCCGGCCAAGCCCACGGCCGTCATCGCGCACACCGTCAAGGGCAAGGGCGTCGGCTTCATGGAGCGCGACTTCGGCTGGCATCTGGGCTGGCTCGCCGAGCAGGACGAGGCCGCGGTCATCCGGGAACTGAAGGACGAGAAGTGAACCTGAACACCGACAGCCTCGTCCCGCGCGGAGCCGATGGGCAGCCGCTCGCGGAGGGCTCCTGGCACATCCCCAGCATGCTGCTCAAGTCGCCGGGCCTGCTCGCGCTCGGAGAGCAGCTGGGCGCCCTGGTCGACGACGGCGAGCCGGTCGTCGTGCTCACGCCGGACCTGTCGTTCTCCAACGGCCTGTGGGCGTTCCACGAGCGCCATCCCGACCGGTTCCTGCAGCTCGGGGTGAGCGAGCAGAACTCGGTGTCCGTCGCCGCCGGTCTGGCCACCACCGGGCTGCGGCCGTACGTCACCGGCTTCGCCTCGTTCCTGGCCCTGCTGTGCTGCGAGCAGATCCGCACCGACATCGCCTACACCCGGCAGCCGGTCCGGCTCATCGGCCACCACTCCGGCATCACCTTCGGCTTCTACGGCACCTCGCACCACGCGACGGAAGACATCGCGATCATGCGTACGATCGCCAACATGACGGTCGTCGCGCCCGCCGACCACGTGGCGATGGGCGTGCTCCTGAAGGCGTACGCCGACCACCCGCTGCCGGTCTACTTCCGGATGGGCCGCGGCCGCGAGCCGCTGGTGTACGAGCCGGACGACGAGCGGATCCGGCCGGGGCAGGCGATCGTGCACGCCACGGGCGACGACCTCACCATCATCGCCACCGGGACGACGGTGCATCCGTCGCTGCTGGCGGCGGAGGAGCTGCGCGCCGAGGGCCACAGCGTCGGCGTGATCGACCTGCACACGATCAAGCCGCTGGACGAGGCCGCGGTCGTGGCCGCCGCCGAGGGGTCACGCCGGCTGATGACGGTCGAGGAGCACAACGTCTACGGCGGGCTCGGCGGCGCGGTCGCCGAGACGCTCACCGACCACGGGATCGGCGTGCCCCTGCTGCGGCACGGCATCCGCGACGAGTACGCTCCCATCGGCCCGCCGACCCATCTCTACCGCCACTACCGTCTCGACGGGCCGGGCATCGCCGAAGAGGCCCGCGCGTTCCTGAAGTCGGGGAGGATGACCTCCGATGTCCGCTGAGACGGCTCGGCCCGTCGCCCTCGTCACCGGCGCCGCCCGCGGGCTGGGCGCCGCCATCGCGGTCAAGCTGGCCGCTGACGGCTTCGACCTCGTGATCGCCGACCTGAACGGCGAAGGCGCCGCCGCGGCGGCCGACGTGGTGGCGAAGGAAGGCGGCACGGCCGTCGGGGTGCACGCCGACGTCACCGACGACGACAGCGTCGGGCGGCTGCTGGAGGAGGTGCGCTCCCGCTTCGGGCGGCTGGACGCGCTGGTCAACAACGCCGGCGTGATCGCGCGGGCGGCGGCCGAGAGCTTCCCGACCGAGGGCTTCATGAAGGAGCTCGACGTCCACCTCGGCGGCGCCATGCGCTGTTCCCGCGCGGCCTTCCCGCTGCTGGAGCGCAGTCCCCGGGCCGCGATCGTCAACCTGGCGTCGGTGGGGTCGACCTTCGGCCTGCCGCTGCGGCTCGCTTACACCACGGCCAAGACCGGCGTCTCGGGGCTCACCCGGGTGCTGGCGGTCGAGTGGGGACGGCGCGGCATCCGGGTGAACGCGGTGGCGCCGGGCTACATGGACACGGACATGTTCCGCTCCGGGCTGGTCATGGGCGTCCTCGACGAGGAGACCCTGCTGCGGCGCACCCCGCTGGGCAGGTTCGGCAGGCCGGAGGAGGTCGCGGACGCCGTGGCCTTCCTGGTCTCCCCTCAGGCGGCGTTCGTCACCGGGGTGGTGCTGCCCGTCGACGGAGGCATCACGGTCGACGGGACCTTCCACCGGGAGGACGACTTTCCCGATCGTTGATCCGACTATTGTCACGCGACCACCAAGATAGGGTTGTTCCATGAGAGGACAGGCTTCGCCAGGCACCCCCTCCACCAGTGACGGGGAGCCGGTCGGCCTGCTCGACAAGGCGTCCGCCATCCTGGAGATCCTCGCCCAGCGCGAGTGGGTCAGCGCGGCGGAGCTCGCCGAGACCCTGGGGGAGCCGCGCAGCACCATCCACCGGCTGCTGCGCAACCTCGCCTCCCTCGGCTGGGTCGAGTCAGGCACCCGCGGTCAGTGGGGGATCGGCCTGCACCTGTTCCGTCTCGGCTCCGGCGCGGTCCGCCGGATGGACGTGCGCCGTGCGGCCCTGCCGCACATGCAGCACCTCCACGACGAGAGCGGCGAGACGGTCTTCCTGTGCATCCGGCGCGGTCTCGACGCCGTCTGCGTGGAGCGCCTCGACGGCCGCCGGGTGCAGAGCCTGGCCCTGCAGCTGGGCGGCTCCATGCCGCTCCACCTGGGCGCCGGGCCGATGGCGATCCTGGCGTTCTCTCCCGAGGACGTCTATCGGGAGTGGCTGCTCGACTTCGCGGAGAACGGCTCGAAGGACGGGCCCACCGCGGCCGAGATCAACGAAGAGGTCAAGGTCACGCGCCAGCGCGGCTACGCCGTCTCCGACCAGAACGTCACCCCGGGCATCGCCGCCGTCGGCGCCCCGGTGTTCAACTTCCGCAACGAGCTCGAGGGCGCCCTGTCCGTGAGCGGCCTGCGCG
The DNA here is from genome assembly GCF_055585125.1 of Nonomuraea sp. NPDC054003. Lineage (NCBI taxonomy): Bacteria > Bacillati > Actinomycetota > Actinomycetes > Streptosporangiales > Streptosporangiaceae > Nonomuraea > Nonomuraea sp. NPDC054003. Next base: position 411,602 of record NZ_JBVJKR010000006.1, read on the forward strand.
ACGTCATACTCGACCCCGCCAACAGGCTGGCCGAGCTCACCGTCGAGGCCGCCGAGCGGGCGTCGCGAGATCTGGGCTGGGCCCGGCCCGCCGCCTGGTGGGGCAAGCCCCTGCCGTCCGACAACCACCGATAGCACGACCCTTCCGGCGCCGGCTCCCGTGCGGGAGCACCGGCGGCGTTCCCGCCTGCGCCGATCGAGAAAGGACCGACCATCATGACGGACACTCCGGACGCCGGCAGGATCCGCGACGAAGCCGCGATCCCCTACCGCGGCCCCCTCCTGCCGAACACCGTGGACGACCTCGTCGAGCTCGGCGCGCTGGACGTCGAGTGCGACGAGCGCCTCTGGGTGCCGCAGGCGCCCGACGTGACCTTCAGGCCGCTCCTGCTCAGCGCGACCCAGGGCTACTTCGTCAACATCCTGCGGGTCAGGAGGTCCGGCATCCTGTCGCGCCACCGCCACGCCGGCCCCGTCCACGCGACGACGCTCCGGGGCCGCTGGCACTACCTGGAGCACGACTGGTGGGCCGAGGAGGGCAGCTACGCCTTCGAGCCGCCGGGCGACATCCACACCCTCGAAGTCCCCGAGGGCGTCGAGGAGATGCGGACCCTGTTCCACGTCACGGGCGCGTACATCTACGTCGACCCGGACGGCAACCCCACCGGCGTGGAGGACGTCTTCTCCAAGATCGAGAACGCCCGCCGCCACTACGCCGAGGTGGGGCTGGGCGCCGACTACGTCGACCGCTTCATCCGCTGAGCGACGCCCCCGGCCGTTCGCCGGCCGGGGGCGCGGCCGTCATCCCGAAGAGACGGTCATCTCGAAGAGCCGGTCATCTCGTAGAGACGGTGGGGGAGTCCTCGCCCGGCGGCGTGCCGCACGACGGACCGTTGGGGCCGCCGATGCGGACGGACTCGAAGAACTCGCGGTAGGTGGAGAAGAAGTTGCCCTTGGAGCCGGCGCGGGTCACGGCCGTGCAGCCGGTGTAGTTCGCCCCGGAGTAGAGGTGGACGAGGGAGCTCGTACGGTTCCAGTCGGAGTTGGCGCGGTTGGCCATGCCCAGCGCCGCGAGGTTGGGGGTGTCGGCGGTGATCTGGATGATGTCACCGGTGCCGTCGAGGCCGGAGAACATGCAGTAGTTCCCCGGCTGGCACCGGTCGTAGCCGTCGGCGGCCTGTGCGGGAAGGCTGGTGAGTGCGGCCATGGCGACGGCCGCGATCGGAACGGCCAGCAGGTGAAGCTTCTTGCCCATCGATCCTCCGTGGGTGAAACTTTCTTTCGGCAACGGCTTGACCATACATGGCGCGATCTTGTTAGGGAAGGGTGAAAGTTTCACTCCATCGGGCCTGTGGTACGCCCTGGCTGGACCGCTCCCGCGCCCGCCGACGTCACCGCCTACCGCCTCGGGTCCGTGCTGTCGGGCGGCGGGTCCGCGCCGTCACCAACACTCCGGCTGCCTGGGCGGACATGTACGACAGGTTCCAGAACGCGGCGCTGGCCACCCCGCTCGGCATCCCATCCTGTCCGGGGTCGACGCGGTGCACGGGCACAACAACGGCCGCACCGCTACCGCCCGCCCCGCCGGGCACAACGCCACTGTCGCGCCGGGCGGCGAGACGTCCTTCGGCTTCCAGGCCCACCCGCCCCGGCGGTGACCCATCCCTGCCGGCGGGCTACACGTGCACCCCATGACCACGGTGGAGGGCCTCGTGGGTCCGGTTCAGGCCCGGGCGCCGCACACGCCCGGAGTCCTGCCGATCATGGCGTCGTCCTCGGCCGCGTCCAGGAGCGCCGTCGCGTAGTCGGCGCGGGGCAGCGTGGCCTCGCCGCCGGTGGCGTTGGCCTCGAAGTCGACGTGCAGCCGGCCGTTGGCGGGTTTGCCGGTCAGCATGGTGGCGCGGACGATCGTCCAGTCGAGGCCGGAGACCTCCAGCATGCCCTCGGCCCGCGCCAGGTCCACGTAGGCCGATCGGAAGAACAGCCAGGCCAGGCCGACGGCGAGGCGGGGGCGGGTGGCGGGGATGGAGCGGCTGCTGGTCATCACCACCCTGCGCACGCCGGTCTCGCGCATCGCGGCGATCAGCGTCCTCGCGATGCCGCTCGTGCCCACCGCCGAGATGACGGCGTCCTGGCCCGCCACGGCCTCGCGCACGGTGGGCAGGTCGGTCGCGTCCCCCGTCACGACGGCGCGCAGGCCCTCGCGCCCCTTCAGGAGCTCCGGTTTCCGGGTGAACGCCGTCACCTCGTGGCCGCGCGCGACACCCTGCTCCAGGACGTGCGCACCGGTACGGCCCGTCGCCCCGATCACTAACAGTCTCATACTGCCTCCTTCTATATTGCAAGATGCAATAGGGCAGCATGCAGTGTCAAGTTCCCTACGGGGGATCAGCAGTCGCAGGAGCACCCGTCTCCGCCGCAGCAGTTGCAGCAGTTGCAACATTCGCCGCAGTTGCCGCAGGCGTCCCAGCCCGAGCAGTCGAAGCGCTGGCAGCAGGAACTCTCATGGTCCTCGTCCCACGCGGGCCGGTACAACCCGCACGTGCAGCACGTCAGCGCGGCGCACAACGAGGACAGCAACCCTCCGGGATCCCGCTTCGGCGGACGCTTGCCCGGCGGCGCCCCGGGATCACCGGGCGGCGTCTCAGGCGCCCGCCCGGACAAGCGCCCGGCGCGGTGGTCTCCCGCGAGGTGGTTCCCCGCGTGATGGCTTCCCGCACGGTCGTCTGCGGCGTGGTGGGGCTGTGCTCCACTGCCCTCCGCGATGGCGAAGGCTCGGGAGACGGCTCGGCCGGTCTCCCGTACCAGGAGGGCGCGTGCCAGGGAGGGGTGCGGCAGGTCCAGCTCGGTGACCGCCGCGCGGACGTCGGCGCGGGCGGCGTCGCAGTGGCGGCGGGCCTCGCGCAGGCCGGTGCCGGTGGCGGCGAGCGGGTTGTACGCGCCGGACGCTTTGTCGTCGGCCAGGTCCTCCACCGCGTCGATCAGGTGGGCCAGCCTGCCGAACCCGCGCCCGGCCGCCTCCAGGGCCGCCCGGTTGTGCGGCTTCCCCGTGAGCACCGCCGTGTGCCCGAAGGCGGCGGCCACGGCGTCCTCGGTGGGCCCGGTCAGCTCACGCAGGGCACGGGCGGGCGCGCGTTCCAGGAGGGCCTGGCGGCCGGCCGCCGCCGTCAGCGGGGCCGGGTCGAACCCGAGCGTGCCCGCCATGGCCGTGCCCGCCGAGGACCAGCGGCTCGCCAGCCGGGTGGCTCCGGCGGCCACCGGACGGCGGGCGTACACGCCGTCCCCGTCCGCCACGTGGTCGCGTACCTTGCCCGCCGCCAGCAGCAGCGACACCGAGGCCGCCAGCCGCACCCCTTCGGCCTCCACCACGTCGGCGCCCTTGAAGCCGCGCAGCGCGCACGCGCCCGCCCGCCGGCGCGGCGCGGACGCGGGGGACTGGGCCTCGGTGAGGACGGACACGAGCAGGCCGTCGTAGTTGGTCACCAGGCGGGACAGGTGCCCGTGCTCGTCACGGAGCGCCAGGCAGAGCCCGCACAGATGGCCCATCCAGTCCGCGAAGAGTCCCTCGCACATGACGTGCCGGCATGGGCGGACAATGCCGAACATATATCCCCTTATGTGTCTATTGAGCGGCTAAACCGTAGCAGGACAGCTCCCGGGAAAGGCGGATCTCTCACGGGTCACGGGTCGAGCCTGTTCAGCAGTTTGGGCAGGGCCACCAGCGTCGCCCCGCCCGCCCCGCCGCCGCCGAGCAGGGCGGCCGGCCAGGGCGCGCCGGTGGCCAGGAAGAGCGCGCAGGTGATCGCGGCGATCATGATCGTCACGGTGAGCGTGAGCAACTGGCAGGTGGTGAACATCGGTCCTCTTTCTTCAGGCGCGGTCGTCGGCCCAGAAGTCGATGAGCTCTTCGGGGGTCATCTCTTCCGGGCGCACGGCAGGAGGTGTGCGCCCGGTCGCGAGCACCCAGGTCGTCAGGAGGGTGACCAGCAGGTGCTCGTCCGCCGGGCAGGGAGCGTCGGCGCGGTACGTGATGCTTGAGGGGCGAGCCGTGAGAAGCGGCATGGGGGCGCTGGCCTCCCGGAGGGCGGCGGTGGACGCGACCCATGGTGTGGCTCCGGGAAAGGCGCCGGCCAGTGGTGCAAACATGCCCGGACAGAGCCGGACGAGATCGACAACGAAGCGTCCCCGGGGGCAAACTTCCGCGATCGTACGAGGTCGTCCGGCTTGTTCCGGACTTATCCGGAAATCAGCCACCTAAGACGATCCCATCGGCCGTCTGACCAGCGGTACCACACCTGGTACGGCTGCGCCGGAGATCAATGAAAGTGGCCGTTGATGCCGAAATAGATGGATATCGGAAAACCGTCCAAACTGCGAGATTTTTTCTGCAAATATGGCGACAACCTGATCCGTTCGACACTTTCAAGGACGATGACTGAAACGCATAAGGGCGAGCACCACGCCTTCATAGCCCAGCTCATAGAGCTGCGGGAAGCGGCCGGGCAGCCGAGCTATGGCCGGATGAACCGGCTGTCGCGCGCGCCGGGCATCCCCAAGGAACTGCCCACGAGCACGCTCAGCGACATACTCAACGGCAAGCGGGAACGCCTCCCCGACTGGGAGCTGGTCTCCTCCTTCGTCACGGTCTGTCATCGCCACGCCGAGCAGACCGGCCTGCCGGTGGCCCCCCTCGGCACCGTGCCGCAGTGGCAGGCCCGCTGGCTCGCCGCCAGGAAGGAGCCCCGCACGCACGCCGGCTCGTACGAGCCCCGCGCGCAGGCCACCGGCACGTACGACCTCTACCGGACGCCCGCGGAGGAGGCCGACCGGCGCACCTCCAGGATGGTCGCGTACCTGGTCCGCCGGGCGGCCGAGGGCGACTCCGAGCCCGCCTACCGCCTGGCGATCATCAAGGCGCTGCTGGGCGAGGTCGCGGAGTCCCGTCACTGGGCCTACGTCGCGGTGCAGCGGCGCCATCCCGGCGCCGAGGCCTTCGACCGTCACCGGCCGCCGATCGACCTGGCGGCGGATCTGGCCTTCGCCTACGGCCGGGCCTACGAGCAGGAGGGCCCGTCCAAGCTCGACATCGCCAGGGCCTACTACAGGCTCGCCGCCGGACACGGCCACCTTCGCGCCGCCGAACGCCTGCGCGCCATGCGCGCCGTCCCGTTCGGCAAGCTGCTTCCCGCGCCCCTGCCCACCGACCACCGCCCCGGCCCCGGATGATCTGACCGCCGCCGGGGTCCTCCGCTCACGGCCCGCACGCCGTACAGTCTTCTCATGCACGAGCGTCGTGTCGTCGTCGTCGGCTATCCCGACGCGCAGCTGCTCGACATCGCCTGCGTGACCTCGACGCTGCAGAGCGCGAACTGGTACGGAGCCGCGCCCGCCTACCGGATGGTCATGGCCAGTCCCGGCGGCCATCCCGTCACCTGCGCCAGCGGCCTGACCCTGCAGGCCCACGAGGCGCTCGAACAGGTCAAGGGCCCGCTCGACACGCTGGTCGTCACCGGCGGCATCGGCTGCATGGCGGCGGCGGACAACCCGCGGATCCTCGCCCACGTACGCCGCCTGGCCAGGGAGAGCCGGCGGGTCGCGTCGGTCTGCACGGGGGCGGAGATCCTGGCGGCGGCGGGGCTGCTCGACGGGCGGCGCGTCACCACCCACTGGGAGTGGGCGCGGCATCTGGCCACGAAGTACCCGAAGGTCTCGGTCGATCCCGATCCGATCTTCGTCCGCGACGGCGAGATCGCCACCTCGGCCGGGGTCACCAGCGCCCTCGACCTCACCCTCGCCTTCGTCGAGGAGGACCACGGCCCGGAGGTGGCCCGGCGGGTCGCCCGCAACCTCGTCACCTACATGCAGCGGCCCGGCAACCAGGCCCAGATGAGCATGTTCACCGCCGCGCCCCCGCCCGGCAACGGCCTGGTCGAGCGCGTCATGAGCCACATCGTCGCCAACCTGGACGGCGATCTGACCACGACCACGCTGGCCGCCGGCGCGGGCGTGAGCGAGCGTCACCTGACCCGGCTGTTCCTCAAGCACGCGGGCCTGACGCCCGGCAGGTTCATCAGGCAGGCCCGCACCGAAGCGGCCGCCCACCTGCTGGCGGCCACGTCCCTGCCGGTGGCCGTGGTGGCGGCGAGATGCGGGTTCGGCACCGCCGAGACCCTGCGCCAGGCGTTCGTCGACCGCTACGGCGTCCCGCCGTCGCACTACCGGATGACGCAGTCCTCGACCGCCGCGTCCGGCTGAGACCCTGACGGGTCACCAGTCGCCGCGGTAGAGCTGGCCGCGGACGGCGCCGCCGGGGAACTGCTTGTTGTGCAGGTTGACGTACCAGTTCTTCGGGTTGTTCCAGATGCGGCGGCTCGTCGCCGCCGGAGTGGGCACGCTGCCCGCGACGCCGTTGACGCCCGCCGGCAGGCCCTTCTCGGCGGCGAAGAAGGGCACCACCACGGGGCCGTTCCTGCCCTTCGGGGCGCGGTGGATGTGCGCGGCGACCGGTGCGCCGATCCGCTTCCACGCGGTGGCGAACCAGACGCGCTTCCCCTCCGGCTGCACCAGCCATCCGGCGCGCCCGTCGCGGTCGCCGGCCTTCGTGCCGGGCGCCGGCACCTCCTGGCGGCCGTTCGCCTGGGTGGTGAGCGTCTTGCCGAACCCGTGCGAGAGCACCGACTCCAGCTCCACCGGATGGATCCGGTACAGCTGCGCCCGTACGGCTCCGGCGGCGAACTGGGCGTTGTGCAGGTTGGCGTACCAGTTGCCGGGGTTGGTGATGATACGGCGCAGCAGCCCGAGATCCTTCACCCGGACGGTGCCCTTGACGGCGTGCAGCGTGGCGGGCAGCGCCTGGCCGAAGAACGGCACCGTGACCGGGCCGTTCTGTCCCTTCTGGCCCCGGTGGATGTGGAACCCGCTGGGCGCGGCCACGCCGTGCCATCTGATGGCGTAGTCGACGCGCTGACCATGGATCCTGAACACGGCGAGGGCGTTGCCGTCGGGATCGCCGGCCTTCCCTCCCTTGGCGGGTACCTCGTTGGCGCCTTTGAGCGCCGCCGCCAGGTAGACGGGGGTGGTGGCCTGCGCCGAGACCGGGCTGAGCGAGGTGGCGATCAGAGCAGTGGCGGCGGCCAGGCCGGGAGCCACGAGGGTGCGCTTGTGCATCTTGACCCTTTCGCTGTTCTCTGTGGCTTGGTACGGCCGGCCGCGCCGCCGAGTTCAACGGCAGGAGTGTGGAAAAGTATGCACTCGCCGCCGCCGAAGATCATCCGGAGCGTCAAATTCCCGTATTTATCCCGATTTTTCGGGTTCCTGATAGCGAGTCTAATTTCGAAAGGGAATGGCAAAAGCGCCCCCATCCTCGGTTTTGATCCGCACTTCTCTGATCACTCCTGGAGAAGCAGGAAAAGAAACGAGGTCGAGCGATGCCGCCAGGTCTGAACACCGGAGACTCCGCCTGGGTACTCGTCAGCACCGCCATGGTGCTGCTCATGACCCCCGGACTCGCCTTCTTCTACGGGGGCATGGTCCGCGCGCAGAACGTCCTGAGCATCATCTTCATGAGCTTCGTCTCGATCTCGCTGGTGACGATCGTGTGGTTCGCCTACGGCTACGGGCTGGTGTTCGGCCCCGACGTGGGCGGCGTGGGGCTGATCGGCTTCGGTGACCTGCGGTTCTCCGACATCGCGCCCGGCATGCTGCACGGCCGGGTGCCCACGTACGCCTTCGCGCTCTTCCAGCTCACCTTCGCGATCATCACCGTCGCGCTGATCAGCGGGTCCGTCGCCGGCCGGACGCGGCTCGGGCCGTGGGTGGTGTTCTCCGTCGTCTGGGTGACGCTGGTGTACTTCCCGATCGCGCACTGGGTGTTCGACCCGGCCGGGTGGATCAACAAGTGGGGGGTGCTCGACTTCGCCGGCGGACTGGTCGTCGAGCTGAACTCCGGCATGGCGGGGCTGGCCCTCGCCATCGCGCTCGGCCCGGGCGTCAGGTTCCGCAGGAAGGAGCCGCCCCAGCCGAGCAACATCCCCCTGGTCATGCTGGGTCTCGCCCTGCTCTGGTTCGGCTGGTTCGGCTTCAACGCCGGCTCGGCCATGGCCGACGGCAGGACCGCGGTCACCGCGTTCCTGAGCACCATGATCGCCGGAGCCGCCGGCATGCTCACCTGGCTGGTCATCGAGTGGTTCCAGTACCGGCACTTCACCCGGCTCGGCTCCGCCACCGGCGCGCTCGCGGGGCTCGTCGCCATCACCCCGTCCTGCGCCTTCGTCAACGTCGAGGGCGCGCTGGTCATCGGCATCGTCGCCGCCGTCGTGGTGTCGTTCGCCGTGACCTGGAAGCTCGTCCTCGGCTACGACGACACCCTCGACGTGGTGGGCGTGCACGGCGCGGGCGGCGTCGTCGGCACCGTCCTCATCGGCCTGTTCGCCACCGGCGCCACCGCCAGCACCACCAAGGGCCTGCTGTACGGGGGATCGATCACGCTGCTGCTCAAGCAGATCGTCGCGGTCATCGCGGTGGCCATCTACTCCTTCGTCGTCACCTGGGTGATCGGCAAGGTCGTGGACCGGTTCCTGCGCATGCGGGAAACCGAGGCCGAGCAGCTCGCCGGCTCCGACATGCAACTCGGCAAGGAGGAATGATGGCCGACGCCCCGCGCGTGGGGCGCGCCCTGGTGTTCGTCGCGGTCGGCGGCGGCTTCGGCGCGGTCGCCCGGTACCTGCTCACCGAGGCGCTGCTGGGCGCCTCCCACCCGCTGCCCTGGCCGACGCTGATCGTCAACACCGTGGGCTGCCTGCTGATGGGCCTGCTCACCGGTGAGCTGACCCGCCACCCGCTGCACCGCCAGCCGGTGAAGATGCTGCTCGGCACCGGCTTCCTGGGCGGCTTCACCACGTTCTCGCACTTCGTCGACGGGGTCAGGGAGCTGACCGTGGGCGGCTCGCCCGGCTGGGCCGCCGTCTACCTCGTGCTCAGCGTCGGGCTGGGACTCCTGGCCGTCTGGGCCGGCATCACGCTGGGAGGGAGCCGGAAATGATCACGGTCCTCGCCGTCTTCATCGGCGGCCTGGTCGGCGCGCCGACCCGCTACCTGGTCGACTCCTCCGTCAAGAGGAGGTTCGGGTCGGCCCTGCCGTGGGGGACGCTGACCGTCAACGTCATCGGCTCGGCCATCCTCGGCTTCCTGATGGGGCTCTCCTCGGTCGACGCGCTGCCTCACGCCGTGCTGTCGCTGATCGGCACCGGCTTCTGCGGTGCGCTCACCACGTTCAGCACGTTCAGCACCGACACGTACAAGCTGCTCTCGTCCGGCTCGACCGGCAAGGGGCTGATCAACATCGGCATGAACGTCGTGGCGGGTCTCGTCGCGGTGAGCCTCTGCTATCTGCTCGGCAGAGCCGTCGCGGGTTGATCGCGGTTAAAGAGTTAGGTGGCATTTTCTGATGATTGTCCAACTAATGGCATTTGCGCTTTAGCGGGTACGCGCCTGGGAATGCTGCGGCTCGTTGAATCTTTGGAACCGGAGAACAGGGGCGGGCATTGAACGTCAAGGCTTCCGAGCTGCCGCCCGCGATAGTCCGCGGTGTCAGCCAGGTCGATTTCCAGGTCGATTACCGGACGGCTCTGTGCTTCATCGTCGCGCTGTTCGTCGGCGGCTGGCAGTTCGGGGTCTTCGGCCTGCTCGGCGCCGCCGTCGCCACGCTCACCGCCGTGGTGCTCGGCGTTTCGTCCGATCGGGTGACCGGCGGGCTGGAGGGCTTCAACGGGACGCTGATCGGCGTCGCGCTGGTGCTGTACTTCGACGTCCGCTGGGTGACCGTGCTGCTGGTGATCATCGGCGCGATCATGGGAAGCGTGCTGACCTCGGCGCTCGTCGCGCTGCTCGGCCCGTACAACCTGCCGACCTTCACCGCGCCGTTCTGCGCGGTCACCACGATCATGGTGATCGGCGCCCCGGCCTTCGAGCGGATCTGGAGGGGGCGCAGCATGGCGCCGCCGCCGTCGGCCGCCTATCCCGGGCGCGAGCTGACGTTCACCGACCTGTGGCAGGGCCTGTTCAACGGGGTCGGCCAGGTGTTCTTCCAGAGCAAGTGGTACGTCGGGCTCATCTTCCTGATCGGCCTGGCGTTCGCCGGCCGGCTCGTGGCCCTGTCCGCGCTCCTCGCCAGCGCCGTCGGCATCGTGGTGGCGATCGTGCTCGGCGCGCCCGCCGCCGACATCGGCGCCGGACTGTACGGCTACAACGCGGTGCTCACCGGCATCGCCCTGACCGGCACGTTCGTCGTCCTGTCCCGGCTCGGCGTGCTGTACGCGGTGGCCGGGGCGGTAGCGGCGACCGTGCTCACGGCGTTCGTCACCGACTTCTTCAAGCCCGTCGGCGGACACACCCTGACCTGGCCTTTCGTCATCGTCACCTGGATCTTCCTGGCGGCAGTGCCGGCGTTCTCCGGCCTGCGGCGCAGTCCTACCTAAGGAGAGCTGATGAACCTCGCCCCTCGCGAGATGGACAAACTGTTGATCTACGTGGTCGCCGACCTGGCGGCCAAACGGCGGGATCGCGGTCTCAAGCTGAACTACAGCGAGGCGGTGGCCCTGATCAGCGCCGCCGTCCTGGAAGCGGCCCGCGAGGGCAAGACCGTCGCCGAGTGCATGGAGCTCGGCAAGAACGTGCTCGGCGCCGGCGACGTCATGCCGGGAGTGCGCGAAATGCTCAAGCTGATGCAGGTCGAGGCGTCGTTCAAGGACGGCTCCAAGCTCGTTTCCTGCCACGACCCGATCGGCGGCTGACCGCCGCCCGACCAGAAGGGACCGGTTCGTCATGACGGACACGGACAGGGTCGTCTACGCCGACGACCCCATCGAGATCAACACCGGCCGGGCCACGGTCACGCTTACCGTGCGCAACACCGGGGACCGGGCCGTCCAGGTCGGGTCGCACTTCCACTTCTTCGAGGCCAACCGGGCGCTCAGCTTCGACCGCGAGAAGGCGTACGGCATGCACCTCGACATCCCGGCGGGCACCGCGGTCCGCATCGAGCCGGGCGACACCCATCAGGTCAACCTGGTCCAGTACGGCGGCGGGATGCGCATCGTCGGCTTCGCCGGCCTGCTCAACGGCGGCATCAAGGCCAGGGACGCCCGGACCCACGCGCTGCGGCGGCTGGCCGAGCTCGGCTACACCGACGAGCCGGAGCCGTCGGCCGAGATCCGTCCGAAGGGCGCCGCCAAGCCGGTCGGGGCCGGCAAGGCGGCGAAGAAGCCTCCCTCCGGCAAGAAGCCGTCCGCAGGGAAGAAGCCGCAAGCCGGGAAGAAGGGCTGACACATGGCCACGATGAGCCGCAAGCAGTACGGATCCATGTTCGGCCCGACGGTGGGCGACAGGGTCCGGCTGGCCGACACCAACCTGGTGATCGAGATCGAGAAGGACCACACGGCCGGCTACTACGGCGACGAGGCCGTCTACGGCGGCGGCAAGACCGCCCGCGACGGCATGTCGGCGGATCCGCTCTCCCAGAACGCCACGATCGCGCTCGACCTGGTGATCACCAACGCGGTCGTGCTCGACCCGATCCTCGGCGTCGTCAAGGGCGACATCGGCATCAAGGAGGGCAGGATCGTCGGCATCGGCAAGGCCGGCAACCCGCACACCCAGAACGGCGTGGACCGCAGGCTGGTCATCGGCGCGGGCACGGAGGTGCTGGCCGGCGAGCACCTCATCGCCACGCCGGGCGCCATCGACCCGCACGTCCACCTGATCACCCCCCAGCAGGCCCAGGCCGCGCTCACCAACGGCATCACCACGCTCATCGGCGGCGGCACCGGCCCCACCGACGGCACCCGCGGCACGACCTGCACGCCCGGCCCGTGGAACATCGGCCGGATGCTCCAGGCCGTCGAGGCGCTGCCGGTGAACATCGGCCTCATGGCCAAGGGCAACTCGAGCCTGCCCGCCTCGCTGGTCGAGCAGATCAAGGCCGGGGCGTGCGTGCTGAAGGTGCACGAGGACTGGGGCTCCACCCCGGCCGTCGTGGACTGCGCGCTGCGGGTGGCCGACGAGTACGACGTCCAGGTGGCGCTGCACTCCGACAGCCTCAACGAGGCCGGTTACATCGAGGACACGATCAGCGCCATCAACGGCCGCGCCATCCACACCTTCCACACCGAGGGCGCGGGCGGCGGGCACGCGCCGGACCTGATCCGCATCGCCGGCGAGGCCAACGCGCTGCCCTCCTCGACGAACCCGACGCTGCCGTACACGATCAACTCGGTGGACGAGCTGCTCGACATGGTGATGGTCTGCCACCACCTCAGCCACGACATCCCTGAGGACGTGTCGTTCGCCGACAGCCGGGTGCGGGCCGAGACCATCGCCGCCGAGACGGTCCTCCAGGACATGGGCGTGATCAGCATGTTCTCCTCCGACTCCCAGGCGATGGGCCGGATCGGGGAGACCTTCACCCGGGCCTTCCAGACCGCGCACCACAACAAGGACCAGCGCGGCAAGCTGCCGGAGGACTCCGAGCGCAACGACAACTTCCGGGTGCTGCGCTACCTGGCCAAGCTGACCATCAACCCGGCCAGGACCACCGGCATCGCCGAGACGGTCGGCTCGCTGGAGGACGGCAAGCTGGCCGACATCGTGCTCTGGCCGTTCCACTCCTTCGGCGCCAAGCCGTCCCTGGTGATCAAGGGCGGCATGATCAACTGGGGGCAGATGGGCGACCCGAACGCCTCGCTGCCCACGCCGCAGCCGGTCTACTACCGGCCGTCGTTCGGCGCGATGGGCATGGCGCAGCGCAAGAGCAACGTGACCTTCCTGCCCGACGCCGCCATCGCCGCCGGGGTGGCGGAACGCCTCGGCCTGCAACGGCTGATCGCCAAGGTCCGCCACACCCGTACGGTCGACAAGCGGCACATGGTGCGCAACTCGGCGCTGCCCACGATCACCGTGGACCCGGAGACGTACAAGGTCACCGTCGACGGCGAGCACGCCACCATCGCGCCGGCCCAGGAACTGCCGCTCAACCACCTGTTCTTCCTGGCATGACCCTGCTCGCCCAGCTTCAGCTGACCGACTCGGCCTTTCCCGGCGGCCTCTACACGCTCTCCCACGGGCTGGAGGCGTACACGCAGGCCGGGCCGGTCGACGTCGGCGCGCTGCTGGAGGACGTGCTGCTGCACGCGGCGGGGCCGGGCGACGCCACCGCCCTGGTGCTCATCCACCGGGCGGTGACGGCGGGCGACTGGGACGCGGTCGTGGAGACGGACCGGCGGCTGCACGCGATCAAGCTCAACCGGGAGATCCGCGCCGCCGCCACCAGGACCGGCAACCAGGTGCTCCGCACCGCGACCCTGGTCTTCGCCACCCCGGAGCTCGCCCGGCTCACCGAGCTGGTCGAGGCCGGGACCACGCCGGGCAACCACGCCGTCGTCCTGGGCGCCGCCTACGCCGGGCTCGGCGTCCCGGTGGACGACGCGGTGATCGGCGACCTGTACGCGTTCGCCGCGAGCTGGGTCAGCGCCGCCGTCCGGCTCGGCAGGCTCGACTTCCGGCGGGCGCAGGCCACGCTGTACGGCGCGGGGGGCGCGATCGGGCTGGCCGCCGCGCACGCGCTGGCCGCCCGCGGCCCCCTCGACCTGCACGCCGCCACCCCGGTCGCGGACGCCATGAGCGCCGTCCACGAGCGGGCGGAAGCCCGGCTCTTCACCACCTGAAAGGGGGTACGCCATGCACACCCACCACCACCATCACCTGGACCACGACACGCCCCGCGAGCTGGAAGGCGTTCTCAAGGTCGGCATCGGCGGGCCCGTCGGCTCCGGCAAGACGGCCCTGATCGAGGCGCTGGTCCCCATCCTGATCGGGCGGGGACACAGCGTCGGCGTCATCACCAACGACATCTACACCATGGAGGACGCCGACCACGTCAAGCGCACCCTCGACGGCGTGCTCGACCCGGCGCGCATCGTGGGCGTGGAGACCGGCTCCTGCCCGCACACCGCCGTCCGCGACGACCCCACGATGAACCTGGCCGCCGGGACCGAGATGCTGCGCCGCTTCGGCGACATCGACACGCTGCTGTACGAGAGCGGCGGCGACAACCTCACGCTCACCTTCAGCCCGGTCCTGGCCGACGTGTACGTGTTCGTCCTGGACACCGGCGAGGGCGACAAGATGCCGCGCAAGCGCGGGCCGGGCATCACCGACTCCGACCTGCTCGTCATCAACAAGATCGACATCGCCCCGTACGTGCGCGCCGACCTGGAGGTGATGACCCGCGACGCGCGCCGGGTCCGTGACGGGCGCCCGGTGATCCTCACCGACTCGCTGGAGGGCACGGGCGTGGCGGAGGTCGCGGACTTCATCGCCAGCCGCAGGCCGGTATGGTCGCCGAGCGCGTAGACCGGCTGGCGGCCTCGCACTACACGATCACCTCGATCCCGGAGGACGTGGCGCGGCACGCCGAGGTGCCGCACACGCTGCCGGTCGGCAGTCCGGGCAAGGTCGGCGTGCTCGACCTGGCCTTCGAGCGGCGGGGCGGCCGTTCGGAGCTGACCGGCCACTACCAGAAGGCGCCGCTGCAGATCATGCGGCCGCTCTACTACGACCCCGACCGGCCTGACCTGCCGTACGTGATCGTCATGTCCACGGGCGGGGGAGTGCTGCAGGGCGACCGCTACCGGATCGACCTCGCCTGCGGCGCCGGGGCGTCGACGCACGTGACGACGCAGGCCGCCACGAAGATCTACCGGATGGAGCAGGACTACGCCAGCCAGCTCGTCACCATCACGGCGGGGCCGGGCGGCTACGTCGAGTACCTGCCGGACCCGGTCATCCCGTTCACCGGCTCGCGCTTCTATCAGCGGATCAGGGTGACGGCCGACCCCACCGCCACCGTGATCCTCGGCGAGACGATGCTGGCCGGGCGGCTGGCCAGGGGCGAACGGCACGCGTACGACGCCTGCTGCAGCGACCTGGAGGTGTGCGGCCCGGACGGCGAGCTGCTGTTCGCCGACCCGATCAGGCTCGTCCCCGGACGGGCGCCGGTCACCGGCCCGGCCATGTTCGGCGGCTACGGCGTGCTGTCCACCCTGTACGTGATCACGTCCGCGGTGGACGCCGCCGAGCTGGCCGACGCGCTGCACGGGGCGGTGGCGGGCAGCGGGCTCACGGGCGGGGCCAGCACGCTGCCGAACCGCGCCGGCGCCTGGGCGAGGCTGCTCGGGCCGGAGTCCCCGCCGGTCATCGCGGCGCTGGAACGCCTGTGGGACGTCGCCAGGCGGATGATCACCGGAACCCCGGCGCCCGACAGGCGCAAACCCTGAGCACGGCCGGCCGCTGGGCCGAGCAGGTGTGGGACCTGCTGCGGCCGCAAGGCAAGCCGGACTTCCCGGCCGGGCTGGCGGCGGGCGTGCTGATCGTGGTGCCGCTGCTCGCCGGGGCCGCGCTGCACCGGACCTCGCTGGGCGCGGCGGTGACGCTGGCGGCCACGCTCATGCTGTACCCGGCGCCCCAGCCGCTGTCCCTGGTCATGCTCGTGCGCGGGGCGGCGGTCACCGCGGCGGGCGTGTTCGTCTGGCTCGTCGCCGGGCAGCCCTGGCTGCTGGCGGCCGGCGTGACGGCGGCGGCCGTCGCCGGGAGCTTCTGGCCGCTCCTGGGCACGACGGCCGCGCTCGGAGCTCTGCTCATGGCCATCATGGACGACCCCGGCATCGGCGTGCCCGGCCTGGCCCAGCTCGCCGGGGCGGCCTGGGCGGCCCTCGTCGTCCTGCCCCTGGGCCGGCTGTCGGCCACGGTCCCGCCGTCCGAGCTGAGTCTCGCCCGCCGCGCCCGGCACGCCGCCCGGCTCGGCGTGCTGGTCGCCGTCTCCATGTCGATCACGGTTCTGCTCGGGCTGCGCGTCGCCGAGGGCCACTGGCTGGTCACCGCGATCCTCGTCACCCTGCGGCCCACACCGGAAGCCACCGGCTCCCGCTACGTCAAGCGGATGCTGGGCGGCCTGGCCGGCAGCGCGCTGGCGGCGCTGATCCTGCTCTGCCGTCCGTCCACCCTGGTCACCGCCCTGTGCGTGGGCGCGGCCGGCACGCTGGCGCACGCCTACCGGGCGGCCAACTACGTCTACTGGTCGTTCTGGATGCCGGTCACGGTGCTGCTGCTGGCCGACTTCAGCCACCCGGAGCCGTGGACCGCGTCCGTCGCCCGGCTGGCCATGAACCTCGCGGGCGGCCTGGCCGCACTGGCGGCCGTCCGCTACCTCTGGCCCGACCCGCCATAGACGCATGATGGCGTGGTACGTCCGCCGGTGGCCCGGGGCCCGCCGGCCGTTCGCAGGCCGGCGGGTCCGTGGTCGGTGGGTCAGGCGGCCCTCAGCCAGACGGGGGTGAACCGGGCGAAGACGATGCCGCCGGTGTCGCCGATCTCGTAGAGGACGCCGACCTGGCCGTTGGCGAGCACGGCCATGGTCGAGTAGCCCGCCGCGCCGGGTTTGACCAGCGCCCTGGCGGGCCAGGTGGTCCCGTCGTCGGTGGAGAGCCGGACGGTGAGGTCGTTGCGCGCGGTCGGGTGGCCGTTGCCGCTGTACAGGACCGTGGCGGTGCGGATCGGCGCGCCGTTCGAGCCGCGCTGCCCGGGGGTGAGGTAGGACAGCTCGTCGGCGTTGCACAGGGGATCGGTCAGTACCGGGCTGGCGGCGGCGGCGCCGAAGGTCCGGCCGCCGTCGGCCGAGGTGGCCAGGAAGCGGGAGCGGACGCCGTTGTGCCGCATGTTCTGCGCCACGGCGCCGCCGCTGCGCTCCACGGCCTTGCTCTCGTTGACGTTGCCGCTCGCCGACGAGCCGCGCTGCCAGGTCCGGCCGTGGTCGTCGCTGTAGATGTTGGCGGCGTGGCTGGTCCCGGCGGCGTCGCGGTAGACGATCGGCTGGATCAGCCGGCCGGAGCTGGTCTGGATGCCGTGCCCGGACGACGCGAAGAGCTGCCGCCAGCCCGGGTCCTTCACCGACGGGTTGAGCTCGACCGGGGCGCTCCAGGTGAGGCCGTGGTCGGTGCTCTTGATGTACTGGATGTGCAGGCTGTCGGGGTCGTTGGCGGCGTTGGAGCCGGACCCGCCCGACCAGAAGCTGATGCCCGGCCGCGGCGAGTAGGTGTAGAAGACGAAGACCTCTCCGGTCGAGCGGTCGACGAGCACGCTCGGGTCCCCGACGCCCTGGGACGTCGTGGCGGCGTGGTGGATGACGCGCGGCTGCTCCCAGGTGAGGCCGTGGTCGGTGCTGCGCATGAGCACGATCTGGATGTTGTTGGTGCCGCCGCCGAGGTCGTAGGAGCCGTCGACGCGCGCGTCGGCCACGGCGATGACGGTGCCGTTCCCGGTGACGGCCATGCCGGGGATCCGCACCGATCGGACGGTGCCGTCGTAGCGGCCATTGGTGCCGTTGAGCCCTCTGATGGTGGTGCTGGTGCGGAGCACGGCGGTCGAGTTCAGCTGGGGCGCGTCGGCGGCCAGGCCGCAGCGCGCGACGCCGGAACGCGTGTCGTCGAAGCCTTCCGCCGTGGACCGCAGGGTGTACGGCGTGCCGGCCGGGACCGTCCAGTAGTGCTGGTAGTCAGCGTGTGATGCGCTGACCTGCGGTTCGGCCTTGTTCTAGCTGGTAGAGGGCACATCCGGGGCACTCTGCTGGAACATGTGGTCCACGGCCTTGCGGGTGCGGTCCTCGCTGGACGGCATGAGGTGCGTGTACGTGCGCAGGGTGAATCCGGGGTCGTGATGCCCGAGGTACTGGCTCAGTGCCTTGATGTTCTCGCCGCCGTCGAGCAGGACGGAGGCGTAGAAGTGGCGGAGGGCATGTATGCCGTGCTCGCGGTGGGACTCTGGCATCTCACCCTTGGGCGGAGCGGGGATGATCCCTGCACGCACCAGGGCCAACCGCCACTGGCCCTGGTTGAAGTACGTGCAGTGAATCGCGTTTCCGTTCGGTGAAGAGAAGATCAGCCGGTGCGTGACCGGCTTGCCGGCCAGCGCCAGCCAGGGCAACGCGACCTCCACGGCCGGATAGGCGGCGAGGTGCTGGGAGAGCCGATGTGCCACCGAGTCCGGCAGCGGCACATCCCGCGTCTTGCCGCCCTTGGGAGGGGCGAAGATCCGTCGGCCACGGATGAGCTTCACCTGTCGTCGGACCTGGACGACACGACGCGCGAAATCCACGTCATCCAGGGCCAGGCCGATGATCTCACCGTGGCGTAGCCCGAGACCTGCGCCGACGTCGACCACGGCGGCGTAGCGAGGTCCGAGGGCAGCCCGCATGGCCGCCACCATGCCGTAGGTCCAGGGCTTCACTCTCTCGTGCGAGATCATGGGCGGCCTCACTACGGACGCCTTGCACGGGTTCTTGGCCACCAAGCCGTCGTCCACCGCCGCAGAGAAGACAGCCGAGACGTGCGCGAGCAGGACCTTGATGTACGAGGGCGCAAGCTCGTTCTGCAGGCCCCTCACCCAAGCCTGGATCATGGAAGGCCGGTTCGCGAGGACTCGCATCTCGCGATTCCCGAGCACCGGGTAGACGTGGTTGCGCAGCCGCATGGCGACCTGATCGTGCACAGCTTCATCGAACGGAGCCGATCTCAGCCATTCGTCCGCTCGCTGACGGAAGAGGACCTTGCCCGCGCTCGGGTCGACGTACGTGCCGATGGCGAGCTCGTTCTTGATCTTCGCGTCGAAGGCATCGGCCGCCGCTCGCTTGTCGAAGTTCCTTTTCCGCTGCTCGCCGCCGTCATCGCGCCAGCGGACCTGCCAGCGCTCGCCTTTGCCGTGATCAGACGAGGGTACGCGCTTGTGCTCGGGACACTTGGAGTCTCCGGGGCGCGGCCTGGACTTGTGCCACCTGTCGTAGACCGTCATGACTGCTCACGCACCCAGGCGTAGACGTCCTCCGCGAAGTAGCGCACGTGACGCCCGATCTTGCAGCCTCGCGGCCCTTTGCCGAGGTAGCGCCATTGGTAGATCGTGGCAACCGGCACGCCCAGGAAGTCGGAGAGCCGATGTACGTCCCACATCCGGTCTTCGCCGATTCTGGTGATCAAGTGCCCACCTCCAGCGCTCGCGGAGGAACGGTCCCGGTGAGAGCGGCGGCGAGGAGCGCGTCCCCGAGGGAGTGGCCTTTGCCTGCGTACTCCCATTCGCTGATGACGAGGACGGTGTCTTCGTCGAAGAGGGGGAGGCGGCCGGTGGTGATGTCGTTATCGCGGGCGTGGTGTTCTCGGGCTGCTCGGAGTTCGCCGAGGGTGGTGGAGTAGCGGCGGGAGCGGGTGGAGAAGTGGCCGCGGAATCCGAGCATGTGGGCCCAGTCGGCGAGGCGGAGGTCGGCCAGCTCGTAGAGGGCGCCGAGGTGCATGCAAGTGGTGATGAGGCGTCGGGCATGGTCTCGGAGGTTGAAGGCGTCGAGATTGTCGAGGGGGTTGATGCGGCGGTCGAGGGTGCCGACGCATTCGGCGGCTTTGGTGGCGTACTTGGCGATGTAGCCGGCCACGGCTTGTTCGGTGAGGTCGCCGTTCAGGGTGATGGGCCGGATGTCGAGCTGCGCTCCCCAGCGCAGGGCGCGCTCTGGCCGGTCTTCGTACGCGGGTGCGGTGGCGGTGACCGCGTGGGCGGCGTGCTGGACGGCTTGGGTGAGGGCGTCGGCGGTGGCCCAGGCCGGTGGAGTGGTGGCGGGTCCGTCGGGTCCGTCGAGGCGGATGACGGCGTGGAAGTGGACGACGCCGCGCCGCTGGTATTCGGCGACCTTGGCGAAGGAGAGCGTCAGGTGGTGGCGCAGCTCCTTGAGGGCCAGGCCGCCGGTCTTGGCCAGGTGGCGGCGGACGGAGTCGGCGAAGCGTTTCCACAGCAGCGGCGCGAGGGCGTTGAACAGGACGGAGCCGGTGTAGTCGTAGCAGTCGGGGCAGAGCGGTTCGCCGAGGCGCGGGTCGTCGGCGCTGTGCCGTTCGGTGCAGGACATGACACGGCCGTGCGGGCAGGGTTCGGCGTTGCGGCGGGCGTGGCAGGGCTGCACCTTGCCGTTGTGCTCTCGGCGGGTGTGGACGGTGCCGAAGGACGGGGCGGTCAGGGTGACGAACAGGGTCGGATGTCCGGTGACGGTCTCCGGCACGCCCTTGCCGCCGATCAGCCCCGCGCGGATGAGGTGGTAGGTGTCGGCGCGGTAGGTCTCGGCGCAGGCGGGGCAGCGGGAGGCGCGGCGGGTCTTGCAGGGCACGCGCAGGATGCCGTCGGGTTCGTGGTTGGTGGTGTAGCGGTGCAGGAGTTGGCCGGTGGCTTGGTCGTAGTGGTCGACTTTGCCGCGTAGGTGGATGGGTTGGCGGCAGCCGCCGGTTGCGCGGATCTGGGATGCCCAGCGGTCGTAGTCGGCCCGGTTGAGGCGCTTGATCATGCCGGTGATGGCGTGCGCGTTGGCAGGAGTTGTGGGCAAGATGGAGTCCTCCTCTCACTCGTTCGGGTGATGGGGATGGCCCCCGACCTGGCGTGTGTCTTGGCGGATGTGCGGCCAGGCCGGGGGCGCTGCGCTTATGCGCCGTGGTTGTCGATGCCGGTGCCGTCGCAGTCGGCGCACCGGTCGCCTTCGGAGTGCAGGCCGGTGCCGCCGCAGGTGCAGCACCGGTAACGGATCACCGTCAGGTCATCGGTCACGGGTTACCTCCTTTCGGGTGCGCGGGTGGTCAGGTACACGCGCCAGTGGTGGGGGCGGGCGCGGTCGGGGTAAGCGCGGGAGACGGCGTAGACGGTGAAGTGCAGGCGCAGGCGGAACAGGGCGTCGACGATTTCGGCGCGGGTGCCGTCGATGCGGATGCGCATGAGTGGTTCTCCTGGTCAGGTGGCGGGCGTTGGGTCGGGGTCGATGCAGCCGCGATAGCTGGTCTCGGCCTCGTGGCGGGCGCGGGCCGGGGCAAGGATGGCCACGGCGCGGTATTCGACGGGGCCGAAGAAGCGCGAGGTGGTGTAGTGGCCGTGCGGGATGTCGTCGGCGTCGATGGTCGAGCCGACGCGGGCGGCGATCTGGTCGATCTCGGCGCACTTTTCGGAGTCGGTGGCCTGGTGGGGAAAGTGGTGCACGATCCCGGTCTTGGGGACCGGTATGTCGGGGTGGGCCTTCAGGAACGCGGCCAGCTCTAGCAGGCCGTTGATGAGGGCGGTGCGGTGGTCGTGGGTCATCGGTGGTCTCCCTTCTGGGTTAGGCGGTGCGCAGGGTGCGCAGCAGGTCGGCGGCGAGTTGGCTGGACACGCCCAGGTGGGCGCGGAGGGCGTCGCCGGTGATGGGCTTGCCGTGTTTGGTGTGGTGGTCGTCGGCGACGCGGCGGGCGTAGTCGACGAGCGCCGGGGCCAGGCCGTCGTCCTGGGAGTCGTTTACGTCCTGGCGGACGAGTTCGGCGACCGGCGACGAGGCCAGGACGGGCGTAGACGAGGCCGCCGGTGCTGGAGGCGGTTCGGGATGGGTGGCGCGGCGTTCCAGCATCGAGACGGCGATGAGGAACGCGGCGGCCGGTGTAGCGGCGGTGATCCAGCCCCACACGGTTGGGGCGGCTTGGGCGAGGTTGGCGGCCAGGGACAGGACGATGCCGCCGGTCAGGACGAGGACCGGCCAGGAGAGCGGGCCGTGCCGGCCTTTGCCGGTCTTCTTGTCGCGTTGGCGTTCGCGGGCGGCCATGACGCAGGTGAGGTCGATGCAGACGGCCACGGCCCAGGACATCCAGCCGGTTTGGCCGTGCTCGGTGGCGGTGTCGCGGATGTGGGTGAACGATCCGGCGCCCGCGATGACGGCCAGGACGAGGACCGGGCCGGTGTCGAGCAGTCGGCAGGCCAGACGTCGCATCGTTGCACCCCCTTTCTCAGGTCAGGCGTTGACGGGGTTGGGCAGGTGGGTGGTGATCTCGTCCCAGGGCGGGGCGAGGTGAGCATTCGCTTGAGCTGCTTGTTCGGCGGTGTGCTCGGTGACGTAGAAGGAGCGGGCGCGGTACCACTGGCCGTCCTGCGAGGCGACGATCGCGACGCCGGGTGTCTCGGCGGCGATGGCGCGGGCAGAGACGAGCGCGGCAGGATCGAGGTCACCGAGCGTCATGGTCGCGGTCTCGGGATCGTTGACCCGGTGGCAGATCCGGCCCGAGCACTGCGCCCGCAGCGCGGTCACGCCAGGCCCGAGGTCGGAGCCGATCCGTTGGCCGCAGCAGAACAGGTAGATGCCGAACGCCCGCCCGAGCTGCGCCACCCGCAGCAGCGCCGTCGAGGTCTTGGTGATCTCGTCTTTCTCGCTCTTGTCGGCCATCAGGTAGAGCTCGGCCAGCTCGTCCACCAGGACCACGACCGGCACGGGCCGGATGGCGGGCGGCAGTTGCCAGATGTTGCGGGCAGACGCCTGGCGGCACAAGCCCATCCGGTCGATCATCAGCCCGACCAGATCGGCCAGCAGGCCGACGGACTCGGCGCGCGAGGTAGCCAGCGCCGACAGACGCGGCGCATACGGCGTGAACTCGACACCGCCCTTAAGGTCGAAGCCCACCAAAGCGACCGGCTGCGGGGCCAGGCCGACGATGAGCGCGTTGGCCAGGTTCGACTTGCCGGACTGGGTGGCTCCGGCGTTGAGCCAGTGCGGCACCGTCCGGAAGTCGATCACCCACGGTTTGCCGGTCTCCAACTGCCCGACCGTCACCTTGAGCAGTTCAGGTGAGGGTGGGAGCTGGTCGACCTTGACCAGCGGGTCGCGCATGGTCGCCATCAGCACGACGCGGCCGGGCCGGGGTGAGGAGACGCGGATCGCGTGGACGCCCCAGGAGTGGGCCAGGCGTTCGGCGGCGTCGGCGTAGTCGCCGGGTGTCTGGCCTTCCAGCGTCCACAGGGTGACGCGCCAGCCGTGCCGGGTCGGCTTGGGCAGCCACATGAACGGCTTGGTGTCGACGGCCACCCGCTGAAAGCGGCGGCGAACCTTCACCAGCCCAGTGGAGGCCACCGCGCCCGGCGTGAGCGTGAACCACCAGCGCTGCCGCTTCTTGGTCAGGGCGCAGCCGAGCGCGACCCGCCGCCAGGACGCCCGGACCGAGACAGCGGTGAGCGGGAAGCCGAGCGTGAGCCAGAAGGAGGGGTAGTGGAAGCGGCGCCAGGCCCACAGCCCCGCCGCCGTGACGGCGAGGGCTGCGAGCAGCAGGAGCGCGTCACGCATCGGCGGCCTCCCGCAGAGGGAGGAGGGCGGTGGCGCGGTAGGCGATGCCCCACCGGCCGGAGATCTCCCACACGTAGCCGAGTAGGCCGACGGCGGTGACCTGGTCGCCGGTGGTGATGGGCGGTTCTCCGGTGGTGCCGATCTTGACGAGTTCGATCCGGCCGAACTCGTCTTCTACTGAGACGGTGACTTCGTAGACGGTGTTGCCGTTCTTGTCGGTCTTGATCTCGCCGGTGTCGCGGTTGAGGACGCGCGGGCGCGGGGCCTTGACGCAGGTGATGGCGAGCTTGCTGACATCCACGGGGATGGGGACGGAACGCATGGGCTGTGACCTCCTCTTTCGTCGTAACAAACATAGTTAACCTAGTTGGCTTGGTTGTCAATGTTCTCTCGGTTGGCTTGGTCGAACTTTCGTGGTGAGATTGAGAGCGATGGTCAAGAACACCGGCCGGCCGGGCTACCTGCAGATCGCCGACGATCTCCGCGCGCAGATCCGCGGCGGCTCCCTCGCGCCCGGAGCTCCGCTGCCGTCCACGGCCAAACTCGCCGAGCAGTACGGCGCGTCGCTGTCGGTGGTGAAGCTGGCCGTCGGCGTCCTGCGCACCGAGGGCCTGGTGATCGGCCAGCAGGGCAAGGGCGTGTTCGTCCGCGACGCCGACGAGACCCCGCCGGTCCAGGTTGCTGGCGACGAGCTGGCCGATCTGCGTGCCACCGTGCACGACCTGTCGGTACGTCTGGCGAAGGTCGAGGAGCAGTTGGCTACGTCCACGACACCCCGTTCCGGACGTAGCAGCCGGTAACCTTCCGCGCCAGCGACGCCGACGCCCCCGACGGGTTGCGGCGCAGGCTGAGCGCCTTGTCCTCACGGCGGATGCCGACCAGGACTGTCACGTACCCGACCAGCAGCGCGACGCCGAGCACTCCGGCCATGATCAGCGGGATCGTGGTCATGACCAGATCACTCCCGCCACGGCCAGGCCGCGAGGCGCGCGCGGGGGACGACGGGTCTCACTCCGACGCTGGCCGTCGCGGTTGCGCTTGGCCGCCTGCTTCTTGATCCAGCGCTCACGGGCCAGGCACTTACGGCAGCGCGTCTGTCCCTGCTCCAGGCGTGCGGTGCAGGCGCAGGTGGGCTCTGGGTAGATCTCCTCGGTCATGTGATCACCACTCCTCTCGGTCGGTTGTTCTTGCTTGCGAACCGAGAATGCTGCGGAGGGTTAGGACGAGATCACTACACGACGGGACATGTTCAAGACGTCCGGCCTACGATGGCCAGGTCCTTGGACGTCCCTCGGAGCGGGTGAGATGGCGAACGAACGGCTACGCGCGGCCCTGCTACAGAAAGGCGTGTCCATCGCCGATCTGGCCGAGGCGATCGAGGTGGACCCCAAGACAGTTGAGCGGTGGGTCACCAAGGGACGCGAGCCGTACCGAAAACACCGCTTTGCCACCGCTTCGTACCTGGGCGTGGACGAGACATACCTGTGGCCGGACGCGCTCACCCCGCAGCAGGTGACGGCGGCCTCGCAGAGCGAGGTCATTGCGATCCATCCGCACCGGTGGGCGGTACCTCGGGACATCTGGGGACGACTGTTCGGCGCGGCGTCCGAAGAGATCGGTGTCCTGGTCTACAGCGGGTTGTTTCTCGCCGACGACGGCGGCATGGTGCGACTGTTCGGCGACAAGGCACGGGCCGGTGTGCGGGTCCGCATCCTGCTGGGAGACCCCGACAGCGCCGAGGTCGCTCAGCGCGGCGCCGACGAGGAGAGCGGCGACGGCTTGGCCGCGCAGATCCGCAACGCCCTGGTGCTGTACCGGCCGATCACCGGACTGGAGAACGTCGAGATCCGGTTGCACCGCACGGTGTTGTACAACTCGATCTACCGCGCCGATGACGAATTCCTGATCAACATGCACGTGTACGGCACCCGCGCCGGGAACGCGCCGGTCCTGCACCTGCGGCGGGTGGCCGGCGGCGACATGGTCGCCACATACGCTGAGAGCTTCGAGAAAGTGTGGGCGCAGGCGACCCCGGTGGAGTCCTGAAGGCATGGCACGACGAATCGACTTCGATCATGACCCGAACGCGCCCAAGGCCAACAGCCTGGTCCCGTCGGTGAACGTCGTGGTCACCAACGAGCGCGGCGAGCTACTGATGATCCAGCGCTCCGACAACGACAACTGGGCGTTGCCCGGTGGGGCGATCGATCTGGGGGAGTCGCTGCCGCAGGCGGGCGTACGGGAGACGCTGGAGGAGACCGGCATCCTGTGTGAGATCAACGGCCTGGTCGGCACCTACACCGACCCCGGACACGTGATCCTCTACACCAGCAACGGCGAGGCCCGGCAGGAGTTCTCCATCGTGCTCACCGGCCGCGCGATATCCGGCGCTCCGGCCATCAGCGCGGAGTCTCTTGAGGTGCGGTGGGTGCCACGGGATGAGGTTCTGTCGCTGCCGATGGCCGCGTCGATGCGGATGCGGATCGAGCACTACCTATCCGGCACCGGTCTGCCGTACATCGGATAGCGCGGCCTCCATTGCCCGCACCGAGGACACGATGCAGGGCGTGGCGTCGGTGATGGACCGGCTGACCACATGCTCGGGGCCGTAGCGGGAGTGGATCTCCGCCAGTCGGTCGCGGACGTCCAGGTGCCGGCCGTCCGGGCCGGTGGTCATGTCGCAGTACGTCAACGCCCGAGCGAGGTCGGGGCGTTCCTGGTCGAACTCCTTGGCCAGGACGTCGAACAGGTCCCGTTGTCGAGCTTCGTTGTCCGCGCAGGAGTGGTAGGCCACCAGGCGGCACAGCCGCTCATCGGCCTGGGCGACGTCGCGTAGGTAGCGGGCGCCGTCGAGCTGATGCATACCGGTGTCGACCAAGTCCGGGGCGTACCCGATGTCATGCAGCAGGCACGCGGCGATCAGGGTGTCGGTGTCCGCGCCGAGGATCGGGGTCAGGGTCTCGGCCTGGTCGGCTACCCCCTGGGTGTGTGCCCAGCGCCGGGGCAGTTCTGTCTTCAGCAGATCCTTGGCCAGGTCGTACGCCCACTCAACATGTCCCACGTGGTTCACAATAGGCAGCAAGCCTGCCCTCGCATCCAGAGGGCGAGGAGAGACGTCCCAGGACGTCTCTCCGTCAATCCCGGACGAAACGCCCCCGGCCATGCTCGGCCACGATCAACCCCTCGTGCTCCAGGACGGCCAGGGCCTGCCGCACGGTGTTGCGCGACGCTGTGAAGCGGCGGCGTAGCTCGGCCTCGCTCGGCAACGCCGCGCCAGGAGCGAGGTCTTCGCACTGGATCTGCTCGCGCAGGGTCGCGGCGATCTCCTCGTAGCGGTACAAGGTGGTTCCGGCTTCTCCGGCGACCACGCGGCCCTTGGACGGAACGGTGACCACGAGCCCTTCATTCTCCAGAATCGCCAGGCCGCGCCGGACCGTGTTGCGGGCCACGCCGAACGTCCGGCACAACTCCGCCTCAGAGGGCAGAACCGTACCGGGCGGAAACTGGCCCGTGTGGATCTGGTCGCGGATGCGGCCGGCGATCTGGGGGTAGGCGCGCCCGCCGGTCAGCCATCGGCGCTCGGCCATCGTCTCAGCCGCGGTAGGCATCGAGAATCTTGTCCAGGTTGATGCTGAGCTCGCCCTGCTCGCCGTCGTGCCAGCCGTCGCGGGCAGCCTGCTCGATCCGGTCCACCGCGACGGCCATCTGCAGGAACGACACCCGCTCGTCGTCCTGGTCGCCCCAGTAGAACCAGCAGAACGACAGGTGCACGAACACCCGCCGCATCCGGCACCGGTCGTCGATCACATCCAGTGCCGGACGGCCGTCCTGGGTGCCGATGAGCACCGCCGAGATATCGCGCGCGTTCAGCTGCTCGCCCAGCGCGGCCAGCAGCCGCTCGGTGTAGGCCCGTTGCTGCTCCTTGACGGTCTGGCTTGCCTGCATCCTGGTCCTCCCTGACATTCATGCCCGGTCGTTGTGTGCGTCGAGCGTCGCCCCACGGCCGGGGGCGGGAACACCACAACTTGGGGACGTCTAGGGACGTCTGATGTTAACGTCGCAGCACAAGGGTCAACGCGCGAGAGGAACAGGCCGGTCACATGAACGACAACCTCCGCTACGCACTGGCCGCCGCCCGCCTCAACACCACCGACATCGCCGCAGCCCTGGCCGTCGACCCCAAAACCGTCAGCCGATGGCTCCAAGGACGCATCCCCTATCCGCGCCACCGGTGGGCCGTCGCCGACCTGCTCCACGTCGACGAAGCTGAGCTATGGCCCGAACTCGCACCACGACACCAGGCACTCGCCGACGGCGTACAAGCGATCTACCCACACCGCTGGGCCGTCCCACAGACGATGTGGCGCAACCTGCTCGGCGGAGCCCGACAGGAGATCGGCATCCTGGCCTACAGCGCGCTGTTCCTCGCTGAAGACCGAGGCATCCTCGACATCCTCGCCGACCGCGCCAAGGCCGGCGTCACGGTGCGCATCCTTCTCGGTGACCCCGAAGGCCACGAGGTGGCCGCGCGCGGAGTCGATGAGGGGATCGGAGCCGAGGTCATGACAGCGAGGGTC
Source organism: Nonomuraea sp. NPDC054003 (assembly GCF_055585125.1). Lineage (NCBI taxonomy): Bacteria > Bacillati > Actinomycetota > Actinomycetes > Streptosporangiales > Streptosporangiaceae > Nonomuraea > Nonomuraea sp. NPDC054003. The sequence continues at coordinate 439,372 of NZ_JBVJKR010000006.1, forward strand.
AGGAACGCGCTCATGCTGTATAGGTCGCTGCGTGGTGTCCAAGGCGTCGAGATCCGCCTCCACCGGACCGTGCTCTACAACTCCATCTACCGTGCCGACGATGACCTTCTCGTCAACACCCACGCCTACGGCACACCAGCAGCCAACGCCCCCGTCATGCACCTATCGCACGCCGACGACCGAGGACCAGCCGTCACCTACCTCAGCAGCATGAACCGCATCTGGACCACCGCTCAGCGCTACCCCAAATAGCTCACAGACACCTACAGTCACAGCTACGGGCAGCCCAGAAAGCAACTTATCTTCTCGTCATCAAGGCAGCCCGCCTGCGGCGGCCTGCCACGCGTCAGGCGGTCGCTGGCCGCGCTGCGGCTCTCCGGCCGGTCGCGACCAGCACCGCCTACGCGCCTTGTGAACCGGGCCGAAGGCGCCTACAACCTACCGACGCCTAACTGCCACGTTCCTGCTCCGCACGAGGAAATAACACGGAAGATACGCATACGCAGTCAGGACAGGACATGCTATAAGGAGGGTGTCCCTAGATAAGGCCAGAAGCCTTAAGGTTTAGCATTAAGGCGAACCGTATTGCGTATTAAGTGTGGATCTGGTCATAGAAAATTTAGGTAGGCGTCCAAGATGGCACGGAAGTTCTTCTTTATGGCGCTCAACGTTCTCCCGGAAAAGACGGATGAAACTGGGGGTGGAAGGAATTGTGTCATAGTTCCTAGGGCGTGGGAGGTTGGCATATGGGATTGGGCTTTCCTGCAAACTAAGAACCGCCTTCACCTGCCATATCAAATGATAGACATGTATGCCAAGTCCTGCAATCTCGAATTAGCTGTAGAAGCAGGCGACCTAGAAGAAGCCAAGAGAAGGGTTAAGGCAGTAGCGGCTTCCTTGTACGCTAAGAATGTAAATCCCTTTCCGGTGCCGGTTGTCTCTACGTGCAGCATAAATGACTTCTCGGCATTCAGGTCGATGGCAGACAAGCCGGAAGATCCTAGATATGATCGTGCGAAAGAAGTTCGAGAAAACATCGATTCCGTAGAAGTGTGGGAAAATAACGGAATCGGCGGCGGGCATCTAATCACAAACTCAAGTCGAAAAATCTCTATCGATCTCGTCAGGCAAGCAGACGACGAAGCCGACAAATGGCTTCAGATGGTGGCCAGACAGCCGCATCTGCAAGTAATTGAAGACACTATAATATCTGCTCCGCAAATATCGAACTTAGGTCAAGGAATTCTGCAGATGTGGACTGGGATGGAGTCATTATTTCCGTCCGTGCACTCCGAGGTATCCTTCAGGCTTGCGCTATATCTCACTCAGCTTCAGGGAGTGCAAGCCAGCAAACTTGACTTCTTCAACCGTACAAAGAAGGCGTATAACGTACGATCGAAAGTTGCTCATGGGGGCAGCCTAATAGAGCATACGCCTAAAAATCTTGCTGCCTGGTCGGATAGTTGGGAACTGCTCTGCAAAGCCTATATAGCTATCTTGCAAAGAGGAAAGCTGCCAAGCGAAGATGAGTTGATAAGAGAGCTCTTGCTGGGTGGGAGCGAAAAGTAGTGTGGCCACTACGGCGCAGCAGCTCTTCTGTCGTAAACTTTGCGGTGGTGTGGATAGCGGATGGATGAACCTGTGAGGACGGACTTGCTTCACGCTGAGCACATGCAGGTGATGGGATCGGGCAAGAACGGGCCGAGTTCGTCTCGACGACTCTTCCAGCCTTGACTTACTGGATATGCCGATCTCCGATCGCATTCTGATCGGGCCAGAGTGCTCCTACTAGCCATGGCCTTACGTATGGTTCGAGACGTCGGGCGAAAGTATCATTGCTACCAGTCACTAGATTTGTACTCCATTGCCGACTAGCGCCTGCGATCCAATCAACAATCTGCAGTTGCGGGCTTATCGTGCTATCGCTGAAGTCTAGGGTTGAGATGGGAAGGGGAGAAAGATTCTCGCCCGGGCGTGTTGGGTCAGGCAAAAGATCAAGAGCCAGAAGTTTCGTTCTCTGGCGGGCGATCGCGTTAGATTGATCGTGTACCAGCCGAAAAACCCCTACCCTTCTCGCAAACTCTTCACACAATGTAACTAGGATAGGAATGGCTGGATCGAGACAGTCGCGCATGTCTCCTGTCGAAACCCTTGCCGCCACCCTATCTGCTTCCGAGCGGCAAAGCTCAAGCATCTCGACGGTTTCCGCCCACTGCGGATCACATGTCTCTCGATAGTTGGCTATGGCCACGAAGAGGTCGTCGATTGATGCTCTCTTTCTATAGCGAACGGCATCAATAAATACTTGAAGCATCTTGTTATACGCCAAAGGATCACCCAGGACAGGTGCCACGAAATAAATCATGTGAGTCATGGCTACCGCGGATCCGTCCGCGTACATATCGTAACCGACAGAATGCAGCAACTCTTCCAGTAGTAAGTCAACCATCTTGCCTACAACCATAAATGGTTTGTGCGCCACATATGCTGCAACAGAGTGGTTCGGTATTGACTCAAATATACTCAGCAGTGCTTCGCGGCCACGATCTGTGTTGGCTAGGGCGGTGTACTTTGGTTCGCCATGGGTGGCAGGAAGCTCTGCTTGAACGACTCGAAGGAGCTCGCTGGCTTCGGCTGTATCCATATGCAAGCCAGCAAGAACAAAGACCGGCTGATTGGCGTCTAGGAGATTCTCCCCGGTACTACTTGACTCGTCCATAAATACTGTCGGAGGCATCAGGATCGGCGAAGGTTTCTCCTCAAGGGCATCCTCATACTTACTAGGTGGATCTATTGGCGAGAAGTTTGACATCGAGATTCCTGCTTCATGAAGGTGTCCAAGGATAAGCGTTGTGCAGTGCTCAGCTCACCAGCGTAGGAGACCAAACCCGTAGGTCAAGTGGTTTAACATCCACTGGCCTCAACCTCCCCATCTCTGATGGCGAAGGCCGTGACGATCGCTCACTTCGCCTATGGCCGACGGTGGCCGGGGCGATCGACGCCGAGGCCCTCCTTCGTCGGGCCCCGGCACCGGGTGACCGTGGCTGAGGTGACAGCAGCCCCGCGACAGTGGTGCGGCCGTGACGTTCACACACATGAGCCTGATCCGGAATCTTGCTCTCGCTTCCCTGACTCGCGCGCGAGCTACTGCCGGATGCCTGTAACAGGACCTCTGGATCTTCGTCCGGCATCAGCTAGGTATGAGATCGGAGCGTAGTCCAGATTCCGGCATCTTCGGTCGGAGGGGGAGAAATTGTCGGAGCTAGCCGATAGCGTCAGCGAATCTCTGCGACCCCAAGTCCAAGGAGCCGACCCGATGCCAGCGCGAAACCGCACACCTCTGCCGATAGGTACACAGCTGGGGGTCTTCGAGGTCGTCTCGCTTCCATTCGCCCTGCTGGTGCCGGGGCGCAGCGGGCAATCCCAGATGCGCAACCGCTACTTCGTACGGCTGCGGTGTATGGGCCCGGACTGCGTATGGGAAGACGATGTCCGGGAGGACGATCTGGAGCGGCGCAAGGCCGCAGCATGCGGTTTCTGCTACATCAGCCTTGATGTGAATCCCGAGGCGAGGATTCACGTAGATCGTGTATGGAAGGGCCGCCAGCAGACGTACGATCGCTATCGCTATCACGGGAAGTCCTATGACCGTCTCCATAGGATCTGGGCGAACATGCGCGAACGATGCTCAAACCCGACATCTGAGAAGTGGAAGCGCTACGGCGGCCGCGGGATAGCGGTGGATTCAGGCTGGGAGAACTTCCGTGCGTTCGAGGCATGGGCCCTGGAGAACGGTTACGCAGACGGCCTTACCATCGACCGGATCAACAACGACCGCGGGTACGAGCCGGGCAACTGCCGGTGGGTCACTGATCTAGAGAACCTGCTGAACCGCGCAAGGTATCTCCCAACGCCACTTCACGAAGCGCTGGAGGCACGTGCCGCCGAGGATGACGTCGATACCTATTCCGTGATCCGAGCGGCCCTCGAAGCGCTGCGCGCCGAGAGGGAGCAAATCTCATGACGACCTCAGCGACGCCGACCGGCGGGAGTGATGTGTTTCAGCGCCCTGGTCGTGGTGCCAGAGTGGGGTTCACATCTGGACGCCTGACGGTGATAGAGGTCCTGGACCTCCGACCGGCGTTCTCCGCGCGAGGGAACGAGCGCTGGGTCCTGGTCGAATGCTCCTGCGAGGACCGAACCCGAAAGGAGCTTCGATGGGGCAGTGTGCGCAGCGGCAACACGCGAAGCTGCGGATGCCTCGACGCCGAGAGCCGGCGGACCAGGCGCCGCACTCACGGTGAGTCTGGGAAGCCGCTCTACCGGGCCTGGTCCGCTATGAAGCAGCGCTGCTCCAACCCCAACATCAGGGGAGCTCATCGTTACTCCGGGCGGGGGATCACGGTCTGCACGGAGTGGGTCGACAGCTTCGAGAACTTCCGGGACTGGGCAATGAGGCACGGCTATGTCGAAGGCAAGGAACTCGACCGAATCGACAATGATCTCGGCTACTCGCCCGACAACTGCCGCTGGGTCACTAAGCTGGAGAACCTCGACAATCGGTCGAAGTACCTCCCTCTCGACCTGGAAGCATGGCTCCGTGAGCACGCGCAACAGCTCGCCTGCACACCGTACGAGGTCATCAAGCAGGCGCTGGAGTCTTACCTTGGGGTTTCACGGGTGGATCGTGGTGATCTTTCGTGAATGTTACGAACGCACCACTTAAGGTCATTGGTTCCCAACTGTTTCCCTGGGAGTAGGTGGGCTTGTGTCGGACGCGTCAGCGGTCGGTGATGCCGTCGACCGTGGTGAGCTGTGAGCCTTTCTCGGGAATCGCCATGGAGTGGCCTCCTACTCTGTTCCGTTCCTGTTCCGTGGGAGCACCGAACCAGCGACAAGTGATGCGAAATGCCCGCAAGCGTAATCCCTGCTCAGCTATATGATCGAGTCGTTTTCCCAGGTGGCATGCTGTGGCATCGGAGATCACCCAGATCTGCGAGGGCAGGGCACAACGAGGGCACATGAGGGTGTGAGAAGCCCGGAAACGTTGAGAGCTGATGAGTGGACGAACCGCAGGTCAGGGCCATCATCGTTACATCGGCCCAGCTCTCAGCCGCCGCCCTTGCTGAAGTGCAGGTAGTTACCGCCCGCAGCGACGGTGCGCGTCCAGGGCGAGCCGGTCCGGCCCGGCCAGGTGACCGTGAACGTCTTCGCCGCAGTGGTGCGGTTCTCCAGGATGAGCTGGAGGCGGCTCTCCGTGCAGTCGAAGCCGACGAGCGCGGACATCCCGCCGCCGCAGTGGAACCTGCCGCTCTGCGTGGTGTCGAGGCCGGTCGGAGTCGTGGTGCGCAGGGTGTACGGGGTGCCGGGGTCGAGCGTCCAGTGGAGCAGCGCGCTGCCTCCGGCGGGCACCGTGCGGGTCCACGGCGATCCGGAGCGGCCGGGCCAGGTCACGGTGTACGTCTGGGTCTGGGCCGACTTGTTGTCCAGGGTGAGCTGCAGCCGGCTGAGCGGGCAGTCGGCCCCGACGGTCGCCGAGACGCCGGGGACGGCCGCGAAGGCGGGGGCGGGGACGAAGACCGCCGCGGCGGCGACGGACAGGACGAGGGCTAAGACTCCGCGCAGGAGCCTTCTGGGCAGGGACATCACGGATCGATCGCTCCTTCGGTTCGGGGGGTTGGAGCCGAGGAGCATCAGACATCAGACGTCCCGTACTGTAAGTGCGGGGTGGAGAGCCGTCAATGCCCGCGATTTTCCCTCAGGTGCCGCCGCACCGGGGCGTAGTGGGCGGCGATCGCCTCCGCGAACCCCTGGAGGTCCTCGGCGGAGGCCGCCCGCACGATCGCGCGGTGCGCCGCGACGGTCTCGCGCACCGACTCGGGGGTGGTGTGCATGGTGGGCGCGACGATCGCGTGCACGTCCCAGAAGGCGGCGGTGAGCTGGGTGACCAGCTCGTTGCCCAGAGGCTTCATGAGGAGCAGGTGGAACTCGCGGTCCTGCTCGATGAACGTCTCGCCCGCCCGCGCCCGCTCGTCCATCTCGTCGGTGAGCCTCTCCAGCTCGCCGCGCAGATCCTCGCCCAGGGCGGGGATGATCGCGGAGGCGAGCCCCTGCTCCAGGGTCTGGCGCACCTGGACCAGCTCGGAGAGCACCTGGTAGTCGTCGGACCGGCTGAGCAGGCCCCGGAAGCTCAGGCTCTCGACCAGGGCGGCGAGTGACAGCTTGCCGACGTAGGTGCCGTATCCGTGGCGCACCTCGACGATGTCGAGGGCGGTGAGGGTCTTGATCGCCTCCCGCACGCTGGAGCGGCTCGCGCCGATGGCCGCGCACAGCTCCGCCTCGGTGGGGAGCGCGTCGCCGGGCCGCAGGCGGTGGTGCAGGATGTACTGCTTGATGCGCTCGGCCACCTCTCGCTGTCGCAGCTGCGTACCGCGGGACGGTCGCGAGATGGGCTCGATCACGGCCAACATCTTGCCCTTTCGTCCAAAGGTCGTCTACATTCCCCGCATCGGCATCAGACATCAGACGTCATGTGTCCTGTGCCGCACCCGTGACGATACCCCCCAAAACGGTCACCATTAAAGGAGAGGGGTAGCCATGCCCGATCCCGCCCCGTCCGTCAACCGCCGCGGCTTCCTGCGGCTCGTAGGGGCCATGAGCGCCGCCACCGCTTTCACCGGCTCGCTCGCCGCGTGCTCGGGCCCCGCCTCCACCGGCAGCGCGGCGCCCGCCGCCGCCGCCGACAGCATCGAGGCCGGCATCTCGTACGCCCTGTCGACCGGCTTCGACCCGATGACCTCGTCCGGCGCCACGCCCGTCGCGGCCAACATGCACACCCTGGAGGCGCTGTTCGACCTCGACCCGGTGACCCGCGAGCCGTACGCCGCGCTCGCCGCCGGAGAGCTGGAGAAGGTCGACGACACCACGTACAAGGTCGCCCTGCGCCAGGGCGCCACCTTCCACGACGGCTCCCCGGTGACGGCCGGAGATGTCGCCTTCAGCTTCGAGCGCGTCATGGACCCCGCCAACGCCTCGCTCATGGTGCAGTTCATCCCGTTCGTGGAGAGCGTCACCGCGGTCGGCGACACGGCGGCGGAGATCAAGCTCAAGCACGCCTTCCCCCTGCTCAAGGAGCGGCTCGCGGTCGTCAAGATCGTGCCGAGGGCGATCGTGGAGAAGGACAAGGCCGCCTTCGACGCCAAGCCCGTGGGCTCGGGCCCGTACCGCCTGATCGAGGCGACCAAGGAAGACAAGATCGTCTTCGAGCGGTGGGACGAGTACAACGGCCCGCGCCCCGCGAAGGTCAAGAACATGACCTGGCGGCTGCTGTCCGACCCGTCCGCCCGCGTGACCGCGCTGGAGTCCGGCCGCGTCGCGGCGATCGAGGACGTGCCGTACCTCGACGCCGAGAAGGTCGGCCAGAAGCACAAGCTGGAGGCGGTGCAGTCCTTCGGCCTGCTCTTCCTCATGTTCAACTGCGCCGAGAAGCCCTTCGACGACAAGCGGGTGCGCCAGGCGCTGCACTGGGCGATCGACAAGGACAAGGTCATCCGGACGGGCATGCTGGGCAACGCCGCCGCGGCGACCGGTTACGTCCAGGAGTCGCACCCGGCGTACGCCGAGGCGGCCACCGTCTACGGCTACGACCCGGACAAGGCCAAGGAGCTGCTCAAGGCGGCCGGGGTCGAGAACCTCCAGGTCACCATGGTCACCACCGACACCGGCTGGGTGAAGGACGTCGTCCCGATCATCAAGGAGTCCTGGGACGCCGTCGGCGTGACCACCACGCTCGACATCGGCCAGTCGGGCGGGCAGTACACCAACAAGATCGACCCCGGCGCGTTCCAGGTCCTGGTGGCGCCGGGCGACCCCTCGGTCTTCGGCAACGACATGGACCTGCTGCTGCGCTGGTTCTACGACGGCATCTGGCCGGAGAACCGCTACCGCTGGAGCGAGACCGCCGAGGCGAAGAAGATGCTGGAGCTGCTCGACGCCGCGGTGCGGACCGACGACGCCACGGAGCAGAAGAAGCTGTGGGGCCAGGCCGTCGACCTCGTCGCCGAGGAGGTGCCGCTCTACCCGATCCTGCACCGCAAGCTGCCCACCGCCTGGGACGAGAAGGCGCTCACCGGCTTCCAGCCCATCCCGACCACGGGCCTGTCCTTCCTCGACGTCGCCCGCGTCTGACCGCCCCGACGAGAAAGCGCCATGTTCGCACTCCTACGGCTGACCGTGAGACGGCTGGTGATCCTGCCGCCCATGCTGCTGGGCGTCACGCTGCTGGTCTTCGTGGTCCTCCAGTTCTCGCCCAACGATCCCGCGTACAACGCACTCGGCGACGGCGCGAGCCCGGAGGCGCGCGCCGCCTACAGGGCGGAGCACGGGCTGGACGACCCCCTCCCGCTGCGTTACGTCCGGTTCCTGGGGCAGCTGGCGCAGGGCGACCTGGGCTACACCGCCCCGCCGGCGACCCCGGTGATCGACCGGGTCGTCACGGCCTTCCCGCTCACGATCCAGCTCACCGTGCTGGGCCTGGTGCTCGCCGTGGCCGGCGCCCTGGCCTTCGGGGTCACCGGCGCGCTCCACCGCGACCGGTGGCCCGACCAGGTGACCCGCGTGCTGTCCATCGCGGGGGTGGCGATGCCCTCCTTCTGGCTGGGCATCCTGCTCATCCAGGAGTTCGCGCTCGGCGTTCCGATCTTCCCGACCGGCGGTTACGTCAACCCGGCCGACTCCGTCACCGGCTGGCTCCTGTCGCTGGCCCTGCCCTCGATCGCGATCGCCGTCCCGGCCGCGGCCTCGCTGTCGCGCCTGGTGCGCACCTCGATGGTGGAGGAACTGGACAAGGACTACGTCCGCACCGCCACCGGCAACGGCCTGCCCCGCGCGATCGTCGTACGCGGCGCGCTGCGCAACGCGCTCATCACCCCGCTCACCGTGCTCGGCCTGCGGGTCGGCTACCTGCTGAGCGGCGCCGTGGTCATCGAGACGATCTTCGACCTGCCCGGCATGGGCAAGCTCATCCTCGAAGGCGTCACGAACGGCGACGTGGCCCTGGTGCAGGGCGCGGTGCTGACGATCGCGGTGGCGTTCCTCCTCGTGAACCTCGTCGTCGATCTGCTCTACCTGCTCGTCAACCCGCGGATCAGGGCGGTGTGAGATGCTCAGATCAGGCCTGACCGCCCGGCTCTCCGACCCCGGCATCCGCTTCGCGCGCCTCTCCCCGGTCGCCGTCGTCTCCCTCGCCGTGCTCGTGGCGATCGCGCTCTTCGCCGTGCTGGCGCCGCTCTTCGCCGGAGATCCGCTCGCGACCGGCACGCCCGCCGTCCCGCCCGGCGCCGACCACTGGCTCGGCACCGACAGGGCCGGGCGTGACGTCTTCGCCAGGATCGCGCACGGCGCGCAGTCCTCCCTCCTCATCGGCCTGGGCGCCACCGCGCTCGCCGTCGCCGCCGGCGCGGTGCTGGGCAGCCTCGCGGCCACCTCGCGCAAGGCCGTCAGCGAGGGCATCATGCGCGTCCTCGACGTGGTCATGGCCTTCCCCGGCATCGCGCTCGCCGCGGTGCTGGTGGCGGTCTTCGGCCGCCACCTCCCGGTCCTGATCGGCACGATCGCCTTCCTGTACGTGCCGCAGCTGACGCGGGTGGTGCGGGCCAACGTCCTGGCGCAGTACGGCGAGGACTACGTCGCCGCCGAGAAGGTCATCGGCGCCACCAGGCCGCACATCCTGGTCAGGCACGTCGCCGTCAACTGCGCCGCGCCCATCATGGTGTTCGCCACCGTGCTGGTGGCCGACGCGATCATCTTCGAGGCCAGCCTGTCGTTCATCGGCGCGGGCATCCAGGACCCGGCGCCGAGCTGGGGCAACGTGCTGGCCTACGGCCGGCAGCTCGTCCTGGCCGGCGGCTGGTGGGCCACGTTCTTCCCCGGCCTGGCGATCCTGGTCACGGTGCTCGCGCTCAACCTGCTCGCCGAAGGGCTCACCGACGCGTGGGCCGCGCCCCGCTCCGCCCGGCGCGCCGCCGCACCGGCCGACGACGTCTCCTCGGCGGCCGTACCCGCCGAGGAGAGCACCGAGACCGGGGACGCGCTCGCCAGGCTCGCCGTCGTGGCGGGCGAGCGCCCGCCACGCGTCCCTCCGCTGCCGCCCGGGGCCGCGCCGCTGCTGTCGGTCGAGGACCTGACCATCCGCTTCCCGCAGCGATACGGGGACGTCCCGGTCGTCCAGTCGCTCTCCTTCGACGTACGGGTGGGCGAGACGCTCGGGCTGGTGGGCGAGTCCGGCTGCGGCAAGAGCCTGACCAGCCTGGCCATCATGGGTCTGCTGCCCCGCGCCGCGCAGGTGAGCGGCCGGATCGTCTACGACGGCCGCGACATCCTGCACCTGCCGCCAGGCGAACGGCGGGCGATCTCCGGCCCGGAGATCGCCATGGTCTACCAGGACGCCATGTCGTCGCTGAACCCGTCGGTCCTCGTGGGCACCCAGCTGCGCCAGCTCACCAAGAGAGGCGGCACCCGTACGCCGGAGCAGCTCCTCGAACTCGTGGGCCTGGACCCGGCGCGCACCCGGCGCAGCTACCCGCACGAGCTGTCCGGCGGCCAGCGCCAGCGCGTGCTGATCGCGATGGCCCTGTCCCGCGGCCCGCGGCTGCTGGTCGCCGACGAGCCCACCACGGCGCTCGACGTGACCGTGCAGGCGCAGGTGGTGGAGCTGCTGGTCGAGCTGCGGGACGAGCTCGGCTTCGCGATGCTGCTCGTCTCGCACGACCTCGGCCTGGTCGGTCAGCTCGTGCACCGGATCGCCGTGATGTACGCCGGCCAGCTCGCCGAGATCGGCACGACCGGCTCGCTCCTGTCCGGCGCCGAGCACCGCTACGCCCGGGGCCTGCTCGGCTCGGTGCTCTCCCTGGAGAGCGGGGCCAAACGGCTGCACCAGGTACCGGGCGTGGTGCCCGCGCCCCGGGACTTCGGGCCTGGCTGCCGCTTCGCGGGCCGGTGCGCGGCCGCGGACGCGACCTGCCGCACCGCTCCGCCGCCGCTGGCCGGCGACCCGCACGACCACGCGCGGGCCTGCTTCCATCCCGGAGGGGGACAACGGTGAACGAACCAGTCGTCAGCCTCGAACACGTGCACGTGGTGCACACCGCGCGCAGCGGCGGCCTGGTGCGCCGCGACAAGGTGCACGCACTCACCGACGCCACCGTCTCCGTCGGCCGGGGCGAGATCCTCGGCGTGGTCGGCGAGTCGGGATGCGGCAAGTCCACTCTCGCCAAGGTGGTGGTCGGCCTCCAGGTGCCCACCTCGGGCACGGTGCGCTTCCGCGGCGAGGACCTGTGGACGCTGCCGGTACGGCGCCGCCGGCGGGACTTCGGGGCCGCCGTGGCCATGGTGTTCCAGGACGCCTCCACCGCGCTGAACCCCCGCCTGTCCGTGCGCCGCATCCTGCGCGACCCCCTCGACGTGCACCGGCGCGGCACGCCGAAGCAGCGCGAGGAACGCGTGCGCGACCTGCTCGACCTGGTCGGGCTGCCCGGCCACGTCGCCGAGGCGCTGCCCGGCCAGCTCTCCGGCGGCCAGCGCCAGCGGGTCGCCGTGGCGCGCGCCCTGACCCTCGAACCCGACGTGATCGTCGCCGACGAGCCCACCAGCGCGCTGGACGTCTCCGTCCGCGCCCAGGTGCTCAACCTCCTGCTCGACCTGCGCACGAGCCTGGGGCTCGGCCTGGTGTTCATCTCCCACGACATCCAGACGGTCCGCTACCTCGCCGACCGGATCGCGGTCATGTACCTCGGCCGCGTGGTCGAGGAGGGGCCGGTCGCCGACGTGGCCGGCCGGGCGCGCCACCCGTACACGCGGGCCCTGTTCTCGGCCACGCCCAGCCTGCTCGACGACACCGAACGGATCGTGCTCACCGGCCCGGTCCCGTCCGCCACTCACCCGCCGTCCGGTTGCCCGTTCCGCACCCGCTGCTGGAAGGCCACCGAGGCGTGCGCGCAGGAGTTCCCGCCCGCCACTCAGGCGGAGGCGCACTTCTGGCACTGCGTCCACCCCGAATCGCCCGTAAGGAGCCTTCTTTGAGCCCCCGCAAGCCCCGCTTCAGCGGCGTCATCCCGCCGGTCGTCACCCCTCTGACGCCGGACGGCGAGATCGACGCCGCGTCACTGGAGCGGCTGGTCGAGTTCCTGATCGAGGCGGGCGTCAGCGGCCTGTTCGCCCTCGGCAGCTCCGGTGAGGCGGTCTTCCTCACCGACGCCCGCCGGGACAAGGCGCTGGAGGTCGTGGTGCGGGCGGCCGCCGGCCGGGTGCCCGTGCTCGCCGGCTGCATCGAGACGACGACCGGCCGCGTGATCGAGCGGGCGGAGATCGCCAGGAAGCTCGGCGCGGACGCCGTCGTGGTGACCGCGCCGTTCTACGCCCGCATCCATCCCGTCGAGGTCGACCGGCACTTCCGCGCCGTCAGGGCCGCCGTGGACCTGCCGCTCCTGGCCTACGACGTGCCGGTGTCGGTGCACACCAAGCTCACCGCCGACCTGGTGCTCTCCCTGGCCACGGACGGCGTCGTCGACGGGCTCAAGGACTCCAGCGGCGACGACGTGGGATTCCGCCAGGTGGTCCTGCGGGCCGCCGGGCTCGCCGGGTTCTCGGCGCTGACCGGGCACGAGGTCGTGGTCGACGCGATGATGCTCGCCGGGGCCGACGGCGCCGTGCCCGGCCTGGCCAACGTCGACCCGCACGGTTACGTACGGCTGCTGCGGGCCTGCGCCGACGGGCGCTGGGCCGACGCCAAGGCCGAGCAGGACCGCCTGACCCGGCTGTTCCGCATCGTCGAGGCGGCATCCCCTGCCACCGCCGGTGGCAGCACGCGGGGCGTCGGGGCGTTCAAGACCGCGCTGGCCCTGCGCGGGGTCATCGGCCACGCGGCCGTCGCCGCGCCGATGCGCGAGCTGACGGCCGACGAGGGCCGCGCCGTCGCCGCCCATCTGGAGGAGGCCGGGCTGCTGTGAGCCTCGTCGTCGGCGTGGACATCGGCGGCACGAAGATCGCCGCCGGCCTGGTCGACCACTCCGGCACCCTCCTGGCCACGGCCACCCGCCCCACCCCCGCCACCGAAGGCCCCGACGCCATCCTCACCACCGCCACCGCCCTCATCCACACCCTCACCGAGAGCCGGGGGGTTGTGATCGCGGCCGGTAGTGCGGAGTTCGGTCGGGATCTCCGTGAGGGGCGGGGGGCCGTGAGGGCGGCTGGTAGTGCGGAGTTCGGTCGTGACCTTCGCGATGGGCGGAGATCGGTGGGGCCGCCTGCGGAGGCCGGTCGTGACCTCCGTGAGGGGCGGGGGGCCGTGGAGTCGGGTAGTGCGGAGGTCGGTCGTGACCTCCATGACCGGCAGGGGGCCGTGGAAGCCGCCGGTGGTGCGGAGTTCGGTCGCGGCGTCCGTGACGGGCGGGGGTCCGTGGGGGCGGGTGGTAGTGCGGAGGTCGGGCGTGACCTCTGCGATGGGACCGTGGATCCGGCTGGTGTCGGGGGTCTCGGTGGCCGGGGGGTTGTGAGCGCGGTCGGTGTCGGTAGTGCTGGGGTGGTCGATCCGGGGCGTGGTGTGGTGGTCTCGGCGACCGGGGCACTGGCTGGATGGGCGGGGACCGATCTGCGTGGCGAGCTGTCGCGCAGGCTCGGGGTGCCGGTGGTGGTCGGCAACGACGTGCACGCGCACGCGCTCGGCGAGCAGTGGCGCGGTGCCGCCGCCGGCCGGGAGGACGTCCTGCTGGTCGCGGTCGGTACCGGCGTCGGCGCCTCGGTCATGCTCGGTGGGCGGGTCCGGCACGGGGCGCACGCTGTGGCCGGTCACGCGGGCCATGTGCCGGTGGCGGCGGCGGCCGGGAGGCCGTGCCCGTGCGGCGGGCAGGGGCATGTGGAGGCGGTCGCGTCCGGCCCCGCCCTGTTTGGTGAGTACCGTCGCCGGGGCGGTACGGACGCCGCGGACCTCGCCGGGGTGGCTCGGTTGGCTGCGGCCGGAGATCCGCTCGCCGCGGACGTCCTGGCCGAGGGCGGGGCCGCGCTCGGCTCGCTCATCGGCGGGCTGATGAACGTCATCGACCCTGAGATCGTGGTCATCGGGGGAGGCGTCGCCGGATGCGGCGAACCGTGGTGGCGACCGCTACGCGCCGCCATCGCCGCCGAGGTACTGCCCGCACTGCGAGACGTCCCGGTCGAACCCGCCGCCCTCGCCGGCGCCGCCGCCCTGCTCGGCGCCGCCCGCATGGCCCTGGAAGCGTCCCCATGACCGACACCATTTTCCGCCCCGCCTCGCGTGGCCCGTTTCGCGCGGGCCCGTTTCGCGCCGCCCCGTTTCGCGCGGGCCCGTTTCGCGTCGGGCCGCTTCGCGCGGGCCCGTTTCGCGTCGGGCCGCTTCGCGCGGGCCCGTTTCGCGTCGGGCCGCTTCGCGTGGGCCGTTTCGCGTGGGCCCGCCTCGCGCTGGCCCGCTGGGCGGTTGGAACCGTACTGGACGCGCGAGTGATCGGCCCCCTTCGCGCGATCACCATCGAGGATTCGCGCGAGCACCATCGAGGAGGATCATGACGTCGGCCGCTGAGCACCCTGCGCTGGCCGCTATTCGGGGCCGTCTGGTGGTGTCCTGTCAGGCGTACCCCGGCGAGCCGATGCGTGACCCGGACACGATGTGCCGGGTGGCGCGGGCGGTGGCCGCCGGCGGGGCGGCGGGGATCCGGGCGCAGGGGCTGGAGGACCTGCGGCGGATCCGCGCGGCGCTGGACCTGCCGCTCATCGGTCTGTGGAAGGACGGCGACGGGGACGTCTTCATCACGCCGACCCTCGACCACGCCCTCGCCGTCGCCGCGACCGGCGCGGACATCGTGGCCGTGGACGGCACCCGCAGACCGCGCCCCGACGGCCGCACGCTCGCCGAAACCGTCAAGGCCGTGCACGACCGTACCGGCCGGCTGGTGATGGCGGACGTCTCCACGTACGAGGAAGGGATCGCCGCCGCCGAGGCAGGCGCGGACGTGGTCGGGACGACCCTGTCCGGGTACACGGCGTACTCCCGCCCCGGACCCGGCCCTGACCTCGAACTGGTCGCCGGGCTCGCCCGCGACCTGCCCGTCCCGGTGATCGCCGAGGGGCGCGTCCACACGGCGGAGCAGGCCGCCGCAGCCGTCGAGGCGGGCGCGTACGCCGTGGTCGTCGGCACCGCCATCACCCACCCGACGACCATCACCCGCTGGTTCGCCGAAAGGATGACGAGGGCGTGACGGCCATGGTTCCGGCAGAATCGTCCCCGGGCACCCGGTGAAGCCGGGAGGCGTACGACGTCTGACGTCCTATGCTTAGGGTGCACGCCAGAGACCGGCATCGCGGGAAAGGCAGAAGATGGCGCTGGACTTCCCTGGACCCGCCACGGGGCGGCATCCGTTGCGGCGGCAGGAGGTGACGGAGCAGATCAAGGCGTTCATCCTGCGGAACCATCTGAAGCCCGGCGATCCGCTGCCCACCGAGTCCGTGCTCTGCGAGAGCTTGGGGGCGAGCCGCTCCAGCGTGCGTGAGGCGATCAAGACGCTGAGCGCCCTCGACATCGTGGAGGTGCGGCACGGCCACGGCATGTACGTCGGCCGCCTGTCCCTGGTGGCCCTGGTGGAGAGCCTCGCCTTCCGCGTCCAGCTCAGCAGCCGCGACGACTTCACCGTGCTCGGCGAGGTGATCGGCGTCCGTCAGCTGCTCGAACAGGGCCTGGCGGCCTCCCTCGTGGCGGCTCTGGAGGAGCCCCACTTCGACGCCCTGGCCGCGCTGGTGTCCGAGATGCGCGAGCTGGCCGACAAGGGGGAGACGTTCGTCGAGCAGGACCGCGCCTTCCACCTGCTGCTCATGGAGCCGCTGAAGATCGACCTCGTCCAGCAGCTCACCGGGGCGTTCTGGGACGTCCACAGCATGGTCGCCCCGTTGCTGGCCCCGTCCACCGCCGACGGACGGGAGACGGCCGACGCGCACGCGGAGATCGTGGCGGCCGCCCGGCGGCGCGACGTGGCCGCCTTCCAGGCGGCGATCGAGGCCCACTACGGCCCTGTGCGCAAACAGCTCGCCACCCACCTGCGGGATTCCGGGAACGCCGTGGACGGACGGTCCGACGGCCGATGAGCCCGCCGCCGCCGATGCTCACGCCCGGCGAGCGGAGTCTCGCCGTCAGACGTACGAGGGTCAGCAGGTAGATCAGGGTTCCCAGGGCGATCAGCGCGCCGCTGACGAGCACCGGCCAGGGTGCGCCCAGGCGTGCAGGGAACGTCCACGGCGTCGCCGAGCACGACCGCCATCGCGATGATCGCCCACGGGAGCAGGGCCGGTGAGCCGCCGACTGCCAGGCCCGCACAGGTCAGGGTGAGCGCGACGGGCGCCGTGGTCAGCAGCCACGCCGTCTGACGTGCCCGTACGTCGGCGCGCTCGGTGCCCGGGCGCATCACCGTGAGCCAGAGCGCCATTCCTCCCGCCATGGCCTCGGAATGGCCGGATCGCCACGTGACTCGTCAGCGCGCCGTCGGCTCCCCGTTCCCTGGCACCAGCAGGGTGGTCAGCAGGTCGTCGAGGCTGACGATGCCGATCGTGGCGTCGTCGTCGCGGACGAGCGCGAGCTGGCTGTGGCCGGCCCGGAGCGCCGACACCGCGTCCGACACCGAGGCGCCCGCGTGCAGGGCCGGGACGCGGTAGGCGAGCTGCTCGGCGGTGACGTCGCGGGAGCGGCGGCGCGCCAGGTAGGCGTCGCGGATGTGGACGACGCCCAGCGGGGCCGCGGCGGGGCCGACGATCAGGCGCGAGCGTCCGGCGTTCAGGCAGGCGTCGACCACGTCCTGGGCCGAGGCGGCGGCGGGCACGCCGACGATCCGGTCGATCGGGGTGATCAGCCCGGCGATGCCGGTGTTCGGGGCGTGCAGGGCCTGGGTGAGCACGGCGTGGTCGTCGGCCTCGATGAGCCCGAGCCTGCGTGACTCCTCCACCAGGTGCTGGAGCTGCTCGGGGGTGCGCGGGTTGGCGTCGCCCTCCCGGGGCCGGACCTTGAACAGGCGGAGCAGCGCGTCGCTGACGGCGTTCAGCACGCTGATCACGGGACGGACGACCAGCGTGAAGCCGCGGAACGGCAGCGCCAGGACGGTGGCCGAGCGCTCCGGATGGGCGATCGCCCAGGACTTGGGCGCCATCTCGCCGAGGACCATGTGCAGGAAGGTCACGATGGCCAGCGCGATGACGAAGGCGACCGCGTGCGCGGCGGCCTCGGGCAGCCCGGCGGCGTGGAACAGCGGGGTGAGCGTGCCGGCGATGAGCGGCTCGGAGACCACGCCGAGGCCGAGCGAGCAGAGCGTGATGCCGAGCTGGGCGCCGGCCAGCATGAGCGACAGCTCCTTGATCCCTGCCAGCGCCGCCGCGGCGGACCGGCTGCCCTGCGCGGCGGCCTTCTCCAGGCGGTGGCGCTTGGCGGCGACCAGGGCGAACTCGGCGGCGACGAAGAAGCCGTTGCCGGCGAGCAGGAACAGGGTGAGGGCCAGGCCCAGGGTCAGGTTCACGACTGCTGCTCGCCTTCGTGCCGGTACGGGGTGAGGCGGACGCGCTCGGGGACGTGGCGGTTCAGGGTCAGCACCTCGATGCGGGCGTGGGTGGGCGCGCCGGGGTCGAGGGTGGCGGGCAGGTCCGCGGTGATCACGTCGCCGGGCACGGCGAAGCGGCCCAGCCGGTGCAGGATGAGCCCGGCCAGCGTGTCGTAGTCGTCCTCGTCCGGCAGGCTCAGGTCCGTGGCCAGGGCGATCTCGTCTATCCGCAGGCCCGCGTCCAGCTCCCAGCCGTCGCCACGGCGCACCGCGGCGGGCGTGTCGGCGTCGTTCTCGTCGGCGATCTCCCCGACCAGCTCTTCGGCGACGTCCTCCCAGGTGACCAGGCCGGCCAGGCCGCCGTGCTCGTCGACCACGCAGGCCACCTCCTCGCCGCGCGCGTGGAGCTGGCCGGCCAGGTCCGGCAGCGGCTGCGAGAAGGGCACGACGAGCACCTCGCGGGCCAGGTCGCCGACCCGGGTGGTGGCCGCCGCGCCGGTCGGCACGGCGGCGACGTCCCGCAGGCTGACCAGCCCGGCGACGTCGTCCAGCGTGGCGCCGAGCACCGGATAGTGCGTGTGGCCGTGGGCGGCGATGAGCTCGTCCAGCTCGGCGACGGTCGCCGACGCGGCGACGGCCACCACGTCGGCCCTGGGCACCATGACCTCTTCGGCGGTGTGGTCGGAGAAGGCGAGCGCCCGCTCCAGCACGTCGGCCTGGCTGCCGGGCAGGTGGCCGTGCGCCTCGGACTCGCCGATGATGTGGCCGAGCTCCTCCAGGGTGGCGCCGTGGTGCAGCTCCTCGACCGGCTCGATCCCGACCGCGCGCAGCAGCCTGTTGGCGGTGGCGTCGAACAGCTTGATGATCGGCCCGGCCACGGCCAGGTAGATCAGGGTCGAGGAGGCCAGCGCGCGGGCCAGCGGCTCCGGCCTGGCCAGCGCCAGGTTCTTCGGGGCGAGCTCGCCGATCACCATCTGGATGATCGTGGCGAGCGCGAACCCGATTGCCAGCGCCACCGCGTCCACCAGCCCCGCGGGCATGCCGAGCGCGGTCAGCGCGGGTGAGATCAGCTCGGCCAGCGCCGGGCGGGCGATGAAGCCGACCACGAGCGCGGTGACGGTGATGCCGAGCTGCGCGCCGGACAGCATGAACGACAGCCGCTCCAGCACCTTGACGGCCTTGGCCGCCTTCTTGTCGCCCGCGGCCGCCTGCTGCGTCAGCGCGAGCCGGTCGGCGGTGACGTAGGCGAACTCCTGGGCGACGAAGTAGCCGGTGGCCAGGGTGAGGACGAAGATGGCCACCAGGCCCAGCGCGACGCTCATCGCGCGCACCCCCGTCCCGGCACCGCGCCTCGGCGCTCAATCGTGTTCAGGTCAGCCGGCACCGGCTCCACCATCTCTTTCCTTTCGAAGCCGGGGCCTGGACCTGCGACCGGCGAGTAGGCGCGTGCCGGACAAACCGTCCGCACGCGCCGTTTTCGACGCTAGCCGATCGTGCGGCCCCGGCTGCCACCAGGCCACATCTTCCCAGGCAACAAGCAGGAAAGGGACCTATCGGTGGCCCGCGTGCCCCCAGTCCAGCAGAGCCTGCGCGGTCTGGAAGCGGCGGCCGGAGTCGGTCTCGCCGAGGATCACGCCGACCAGGCGGTTGCCGTCGCGCTCGCCGGCGAAGGCGAGCGTGTAGCCCGCGTCCCTGGTGTAGCCGGTCTTCACGCCGAGGGCGCCCGGCGCGGCGAGGAGGCGGTTGGTGTTCTTCCACGCGTACGAGCCGTGCTCGGACGTCGACTCCACGGCGTGGTACCGGGTCGAGGTGATCTTCTTGAGGGTCGGGTCATCCAGCGTCGCCTTGGCGAGCGTCGCCTGGTCGCGGGCGGTGGAGTGGCCGCCGCCCCGGTAGGGCATGCCGTCGGCGTTCACGTACACGGTGTCGGTCATGCCGAGCTTGCGGGCGGTGTCGTTCATCTCGGCGACGAACCCGGGCACGCCGGGGCCGTAGGCACGGGCGAGCGCGTGCGCGGCGTCGGCGCCGGACGGGAGCATCAGCCCGTACAGCAGGTTCTCGACGGTGAGGGTGTCGCCGGCGCGCAGGTGGGCCACCGAAGCGCCGCCCTGGCTGCCGTACTCGACGTCCTCGGCGGTGATCGTGACCTTGTCCGTCGGCTTGGCCTGCTTGAGCACGGTGTAGGCGGTCATCGCCTTGGTGAGGCTGGCGACCGGCCTGCGCAGGTCGGCCTCCTTGCTGAAGTGCACCTCGCCGCTCTTCGCGTCCATCAGGTACGCGGCGCTGCCGGCCACGGAGGGGGCGTTGGCGAGGGGCCGCTCGACGGCCGCGGCCGGAGTGGCGGCCTGGGCGGCGCCGGCGGCGGTGGTCATGGCGCCCGTGGCTACGGCGAGGCCGAGCAGGGCACTGCTGATCCGATGGCTGATCCGATGGGTGAGACGCATGAAGGGATTGCTCCTAGCTTCCATGCCGCCTACCGGGTTAGCTGACGGGTTCGGGCGTGGAAGTGCCCTACGGCGCGAGATCGGGCGCCGATTCACCCCGGAATGAGAGTGGGTCCCCGGCTCCGCCGGATGGCGGATTAGGCGGCCGCGCGAAGGCGCGGTCCGGGCAGAACACAGCGGTCGCATGGCGGACCCCGCTGCTGCAAGCCTCAAACGTAGCAAAAAGGCATAAAACGGTCAAATGTTCGCCTATGAAGCTCAGTACGTGGCGCGTCCCCCGCTGATGTCGTACACGGCGCCGGTGGAGAAGCTGACCTTGTCGGAGGCCAGCCAGGCGATCAGCTCGGCGACCTCCTCGGGGCGGCCGACGCGGCGCATCGGGATGAGCCCGGTGATGTGCGCCAGCGCCTCCGGGCCGGTGTCGGCGTTCATCGGGGTCTCGATGACGGCCGGGGCGATCACGTTGGCCAGCACGCCGCTGGTGGCGAGTTCCTTGCCGAGCGACTTGGTCAGCGCGATGACGGCGGCCTTCGAGGCGGAGTACGGCGACATGTTGGGGTTGCCGTCCTTGCCGGCCATGCTGGCGATGTTGACGACGCGGCCCCACCCGCGCTCGCGCATGCCGGGCACGAAGGCGCGGCAGGTGTGGAAGGTGCCGTCGACGTTGACCTCGAAGGTGCGCCGCCAGCCGTCGAGCGGGAGCTGCCAGAGCGGGGCGTTGGGGCCGACGATCCCGGCGGAGTTGACCAGGATGTCGACCGGGCCGATCTCGTCGGCGGCGGCCTGGACGGCGGCGGCGTCGGTGACGTCCACGACCAGGTCCGCGCCGTCGGCGACGTCGAGGGTGACGACCCGGACGCCGTCGGCTTCCAGGCGGACGGCGGCGGCTCTGCCCAGGCCGCTGACCCCGCCGGTGATGAGAGCGGTGCGCATGTCTCTTTCCAATAGTTGGAATCGATAACACATGGGTGGAACTGTCTGCGAGGCTAACCGGCTCCCGCCGCCCGGGGGAAGGCTTCGCCGGGAGCAACTTCCGTTTCCTGGAACGACGGTCTAACGTACGGAATATGCCCGAATGGACGGAGGAGCAGCGGCTCGTAGGCTCCGATCGCGTGCTGGCGGTGCTCGCGGAGCTGGCCCGTCACCCCGACGGGGTGGGGCTGGAGGAGATGGCGCGGGCGGTGGACAGCTCGAAGCCGACGGTGCATCGGGCGCTGGCCTCGCTGCGCCGGGCCGGGTTCGCCAGCCGGCACGGACACGGCCGCTACGTGCTCGGCGACGAGTTCCTGCGCATGGCCTTCGCCCACCACGAGGCCCGCCCCGACCACGTCCGGGTGACCCCGATCCTTGAGGCGCTGTGCGACCGGTACGGCGAGACGGTGCACTACGCGGTGCTCGACGGCCCCTGGGTCGTCTACCGCTCCAAGCTCGACCCGCCGTCCGGGGCGGTGCGGCTGAGCTCCGTGGTGGGCGGCCGCAACCCGGCCCACTGCACCGGCGTGGGCAAGATGCTGCTGGCCGCCGCCCTGCCCGACGAGGACGCGGTGCGCGCCTGGGTGGGCGACAGGACGCTGGAGCGGCCCACCGGCCGCTCCATCGGCACGGCCGGGGAGTTGCACGCCGAGCTGGTACGGGTCCGCAGGCAGGGCTATGCCGTCGACGACCAGGAGAACGAGCCGGGCGTCAACTGCCTGGCGGTCCCGGCCTACCTGACCTCGCCCACCGTGCCCAGCGGCGCGATCAGCATCAGCGGCCTCGCCTACCGCACCCCCGTGCGGGCGCTCGTGGACGACCTGCCCGCCATCCTCGCCATCGTCTCCGGCGATCGGCCCCCTTCCAGCTAACGGAGAAGACACGTGCAGCTCATGCGCATCGGCGCGCCAGGCGCCGAGAAGCCCGTCGTCCGCGTGGACGAGACCCACTACATCGACGTCTCCGACGTCACCCCCGACTTCGACGAGCGGTTCTTCGCCCGGGGCGGCGCCGCCCTGCTCGCCGACCGGGTCGCCGCGGGCCGGCCCCGCGCGTTCGCCGGCGAGCGCGTCGGCGCCCCGATCGCCAGGCCGCACCAGATCCTCTGCATCGGCCTCAACTACAGCGACCACGCCGCCGAGACCGGCCAGGCCGTCCCCGACGAGCCGATCCTGTTCACCAAGTCACCCAACACCCTCGTCGGGCCGTACGACGACGTGCGGATCCCGCGCGGCTCCACCAAGACCGACTGGGAGGTCGAGCTCGGCATCGTCATCGGCAGGCGCACCTCCTATCTCGACTCGGTGGAGGAGGCCCGCGACGCCATCGCCGGCTACTGCGCGGTCAACGACGTCAGCGAGCGCGCCTTCCAGATGGAGCGCGGCGGCCAGTGGAGCAAGGGCAAGTCCGCCGAGACCTTCAACCCGGCCGGTCCCTGGCTCGTCACCCCTGACGAGATCGCCGACGTCACGAACCTCGGCATGTGGCTGACGGTCAACGGCGTGCGCCGCCAGACCGGCACCACCAAGACGATGATCTTCGACCCGTACGTCATCGTGCACCACCTGAGCCAGTTCATGGTGCTGGAGCCGGGGGACCTGATCAACACCGGCACCCCGCCCGGCGTCGGCATGGGCCAGAACCCGCCCGTCTGGCTCCGGCCCGGCGACGTGATGGAGCTCGGCATCGACGGCCTGGGCAGCCAGCGCCAGAAGGTGATCGGCCCCCGGTGACGCGGGCGCTGGTGCTGACCGGCCCGGGGGAGGCGGAGGTCCAGGAGGTCGAGCCGCCGGTCGCCGCGCCCGGGGAGGTGGTGGTGGACGTCGAACGGGCCGGCGTGTGCGGCACGGACGTCGAGCTGTTCACCGGCCACATGAGCTACCTGAGCACCGGCCGGTCCCGTTACCCGTTACGGCCTGGCCACGAGTGGTGCGGGCGCGTCACCGCCGCCGGCGAGGGCGTGGACCCCGCCTGGCTCGGCCGCCGCGTCACCGGCGACACCATGCTCGGCTGCGGCCACTGCGCCCGCTGCCGCGCCGGCCGCCACCACGTGTGCGCCGAACTGGCCGAGATCGGCATCAGCCGGGGCCGCCCCGGCGCGCTGGCCGAACAAGTCGCCGTGCCCGTCACCGCCCTGCACCGGCTGCCGGACACCGTGGACCCCGCGCTCGGCGCCCTCGTCGAACCCGGCGGCAACGCGCTGCGGGCCGTCCGCGGCGCCGCCCTGGATCCGGGCGATCGGCTGCTGGTCCTGGGGACTGGCACGATCGGCCTGCTCGCGGCGCTGTTCGCCCGTGCCCAAGGCATCGAGGTCCACCTGATGGGCCGCGACGACGGGGGCCTGCGCCTGGCCGCGGACCTCGGCTTCACCGGCGCCTGGACCAGGGCGTCGCTGCCCGCGCTGCCCTGGCACGCCGTCATCGACGCCTCCAACGCGCCCGGGCTGCCCGCACTCGCGCTCGACCTCGTCGAACCCGCCGGTCGCCTCGTCTACATCGGCCTGGCCCGGACCCCGTCCACCCTCGACACCCGCGACGTCGTACTCAAGGACGTCACCGCCGTCGGCATCCTGGGCGGCTCGGCCGGTCTGGCCGGCGCGATCGCCGCCTACGCCGACGGCTCGGTGGACGCCCGCCCGCTGGTCGCGGCCACGGTCGGCCTCGCCGAGACGGCCGGCGTCCTCGCCGGCCGCCGTCCCGGAGGCGCCGGTCCGAAGATCCACATCGACCCCCGGCGCTGACGCCGCCTGGACAACCCTTCGCTCGGCATGATCACATATGGCGCTGTTCGCTTGCGTCTCCAAGTGAAAGGCGTTCACGTGTTAAAACGAAGCGTTACGGGGCTCTTAGCCCTTGTCGTCCTGGTCCTCGGTACCGGCATGCCGGGCGCGGCGGCGGACGGCGGCGCCCCCACAGACCCCGGGCCCGTCTACAAGACGGTCACCGACAAGAGCGCGAAGCTCTCCCTCCAGACGTTCGGACGCCCGGACGGGAAGGACATGGTCTTCCGGATCTCCGGCTCGGTGTACGCGAACATCGAGGGCAACAGCCTGGACCCGGAGCTGCGCCACGGCCAGAAGCTCTTCAACATCGAGGGCTACAACATCCGGCGGCTGTACCGGGTCCCCGGGACGACCCAGCTCTACCAGCTCTCCCGCGAGATCGTCTTCTACACCGACCCGGCCGACCCGAAGCACGTCGTGCGCACGTGGAAGAACCCGGTCGACGGCAAGACGTATCCCGTCGTCCCCATCAACAACGACACGGTCAACTTCGGCCCGTTCCCGATCACTTCCTCCTACGTCGGCCCGCCGCTGCAGCGCCTGCACGACGAGACCGTGTGGACCAGCGACATCCCCGTGCGGACGGACTTCGGCGCCACCCTCGGCGAGCGGTTCGGCCTGGTCGGCGGCGTGTACGCGGCGCAGGAGATGTTCGACTTCTCCGTGGACGACCGCGAGGCGGCGGCCCGCACCAAGCCCGGCGTCCCGTCCGGCGCGATGAAGACGAAGATCAGCTGGTCGCGGACCAGCCCGTGGGCGCCGTTCATGTGCCTGGCGGAGACCGACGTGCGCGGCCAGCTCACCTACCACGCCCGCAGCTGGTCGCTGAGCTCGTACGCCGACATCGAGCCGTGGCTGCGGGCCGAGGTCGAGAAGAGCCATCCGCTGTACAAGGCCGCACCCGGCGCGCCTGGGCCGAGCGAGAACTCGTGGACGTCCTTCTACAACAAGCAGCTTGGCAAGGGCGCCACCACCTGGGCGAGCTGGTGCGCCGCCAACGGCCGCGCCTGAACCGCCCGCCAAGGCGGAGCCACGACGGCTCCGCCTGGTAGGACGCGTCAGGCCACGGGATGCGGCGCGGTGCGGGACCGGGTGGCCATCAGGTGGTCGATGAGCGCCAGCAGCACGTCGCGCCCCGCCGCCCGGTCGCGGGCGTCACCGAGCACCAGCGGCACCTGCGGGTCGAGGTCGAGCGCCTTGCGGATCTCCTCCCGCGTCCGGTCACGGACACCGTGGAAGCAGTTGACGCCGACGACGAAGGGGATGCCGCGGCTCTCGAAGAAGTCGATCGACGCGAAGCTCACCTCCAGCCGGCGGGTGTCCACCAGGACGACCGCGCCCATCGCCCCGTTGACGAGGTCGTTCCACATGAACCAGAAGCGCTCCTGGCCGGGCGTGCCGAACAGGTAGAGCACGAGCTGCCTGTTGATGGTGATGCGGCCGAAGTCCAGCGCGACCGTGGTGGTGGACTTGCCGCCCACGCCCTCCAGGTCGTCGACGCCGACACTGGCGTGGGTCAGGTACTCCTCCGTGCGCAGGGGGGCGACCTCGCTCACCGCGCCGACCAGGGTCGTCTTCCCGACGCCGAAACCGCCGGCGACCAGGATCTTCACTGCCAGGGGAGCGGCGTCCGCATGGTCAGAGTTCGCGTAGCCCATCCCTCACCGCCTCAAGGATTGCCATGTCGGGGAAACCGCCTGCCTGTGCGAAGGAGAGCGGCGGCCGGGCCAGCACCTGACCCGACTCGATCAGGTCGCCGATGAGGATCTTGGTCACCGACACCGGCAGGTTCAGCGCGGCGGCGACCTCGGCCACCGCCAGCGGCCGCTTGCAGAGCGTGAAGATGGTGCGGTGCTCCGGCTGCATCCTTCTCCGGCCGCGCGCGGCTTCCGGAAAGGCCTCGGAGACCGTCGTCACCAGGGTGATCAGCGCCAGGTCGTCCCGCTCGGGTGCGGTCCGTCCGCCGGTGATCGTGTAGGGACGGACGAGGGACTCGTCGGCGTCTTCGTCCTCGAAGCCCTCCGTCCAGTGCCTCATCCGTGTCTCCCCCCGTCATGCGGGGGGCGCGCCTCGGTGCCCAGCGCCTGGCCCACCTGCTGGATCAGGGTGTGCATCGCGACGCTCATCAGCTCGGCGTCGACCTCCTGGGACGCGACCACGGCCAGATGGGTCCCCCGGCCCGCGGCCGTGACGAACAGCCACAGGTCGGCCATCTCGATGATCACCTGGTGGACCGGGCCGCCGCTGAACAGCTGCCCCACGCCGCGGGCCAGGCTCTGCTGGCCGGTGGCGATCGCCGCCAGGCGTTCGGCGTCCGCGCGTTCGATGGTCCTGGACCGGCTGATCACCAGGCCGTCGTCGGACAGCACGATGGCGTGCCGGGTGCCCGCGACCCGGTCGACCAGGCCGTCCAGGAGCCAGTCCACATCTATGTTCGTGGCGGTGGTGCGCTGCGTCATCATCGATCTTCCGTCGTAGGGGAACTGGACTCGGCGGATCCGCCCTGCCCGGGCCGGGAGGCGTCGTCACCGGTCCGGCGCTTGCGGGACTGCCTCTGGAAGGCGCCGATCGCGGCGCTGGACCGGCCGGGCTGGTCGCGCACGGCGAACTCCTGGCCGGTCCGTTCGTCTCTGGCCGCCGGGACCTTGAGCTCCGCGGCGAGGCTGGCCTGGCGCACCCGCTGGGGGAGCGGCCGGAGGCCGGACGACGCCGGCGCGTCGTCCCGTTCCGGTGACGCCGAGGCGGTCACGTGCGCCATCGCGCGTCCTCTGGAACGGGCCGGCAGATCGCCGTCCTCGTGAGCCGGGCGGGCGTCTTCCCGGGGACTGGAGACCTCCTCGGGAACCGGCACCGCGCGGGGCCGGTCCACCACCAGCGACTCGGGGATCAGCACGATGACCCGGGTGCCGCCGAAGGCCGACGACCGCAGCTCCACCTTGAGTCCCAGGCCCGCGGAGAGCCGGGAGACCACGTACAGGCCGAGACGCACGTCGTCGGCGTGGGTCATCACGTCGAGCCGCGGCGGCGACCGCAGCAGGTCGTTGGCGGCGTCGTACTGCTCGGGCTCCATGCCCAGGCCCCGGTCCTCGATCTCCACGGCGACGCCCCGGCTGACCGGCGCGGCGCGCACCTCCACGGGGGTCAGCGGCCTGGAGAAGGCGGTGGCGTTCTCCATGAGCTCGGCCAGGACGTGGACCAGCGGTCCGACCGCGCGCTCCGCGATCCAGGACTCGCCCTCGACGTCGATCGCGATCCGGCGGTAGTCCTGGACCTCGCCCTGCGCGGCGCGCAGGACGTCGAGCAGGTGGACGGGCTTGCGCCAGCGGCGCTGCGGCTGCCCGCCGCCCAGGATCACCAGGTTCTCCTCGTAGCGGCGCAGCCGGGCGGTGAGGTGGTCCAGGTCGAACAGGCCCTCCAGCACCTCGGGGTCCTCGTGCCTGCGCTCCAGCTCGTCCAGCTTCTTCAGCTGCAGGCCGATGAGGATCTGGGTGCGGCGGGCGATGCGCTGGAGCATGCGCTGGAAGCCGCGGTGCTGCTCGGCCTGCCGCACGGCGGTGAGCACGGCGCTGCGGCTGGCCAGGTTGAGCGCCTGCCCGAGCTCGCCGAGCTCGTCGGGGGTGGGCTGGAGCGTGCGCACCTCCGCGTCCACGTCGACGTCCTCGCCGCGTTCGAGCCGGGCGACCACGTCGGGCAGCCGCTCCTGGAGCTCGTGGGCCTCGTGGCGCAGGTGCAGGATGCGGCGGCGGAGAATGGCGGTGAGCCGCCAGCTGGTGAAGATCACCAGAGCCAGGGCGAGCAGGCCGACGCTGGAGATGCTGACGAAGACGGTGAAGACCATGCGGGCGTGGTCGTAACCGATCTTGCTGACGTTCTCGAACCGGAGGTCGATCAGCTGCCGCAGCTGCCCGGTGACCGCCTCCACCGAGGAGCGCCAGGCGACGCTGTCGCCGCGGAGCGTCACCTGGTCACCCTCGGGGGCGCTGGTGATCAGCCGCTCCTCCATGGCGGTCATGGTCGCCCACGCCTTGCCGTCCGTCAGCTTCGCGTACGGGGTCTCGTCGCCCTTGAGAGCGGGGATCACCCGGGAGCGCATGAGGTGGTTCCTGGCGCCGATGGCGTCGGAGACGAGGACGTACTCGTTCCTCGTCAGGCGCCCCGTCCCCCAGCCGCGGGCCAGCACGGCGTCTTCGCGGCCGAGCAGGTTGACGACCCAGTAAAGGTCGCTCAGCGCCTGCGCCTCCCTGTTGACCTGGCCCTCGTCGGTCCTGCCGAGCGTGGTCAGCACGCCGAGGCCCGACTCCAGCACGCCGCTGTAGTAGTCGAACGCGCGCTGCGCGCCGGACCGGCCGGCGTCCACCGCCCGGCGCTGCTCGGCGAGGAGGCCGAGGCCGCGATCGGTCCTGGCGATGGCGTCGGCGAGCCCTTCCTGCGCGTCGGGGACGTCCAGGGCGGTCAGCGGACGGAACGCCGCCACGGCCTGGTCGGTCACCCGGCGCTGCTCGGTGAGCTCGGCGCGGGCGCTCGCCGAGCCGGCCAGCACCTCCGCGGTGAGCCGCCGCTCCCGGTCGAGGCCGAAGAACAGGGCGGACGCGGGTACGCCCACCGTGGTGGTGGCCAGGTCCATCTGGGCCTTCTCCGCCTGCCACTGCGTGAACAACTGGTTCATGCCCGAAGCGAGCAGCGGGGCGAAGGTCAGGCTCGGCACGAACACGACGATGAGCAGCACGGTGCGCAACGGCAGCCGCCGGACACCGCCCCGTCGCCGCGGGCCGTCGCCGGACGGCCCCGCTAACCCGTTCCCGTCGTCCATCGTCCCCGTCCGTTGTCGCCCGGTCCTGCCTGACTCAGCCACGTGCGGGACACTCTCCTCGGCGATCGGTGCGTTCTTGGAGAAGATCGCCACATCGGCGACCGATGCCCGATCGTAGCCATGAGGCAGTTGAGTCGAAAGCCCCCGATTTGCCAGTACGGGTCGGGCTTCCCGGAGTGCTCTGACCGGTGGGCGCCCTGAGATGTGGGATCGCGCGTCAGGGACCGGAGGACGCGAGCCGGCGTACGGCTTCGATCAGCTCGGCCCGGTCGGCGGCGCCGGCGAAACTGAGGCGCAGGTAGGCGGCGGGGAGCTCGGTGGCGAAGAAGCGGTCGCCGGCGCTGACGGCGACGCCGTGCTGACGGGCCGTGCCGGCGACCGCGGTCTCGTCGGCGCCGTGCGGCAGGCGGACCCAGAGGTGGAGCCCGCCCGCGGGGACGCGGTCGAGTGTCCAGCCGGGGAGCTCGCGCGTGACGGCGGCCGCCAGTGTCCCGCACCGCTCCCGCAGCGCCACCGCCAGGGCGCGGACATGCCGTTCCCAGGCCGGAGAGCTGAGGAGTTCGAGCGCGGTCTCCTGGAGCGGGCGGCTGATGAAGAAGTCGTCGACCAGCCGGACGGCGCGCAGGCGTGCCATCACGGGGCCCCGGGCCACCAGGGCGCCGATGCGCAGGCTTGGCGCCGCCGGCTTGGTGAGCGAGGTCAGGTAGATCACGGTGCCGTCGCGGTCGTCGGCCAGCAGGGGCGGCGGCACCGGCGTGCCGTGGCCGAGGTGCCGCGCGAAGTCGTCCTCGATCACGAACGCGCCCGCCGCCCTGGCCGCGTCGATGATCTCCCTGCGGCGTGGCGGCGCCAGCACGGCGCCGGTGGGGTTGTGATGGGTCGGCTGGCAGTAGAGCAGGCGGGCGCGGGTCATGCCGAAGGCGTCGGCCAGGAGGCCGGGCCGCAGGCCGTCGGCGTCCATGGGCACCGGGACCGGGCGCAGGCCGGCCGCTCTGGCCGCCGCGATCGCCCCCGGGTAGGTGGGCGACTCCACCAGGACGGGGTCGCCGGGCCCGGCGATGGCGCGGAACGCCATGGACAGGGCGCTCTGCCCGCCGGCGGTGACCAGGATGTCGTCCGCGTGCACGCCGTCGCCGGCCATGGTGGCGAACACGCTGCGCAGGGCCGCCAGGCCGCCGGCGGGGGCGCGGTCCCAGGCGTCGGGGCGGCGCGCCGCGCGGGCCAGCGCCGCGGTCAGGATCTTGCCGGGCTGGAGCGACCGATGCAGGTAGCCGCCGTCCAGCATGATCGTCCCCGCGGGCGGCGGGCCGCCGGCGTCGGTGAGGAGGCGGGTGTCCACGCTCCGGTCGGCGAGGGTGACGGTCTGCCAGGAGGTGTCGGCCACCTCGGCGCGCCGCCGGGCGCGGGCGGCGACGTAGGTGCCGCTGCCCGGACGGGTGACCACCACGCCCTCGGCGGCCAGCGTGGCGATCGCCTGCGACACGGTGGCGGGGCCCACCCGGTGGCGCCGGATCAGCTCCCGGCTGCTCGGCAGCCGGTCACCCGGCGCCAGCCGCTCGATCTCCGCGCGAAGCCTGGCCGCCAGCTCGACCGAACTGCTACCGTCTGACATGAGGATCGATAATAGCGCTTCCAGCATCTCCCCAGAACCGCTTCTGGACGTCGCCGCCCTGCGCGCCGACACTCCCGGGGCCGCGGGCGTCGTGCACTTCAACAATGCCGGTTGCGGCCTCATGGCCGCGCCCGTGCTGGCCGCGATGGTCGACCACCTGCGGCTGGAGGCGGACCTCGGCGGGTACGAGGCCGCGGCCGCCCGCGCCGAGCAGGTCCGCGGCTTCTACGCCGAGACCGCCGCGCTGATCAACTGCGCTCCCGAGAACATCGCCTTCGCCGGTAGCGCCACCCACGCGTTCTCCACCGCCCTGTCGGCGATCCCGTTCGAGGCCGGCGACGTCATCCTCACCACCCGCAACGACTTCATCTCCAACCAGATCGCCTTCCTGTCGCTGCGCAAGAGGTTCGGCGTACGGATCGTGCACGCGCCCGACGTGCCCGAGGGCGGGGTGGACGTGGCGGCGATGGCCGCGCTGATGCGCCTGCACCGCCCGCGCCTGGTGACCGTCACCCACATCCCCACCAACTCCGGCCTGGTCCAGCCGGTCGCCGAGATCGGCCGGCTCTGCCGCGAACTGGACCTGCTCTACCTGGTCGACGCCTGCCAGTCCGTCGGCCAGTACCCGATCGACGTCGAGGAGATCGGCTGCGACCTGCTCACCGCCACCTGCCGCAAGTTCCTGCGCGGCCCCCGCGGCTCCGGCTTCCTGTACGTGTCCGACCGGGTGCTGCGCGCGGGCTACGAACCGCTGTTCATCGACATGTACGGGGCGCGCTGGGTCGAGCCCGGCCGCTACGAGCCGGTCGAGACGGCGGCCAGGTTCGAGGACTGGGAGTTCCCGTACGCCCTCGTCCTCGGCTGCGCGGCCGCCGCGCGCTACGCCCGCGAGGTCGGCATGCACGCCATCGGCCGCCGCACCCCCGCCCTGGCCGCCCGCCTGCGCGACGCGCTCGCCGGCCTGCCCGGGATCCGCGTCCTCGACCACGGCCGGCGCCTGGGCGCCCTGGTCACCTTCGCCGTGGACGGCTGGGAGCCGGAGCCGTTCAAGGCGGCCATGGACGCCCGCCGGATCAACTCGGCGCTCAGCTTCCGCCACTTCGCGCAGTTCGACTTCGGCGACAAGGACGTCGACTGGTGCCTGCGCCTGTCGCCGCACTACTACAACACCGAACAGGAGGTGGACGAGGCCGTCGCGGCGGTCGCCGGCCTCACCGCCGCGGGCCACGGGCGGTAGCCGATCGCCGTCGCCGACGACCGGCTCACCCGCCTTCGAGACCGGCTTCAGCCGTTTCCGGGCCTCACCGTGACGTGCCGGGCGGCACCCGCGTGTTCGGTGGCATCGTCACCATCCCACCAGACCCCGTAGATGTACCTGCCCTCCTGATCGGGTCGGTCGTCGAAGCGGAACGACCCGTTCCTGGCGACCCGCACCGTGCCGAGGTCCTCGACGACGCCATCGGCGCTTTCACGCATCACCGTCAACGACGGGCGTGTGGTGGGCGCCTGGTCGCCGAACTTCAACTCGCCTTTGAAGCGGAGCCGCTTTCCGACGACTCCGTCCACGGGCCCGGTCAACGTCACGAACGCCGACTGCAGGGACACCATCACCGCCACCGATGCCGTGCTCCCTCGGACGCCGGCGGCACCGGGCCAGTTCACGTCATAGCCGACCGTCCCGGCGACCGGCGGGGTGACGGTGATGGTGAACGTACCGTCTGCCGCTGTCCGTGCACGGCGGAGGGCCGTGCTGGTCCCGTCGGGCAGCCGGTGGGACACCTCCAGCCGTTGCCTTCCCGGAGCCGCGCCGTCAGCCCGGGTGAGACGGCCGGTCAGGGTGAGCGGCTCCAGCGCCGTGGCCTCTTCCGGAGCCGTCAAGGTCATGGTCGTCTGCACCAGAGTGGCGTCTTCCAGCCGCCACAGGCGGAGCCTTTCGGAGCCGGGGACCCACAGCACGGCGAAGACGTCATCACCGGCGACGGTCACCCCTCCGCTGATGATCACGGGGTTGGGCCACCCGGTAGGACTCTTCTGCGAGTAGGTCGTGGCCCCCGTCGCCACGTCGTACAGTTCGACGCCTCGAGTGGTCCACCCGCCCACGATATGACTGCCATCCGGGCTGACCGCCACGGCTGCCGCATAGCCCTGGGCCGACATGTCCTCGCCGTAGACCCGGACCCTGGTCAGACTCGTGGTGTCCCAGGTCTCGTACCGGTCCGAGAAGGTCAGCACGGCCTTCGAGCCATCCGGTGTGACGGCGAGATCTCTCAGGTTGGTCATGGCATGGGCGCCCTCGTCGATCTCGCCGCGCAACTCGACGGAACCTGCGCTCACGTCGTACACCTGGAGATCGACTGGTTCGACGCGGGAGTCACCGAGCACCAGCGTGTTCCCCGCGGCGGCGATCAAAGGTGGCGTGTACCTCCCCGTCACGACCGCGACAGGTTGCGGCGCCGGGGCCGACACATCGAGACCGGCGACACCACCGACGCCACGGTCGCACCCGTACGCGGTCCACAGCACATCGCCGGACAGCGACAGACTGACCGGGCACGGGTGCGCCGCGAAGTCGATCCGCCGCGTGACTGCGAGGGTCGCGGTGTCGATCTCGATGACCTCGTGCGACTCATACAGCGCCGCATACACGCGGGTGCCGTCAGGTGCCGCCGCGAGTCCTGCCGGCCCTGCCAGATCGGTGATCGCGCCGACCAGTTCCCCACTGGTGTCCGCGACCACGATCCGGTCATTTCCGGAAACGAAGACCTTGCCTCCTCCAGCGGCCACGTCGCTGTTGCCCCGCCGGTTGTTGATGAAGCCGAGCTCTGTCATCGAGTCGGCGGCCGAGGCCACGGGTGCCACGGCGGTGACGAGGCCGGTCGTCATGGTCATGGCACACAGGAGAGCGACCAGCCGACGTACGGTCCGGGCGATGCCTGACCGTTCCGATGGGGAGAAGCGCACGTGGGTACTCCGTTCCTGGCAAGGACGCGAACGAAAACGATCAAGCCAGAAAACTGATGCCGGGTCAAGATCGACTACGCGTCGCCATCCGACGACGTCGATCAGTCGAACAGTCCAGGCGAGGGATCAGACCCGCAGCACCGCGGTGCGGGTGCGCCCGCGGGTGCCGTCCAGTTCGATCTTGATCGCCCGTTTGGCTCTGCGGACGCCGCGGTCGCGTTCCCCGAGCGACTTCACCGCCCAGGGCAGCGTGATCCTCACCTCGCCGGCGGTCCTGGACGGGTCGGAGACCGCGAGCCTGGCCCGCCCGCCGTCGCGGTGGACCAGCAGCGCGCACGGGCCGTCGGCGGCGAGCGGCCCGTCCGGCGTCTTCACGGTCCCCGCGCGCCAGAAGACGGCGGCGAGCAGGCCGTCGCGGGAGATCGCCTGCGCCGTTCCGTTGTTGGCGAGGATCTCGACCTCCTCGCGGTAGGTCGAGGTCCGGGCGAAGGAGGCGCCGGGCAGCACGGCGTAGGCGTAGCGCGCCTTGCGCGGGTCGATGCCGTGGTCGACGAGGATCGTCGTGTAGTGCCTGGTGACGCGGGTGGTGTCGCCTCCGGTGGTGGCGCCCTTGTCGATGTCGCGCCAGCGGCCGGTGCGCTTCTCGCGGACCAGCTTCGGGGCGGTGCCGTCGAGCAGCGCGTAGCCGCCCACGCCGGACAGATGGATCCAGTCGTCGCCCCGGGTCAGCGCGGGGTGGCAGTCGTGGGTGTTGCGGTTCTCCACCACGGTCTCGACGCGGCGGCCGTCGGAGGCCGTGATGCCGGCGCCGAGCGCGATCACCGCGTCGTCGAGCAGGAACCACGCCTTCTTGGCCCGCAGCGAGGAGCCGCCGGCGACCAGCCTCATGGCCGCCGCGCCGTACCCGCCGTCGAGCGCCACGCCACCGGCCCACGGGGTGGGCGGCAGGCGGCGCTCGCCGTGCCGGAGGTCGGCGCGCCTGCGGCGGTCGACCGTGGTGCCCGGCAGCCGGTACGGGTCGATCGTGGGCCACAGGTCGTCGTTCCAGTGGGTGAGGTCGTCGGTGTAGAGGTACGTCATGCCGTCGCCGGTGTACCAGCCGCGCAGGTTCTCCCGGTTCATGGCCTCGGCCGCGCCGATCCGCTCCGAGCTCATCGCGATCGCGAAGGCCCAGGTGGGGCGGCGGTGCACGACCCGGTCCATGTCGGGGAAGACGTACGTGCCCGTCGTGCGCGGGCCGACCGGCACGGACGGGTCCTCCAGCAGGGCCCTGGCCTTCGCGATGCTCGCCGGCGGCGCGAGCGTCTCGTACGGGACGGCCTGGTTGCGGGTGAGCCAGCCCTTCACCATGGGCCGCCAGCGCCTGGCATGGCGCTCGGGCGCCGCCTCCAGCAGGGTGAGGATGGCCTCGACCGTCCTCTGCCCCGCGTGGTAGTCGCGGTGGCCCTGGCGTGAGATGGCCCGGCCGCGTACGCAGTCCATCATCAGCCCGTCGAAGACGAACGGGACGAAGGAGCGGTCCACGATGTCGTGGACCTTCTCGCTGTCGGGGATCGCCCAGGGCGAGCCGGCGAGCATGGCGATCAGTTTGGCCACGCTCTCCAGGTAGTCGACGCCGTAGCTGCCGGTGTAGGGGTACACGTCGTGCTGGATGAACGAGCCGTCGCGGTGGAAGCCGTCGCCCGGGCCCCTGGTCGTCCGCAGCAGGTCGGAGACCGCGTCCTTGGCCCGCTTGACGAGGCGGGCGTCGTGGGTCAGCAGTCCCCGCATCGCCACGGCCATGGCCTTGCTCGCCCGGTTGGCGCCGGTCTCGACCACCCCGGGGTGACTGACGCGCCGCTCCGGGTCGGGGCACCAGCGGCGTAACGGGCGCAGCCAGCGTCTGAGGCGATCCTGGGGCAGGCCGTCGTACATCAGCGCGCAGGTGTCGGTCAGCGAGCGGGGCACGCCGATCTCCCACCAGTACCAGTTGCTGCCCCTCGGGTCGAGCTTCTCGTGGTAGGCGTGCTCGTACAGGAAGTCCAGCGCCCTGGCCGCCGTCTCGGCGACCTGCTCGTCCCGGTGCATGGCGGTGCCCGGCGTGGCCCAGCCCAGCGCCAGGGTGCGCATCCGGTTGTAGGCGCGGTTGAAGTCGCCCGTCCGGGGGTCGTCCAGCGGCAGGTCCGGCCACAGGCTCGGCCGATCGTGGTCGGGCCTCAGCTTGCGCAGCACCGCGTGGGCCGAGCCCTCGACCGCCCGCGTCTTGTCGGCGTGGGCGGCGTGGTACGTCCCGCCGGCCAGCAGGTCCACCCAGCGCTCACGCGCGGCGTCGAACGCGGCCCTCCCGACCGCCTCGGCCGGTCTGTCCCCGAGGGCGAGACCGGTCACGGCCGCGGCGCCCAGCAGGGCGGACCGCCGGCTGAGGGGGTGAATCATGAAGGCCTTTCCGACAATCTGGCGGATATCACATGAAAAGATCATAGGTTGACGGGCGAGTGGCTATCTCGACTCTGCCACGGTGAGCCGCGCCCGAACCTCCCGTAACTCCGGCCGCTGACCTCGGGCTGAGCAACCGGTTGATGGAGATATCTTTCATTGACGATTCCATGTTGGTTGAATACTTTCACCTGTCATTCCCTCTACCCCCCAAGGGAACAGCCCATGAGAATCATCACCCGCTGGTTATCCACCGTCGTGGCGGCCTCTCTGGTCCTGCTCGGCCCGGCGGACCCCGCGGCGGCCGCGACCACCACGGTCGACAACGCCACCGCCGGACGGTTCACCGCAGGCCCCGACTGGGGCACGTCGGCATGGTCCGCCCAGCGGCACGGCGCGGACTACCGGTTCGCGGCACCGAACACCGTCACGAGCGACGCCGCCTGGTTCAAGGCGTCGATCGCCGAGGCCGGGGCCCACCTGGTCGAGGTCTGGTATCCGGCGGACGCCGGCTACAACAGCGCCACCCCGTTCATGGTGGCGACCACAGGCGGCACCCGCAGCGTGGTCGTCGACCAGCGCGCCAACGGCGGCCGCTGGGTCAGCCTCGGCATCTTCACCCTGGCCGCCGGCGACTACAACGTGGTCGGCGTCAGCCGCTGGACCAGCCAGCCCGGCTACGTCGTCGCCGACGCTGTCCGGATCACCTCCTCGACCGGAGCGGTCGCGTTCTCGCTGCCCGTCCCCCGGAGCGCGCTGCCCCGCGGCGAGTACGACGACCCGCACCACGACTATCCCGCGATCGACCTCCCGGTCTGGACCGGCACCCCGGCGTACGCGGTGCGCGCGGGCACGGTGACGGTCATCGACGACAGCTCGTGCGGGCGCGGCATCAACCTGACCGGAACCGACGGGGCCGTCTACACGTACTGCCACTTCTCGTCGTGGTCGGTCTCCAACGGCGCGGCCGTCGCCCCCGGGCAGCAGATCGGGCTGACCGGCAACACCGGCAACTCGACCGGTCCGCACCTGCACTTCGGCATCCGTACCGGCAGCACCAGGCGGTGCCCGCAGAACTTCCTGCTGGCCGTCTACGACGGCGCCACGCCGCCGGCGGTTAGCAGCCTGCCCACCACGGGCTGCTTCTACGCCACCCGTTCGACCGAACCGGTCATCCCGCTCGGCTGACCGACGGTGAGCCCGCCGGCAGCCGGCCGGCGGGCTCCACACGACCCGTCAGCTCACCGGCGCGGACGGGTCGTGCCGGTCCGCCGGAGCCGTTCCTGCTGGGCCGGCGGCTGATAGTGGTGCGCAGGGGGCGCACAAGGTCGCGACGAAGCTCCGCAGGATGCGCGCGGACACCGGATGGGTGACGTTCCGCAGCGCGGCCAGGGCCGCGCGGTGGGCGTCCTCGCAGCCGGTCGCGGCCAGGTCCATGGCCTCGGACCGGGCGCCGGGGTCGCCCGCGAGCAGGCCGCCGGTGATCCCCGGCAGGTCGTCGGGGATGGCGGAGAGCCGTCCCGCGAGCATGGCGGGCAGGGTGACGTCGAGCCGGGTGCGCTCGCCGCGGAGCGCGAGGACCTCCTCGGCGTGCAGGAAGGCGTGCCCGCTGTGGCCGCCGAAGCTCCGCAGCGCGCCGACGGTCTCGGGGGACGCCCCGCCGAGCTGCGCCCCGATGCGGGAGGGGAACTCCAGCAGCGCGGCGAACACCTCTCCCGCCCGCGACCGGCCCGCCGGGTCGATCCTGGCGGCGCGCAGGGCGGCGAGCTCGCCCAGCCAGTCCGCGAACGACCACGACACCTCCGGCGCCGAGGCCGCCACCAGCCGTGACGCCTGGGCCAGCAGGAAGTCGCCCGCGAGCACGGTGCTGGCGACGGCCCAGTCCACCCTCCTGCCCGGGGCCGCACGCGGGGGCATCGGGCCGAGGAAGGCCAGCGCCCCGAGGGTGGCGAGCTCGATCGCGGCGGCGAGGGTGGCCATCGTCGCGTCGGGCGGGTTCCCGCCGGCCAGCAACGCGGCGAAGAACGGCACGGCGGGGCGCAGACGCTGGTGGGGAGCCTGTTCCCCGGCGATCAGCAGGCGGGCGATGAACGGCCATTCCGCACGGACGGCACGCACCGCGACCTCGTCGCAGGCGAGCAGGAACGGCCCGAGAAGCGCCACGTCGGCGGCGGGCAGCGGCATGAGGTCGGCGGCCGTCAGCCCGGAGAATCCTTCCGGGGTCAGCACGGCCCGCCGGACCTTGGCCGAGACGGGCCGCTCGTCGCCGGCCGTGGCCACCAGGACCCGCCAGGCGAGGTGGTAACGCCGGGCGGCGTGTGTCGCCGTCTCGAAGTAGCCGACGAACGTCGCCGACAGCCGCCGCGTGTAGGCCCGCCCGGCCGCGGCCGCGTCGCCGGGATGGCCGGTGATGGCACGGGCCGCCAGAACGGCGCTCTGCACGGCGTAGCTCAGCCCTTCGCCGGTGAACGGGTTGACCAGCCCGGCCGCGTCGCCGACCAGGAGCCGCCCGTCCTGGACGCTGCGCTCGGGGGAGAAGCCGCTGTTGAGCGCCCCGGTGACCGCCGGGCCCGTGGGGACGGCCGCGGCGAAGCGCGGGTCCCCGCCGGCCAGGACGGTCAGGGCGGTCTGAAGGAGTTCGTCCGGGTCGGCGGGGCCGAGCCTGGAGGCGCCGATCGTGCAGGTGCCGGCCGTCCCGCCCGGCACCGCCCACACGCAGGTGGGCCGTTCGCCCGGGTCGATGGTCCGCGGCGCGGGCAGGGCCAGCACGATCGACGTGGTCAGGTCCACTCCGCTGTACGGGCGCGCGCACAGCAGACCTGTGGCGTGCGACGTGCCGGTGGGGGGAGCCCCGGTCGCGAGCACGAGATGGCGTGCCGACACGGTGGTGCCGCCGGTGGAGGCGTGCCAGACGCTTTCCTCCCGTACGGGGTCGGAGACCGTACCGGGGAGCCAGGTGGCGCCCGCGGTGACGGCTGTCCGGCGCAGCCCGTCGAGGAGGCGGCGCCGGCCGCACATGGCGCTCACGGCCTCGGGCAGCACGTGGCCGTCGCCCGGGCCCAGCCGCAGTTCGACGGCGTCGACGACGCGGGCGCCGACCTCCTCCAGCGCGCCGACCGACGCCAGGCCGCGCAGGGCCGCCCCGCTCAGCACGAGGTCGTGGTCCGCCCGCTCGTCGTCCTGACCGGCCAGCACGGCACGCAGGCCGTGCCGGGCCAGCTCGGCGGCGGCGATCGCCCCGGCCGGCCCGGCGCCGACGACGAGCACGTCGGCCGCGAGATGAACGGTCATGAAGGGACGTCCAGGAGGGAGGTGGTGAGCGCGGCCAGGCGGTCGCGGGGGTCGCCCGCGGGCAGCTCGCGCAGGGCGTCGAGCGCCTGACCATGCCAGTCGGCGGCCAGCCGGGCCGCGGCCTCCAGCCCGCCGCGGTCCTTGATGAGAGCGTGCGCCTCGGGCAGGTCCCGGACGCCGAACGACGGCGACAGCAGCAGCCTGGCGAGCTCCCCGCCCCGGTCGGCGCGTAGCGCGTACAGGGTCGGGGCGCCGAACAGGCCCAGCGCGTGGTCGGTGCCGATCGGCTTGCCCGAGCCGGACGGGCTCAGGTCCAGGCAGTCGTCGAGGATCTGGAAGGTGACGCCGAGCGCCGCGCCGAACCGTACCAGCGCGTCCGTCTCACCCGGCCCGCACCGGCCCTCCGCGGCGCCGAGCAGGCAGCACAGCCGGAACAGCTCGGCGGTCTTGCACCGCACGACCTCCAGGTAGGCGGGCAGGGGGAAGGCGGTGTCGAAGGCGCGCTCGACGTCGAGCAGCTCGCCGTAGGCGAGCGTGGCGACGGCCGTGCTGACCGCCCCGGCGACGCCTTCCCCGAGGTCGGCGGCCTCCGTGCCCACCAGCGCGAAGCAGGCCAGCCCGGCGAGCATGGCCTGTTCGGTGCCGACCGCCGTGTGCGCGGCCGGCGCTCCCCGGCGGGTCCGGGCCTCGTCGATGACGTCGTCGTGCAGGAGCGAGGCCAGGTGGGCCAGCTCCACGACGGCGCCGAGGCGTACCAGCCGGCCGGGGTCGGGCGTGCCGAAAGCCGCGCTGGCGGCCAGCAGCCGCGGCCGGGCGAACTTGCCCGGCCCGGCGATCAGCGTCCGCACCGGGCCCCGGACCGGGTCCGGCAGGTCATCGGCCAGGCGAGAGAGCCGGTCGTGCACCCCGGCGACGAAGGATCCAGGCGGTGCGGTGGTCGTCATCGCGGCATTTCCATGGGCCCGTTCGTCTCGATGGTCGGCACCGCGGCGATGGCGTCGTAGACGAGTTTGTACAGGTCCGGCTGGTTCATGTAGGCGAGCACCTGCCGCCGGTTCATGCCGAGGGTGGGCGTCAGCGCCTCCTGGAAGAGCTTGAAGGCGAGCCGGCCCTCCTCCGCGGTCAGCACCGTCTGGTTCAGGCCGTAGATGACCAGGGCGACGTCTTCGAGATGCTCTTCCGTGACGACGGCGGTCGAGCCGGGGTCGGCCAGCACCGTGGCCATGAAGTCGTGATATTTCGTGTAGTACTGCGAGGCGTAGGAGAGCTCCGACCCGGTCGCCTGCTTGCCCGCCAGCCGGTCGACCACCGCCTGCTGGTTGAGGTAGGCGAGGCGGGTAAGGAGCCTGCCGACCAGGCTCTGGGCCAGGAAGTCGTCCCGCAGGTCGTCGGCGAGGTCGTTGTCCTGGGTCAGCGGCAGGCGGTAGTAGTCGCCGACGGTCGACAGGAGCGGGCACGGACGCTGGTTCTCGGGCTCGACGAACGTGGAGCCGTCGCCTCCCGCGAACACCGCCGAGCCGGAGTCCCCGGGTGAGCCGAAGCTCTCGGTGAGGATGAGATCGGTGAACCGGATCGAGTCGAGGTACGACTCGACGCCGATGGCGGTGATGGTGCTGGAGCTGTAGCCCGAGGTTCTGCCGACCTTCTCGATCTTCATGTACGGCTCGGGGGCCACCACCGCATCGGGGGCGGCCACCACCTTGCCGCTCGCGTCCCTGACGGCCACTGACACGTCGAGGGCGGCGAGGGCCTTGTCCATCCTGACGAGCGCGTTGGTGCCGTACCCGTCGCCCGCGGTGTGGATGCCGACGA
Source organism: Nonomuraea sp. NPDC054003 (assembly GCF_055585125.1). Classification (NCBI taxonomy): domain Bacteria; kingdom Bacillati; phylum Actinomycetota; class Actinomycetes; order Streptosporangiales; family Streptosporangiaceae; genus Nonomuraea; species Nonomuraea sp. NPDC054003. Next base: position 480,053 of record NZ_JBVJKR010000006.1, read on the forward strand.
CGGGGTGATCGGCCGACGGGCCGGGCATGCGGTCGAGCGCGGGCTCCAGGACGAAGCCCTTCTGGTCGGTCAGCTCGGCGATGGCGGCGTCGACGCTGGTGCCGTCGTCGATGGGCGCCCAGCGTTTCACGTAGGCGATGATGTCGTCCGGCCGCGTGCCGCCGTCGTGGGCGCCCGGCTGGATGATGTCCTCCGCCGGGGTGGCCCGTCCCATGCGGGCGATTACGTGGTTGTTGGAGAGCAGGCACACCTTGCCGTCCTTGTTGTCCAGCACGAACAGCCCGAGCGTGCCCGCGGTGTCGCCGTCCATGGTGTTGGAGATGCTGCAGCCCGGCCGCGGCGGGCGCATGCGCCCGGTGACCTTGCCAGCGGCCGCGGTCGCCGTCACCGTCACCGTGCCCATGGTGAACGGTCCGGCCTGGATCACGTCCACTTCGCAGGTGACCCCGTCCACCTCGACGGTCGCGGGCAGCAGCCGGCGGTTGGACACGAGCGCCGCGGGGCGCTTCTTGGCGACCAGGACGACGACGGCGGGCTCCTCGGTCCACTGCCCGCCGCGGCGGCGGAACCCGATGCCGGCGCCGGTGACGTTGGGGTCGGCGCCGAAGTAGTCCAGGATCTTCCGCTTGCCCCGGTGCAGCCGGTCCTCTGTCTCCCGGCTGAGCTTCATCGCGTCTCCAGGTGTCGCAGGGCGTCGGGCCGCATGCCCTGCTCGTGCAGGTGAGCCAGGCCGCCGATCCACACGGTCGCGAGGCTGTCGGAGGCGGGGTCGAAGTGGCGGGAGACGGTGGCCGCGCCGAGCGCGGCGAGCGCGATCAGGCCCTGCCGCTCGGCGGGCGCCGCGGTGGCGGCGGCCCGGCCGATGCCCGCGAGCAGCGCCGGCCGTGGCGCGGCCAGCAGGCCTTGGGAGATCAGGAGGTCGGCCCCGGTACGGACCGCCGCCAGCCGACCCGGCCGCAGCCTGGCCTCGGTGGCACGCAGCCGGGAGGCGGTGGCCCGGCTGCTCGCCGTGCCCCCTTCGCCGAAGCCGGGGACCTCGATGGGGTAGATCGCTCCGGCCTTGGCCACCCGCAGCGCCATCGTGCGCTGCTCGGGCGACAACGCCTCGGCGGTGGCCGAGGCGGGGGTGGCCGCGGCGGCGCCGACGAGCAGGGTGGATCCTGCCACGCCGGACACGCGCAGCATGGTCCTGCGGGTCACGAAGGCCGATCGAGGTGGGTGGTCGCGCATCAGCCGATGTCTCTTTTCCTGCGGTACGTGAAGATGACGATCTGTCATGTTCGGCGGAAAAGTATCGCGATCATGAACCTGTGATCAAGAGCTCCGGCGAAACCGGGCCGTGCCGGCGGCGCCCCGTGACCGCCTGGCGGAGGGGCGCGACTCGCGCGGTACGACCCGACCGGCCGCGACGGCACGCGCCTCCCGGGAAATCGGCGTGAAATGCCGCGAAGCCGCTCGGACAATGGGCAACCTACTGGGTAGTATGTCTAAAGCCTAGTCCTGGAGGAATTCATGGCGGACGAGCCCATTCTGATCGAACAGCGGAAACACGTGGCGATTGTCACGCTGAACCGCCCACGGCAACGCAACGCGCTGAGTTCGGAAATGCTGAAAGGCGTGGTGGAGGCGCTCGACTGGGCGGAGGGCGAGTCCTCGGTCCGCGCCGTCGTGCTGACCGGCGGCACCAAGCTGTTCGCCTCCGGGGCGGACCTGCGTGAGCTCCGGGACACCACCCCCGCCGACTACCTGCGTGCGGAGCGGCAGAAGGCCTGGCCCAGGATCGCCGCCTTCAAGAAGCCGCTGGTCGCCGCCGTCGCCGGATACGTCCTCGGCGGCGGCTGTGAGGTGGCCTTGAGCTGCGACTTCGTCGTGGCCGCCGACTCGGCCGTGTTCGGCCAGCCCGAGATCCGCCTGGGGCTCATCCCGGGCGCCGGGGGGACGCAGCGGTGGGCCCGGGTGGCCGGCCGGTTCGAGGCCGCCGAGCTCGTGCTTCTCGGTAAGACCGTCGACGCGTGGACCGCCAAGCGGATGGGCCTGGTCAACAGGGTCGTGCCGGCGGAGTGCGTGGTGGAGGCCGGTGTGGCGATGGCGGAGGAGGCCGCCCGGCACAGCCCCGTGGCCGGTCTGCTCGCCAAGTCGGCGCTGCGCGCCTCCGAGGAGATCGGCGTCTCCGCCGGGCTGGATCTCGAGCGGTCCCAGCTCATGGTGGCCCTGTCGTCGGCCGACCGGACGGAGGGCATCGACGCGTTCCTGGAGAAGCGGCCCCCTCAGTTCCAGGGACGCTGATCCGGGGCGCCGGCTCGTTCTCCGCGAGGAGAGCGGGCCGGCGCGGTGCTAACGCGCCCCGGCCGGGAAGTCGCCGGCTCGCCCCAGCATCGCGGGCGGCTGCGTCTTCCCCAGCCGCTCGCAGATCCAGGTGCCCGTCGCGGCGGTCGCTTCGAGGTCGAGGCCGGTCCGCATGCCGCTGCGGTGCAGCGTGTACAGCAGGTCCTCGGTGGCGATGTTGCCGGTGGCGGCGGGGGCGAAGGGGCAGCCGCCGATCCCGCCCGCACTCGCGTCGAGGGTGCGCACCCCGCTCTCCACCGCTGCCAGGGCGTTGGCGTACCCGGTGTTGCGGGTGTTGTGGAAATGCATGCGCAGCGGCACGCCGGGAGCGGCCTCCGCGACCCGGGCCGCCAGGTCCCGGACCTGGTGCGGCACCCCGACGCCGATCGTGTCCGCGACCGCGATCTCGTCGGCGGGCGTGGCGAGCGCCGACCGGACGATCTCCAGGACCCGGTCGGCGGGGACCTCGCCCTCGAAGGGGCAGCCGAAGGCGGCCGACACCGTGAGGCTGACCCGGATCCCGGCGGCCCTGGCGGCCGCGGCGATGTCGTGCCAGGCGTCGAGCGACGCCTCGACGCCCATGCCCTGGTTGCGCAGGCTGAACGTCTCGGTGGCGATGACGACGTAGTTGACCTCGTCGACCCCGGCGGCGAAGGCCCTGTCCAGGCCACGCCGGTTGAGCACCAGTCCGATGTAGGAGACGCCGGCCGGCCTGGGCACGGCGGCCATCACCGCCTCGGCGTCGGCCATCTGGGGCACGCGCTTCGGATGGACGAAACTCACCGCCTCGATCCGGCGCGCGCCGGCGCGGATCAGGCGGTCGATGTATTCGACCTTCGTGCTCGTGTCGAGCAATTCCGGCTCGTTCTGCAGGCCGTCCCTCGGGCCGACCTCGACGATGTCGACAGAATGGGTGTTCCCCAAGAGTTCAATCGCTTTCCGTGTCGGGATTCTTCGCGCGGCCCATGTTCGTCAATGTCGAACGGGCGCTGTAGATATGCGACTGCATAATGGATTGGGCCCATTCCCCGTCGCGGTTGGCGAAGGCCACCAGGACTTCCCGATGGTGCGCCATGCTGCGCGACAGCGCGTCCCTGTCGTACTGCCGGAAGGTCCGATAGACGAGGGGGACCTGCACCAGGGCCGAGAGCAGGCTGCTCAACCGCTGGTTGCGGCTGGCGTTCATGACGATCTGATGGAACCGGCCGTTCAGCTCGGCGATCTGGTCGAGGTGTCCGGGCTCGGCCTGCTCCGCCATCGCCTCCATGCGCCTGCTGAGATCCCGGAGCTGTTCGAGCTCCTCGGCGGTGATGCGGTGCGCGGCCCGCTGGGCGACGGCTCCTTCCAGCTGGGCCCGCACCGTGAACAGGTCCCACAGATCCTCCGGGCTCCACTCGGGGATCCGGGCTCCTATGTTGTGCTCCCACTCGATGAAGCCCTCGGTGTGCAGCCGGCGCAGCGCTTCGCGGACCGGGGTGCGGCTCGCCCCCACCGCTCTGGCCAGGCTCGCCTCCGTGAGCTTGTCCCCGGGCTTGTAGGCGGAGCCCAGCAGGAGATCGCGGATGAGTTCGTAGGTACGTTCAGCCTTGGCCACGCCGGCACCTCAACCTTCACGTTCGGACAGTGGAAGCGGGGGACAGGCGACCGCCACGGGGGCCAAGACCGGACGGCTCATCGGACGGCGGCGTGCCGTGTTCGTACGACTTCGACCGGCAACAGGACGGATTTCCGGTTGGCCACCAGCCTTTCTCTGCCGGCCGGTGTCATACGGCTCTCGTCCCACTCCGTGCTGTCGCCCCAGGTGATGGCGACATCCTCCAGCTGGGGCAGCTCGCTGGCCAGCTCGCGGCGGACACTCTGTTCGAAATAAGGACTGTACATGCACATCGGAGCGGTCGTGATGAGCTTCAGGGCGACCCCCACGGCACGGCCGTCGGCCGCGTTCCGCACCTCCACGGACTCGACCAGGCCCATGTCGACGATCCCCATCGGCTGCCCGACCCCGAGGCTGCACGGGTCCTGGACCGCGTTGCACGCGTCGAGGACCCGGGCCACCAGATCCTGCTGTTCGGCTTCCATCTCCACCTCCTTGAGAGAACCGGGCGTCAGGCGGCCAGCCGTTCCCGGTGCAGCTTCCACGGGCGCTCGCCTTCGGCGAGGTAGGCGGCGCGCCGCTCGGCGATCCCGTCCGTGCTGATCCTCCGCTTGACCTCCGCCGGGTCCAGGCCGTGCAGGCGGGCGGCGTTGCCGCCGAGGAGCTTGGCCTTGATCTCGTCGGTGAGTTCGGGGAAGCCCCAGCCCTCGACCAGGTCCTCCGGCATGGTGAAGTCGCGCAGCGCCTCGACGATGGGCTGCGGGTGCGCCGACGGGACCCCGGTGGCGAACAGGATCCGGTCGGTTCCGCCGTGCGCCATGAGGGTGCCGATGATCTCGGCGAACTTCCGGGGCTTGCGCACGATCATGTTGGAGACCGACTCGATGGTCGCGTAGATGTTGCCGTGCGAGCGCAGCTGCAGGGCGCAGTCCTCCAGGAAGGCCCAGCCGCTGTGCACGACCTCGAAGGTCATGTCGGGGAACGCGATGGCCGCCGTGGTCACGTCGTCCACGTGGTTGAGCACCCGCGGACCCGCCCCGGCCGGCACGGCCTTGTGGATCGCGATGCGCCGCATGCCGAGTTCGCGCGCCTTCTCCAGGTACGGGAACACCAGCTCGCGGTCGTTGAGCAGGGTGAGCTTCGAGGAGCTGATCTCCGGATCGATGACGCCGTTCGTCGGATAGAACTTCAGTCCGTCGATGTCGTCCTCGCGGATGCGCTGCTCCATCAGCTCCAGCTCCGCCGGCCCGCGCAGCGGGTCCACGGGGGCGTAGAGCTGGACCCGGCCGGGGTAGGCGCGCTTGAGCGCCTTGCCCAGCTCGTAGGGCGAGGCGCCGCCGGAGAAGAATCCGTCGATCTCGACGCCGTGGTAGTACAGGACGTCCACGTCGCTCTCCACGAAGACGATCTCGGCGAGCTCCTCGGCCGTCCATCCGGCGGTGAACTCGTCCCGGGACATCAGGTAGCCGGGCTTGCCCGACTCCACGGACGTGTGCCCGACGCGGTAGAGGAAGTCGACCATGCCGTCGTACGAAGCCTGCGGGCAGTTCGGGTTCCGGTTCTCCGGCCGGAAGTCGTATCCGTGGACAACGGCATCGATGACGAGCATGTCGCCGATCATGGAACCTCCAGCGTTGGCTACGGGTGTGGCGCCTGTAACGGTCCACCTCGTGAAGTGTGTGCAATCTAGGCTCGACCCTCCGGAGGCGTCAAGACGTCCCGACGGCCGGGTCCGACCCTGACAACCCTTCTTGTTGCCGTCATCAAGGGCGGCCAACGCCTGTGACCTGGAATGATGTCTCGGATCAATGATCAGAGATTGACGTCCGAAGCCATGGACTAGACCTTTCCGTATCTTGCTCCAGGGAGTAATGTTCCGGTTGCCCCTTGACAGATTGCATACGATTCGGCCGATACTCAGGCCCTATGAACGGCGACACAGCAGCATCCCCCGCAACGCTGCAGGACGATGCCCGGTCCGGCGGCAGGCCCGACAGCACGTCCGTGCTCGTCGCGACGGATCTCAGGAAGAACTTCGGGGCCGTGGCGGCGCTGGCGGGAGCGTCCCTGCACCTGCGTCGTGGTGAGGTGATGGCCCTGATGGGCGACAACGGGGCCGGCAAGTCGACCCTGGTGAAGTCCATCGCCGGCGTGGTCGTCCCCGACTCCGGGGAGATCCTGATCAACGGCGAGCCCAGACGCTTCGCGGGCCCCGGCGACGCGCTCAGGGCCGGCATCGAGACCGTCTACCAGGATCTCGCCCTCGTCGACTCCATGTCGGCCAGCGAGAACGTCTTCCTGGGACGGGAGCCCGTCAAGGCCGGGCCGCTCGGCCGGCTCTTCAAGCTCGTGGACCGCCGCCGCATGGCGGACGACGCCGGTCAGGCGCTGGCCGGGATCGGCGCGAAGATCCCGTCGCTCGCGGACTCCGTGTCCGCGATGTCGGGAGGTCAGCGCCAGGCGCTCGCCGTGGCGCGCGCGATGCTCTGGGGCAAGAACATCGTCATGCTCGACGAGCCCACCGCGGCCCTGGGGGTCCAGGAGTCGGAGGGCGTCCTGGAGATCATCACGGCCCTGAAGTCACAGGACGTGTCCGTGCTCATGATCTCCCACAACCTGGAGCACGTGTTCAAGGTGGCGGATCGGGTGACCGTGATGCGCCAGGGCCGGACGGTGGGCGAACGGCACATCCGCGATGTCGTGGCCAACGACATCGTCGGACTCATCACCGGGGGATCAGAGGTGTCCTGAGCGGCACCGAGATCGGGGAAACCTCGTCGAATCCCACCTGGTGTGGGCGAGATCGGAGTACGAAATGTCAACGTCCAGACTACGACGCTGGCCGCTGAAGGCCGTGGCCATCATGTCGCTCACCGCCGCGGTCGCGGCCTGTGGCGGCTCCACGGACACCGCCGAGCCGGCCGCGGGGGAGTCCGCCGCGGACAAGAAGGTGTTCATCGGCTTCGCCAACTTCGCCGAGCCGGAGAGCCCGGTGCTGAAGGCGCTCGACACCGGCATGCGCAAGGAAGCCGAGAAGCGGAGCTGGGACCTGGTGGTCCTCAACAACGACCGGGACGGGCCCACCGCCGTCTCCAACGCGGAGACGATGGTCGCCCAGGGCGTGACGCACGCGGTGGAGTTCCAGGGTGACGGCAAGGTCGCCCCCCAGCTCATGGACACGTTCAACGCCGCGAACATCCCGGTCATCGCGATCGACATCGCCCACCCCGGCGCGCACTTCTTCGGCATCAACAACGTCGAGGCCGGGCGGCTCAGCGGGCTCGCGGGCGGCAACCACGCCAAGGAGAACTGGGACTGCAAGCCCGACCTGGTGACCCTGCTGGAGAACGAAGCCTCCGGTGACGTGGCGCTGCTGCGAACCGAGGGCATTCTCAAGGGCCTCAAGGAGGCGTGCCCCGACCTTCCCGACGACGTGATCCAGCGGCGCAACTCGCCGACCACGCCGGACGGCGCCCAGGGCGTCGCCCGCGACATCCTGGTCTCCAAGCCGGACGCCAAGAACATCCTCGCCCTGGGCGGCAACGACAACATGGTGATCGGCACCATCAACGCCGCCGAGCAGCTGGGCCGGGCCGGCAACGTGTTCGGCTACGGGCTGGGCGCCGACCTCATGCTGTTCGGGGTGGACACTCCCGGCCTGGGTGGTTCGACCGCCTTCTGGTACGAGGGATACGCGAAGGAGATCTTCAAGCTCCTCGACAAGATCGTCGCAGGTGAGGCTCCCGCGGTCGTCGACTCCCCGACCGACCCGAAGGCGCACTTCAACCCGGCGTGCCAGTTCCCCAACGACCAGGTGAAGAGCATTCCCAGCCTGGACCAGAGGATCGAGGAGCTGTACGCGGGCGACGCCGGCTCGGCCTCGGCCGCCGAGAAGTACTGCCCCGAGGGCGTGGAGACGTACGGGCTCAAGGGTTAGCCGGACCAATGTCGACTTCAGGCATCGCACTGACGAACCGGTGGGCGAGGGTCTCGGCCCTCGCCCCCCGGGGGCATGGCGCCACCACGCTGGTGCTGCTGCTCACCTGGCTGGCGCTCGTCGTGGCGACCGGCCTGCGGGCCCCCGGCTTCCTGTCCGGCCAGACGGTCGTGGCCGTGGCGTTCAACATGGCCTTTGTCGGGATCATGGTGACCGGCGTCGGCATCGTCATGATGTCCGGTGCCGAGTTCGACCTCTCCGTCGGGGTCACCGCCGTCACCTCCGCGCTGATCGTGGCGCAGCTTCTCGTCGAGGGCTGGTCGTTCTTGCCCGCGATGCTGGTCGCGGTGCTGTTCGGGGTGCTGATCGGAGCCGCCAACGCCTGGCTCGTGCTGTGGCTGGGCATCCATCCGATCGTGGCGACCCTGGGCATGATGTTCCTGGTCAGCGGGGTCACCCGGATCTTCGTGGACTTCGTCGCCATCCCGCGCGACTCCTTCCTGCGCCAGCAGGCCGCCGGAGCGTGGCTCGGCGTCCCCAGGGTCTTCTGGGTGATGCTGGTGGTCTTCACGATCGTCGGCCTGGTGATCAGGAGCACGCGTCCCGGCCGGCATCTCGTCGCGGTGGGCGGCAACGCCCAGGCCGCGCGGGCCCGTGGCATCAGCCCGCGGCGCGTCCAGGGCGTCGCGTTCGTCCTGTGCGGGCTCTGCGCGGGCATCGCCGGGCTGGTGCTCGCCTCCCAGGGCGACATCGTGCAATCCAGCCTCACCGCTGGCACCGAGTTCAGGGTCATCTCGATCCTGCTGCTCGGCGGCATGGCCCTGACCGGCGGGCGCGGGCGGTTCAGCGGCGTGTTCGCGTCGCTGCTCCTGCTGAGCACGCTGCCGACGGCCATCGTCACCTGGGGCGTGTCGTCGAGCTGGCAGCCCGTCATCGAAGGCCTCGTCCTGGCCGTCGCCCTGGCCGTCAACTCATTGCGCGAGAAGAAGAGGTGAGAACCTTGACCAGCCGCCCGAAACCTTCGGCGACCGCGTTGCTGAGCCCCATGGCCACGAGTCTCGCCTTCCTCGTGATCGTGATCGTGTGCGGGATCGTGTTCGCCCCCAGCTTCCTGTCGGTCGCCAACCTGGCCAGCGTGTCGAGCGGGATCATGGCTCCGGCCATCATCCTTCTCGCGGCCTGCCTGGCCATGACGGGAGGGGTCGCGGACCTGAGTCTCGGGTCCGTGCTCGGGCTGGGGGGCGTCGTGTACGCCACGGTGCTCCAGCTCTCGGAGTCACCGCTCGCCGGGGTCGCCGCCGCCGCGGCGGCGGGGGTCGCCGTCGGCCTCTTCAACAGCGTGCTCTCGGTGCGGTTCCACATCTGGCCCCTGATCGCGACCCTCGGCATGCTGGTGGCGGCCCGCGGCCTGGTCAGCGTGATCAGCGGCGGCAGCTCGGTGGCCGCCTACACGCCGGAGCTGAGCGCGGCGCTGAAGACCGCCATCGGCCCCGTCCCCGTCGTCCTGGTCGGCGTGGTCGTCCTGGCCGTGCTCGTCGGCTGGATCATCAGGTACACCCGCTGGGGCAACCACCTGCGGGCGGTCGGCGGCGACGACGTCGCGGCCCGGCGTGCCGGGATCCCGGCCGACCGCGTGCGGATGTGGCTGTTCGTGGTCGTCGCCCTGGTGGCCGCGCTGGCCGGTTCGCTCCAGGTCATGCGGACCGGCGCGTCCGCGGTCAACCTCGGGGAGGGCGTCGAGCTGCTCGTGTACGGCGCCCTGCTCATCTCGGGTTACCGGCTCGCCGGAGGAGGGCGGGGCAGCGCCCTGTCCGGCCTGGTGTGCCTGTTCGCGCTGGAGCTGATCAGGAACATCTTCCGGCTGCGCGGGCTGCCCCTGCCGCTGACCGACGTGCTGCTCGGGCTCACCCTCATCGGAGCGGTCTCTCTCGACCTGGTCCGCGGACGCGTGCGACGGCCGCTGATCGCCCAGCCCGCGACCGGATGAGGGCCGGACCGCATGGAGAAAGGTGCATGAATCACATGGAAGCGTTCTCGCAGGGGCCGTTGACCGGGGTACGCGTCATCGAGACGGGTGTCCTGGTCGCCGGTCCGTACTGCGGTCAGCTCCTCGGTGATCTCGGAGCGGAGGTCATCAAGGTGGAGGACCCCGCCAAAGGCGACCCGATGCGGCAGTGGGGGCGCGAGCGTCCGCACGGCAAGTCGCTCTGGTTTCCCATCCTGGGCAGGAACAAGCAGTCCGTGACCTGCAACCTGCGGGTGGAGAAGGGCCAGGCGGTCTTCCGTAAGCTGATCGCCGACGCGGACGTCCTGATCGAGAACTTCCGCCCGGGAACCCTGGAGAAGTGGGGGCTCAGCCCTGAGACGCTCTGGGAGATCAACCCCCGCCTGGTGATCGTCAGGGTGTCGGCGTACGGCCAGGACGGTCCCTATGCCGGCCGGGCCGGATACGGCTCCATCGGTGAGGCCATGGGCGGCATCCGCCACGTCACCGGCGATCCGAAGGCCCTGCCCAGCCGGGTCGGGATCAGCCTGGGCGACGCGCTGGCCGGCACCTTCGCGGCGCTCGGGTGCATGGGTGCGCTGCGCGTGGCCGAGACGACCGGGCGGGGACAGATCGTCGACAGCGCCATCTACGAGGCGGTCCTGGCCCTGATGGAGTCGACCGTGCCCGAGTACGCGATCGGCGGCTACACCCGCGAGCGGACCGGGTCGATCCTGCCCAACGTCGCGCCGAGCAACGCGTACCGCACCAAGGACGACGACATGGTCCTGATCGCCGCCAACCAGGACACCGTCTTCGGCAGGCTCGCCCAGGCCATGGGCCGTCCCGAGCTCGCCGTCGATCCGGACTTCGCCACGCACGGCGGCCGGGGCCTGAACCAGGAGCGGCTCGACGAGATCATCGCGGACTGGTGCTCGACCATGCCGGCCGACGCGCTGCTCGACCACCTGCACGAGCACGGGGTGCCGGCGGGCCGCATCTACACGGCCCGCGACATGTTCGCCGACGAGCACTTCGCCGCGCGCGAGGCCATCGTCCGCCTCCCGCACCCGGAATTCGGCGAGTTCCCCATGCAGAACGTCTTCCCCCGGCTTTCCGCCACCCCCGGCGGGATCCGCTCGCTCGGCCCCGAAATGGGCGAGCACAATGAGGCGGTGCTGTCCCGGTTCGCCGGAATTGATCCAGAAGAGCTGGCCGGCCTGCGCGCAGACGGCGTCATCTGACGACTATTCAGAAAAGGAGACCCGACGATGCAACCCATCAACAAGCCGTCGATCAGTTACGAGGACGCGCAGCGAGCCGTCGCGGCCGCCGTGGAGAAGGCCCGTGAGCAGGGTCTCGCCATGGTGGTGGCGGTGGTGGACGAGAGCGGCGTGCTCAAGGCCTTCGCCCGCATGGACGGCGCCGCCCTGCTCTCCGTCCAGGTGGCGAAGGACAAGGCGTACACGGCCGCGGGCTTCGGGATGCCCACGGACGGCTGGTACGACTTCATCAAGGACGACGGTCCGCTGGCGATCGGCGCCCCCGCCGGCATCGACCGCCTCGTCGTCTTCGGCGGCGGCTTCCCGATCACGGCCGACGGCCAGGTCATCGGCGCCATCGGCGTCAGCGGCGGCCACTACAGCCAGGACATGACGGTCGCCCAGGCCGGGCTCGACGCGCTGGCCTAGCCCCCCTGCCCGCCGGACGGAACCTCCCGCCCGGCGGGCACAGGTCTATCCTCGAACCAACCTACTCAGTAGTATGTTAGGAGTGTCCGTGGCGGTCATCTGGCAACCGGAGCTCGACGGGGAACGGCGGAGATGGGTCGATCTCGCCGCCCGGCTCACCGAGGACCACTTCGCCCCCCTGGCCGAAGAGCTCGACCGCGACCAGCGCTACCCGTGGGAGAGCGTGGAGAGACTGGTCGAGTCCGGTCTCGCGGGCCTGTTCGTGCCCCGGGAGTACGGCGGGCAGGGCGCCGACCTGGAGACCACCTGTGCCGTCATCGAGACGGTCTCGCGTGGTTGCACCTCCACCGGGTCGATCCTGGCGGCGTACGCCCTGGGCGGCACGCCGCTCCTGCTCGCCGGCACCGACCGGCAGAAGGCCGAACACCTCGGCGGCCTGGCGGCGGGCAAGGCGGTCAGCTTCGCGCTCAGTGAGGAGGGCGCGGGGAGCGACGCCGCGGGCATCAGGACGACCGCGGTCCGCGAGGGCGACCGCTGGCGCCTGCGCGGAGAGAAGATCTTCATCGGGAACGGCGGGGCCTCCCAGTCTTACATCGTGTTCGCGCTGACGGACCCGGAAGCGGGCACGCGCGGGATCACCGCCTTCCTGGTCGACAAGGACGCCGACGGCGTGGTGATCGACCGTTACGAGGACAAGATGGGCATCCGCGGCACCCTGACCAGCAACCTCAAGCTGGACACGGTCGTCGGCGACGACGCCGTCCTCGGCGAGCCGAACCGCGGGATGCGTCTCGCCATGCGGACGCTGGACGCGGGACGGATCTCCGTGGCCGCCCAGTCGGTCGGTGTCGGCCTGGCCGGATACGACGCCGGCAGCAGGGAGGCCTGCCGCAGGCAGACCTTCGGCAAGCCCATCATCGACAACCAGGGCATCTCCTTCCCGCTCGCCGACGTCGCCACCGAGCTCACCGCGGCACGCATGATCACCGTCGAGGCCGCGCGCGCGTACGACAGAGGAGAGAACGTCAGCGTGCTCGGCGCGATGGCCAAGCTCTACGCGAGCGAGGCGGCGCACCGCAGCGTCGACCTGGCGGTGCAGATCTACGGCGGCGCCGGCTACTGCAGGCCGTGCCCCGCCGAACGGCTGTACCGGGACCAGCGCATCCTGGAGATCTACGAAGGCACCTCGGAGATCCAGCGGCTCGTGCTCGGGCGGTTCATCAAGGCCGAGGCCGAGGAGGCGAGCCGGTGAGCTTCACCGACCACTGGACGCTCGACGTCCCATGGCCGGAGCCGGGCCCGTCGACCGTGTACGACCTGGCGCACCGGCTCCACACCGGCATCCCGCACCACCCCAACCACCCGCCCTACTCCTTCACCCTCACCAAGCGGCATGGAGAGGTGATGTATCCCGACGGCGTCTCCGCCGCCGCCGAGATGATCACCACGGGCGGTCACGTGGGCACGCACATGGACGGCTTCGCGCACGTCTCCAGGTTCGGCAGGATCTACGGCGGCCTCGACGTGACCGAGAACCAGTCGTACGCCGAGGGCGTCGCCGTGCACTCCGTCCACGAGATGCCCCCGGTCCTGGCGCCGGGCCACCTCGTGGACGCCACCGTCGCGCTGGGGCGGGACCTCACCCCCGATGACGGGGTGGACGCCGACCTGCTCGACGCCTGGTTCAGGACCCGCCCGCTGCCGGCGCCCGGCTCGGTCGTCCTGATCAGGACGGGCTGGGACCGGCACTGGGACGACAACGCCACCTTCCTCGGCACGTCGACCGGAGCCCCAGGGGTCACGCTCACCGGGGCGGAATGGCTGACCAGCCATGGGATCATCGCCTCCGGAACCGACACCGTCGCCTACGAGAAGATGCCGGCGGCGACGTTGCCGGTCCACTGTCATCTGCTGGTGGACCACGGTGTGCCGATCATGGAGGCGATGAACCTCGCACCTCTCAGCGAGCGCGAGGCCTGGGAGTTCTTCTTCATCGCCGCGCCGCTTCCCATCCTCGGCGGCACCGGCTCACCGATACGTCCACTGGCCCTGGTACCTCGGACGTAAGGGCGGTACACCCGTTGAGCAGCAGTGAGATCGGCCGGCCCGCACTGGGCCGGCCGGGCCCCGGCGAGGACGGCCGCAAGGCGATCCTGGACGCGGCGGCGCGGGCCTTCGCCCGCAAGGGCTACTTCGCGACCAGCATCGACGCGATCGCCGACGAGCTCGGCGCCACCAAGGGCCGCGTCTACCACTACTACCGGGGCAAGGCGGAGATCTTCCTCGACGTGGTGGTCACCGGGATGCGCGATCTCATCGCCGCGGTGGAACCGATCAGCGCCCGCCAGGACGCCGGACCCGGCGAGCGCATGTATCAGATGGCGCACCTGCACGCGTCCATGATGATGCTGCGCAACCACGCGCAGCGCGTCTCCGTACAGGCGATCGAGATGCGCTCGGTCGCCGAGATCGCGATCCACCAGGACGTGCTCGCCGACGTGTTCGCGCTGCGCCGCCGGTACGAGCAGATCTTCATCGACGTGGTCGAGGAGGGCGTCCGGCTGGGCGACTTCGCCGCCACCGACAGCGGCCTGGTCGTCAAGTCGGCGCTCGGCGCCCTGAACTGGATCCCCATCTGGTACGCCCCCGACCGCACGCCGCTCGACGTGGAGAAAGTCGCCGACACCTTCGCCCGATTCATCGTGAACGGTTTGAAAGGAAGCTGAAGATGGACAGCCCGAGCTCGGCCGAATACTGGAGCGAGGTGGAGACCTGGCCCAGGGACCGCATCGCGGAGTTCCAGCTCGCCGCACTGCGGCGGCAACTCGCCTACGTCGGGGCGAACAGCGCCTACTACAAGGCGGCCTGGGCCGGGATCGGCTTCGAGCCGGGTGACCTGCGCTCGCTCGACGACCTGCGCTCCCTGCCCGTCGTGCGCAAGGCGGACTACGTGGCGGACCTGGCCGAGCGGGGGCCGTGGGGCTCGATGCTGGCCGTGCACCCGGAGGACGTGGCCCGGGTGCACTTCTCCTCGGGCACCACCTCCTCTCCGGCGCCGGTCTGCTGGACCCGGCAGGACCTCGACCGCTGGGCCGACCTGTACGCCAGGTTCGCGTACAGCCAGGGCGTGCGCCGCACCGACGTGTACCAGGCGCTGTTCGGTTTCGCCTGGTTCGTCGGCGGGCTCGGCGTCACCGCCGCCTACACCAAGATCGGCTGTACGGTCATCCCCGGCGGGTCGGGCGACACCGAGCGCCAGATCGACGTCATGGCCAGATACGGCACCACCGCCGTCAGCGGCACGCCGTCGTTCATGCTGCACCTGGCCGAGACCGCCGAACGGCTCGGCCGCCCCGTGACGGGCAACCGGGTACGCCGGATCCAGGTCGGCGGCGAGCCGGGCGGCGGCATCCCCGAGACCCGCGCCCTCATCGAGGAACGCTGGGACGCCAAGGTGTTCGACGGCTACGGCTCACTCGAGTTCCAGCCCATCGCCTGGGAGTGCGAGCGGCAGGCGGGCGGCCACTTCGCCGAGGACTTCGTGTACGCCGAGGTCGTGGACGCCGGGACCGGCGCCCCGGTCCCGGACGGCAGCCCGGGCGTGCTCGTCCTCACCCACCTCGACAAGCAGGCGTCTCCGTTCGTGCGCTGGTGGACGGGCGACGTGGTGGTGCGCGACCCGGACCCGTGCGCGTGCGGCCGCACCCACGGCCGCCTGCGCGGGGGAGTGCTGGGCCGCGCCGACGACATGCTCGTGGTACGAGGGGTCAACTTCTTCCCGAGCTCGGTGGAGAGCCTGGTGCGCAGCACCCCGGGCGCCACCGGCGAGTACCTCATCGTGATCGACGAGGACGTCGTCGACCGGGCCACCGGCTACCTGACCGGCGTCAAGGTGCGGCTGGAGACCGAGGACGGCGCCGCCGAGTCCGCCGTGGACCGGCTCGCCCACGCCATCCGCGCCGAGCTCACCGTCCGCGCGGTGGTCGAGCCGGTCCCGTCCGGCTCGCTCGCCCGCAGCACCCACAAGGCCAAGCGCCTGGTCCGCGAGATCTGAACAGCGAGGAGTGAACGTGGCTGACGACGTCTACATCGTGAGCGCCGTACGGACACCGCACGGGAGGTACGGGGGATCCCTCAAGGACGTCCGGCTCGTCGAGCTCGGCGGACTGGCCGGGCGGGCGGCGCTCGACCGTGCCAGGGTGTCGCCCGACGACATCGGCGAGATGGTGCTGTCCAACTGCAGGCAGGCCGGCAACGGCCCCAACCCGGGACGCCAGGTCGCCTTCAAGGCGGGCCTGCCGGAGCCCGTTCCCGCGCAGACCGTCAACATGGCGTGCGCCTCCGGCCTCAAGGCGCTCCAGCTCGCGGCGCACCCCATCCTCCTGGGGGAGAGCGAGCTCACCCTGGCCGTGGCGGCGGAAAGCATGTCGACCATGCCGTACATCGCCCCGTACACCCTGCGCTGGGGCGGGATGCGGCGCGGGGACATCCTGCTGGCGGACGGCTGGCGGGACGGCGGCACCGACCCGATCTGCGGCATGAACATGGGACAGACGGCCGAGAAGGTGGCGCGCGAGTACGGCGTCAGCCGGGCCGACCAGGACGCCTGGTCGGCCCGCAGCCACCAGCGCCTGGCCGCCGCGTGGGACGAGGGCATCCTGGACGGCCAGATCGTCGAGGTGGCGCACGAGGAGGGGTCGCTCTCCAGGGACGAGACGTTCCGCCAGGGATCGACCGCGGAGAAGCTCTCGACACTGCGCCCCGCCTTCGAGGACGGCGGCACGGTCACGGCGGGCAACGCCAGCCAGATGGCCGACGGCGCCGCCGCGGTCGTGCTGGCCGGTGGCCGGGCCGCCGCCGAGCGAGGTCTCACCCCGCGTGCCCGGCTGGTGTCCGTGGCCGCCGTCGGCGTCGATCCCACCATGATGGGCATCGGCCCCACCGCGGCGATCCCCGCGGCCCTGAAGAAGGCCGGCCTGTCCGTGGGCGACGTCGACCTGTTCGAGATCAACGAGGCGTTCGCCGCGCAGATCGTGCAGAACGTGCGCGCCCTGGACCTCGACGAGGACCGGGTCAACGTGAACGGCGGCGGCATCGCGCTGGGACACCCGACGGGCCAGAGCGGCCTGCGCGTCGTGGTCAGCCTCCTGCACGAGCTGGAGCGGCGCGACGCCCGCTTCGGCGTCGCGAGTCTGTGCGTCGGCGGCGGGCAGGGCATCGCCGCCGTCATCGAGCGGGTGGCGGCATGACCCGGGTGGCGGGCATGACCGTCGCCGTCGCGGGACTCGGGCCGATGGGGCGCGGCATCGCCCGGGTGTTCGACCGGGCCGGAGCGCGGGTCGTCGTCTGCGACGTGTCGCCGGAGGCGACCGAGGCGGGGCTGGCGCTGATCCGGCGGGAGGCCGAGGCCGACGGCGAGAAGGCCACCGTCGAAGCGGGCACCCTGCGATCCGCCCTGCGCGAGGCGACCCTGTTCGTCGAGGCCGTCGTCGAGAACATGGAGGCCAAGGCCGCGCTGCTGGCCGAGGTGCGCGCACACGGACGGGACGACCTCGTCGTCGCCTCCAACACCTCCTCGCTGAGCGTCGGCGAGATGGGCAAGGCCTTCGGCGACCCGTCGAGGGTCATCGGGCTGCACTTCTTCAACCCGCCGACGAAGATGCGGCTGGTCGAGGTGATCAAGGCGGCGGCCACCGCCGACGAGGTCCACGAGAACGCCCTCGGCATCGTCCGTGAGCTCGGCAAGACGCCCGTCACCTGCGCGGACTCGCCGAACTTCGTGGTCAACCGGGTATGCCGGCCGCTGTACTACGAAGCGCAGCTCCTGGTCATGCAAGGGCTGGAACCGGCCGTGGTCGACGCCGTGGCGCGCGGCGCGCTCGGCCACCGCATGGGCCCGCTGGAACTGCTCGACTTCACCGGGCTGCACACCCACCTGGCGTCATCGGAGACGGCGCATCGGGAGTTCGGCGACCCCCGATACCGCCCCATCCCCCTGGTCCGCGGGCTGGTGCGCAACGGGATGACAGGCCGGGCCGCCGGCCGGGGCTTCTACGACTACGCGGTGGAGCCGCCACGCGACGGGCGCGGCCGGGTCACCAGGGCGGCCGGGCCCGCGCCGGAGGGCGTCAGCCTGAACGTGACCGGCCCGCACGCCGCCGCGCTGCGCGGGCATCCCGCCGTCGCCCGGCATCTCGCCGGCGACGCCCCGCTCGTGGTCTTCAGCTGCCACCGCGCCCCCACGCCCGAGGACGTGGAACAGGTCCGCGAGCTCGGCCGCCGCGCGCGGGTGGTGGTGGACGGCTCCGACGCGGCCTGGCGCGACCTGCTGCCCGCGGACACGGGCTGGGTGCGGCTGCACGCGTGGCGGGAGGAGGTCTTCGCCGAGGTGGTGGAGGACCCGGAGGCCGGCGTCGCGGTCCCGGACGACACGTACGCGCTGCTGGACCTGCTGGGAGCGGCCGGTGTCCGGGTGCTCGCGCTGCCCGGCCTGGTCGCCGACAGGCTGGCCGACTGCCTGGCCAACGAGGCGTACGCCGTCGTGGAGGAGGGCACCGCCCGGCCCGAGGACGTCGATCTCGCGCTGCGCCTGGCGATGAACCACCCCGAGGGCCCGTTCGCGTACGTCCGCCGGGCCGGGCCGGTCACCGTGGCGTCCAGGCTGCGCTCGCTGCTCGCCGAGATCGGCGACTCCCGTTACCGGCCCACCCAGCTCATGCGCCGCCAGGTCAGCGCGGAGACGAGGCGGGCATGACGGCCCGGCCCTCCGTGCTCGCCGACACGGCGTGCGCCGGCCTGTCCGCACTGGTCACCGGGGCCGGCAGCGGCATCGGGCGGGCGATCACGCTGCGCCTCGTCGAGCTCGGCGCCCGGGTCACGGGTCTCGGCCGGCGCGCGGAGACGCTGGCCGAGACCGGGTCGCTCGCCGCCGACCGGGAACGCTACGACTACGAGGTGTGCGACGTCCGCGACACCGAGGCGGTGGTCGCCGCCGTCGGCAGGACCGGCGCCCGCCACGGCCTCGGCCTGCTGGTGAACAACGCCGGCGGCCAGTTCTTCGCCCCGGCCACCGGCATCTCCGCGGGCGGCTGGCGGGCGGTGATCGACCTCAATCTCACGGCCGCCTTCACCGTGACCATGGCCGCGTACCCCTTCCTGGCCGAGGCGGGCGGCAGCGTCGTCAACATCTCCCTGTCCGGCGTGGAGCGGGGCGGCATGGGCATGGCGCACTCCGTGGCCGCGCGCTCCGGCATCCTCGGGCTGACCAGGACACTCGCGCTGGAATGGGCCAAGGACGGCGTCCGGCTCAACTGCGTCGGTCCCGGCACCGTGCTGACCAGCGCGCTGAGCGACGAGGCCGGCCGTCACGTGCACGACAACCTGGTCGCCAGGGGCACGCCGATGCGGCGCGCCACCGCCCCCGAGGAGGTGGCGGAGCTCGTCGCCTTCCTGGCGGGACCGGCGGGTGCGATGATGACGGGCCAGCTGATCCAGATCGACGGCGGCGCGCACCTCGGCCCTGGGCTGCACATGCTTCCGGAGGCGTACGCATGACCGGTGACAAGCTGATCGGGCTGCCCGAGGCCGTGACCGCCCACGTTCAGCCGGGCCGCACCGTGTACCTGGGCAATTTCGGCGCCCAGCTCTTCGCCGTCGGCCACGAGATCATCCGGCAGGGCCGCGCCGGCCTGCACGTGGTCGTCGGCTCCGGCGGGATCCTGCTGGACCAGCTGCTCGGGGCGGGAGCGCTGGCCTCGGCCACCTTCGGTCACTGCTGGAGTCCCGTCGGTCCCGGCCCCACGTGGAACTTCCGGCGCGCCGCCGAGAGCGGCGACAGAGCGGTGACGCTGTACGAGCTGAGCCTCGGGCTGATGACCGCGGCGCTGACGGCGGGCGCCTGGGGCGTGCCGTTCATGCCGGTGCCCGGTCTCCCCGGCACCGGCTACACGGACGAGAACTGGCCCAACGGCCGGATGTCCCGGGTGGACACCGCCTTCGGCGCCGCCGACATCGTCGCGGCGATCACTCCCGACGTCGCGTTCGTCCACGTCGACCAGGCCGACGCCGACGGCAACGGCGTCATCCGCGGCCCGCTCGGAGAGGCGCTGGTCGCCGCGCAGGCGGCCCGCGCCCTCGTCCTGGTCGCCGAGGAGGTCGTCGGCACGGAGGCGGCCCGCCGGGCGGGCATCGTCATCCCCGGGGTGCTGACCACCGCCGTCGTGCACCACCCCGGCGCGGTCGCCCCCGACGGCACGATCGGGCGTTATGAGCGCGACGTCGCCGCCTACGAGCGCTACGTCGCCGGCACCTCGACTCCGGAGGGGTTCGCGGCGTGGTTGTCGGAGCATGTGACAGGAGGACGCGATGCCTGACGGCCCCGGCGTGATCGGTTTCCTGGTCCGCGCCGCCCGCGAGTTCCGGCGCGGCGGGTGGGTGTTCACCGGCTTCCACTGGCCGGTGCTCGCCGGTCAGCTCGCGTACGAACTGGAGGGTGAACCGTTCACCCAGGTCTTCGAGGCGGGCGCCGGCGTGCACGGCGCCGCCGCGTCGGTGCCCACGAGCACCACGGACTACCCGGCGTACGCGGACGCGCTCGGCTTCACCGGCACCACGGCCGACGTCCTGCTGGCGATGGCCCGGCGCTTCGACCGGGTCGTCCTCGACGCGGGCAACGTCGACGTGCGCGGCCGGGTGAACTCCTCCCTGATCGGGCCGGGTGACACCCCGCGGGTCCGCCTGCCCGGCGGGGGCGGGGCGCCCGACATCGCGGCGCGGGCCCGGGAGCTCGTCTGGCTGTCCGGCGGCGACGACCTGCGGCGCGTCCAGCGGCAGGTGGAGCACGTGACCGCCGCGCCGGGGCCCGGCGCGCTCGTCCGGCTGCACACCCGGTGGGGCGTGGCGCGACTCGGTGGCACACCCGTCCTGGAGGAACTGGCCGACGTCCCGGGAGCCGACGCCTTCGTCCGCCACCTGGCGGCGCTGGGCGTACGGACCGACGCGCCCGTCACGCCCAGGCCGGCCGCCTCGGCGGCCGAGAACGCCGCCGCGCGGCTGGTGCTGCGCGCGGCGGCGGAACGCGGCTACCAGGTGGCCAGACGAGCGCTCGCAGAAACGTAGAGGAATCAGTATGGACACCACAAAACTCGACGAAGTACGGCACATCACCCGAGAGCTCGTCGGCGAATGGCTCCGGGCCGGCAAGTTCTCGCCGGTCTGCGACGCCTGGCTGCGCAGCTACGACCTGGACTTCACCAAGGCCATGGCCGAACGCGGCCTGATCGGGATCTCCTGGCCGGTCGAGTACGGCGGCGGTGGCGGATCGGCGCTCACCCGGCTCGTCGTGACCGAGGAACTCCTGAGGGCCGGCGCGCCGGTCGCCGCCCACTGGATCGCGGACCGCCAGATCGGGCCGTCCATCGTGCGGCACGGCAGCGACGCGGCCAAGGCGGAGTTCCTGCCCGCGATCGCCTCCGGCGAGGTCACCTTCTGTCTCGGCATGAGCGAACCGGACTCGGGCTCGGACCTGGCCTCGGTGCGCACCACGGCCACCCGGGCGGAGGGCGGCTGGCTCGTCACCGGCAGGAAGATCTGGACCAGCCACGCGCACCGGTCGACACACGCCTACGTGCTCGCCCGTACCGGCAAGGGGGAGAAGAAGCACGAAGGGCTCACCGAGTTCATCGTGGACATGGCCGCCCCCGACGTCGGCGTGCGGCCGATCCACGACCTGGCCGGCGAGCACCACTTCAACGAGGTCACCTTCGACTCCGTCCTCGTCCCCGACGACCACGTGCTCGGCGCGGTCGGCGGCGGATGGACGCAGGTCACCGAGCAGCTCGCGCTGGAACGCGGCGGCGTCGAGCGGGTGCTGAGCACCTATCCGCTGCTGGCCGCGGCGCTCGGGGCCGCCGGCGAGCTCGGCGACGGCGAGGCGGAACGGACCGGCGAGGTGCTGGCCAGGCTGGCGACGCTGCGCGCGATGGCGTTCGACGTGGCCGCCGAGATGGACGCGGGCCGGGCGCCGGTCCACGAGGCGGCCATGCTGAAGGACCTCGGCACCACGCTGGAGCGGGAGGTCAACGAGCTGGCCCGGACCCTGCTGGACACCCCGGTCGACCCCGGCGCCCCGGGCGCCGAAGGCCTGCTGGCCCAGGGCATCCTGGCCGCGCCGGGATTCACCATCCGCGGCGGCACGACCGAGGTCCTGCGTACGGTCATCTCCCGCGGCGCCGTCAGCGCCCGGGGGAGCCGGCCCGCGGACGACGCCGGGCTCGGCGAGGTGGCCGACCAGGTCCTCGCCGGCCACGGCGGCGAGCCCGGCGACGACCTGCCCGAGATCTGGCACACGGTGCGGGACCTCGGCTGGACGGGCGTCGGCGTCGCGGAGACGCTCGGCGGCGAGGGCGGCGACCCGCACGACGTGGTGACGATCGTCGAAGGTCTCGGCCGCCACCAGGTGTCCGTCCCGGTCGCCGAGACCATCCTGGCGCGGCGCGCCCTGGCCGAGGCGGGCCGGGACGTCGCCGGCGAGGTCGCCACCGTGGCCGTGCCCCAGCGCGGGGAGAACGTCCGGCTCACCGCCGACGGCCGGTTGCACGGGACGGTCTCGAAGGTGCCCTGGGGCAGGCACGCCGGACACGTGGTGGTGCTCGCCACCCTCGACTCCGGCCAGGAGGCGTTCGCCGAGGTGCGCACCGGCGCGGCGGGGCTTCACTGGACCCCGGGCGCCAACCTCGCGGGCGAGCCCCGCGACACCCTGCGCCTTGACGGGACACCGGCCACCCCGCTCGACGGGCCGGGGGACGTCCTCGCCGAGGCCGCGCTGCTCAGAGCCGCCGCCCTGACCGGAGCCCTGGCCGCCGCCCTCGACCAGACGGTCACGCACGTCACGGTCCGCGAACAGTTCGGAAGGCCGCTCGTCAAGTTCCAGGCCGTGGCGCAGCTCGTCGCTCGCATGGCCTCGGAGCTCGAATCCGCCCGCGTCGCCGTGCGCCGCGCCACCCAGGCGCTGGCCGAGGGCCACCCCGACGCCTGGACCAGGGTCGCCGCCGCACGCGTCATCACCGGACGCGCCGCGACGGAAGGCGCGCGCATCGCCCACCAGCTGCACGCGGCCATGGGCATCACCCGCGAGCACCCCCTGCACCTCGCCACCCGGCGGCTCTGGTCCTGGCGCGACGAGTTCGGCACCGCCCGCTGGTGGGCCGGGCGACTCGGCCGGACGTTCGCCGAACGCGGACCGGACCGGCTGTGGCAATGGATCACCGAGTAAGGAGCACCTGATGGACAAGGTCATCGTGGAGCCGGACGGCGGGCTGCGCGTCCTGACGCTCAACCACCCGGACAAACGGAACATCATTGACGACACGATGCGTGCCGAGCTGGTACGGGCCGTGACCGCGATCCGCTCCGACCCGGACGCCACCGCTCTGGTGGTCACCGGGGCGGGCTCGGCGTTCTGCGGCGGCGCCGACCTGCCCGCACTCTTCGGCGACACCACCCGCGACCTCGGCACCCTGCGCGAGGACCTGCAGAAGGTGTACGAGAGCTTCCTGGTCCTCCGCTCGCTGTCGATCCCCACCATCGCCGCCGTCCAGGGGCCCGCGATCGGGGCCGGGCTGAATCTCGCCATGGCCTGCGACCTGCGCATCGCCGGCCCCGGCGCCAAGTTCGGCGCGACCTTCTCCCAGATCGGCCTGCACCCCGGCGGCGGCTGCACCTGGTTCCTGGTCCAGGCGCTCGGCTCGCAGCGCGCGCTGAAGCTCCTCCTCGACGGCGGCACGCTCACGGGCGCCGAGGCGGTGGAGGCGGGTCTGGCCCTGTCCCTGGAGGACGATCCGGTGGCCGCAGCGACCGCGCTGGGCCGTACGTACGCGCGGATGGATCCACGGCTGGCGCGGCACATCAAGAGCGCGGTGCGGATCGCGGCGACGGAGGGATTCGAGGCCACGCTGGAGTTCGAGTCGTGGGCGCAGGCCTACTCGGCGACACAGCCCGGCATCCAGGAGTTCCTGGCCCGCTTCCGCAAGTGAGCCCGGACGGCGCGGCGCCGGCCCGGCAGGCGCCGCGCCGTCCTCGTCAGATGACCTGGTCCGCGCGCAGCCGTGTCATCGTGCCGGCGTCCAGGCCGAGGATCCCGCCGTAGACCTCGTCGTTGTGCTGTCCCAGCTCCGGGCCCAGGGTGTGGACGCGGCCCGGCGTCTCCGACAGCCGGGGGGCGACGTTCTGCATCGGGAAGGAGCCCAGCCGGTCGTGGATGAGCCGGACGACGGCGTTCCTGGCCTCGAAGTGCGGGTCGGCCAGCATGTCCGGTGCGGTGTAGATCAGACCGGCCGGCACCCCCGCTTCGTGGAGGCGTTCCAGCAACGCGTCGCGATCCTGTTCCCGCGTCCAGGCGGACACCAGTTCGTCCAGCTCCGCCTGGTTCTTCCCGCGCGCGGTGTGGGTGCCGAACCGTTCGTCGCCCTGCCACTCCGGGCAGCCCATCACCTCGGCCAGCCGGTTGAAGACCGTGTCGCGGTTGGCGGCGATCAACACGGCCGAGCCGTCCCGCGTGGGGTAGACGTTGCTGGGCGCGACGCCGGGGAGGATCGATCCCGTCCGCTCGCGCCGCGCCCCGGCCAGCTCCCATTCGGGCAGGATCGACTCCATGAGCGCCAGCACGGCCTCGTAGATGGCGGAGTCGACCACCTGGCCCCGCCCGGTGCGCTCCCTGGCCAGCAGCGCCATGACCGTGCCGAGCGCGGCGAAGGTGCCGGCCAGCGAGTCGCCGATCGAGATGCCGGCGCGGCTCGGCTGCCGGTCCGGCTCTCCGGTGAGGTACCGGAGGCCGCCCATCGCCTCGCCGATCGACCCGAAGCCCGCCCGCCCGGCGTAGGGGCCGTCCTGGCCGTAGCCGGTCACCCTCGTCACCACCAGGCCGGGGCTCAGCTCGGCCAGGGCGGCCGGCCCGAGTCCCCACCGTTCGAGCGTGCCGGGCCGGAAGTTCTCGATGAACACGTCCGCGCCGGCCAGCAACTGACGCAGGAGCTCCTGGCCCTCGGCCTGCCGGAGGTCGCAGGTGATCGACTTCTTGTTGCGGGCGATGATCGGCCAGGTCAGGGAGAGCCCCTGCGGCCGATGACTGCCCCACTGCCGCATCGGGTCGCCGCCGCGCGGATCCTCGACCTTGATCACTTCCGCGCCGAAGTCGCCGAGCAGCTGCCCGCAGAAGGGACCGGCGATGAGTGAACCGGTCTCGACGACCCGCAGCCCTGCCAACGGCCCGCCGCGCCGCTCGTCAGCCACCACCGGCCACCTTCCCTTCGGCGTTCTCCAGGCGTTCGCGCACCCGGGCCAGGAAGGCGGCGGCGTACGCCCCGTCGAAGACCCGGTGGTCGAACGACATCGTCAGCACGGCGACCAGGCCCACCTCGACCCGAGAGCCGTCGGCCACGACCGGCCGTCGCGCGATGGTGTCCATGGACAGGATCGCCGCCTGCGGCTGATTGATCACCGGGATGGTGAACAGCGTGCCGGAGCGGCCGAGGCTCGACAGGGTGAACGTGCCGCCCGCCATGTCGGCGACGCCGAGCGCGCGCGAGCGAGCCCTGCCGGTGACTTCGGTGATGCGCTCGTGCAGCCCCTCGACGTCGAGCTCGTGGGCTCCGCGGATCACCGGCACGACCAGGCCCTCGTGGCTCATGTCGACGGCGACGCCGAGGTTGACGTGCTCGAAGACCCGGATCGAGCCGTCTTCCCAGCTGGAGTTGACCAGGGGGAAGTCGGCCAGGGCGCGGGTGACGGCCCAGGCCGTGTAGGCGGGCACGGCGGGCCGGGCCGCCGACGCCCGCCGCGCGGCCTCCACCGCGTCGAAGCGGACCTCGACGGCCATCGCCGCGTGCGGGCTGGTGGCCAGCGAGCGCACCATGTGCTCGGCGGTGCGGCGGCGGATGCCGCTGGCGCGCCGTACCGTGCTGGGGCCGCGCGGGTCGGTCGTCACAGCGCTCACGGCGCGTCGCCGACGATGACGGCCAGGACGCTGCGCACGTCGACGACGTCCCCCGGCTCGACCTTGATCCGCAGGGTGCCGCCGGTCGGGGCGGGCAGGACCTCGCGTGCCTTCTCGGCCTCGATCTCGACCAGGTCCTGGCCCTCTTCGACCCGCGCGCCGTCCTCGAAGTACCACTCCAGGATCTCCGCTTCGGACATGCCCATGCTCAACTGCG
Source organism: Nonomuraea sp. NPDC054003 (assembly GCF_055585125.1). NCBI lineage: Bacteria > Bacillati > Actinomycetota > Actinomycetes > Streptosporangiales > Streptosporangiaceae > Nonomuraea > Nonomuraea sp. NPDC054003. The sequence continues at coordinate 505,791 of NZ_JBVJKR010000006.1, forward strand.
GGAGGCGTACCTCGGTTTCCACGCTCACTTCTCCACTCCGAGCACGCGGCGCACGGCCGCGACGACCTTCTCCTTGGACGGGTAGATCTGCTTCTCCAGCACCGGGCTGAACGGCACGTGCATGTCGTCGCTGGTGACCCGCAGCACGGGTGCGCGCAGGCTGCCGAAGCCCTCCTCGACGAGGTGCGCGGCGATCTCGCTGGCGGCGCTGCAGGTGCGGTTGGCGGGGTCGACGATCACGCAGCGGCCGGTCTTGGCGACCGAGGCGAGGATGGCGGGCCAGTCCATCGGCACCAGCGTGCGCGGATCGACCACCTCGACGGAGACGCCCTCGCCGGCCAGGCCCTCGGCCGCGTCCAGGGCGTGCCTGACGCCCCCGCCGATGCCGATGACGGTGACGTCGGTGCCTTCGCGCGGCACCGACGCCACGCCGAACGGGATCAGGTGGTCGTCGTCCTCCGGGGCCGCGCCACGGCCGCGGCGGCCCCACAGGGTGGCGTCCTCGAAGCAGAGCACCGGGTTGTCGTCGCGGATCGCCGTCTTGAGCAGGCCCTTGAGGTCGGGGCCGTTGCTCGGCACCATGATCTTCAGCCCGGGGACGTTCATGAACATCGGGTACGGGCGGTCGGCGTGGTGCGCGGCGGTGCCGCCGTGGTAGTACAGCGCCTGGCGGAACACCACGGGCATCCTCGCCTGGCCGCCGAACATGTACCGGTTCTTGGCGACCTGACTGACGAACTGGTCCATGGCGCAGAACATGAAGCTGGCCACCGTCAGGTCGACGATGGGGCGCAGCCCGGCCATGGCGGCGCCGGCGGCCATGCCGACGCTGGCGGCCTCCGACAGCGGCAGGTCGCGGATGCGGCTGGGGCCGAAGTCCTCCAGGAAGCCCTGCGCGGCGCCGAAGACGTTGGCGCGCAGGTCCTGCCCCATCAGGATGACGCGCTCGTCACGGGTCATCTCCTCGTGCTGCGCCTGCTGGATGGCCTGGAGGAAGCCCAGTTGCGCGGCGCGCCTGGCGGCCGCGGGCGCGGTGCTCATGTGGACGCCCCTTCGACGTAGTAGAGATCCCGGTACGCCTCCTCGGGCTCGGGATACGGGCTGTCACGCGCGAACTCGACGGCCGCGGCGACCTCGGCCCGCACCTCGGAGTCGAGCGCCTCGACGGCGGCCTCGTCGGCCAGCCCTTCGTCGAGGAGACGCCGGCGGAACAGGTCGATCGGGTCGCGCTCCTGCCGCCACACGTCCACCTCGGACTGGTCCCGGTAGCTGTTCTTGACCCGCAGGCCGTAGGCGTGTTCATGGAAGCGGTAGGTCTTGGCCTCGACCAGGCTGGGGCCCTCGCCGCGACGGGCGCGGGCGACGGCCGCGGAGACCGCCTCGTAGGTCGCGACCGGGTCCTGCCCGTCGACGGTGACGCCGGGCATGCCGTAGCCGGTGGCGCGCACCGAGATGTCCTCGACGGAGGTGAGCTCCCCGGCGCGCACGCTGACGGCCCATCCGTTGTTCTCGCAGAAGAAGACGACCGGCAGCTTCCACACGGCCGCGAGGTTCATCGACTCGTGCAGGACGCCCTCGTTGGCGGCCCCGTCGCCGAAGAAGCACAGCGCGACCAGGCCGTTGCCCAGCACGTCGGCGGCGAGACCGGCGCCGACGGCGACGGGTATGGCGGACCCGACGATGCCGGACTCGCCGAGGCTGCCGACGGAGAAGTCGGCCAGGTGCATGCTGCCCCCCTTGCCCTTGCAGACGCCGCCGGCCTTGCCGAGCAGTTCCGCCATGAGCCGGTCGAGGCGGGCACCCTTCGCGATGGGGTGGCCGTGCGAGCGGTGGTTGCCGGTCATGTAGTCGTCCGCGGTCGTCGCCAGACAGGCGCCCGCGATGGCGGCCTCCTGACCGATGCTCAGGTGCACCATCGCCGGCAGCTCGCCGGCGTGGAAGAGCTCGATCGTGGCCTCTTCGAACAGACGGATACGCAGCATCCGTCGCAACATCTCCAGCGCGAGATCGCGCTCCAGGTTCATACAGTCCCCTTCCGCTGTTCGTGCCTCGGCGCCCCCCGCCCACCAGCTGAATCAGCGGGTGTATCACAATGGGTGATCTAGGAGGGACAGCCTGGCGGCGCAGCTTCAGGCCGTCAGCGTCTGTGTTGACGTAGTGAATCCCATCCCCCGGGTTTCCGTCAACGTCAGTGGTGACGTTGCTCGCGGGCTCGACAGATAAACGGCCGTGACCTCTTGTGCTAACCCGAACCCGAATGCAAAGCTGCGTCAACACCAACGACGACGTAGACGCAGTCACGTCCTAGCGGCCCGCGTGCGATCCCGCCCCTGGAACATCACAAGGAGGAACGGGGATGAGCGGCATCAAACGTTCTTTCACCCTCAAGACTCGTCCGCCAGACACCGACCCCGCCCCCGGCACCGCCGGCAGCCCGTCGGGCGAGACGCTGCTGACCGTCCGCGGTCTGACCGTGCGGTTCGGTGGGGTCACCGCTCTGGAGGACGTCTCTCTACAGGTGCGAAGCGGCGAGATCTGCGCGCTGATCGGCCCCAACGGCGCCGGCAAGACCACAGCGTTCAACAGCGTCAGCCGCCTCGTCCAGCCCGTGGCCGGCGCCATCGCGTTCGACGGCGCCGACCTGCTGCGCGCCCGGGCCGGCGACCTCGCCGCCCTGGGCATCGCCCGTACCTTCCAGAACCTCGCCCTGTGGCCGGGGCTCACCGTGATCGAGAACGTCATGGTGGGCGCGCACAGCCTCGGGCGGACCGGATTCCTCGGCGCGCCCTTCGGCTGGGGGGTGCGCTCGGAGCACCGCGAGCTGACCGAGCGGGCGTACGCCGCGCTGGCCGTGCTCGCCATCGAGGATGTCGCGTTCCAACCCTGCCAGGGCCTGCCCTTCGGCACCCTGCGGCGGGTGGAGCTGGCCCGCGCGCTGGTCACCCGGCCCCGGCTGCTGATGCTCGACGAACCCGCCGCCGGCCTGACCCAGGGCGACGTGCGAGACCTCGGCACGTTGCTGCGCGCCCTGCGCGACGAGCTCGGGCTCAGCCTGCTGCTGGTCGAGCACCACATGCAGCTCGTGATGGACATCGCCGACTACGTCGTGGTCCTGGACTCCGGGCGCAACCTGCTCTCGGGACGTCCCGACGAGATCCGCGACGACCCCCGCCTCGTCGAGGCGTACCTGGGGAGCCCGCGATGACCGAACCCCTGCTCCGCATGAGCGGCGTGCGCGCCTATTACGACGGCGTCGAGGCCCTGCACGGCATCGACATCACCGTCGACACGGGGGAGGTCGTCGTCATCCTCGGCGCGAACGGCGCGGGCAAGACCACCACGTTGCGCTCGATCTGCCAGCTCACCACCACCACAGGTGAGATCCGCTTCGACGGCGACCTCATCTCCGGGGCCTCCACCAGCTCGATCGTCCGCCGGGGCATCGCCATGGTGCCGCAGGGCCGCGGCACGCTGGGTGACCTCAGCGTCGAGGACAACCTGCTCGCCGGCGCCGTAACCCGGCGTGACAAGGGCGTGGCCGACGACATCGCGTCCTGGTACGAGACCTTCCCCCGGCTGGCGCAGCGGCGCCATCAGACCGCGGGCAGCCTCAGCGGCGGCGAGCAGCAGATGCTGGCCATCGCGCGGGCGCTGATGCTCCGTCCCCGGCTGCTGCTGATGGACGAACCGTCGCTGGGCCTGGCCCCGGTGATCGTGCGTGACCTGTTCGACGTGCTCGCCCGCATCAACCGCGAGCGCGGTGTGGCGATCGTCCTCGTCGAGCAGAACGCCGTGCTCGCGCTGGACATCGCCCAGCGCGGCTACGTACTGGAGGCCGGGAACCTCGTCCTGTCAGCGTCCGCTGACCAACTGCGGCAGGACGACGCCGTCCGGCTCGCCTACCTCGGAAACTGAACCAGGAGCTTGCATGGGCACCGTGTTGTCCCAGGCGGTATCCGGCGGTCAAGCCGACCTCGACGTCGTCGCCGCCCGCCGCCGGCGGGCGCGGCTGCGTGCCGTCCTCGTCGTCATCGTGCTGCTCGCCGCCTTCTCCGTCTGGGCCGTCATCGACGGCGGCGCGCAGCTGTACCTGCAACGGTTCTTCGACGGCATCACCAACGGACTGCTCTACGGCCTGGCCGCGCTGTCCCTGGTGATCGTCTTCAAGGCCACCGGAATCATCAACTTCGCCCAGGGGCCGATGGCCATGCTGGGCTGCTATCTGGCGCTGACCGTGCTGGAGATGTGGCCGATGCCGGTGCTGCCGGCGATCGTCATCGCGATGGTCGTCTCCGGCCTCGGCGGAGCCGTGCTCGAACGCGTGCTGATCCGCCCGTTCGACCCGGACAACCACATGGCGATCATCATCGTCACCCTGGCGCTGTTCCTCGGCTTCAACGCGCTGGCCGCGCTGGTCTGGGGCTTCCGGCCGCTGAGCTTCCCCAGCCCGTTCCCGCAGGGCACCGCGGACGCGATCGAGATCGCCGGGGCCCGCCTGTCCTACCAGGCGATCGGCACGGCGCTGCTGGTGGTGGGCGCGGTCGTGGTGCTGGAACTGGTGCTGAACCGCACCCGTCTCGGCCTCTCCTTCCGCTGCGTGGCCAACGACGTGGCGAACTCCCGGTTGCTCGGCATCGACATCGGCCGCACCGTGCAGTTCAGCTGGGCGCTGGCCGCCGCCGTCGGCACCCTGGGCGCCTGCCTGATCGCCCCGTCGACGTACGTCGACCCCGGGTTCATGAACAAGATCCTGGTGTACGCCTTCGCGGCGGCCACCCTGGGCGGCCTCGACAGCATCCGGGGAGCCCTGGCCGGCGGCCTGCTGACCGGCCTGAGCGTCTCGTTGGTGACCGGATACCTGCCCGGCGTGGGCAGCGAACTCGGCCTGGTGGTGGGCTTCGCGATGATCATCGCGGTGCTGCAGTTCAAGCCGGCCGGACTCTTCGGCAACCGAGCGATGGAGCGTGTGTGATGCCGCTGCGGATCGAACGGGGCAGCCGCCGGCACCGGCTGCTGCGACTGGCCCTGGCCGGCGGAGCGGCGGTGCTGCTGCTCGGCCTGCCGCACCTGCTCGGCACCGTGTCCCAGGTGGACACGCTCTCGCAGATAGCCGCCTACTCGGTGGCCATCCTCGGACTGATCATCCTGATGGGCTACTGCGGGCAGATCTCGCTGGCGCACAGCGCGTTCATCGGGCTGGGCGGCTACACCACGGTGATCCTGGTCGCCGACCACGACTGGCCCTACCTGGCGACCATCCCGGTCTCCATCGTGATCTGCCTGGCCGTCGGCGCGCTGATCGGCATCCCGGCACTGCGCATCCGGGGCCTGTACCTGGCCGCGGTGACGCTGGCGGTGGCGGCGCTGTTCCCGGCGCTGGTCATCCGGTTCGAGGAGCTCACCGGCGGCACCAGCGGCAAGTTCGCCCGCGAGGCCATGCAGGCGCCGGAGTGGTTCTTCGTCAACCCCTACACCCGCGTCGGCCCCTCGATCGTGCGCTTCTACGTCATCGCCGCCGTGGCCGTGCTGGTCTTCCTGGTGGCGCGCAGCATCCTGCGCAGCCGGATCGGCCGGTCGATGGTGGCGCTGCGCGAGGCCCCGCTGAGCGCGGCGGCCAGCGGCGTCCAGGTCGCCCGGGTCAAGATCTTCGCCTTCGCGATCAGCGGGGCCTTCGGAGGAGTGGCCGGATCGCTGCTGGCGATCCAGCTGCCACAGGCGTCCGACACCCGCTACACACTCGACCTGTCGATCTTCCTCCTGGTGGCGCTGGTCGCCGGGGGCAGCGGCACCATGCTGGGCGCGATCCCCGGCGCGATCATCTTCGTCACCCTCCGCACGTTCGTCTCCGACTGGGCCGCCGCGCTGCCGGCGTTCCAGGGCAGCGACGGCGGCCAGATCGTCGGCATCATCTCCTGCCTGCTGCTGCTGGCGATCGTCTTCCTGATGCCGACAGGAGTGGCCGGCGGCCTGGAGAAGGCCGGCCGGCGGCTCGTCCAGTTCACCGACCCCGTCCCCGCGGGCTGGCGCAGGTTCCAGCTTTCCGCATCCTCCCAACCGACGCCGTCTGCGGACGCAGGGGGATCCCAGACAGCGTCGTCCCCGCAACCGGAGAACTCCGGTGCACCGACGAAAGGCTGAGCTCGTGTTCTCAACGGTACGACCCGCGGCTGTGGCCGTGGTCCTCCTGGCCGCGGTGAGCCTGACCGCGTGCTCCCATGACAAGCAGGCGGCCACCGCGGAGATGTGCGTCTCCGGGGCCGAGCAGAACGTGACCGCCGCCGCAGACAACCCGAACATCCCCAAGGCCGAGGTCGACGCCTCGCTCGGCCAGGTCGGCGACGGGTGCGTCTTCCGCGGCTCCGGCGGCTTCCAGCTGGACGTGTCGAAGTGTCCCACCGACTACGACATCAACACCGGCATCACCGACAAGGAGATCCGGCTGTTCACCAGCATGCCGCACAGCGGCCCGCTCGCCGCGTACGGCTACATCGGCGACGGACTGAAGAACTACCTCTCGTACGTCAACGCCAACGGCGGCGTCGGCGGGCGCACCATCCAGCTCGACATCCTGGACGACCACTACCAGCCGGACCTGACCCGCAAGAACGTCGACAAGGCGATCCAGGAGAACAAGTACGCGGCCAGCGTGGCGATCCTCGGCTCGTCCAACAACGGCGCCATCCGCGACGTCATGAACGACGAGTGCATGCCGCACCTGCTGGTGGCCTCCTCCGAGGACCGCTGGGGAGACGTCGAGAACTACCCGTGGACCACGGGCATGGGCCTGAACTACGGCAACGAGGCCGGGCTCTGGAAGCGCTGGATCTCCGACAAGTATCCCGACGGCGCGACCGTCGCCGTGGTCGCCATGAACAACGACTTCGGCAAGGCGTACGAGGCCGCCTTCACCGACGCCGCCGAAGGCAGCAACATCAAGATCGTCGCCAAGGAGCTGATCGACCCGTCGGCGCCGAACATGACCGACCAGCTGACCTCGGCGGCGGCCAGCAAGGCCCAGGTCGCCATCTTCGCCGTCGCCGGCACGTTCTGCGTGCAGGCCATCGGCGGCGTCGAGCGCAGCTCGTGGGACCCGGACGTGATCACGGGCAACTCGTGCGCGCAGATCGAGACGTCGCTGGCGCCGCTGCAGAAGGAGGGCCTGACCGGTGACGGCACCATGGTCATCCAGTACTACTACAACCCGAGCGACCCGGCGAACAAGGCGCCGGAGTACGCCGAGCTCTACGCCGAGCAGATGAAGAAGGACGGGCTGGACCCAGAGGTCGCGCAGTACACCAACGGCTGGTTCTGGGGCTGGTACCTCGTGGCGGTGCTGCGCAACGCCGACGCGATGCAGGGCGGGCTGAACCGCGCCAACATCGCCGTGGCCGCGCGCACCATCAGCCAGCCGTACCCGCTGCTGGTCGAGGGGCTGACCTCGAAGATGAACGGCGTGGAGGACGCCTACCTGTTCGAGGGCGGCCAGATGTTCCGCTACGAGGGAGCCACCACCAGCAAGATCGGCGAGTGGAAGCCGATCGGCGAGCTGATCAACCGTGAGGGCAGCACGGGCAACTTCACCAAGCTCAACCTGCAGTGACCGGCGGCCGGGGTGCGCGACGGCGCGCACCCCGGCCATCGACGAAGGAGTGACACATGCCCGAACTCGACTTCGACGGCGCGGTGGCGGTGGTGACCGGCGCCGGGCACGGCCTGGGCCGGGCGTACGCGGGCGAGCTGGGCCGGCGCGGCGCGCGGGTGCTGGTCAACGACCTCGACGCCGAGGCCGCCCGATCGGCCGCGCGGGACATCGCGGACGCCGGCGGCGTGGCGGTCGCCGAGACGAGCAGCGTCGCCGACCCGGCCGGCGGTGAGGCGATCATCGCGGCGGCCGTGGACGCCTTCGGCCGGGTGGACGTCCTGATCAACAATGCGGGCGTCGGACGGCCCAAGGACTTCGGCGACGTGGGCATGGACGACGTGCACCTGTCGCTGTCCGTGCACCTGCTCGGCGCCTACCACCTGATCGTCCCCGCCTGGCGGCACATGGCCGCCCAGGGCGGCGGCTCGATCGTGAACACCTCCTCGTCGGTCGGCCTGTTCGGCCAGAAGCGCTCGGCCGTCTACGCCTCGGCGAAGATGGGCGTCGTCGGCCTGACCCGGGTGCTGGCCGCGGAGGGCGCCCCGCTCGGCATCCGGGTCAACGCCATCGCCCCGGTGGCGAGCTCGCGGATGGCCGCCGACGTGTACGGCAAGCTCGATCCCAAGCTGGACCCGGCGCGCGTCGCGGCGGTGGTGCTCGCCCTGGCGCACCGCGACTGCCCGGTCACCGGCGAGGTCGTCTCCGCCGGTGGCGGCCGGCTCGCGCGCATCCTGATCGCGACGACAGACGGCTACTTCTCCCCGGACCTGACGGTGGAGGAGGCCGCCGCCGCACTGCCCTCGGTGGTGGCCGGCGAGACGGCGGTGCGGGTGCCGACCTGCGCCATGGACGAGATCGACCTGATCCGGCAGTGCTTCCCGGATCTCGACGGCTTCCCGATGCCGCTGCGCTGACGGCGCCCGCCACGTCAGCCGCGCCGCCGCGGCGGGAGCCGTCCCTGCCCGCCGTAGGGCTGGAGCCCGGCGCCGAGATCACCGTCGAACGCCGCGGCGACGTCCGCCGCGCTCCACCGCTCCCGTACGGCGTGCGGAGCGTCGGCGAGTCCCACGTGCGGCACGATGCCGAGACGCCGGCCGTCGAAGCTGAAGAACTGCCCGGTGACGCCCTCCGATGCGTCGCTGAGCAGGTAGGTCACCAAGGGCGCCACGGCGGCGGGCGACATCCCGTCGATGCCGTCGAGAGGGGCGCCCGCGCCGTCCGGCGTGGGGGCGCGGCTGATCGCGTCACGGGTCATCCGGGTCAGGGCCTTGGGCGACAGGGCGTTGACCCGGATTCCTTCGGCTTCGAGGTCGAGAGCGGCAGCCCAGGTCAGCGCCGTGACGGCGCCCTTGGTCATGGCATAGGCCGCCATGTTCGGGTAGCCGAACATGGCCAGGGACGAGGCGTTGACGATGGACCCGCCGCCCGCGCCCCGCATCGCCCGGGCCGCCGCGTCGAGGCAGTACGCGGTGCCGAGCACGTTGACGCCGACGGCTTCCCGCAGCCGGCGCGGGTCCTCGTTCCAGGGCAGCGCCTCGTGGTAGAGCCCGGCGTTGTTGACCAGGCCGTCCAGGCGGCCGAACGCGGCGACGCACTCCCCGACCAGGGCCGCCGCCTGGCCGGGGTCGGCTATGTCGCTCGGGACGGCCACGGCGCGCCCGCCCGCCCTTTCGATCTCGGCGGCGGTCTCGCCGGCGGCCCCGGCGTCGACGTCGTTGACCACGACGGCGGCGCCGTGCCGTGCGGCGTCCACGGCGTAGGCACGGCCCAGCCCCCGGCCGGCCCCGGTCACCAGCACGGCACGTCCGACGAGCATGTCGAACTCCTTCTGTCAGCATTGACGTAGACGCTGACGAAGCTTAGGGTCGCACCCGAAAGGGGGTCAAGAATGCAGGACACCAGGCTGGACCGGCTCTGCTTCGGCAGCGGCCCGATCGGCGGCCTCGCCGCGGCGGGCGGCGACACCGGGCCGGAGCGCGCCGAGGAGATCGCCGTCGCGGCCGTCGAGGCCGCCTGGGAGTGCGGCCTGCGCAGTTTCGACACCGCTCCCAGCTACGGGGACGGCGCCGCCGAACGCCTGCTCGGCACCGCGCTGCGCGGCCTGCCGCGTGACCGGTTCACGGTCAGCGGCAAGGTCGGGCGCCGGACGATGGCGATCGCCGACCCGTACCGGCTGGACGGAGCCGCCGCCCGGCGGGAACCCCGCTTCGACTTCACCGCCGCCGGGGTCCGGCGCACCGTGGAGACCTCGCTGGAGCGGCTCGGACTCGACCGGCTCGACACGGTCTTCCTGCACGACCCCGACGACCTGCTCGGTCCCGCGCTCGACGAGGCCGTTCCCGCCCTGCACGAGCTGCGCCGGGCGGGCGCCGTCGGCGCGATCGGGGTGGGCACGACCCGGCCGCGGGCCGCCGAGGCGCTGGTCGCCGCCGGGGCCGTCGACACCGTGATGATCGCGGGGGAGTGGAACCTGATGCGGCGCTCGGCCGCCACGCTGCTGGCCCGCTGCCATGAGGCCGGGGTTCCCGTGCTGGCCGCCGCGCCGTACGCCTCCGGGCTGCTCGCCGTCGCCCGGCCCGGGCCCGGCCTGCCCTACCTCTACCGAGCGCCGTCGCCGTGGCTGCTGGAGGCCGCCGGCCGGATGGCCGACCGCTGCCGGCGCCACGGCGCCGAGCTGCCCCAGGCGGCGATCCAGTTCCCGCTCCGGCATCCGGCCGTGACCCAGGTGGTCGTCGGCATGCGCGACGCCGGCGAGGTCGTCGCCAACGCCGCGCGGTTCACCACCGATCTGCCCGAGGCGCTCTGGGCCGAGCTGGACACGCTCTGGGCCGGGCTCGGCACACCGCCCGGGGAGTCCGTCCCGACATGACCGAGGAGGCCGTACGTGCTGCGCCAGGAGAACTATCGCAGGATCGCCATCGAGCGGCGTGGGGCCGTCACCGTACTCACGCTGAACCGCCCCGAGCGGCGCAACGCCGTCGACGACGTCATGCACTCGGAGCTGTCGACGCTGTTCCGCGAGGCGCGGCGGAGCACTGACGCCGAGGTCTACGTGCTCACCGGCGCGGGGGAGGCCTTCTGCGCCGGCGGGGACACCGACCCCGGCCGTCCCTATGCCTCGCTCACCGGCCTGACGCCGATCCAGGAGGCCGCCGAGATCGTCTACGGCATCCTGGAGCTGGACCAGCCGCTGATCGCCGCGGTCAACGGCGACGCCACGGGGCTGGGGGCGATGCTGGCCTCCGCCGCCGACGTGTCCTTCGCCGTGCCTTCGGCCCGCTTCGGTGACGCGCACGTGCAGGTCGGGCTGCCCGCCGGCAACGGCCCCGCCGCGCTGTGGCCGCTGCTCGCCGGGCCGCAGCGGGCCAAGCGGCTGCTGCTCGGCGGCGAGATGATCAGCACCGACCAGGCCGTCGCCTGGGGGCTGCTGCACGAGCTGGTCACCGAGGGTTCCGCCCTGGACGCCGCCCTGGCGCTGGCCGGACGCTGGGCCGAGTTGCCCCGCGCGGCCGTACGCGGCACCAAGGCCACGATCAACGCGGCCGTACGCGCGGCGGTCGCCCAGGTGCTGCCCCTGTCGCTGGCCCTGGAGGAACAGGCGATGGCCGCCCCCGACTTCCGCCGGCGACTCGCCGCGGCGCACGAGACACGGCGAGCCGCCACGGGCTGACGCCCGCAGCGCCGGACGACCTCCGTGACGGCGCTCAGCCGCCCCGCAGCGCCGGACGACCTCCGTGACGGCGCTCAGCCGCCCCGCAGCGCCGGACGTCCTTCGCGGCGGGCCGCTGCGAGCTGACGGCGCTCAGCTGTTCCGCAGTGCCGGGATGACATCTGTGACGATGCGGCGGACGGTGTCCTCGTCGGCCTGGCCGTGCGGCCAGTAGTCCTGCGGTGGCCAGTAGAAGACGAACCGGTCGATGCCGGCCGCACGGTAGCGGGAGACGAAGCTCGCGAAAGCGTCCGGGCCGGCCCACATGTTCTCCGAGCTGACCAGCGGGCGGCCGGTCAGCAGCGTCCGGCCCAGCGTGGCCGGGTCCCGGCCGGCCTTCTCACACGCGCGTTCCATCCGGCGCACCTGGCGGGCGGTGCGGTCGAGGTGCTCGGCCGCGGGCAGGCCGAAGCCGCCGAAGGTGCTCCAGGCGTCCCCGTACCGCGCGGCGGTGGCCATGGCGTGCGGTCCGTGGGCGGCGACCGTGAGCGGCGGACGCGGGGATCGCACCGGCCGGGGGCCGAGCGGCGGGATGCGGGAACGGTAGTACCGCCCGGGCTCGACAGGCTCGCCGCGCAGGACCCGGTCGACGAGCGTGACGGCCTCCCGGAACCGCTCCGCGCGCTCCCGCCCCGGCCACGGTCGCGAACCGGCCAGCGCGTGGTCGGAGTCGGCGTACCCGGAGCCGAGGCCGACCTCCAGCCGCCCCTGGCTGATCCGTTCCACGGTCAGGGCCTGGCGGGCCAGCAGCGCCGGATGACGCACCACCGGGCTGGACACCAGGCTGCCCAGGCGGATCGTCGTGGTCGCGGTCGCGAGGGCCGCCAGTGTGCTCCAGGCCTCCAGCCAGTCCTGCGCGGGATCCGCCGGGCTGGTCAGGTGGTCGTCGACCCACGCGTGGTCGAATCCGAGCCGTTCGGCCAGCAGGCAGTGGTCTCGCAGCGTCTGCCAGGACACCTTCGGAATGAGCATGACGCCGAAGGCCGGACCCGCCGGGGGATTTCTGTCAGCATCCACGTTGACGCAAACTAGGCGCGATGCTAGCGTGACGTCAACATCAATGGTGACGTGCACGCGGAAACCCGGCGCGTACCAGCAGACTCGATCCAACGACCTGGGAGACGAGGCAGATGGTGGTCCGAACCCCGACCCGTCGGCCAGCGGTCGACATGTTCGACTCCGATCGGTTCCGGCAAGTGATGGGCCACGTCCCGACGGGGGTGGCCGTGGTGACGGCGATGACGCGACAGGGCCCGGTCGGGCTCACCGTCGGGTCCTTCGTCTCGGCGTCACTGGACCCGCCGCTGGTCGGCTTCCTGCCGGCCCGGACGTCCACGACCTGGCCGCTGATCGTGCCGCTCGGCACCTTCTGCGTGAACGTCCTCGGCGAGGACGACGAGAGCCTGTGCCGCGGCTTCGCGCGATCGGGTGGCCGCAAGTTCGACGGGGTCGACTGGACCTTGTCCGAGGCCACCGGCTCGCCCGTCATCTCCGGGGCGCTGGCCTGGTTCGACTGCGCCTTCGAGCACAGCTACCCGGCCGGTGACCACCTGTTCGTCCTGGGCCGCGTGCTCGACCTCGGCGTCCGCGCGCAGGGCCGACCCCTGATCTTCTGTCATGGCCGCTATCAGCAACTGGCCACGGGCTCCACGGCCGGCAGCGCCGTATCCTTTGGAGGATAAATCCCCATGCGTGTAGGTATGACCTGCATCTTCGAAGGTCACGAGAACGCGACCGACGACGAGATCTACCAGACGGAGCTCCGCCTGGCCGACCTCGCGGAACCGCTGGGCTTCGACGCCCTGTGGGGCGTGGAGCACCACTTCACGTCCTACACCATGATCCCGGACGTCCTGCAGTTCCTGACCTACATGGCAGGACGCACCGAGCGCATCCAGCTCGGCTCCGGCGCGGTCATCCTGCCCTGGCACGACCCGATCCGGGTCGCCGAGCAGGTCGCCGTCCTGGACATCGTGTCCAACGGCCGGTTCGTCTTCGGTCTCGGCCGGGGCCTCGGCCGCATCGAGTTCGAGGGCTTCGGGATCCCGATGGGCGAGTCCCGTGAGCGCTTCGTGGAGGCCGCCGACATCATCATGTCGGCCCTGGACACCGGCATCCTGGAGTACGACGGCAAGTACTACCAGATCCCGCGCCGCGAGCTGCGCCCCAAGCCGGCGCGCAGGTTCGACGACCGCCTCTACGCCGCCGCCGTGTCGCCCGAGTCGGTGCGGATCATGGCCGACATCGGCGCGGGCATCCTGATCAACCCGCAGAAGGACTGGATGGAGGTCGCCGAGGACCTCGCGGGCTACCGGGCCACCTTCAAGGAGATCAAGGGGGTCGACGCGCCGGCCCCGCTGGTCACCGGCTGGGTCTGCTGCGACGAGGACCCGATCAAGGCCAGGGACATGGCCCAGGAGTACATCGGCGGCTATTACGAGTACGTCCTGAACCACTACGAGCTGGGCGGGCGGCACTTCGACACCACGCTCGGCTACGAGTACTACCAGCGGCTCGCCCGCTCGATCCAGAAGCACGGCTCCGACCGCGTCGTGGACAACTTCATCGAGCTGCAGATCTGGGGCACCCCCGACCAGTGCCTGGAGCGCATCGTCGCCATCCAGGAGAAGGTCGGCAACGACGGGTTCAACGGCGTGTTCAACTTCGCCGGCATGACCCCGGAGACCGCCGAGAAGAACCTGCGCCTGTTCGCCGCCGAGGTCATGCCGCGGGTCAAGGCCCTCGGACCGGTCCGGCCATGACCAGCCCGGGGTTCCGGGTCGTCACCGGCGGCCTCGGCTTCCCCGAGGGGCCGAGCCATCTGGGCGACGGGGCCGTGGCCGTGGTCGAGATGCAGGGACAGGTGGTCACCCGGGTCGCGGCCGACGGCGGCAAGACGGTGCTCGCCCGGCTCGGCGGCGGGCCCAACGGCAGCGCCCTCGGCGCCGACGGCGCGATCTACGTCGCCGACAACGGGGGCCTGTCGGCGACCCGGTCCGGCGGCTACTGGCACGCGCCCGAGCCGGTCGACGGCCGTGTGCAGAAGGTGCTCGACGGGCAGGTCACGGTGGTCGCCACCGGCCTGCCGGGGCCGCCGCCGCACCGTCCCAACGACCTGTGCTTCGGCCCCGACGGCCGGCTCTACGTCACCGACTCCCACAACTGGGAGGACCTGCGCGGCCTGAAGCCCGGCCGGATCTGCGCGATCTCCCCGGACCGTACGATCACGCAGGTCGCCGAGGTCCCGGCGATGCCCAACGGCATCGCCTTCGGGCCGGACGGCCGGCTCTACGTGGCCCAGTCGATGACCCGCAAGATCCTGGTCTTCGACTGGTCGGCCGGGACGGGCCTCGGCGACCCGCGGGTCTTCGCCAAGCTTCCGGCCGGCTCGCCCGACGGCATGTGCTTCGACGCCGACGGCGACCTCTACGTCTGCGGCAGCGTCGGGCACGTCATCTTCGTCTATGACGCCGTCGGCGCCCTCAAGCGGACCATCGAGGTCCCCACGGGAGCACAGCCGACGAACTGCTGCATCGGTGACGGTCAGCTCTATGTCACCTTCTCCATGACCGGCGAGCTGGTCGCCTACGACCTGCAGGTGACCGCGCTGCCACTGCACGAGGGAGTTATCACATGAAGTTCGGCCTGATGTACGAGATCCCCGTGCCCCGCCCGTGGAACGACCGCAGCGCGTACGACGCCTTCGAGAACACGCTGCGCCAGATCGAGCTCGCCGACCGGCTGGGGTTCCACAGCGTCTGGACGGTGGAGCACCACTTCCTCGGCGACTACTCCCATTCCTCCGCGCCCGAGGCGTTGTACGGCGCCATCGCGGCGCGGACCAGGAACATCCGCATCGGCCACGGGGTCCGGCTGCTGCCCTTCCCGTACAACCATCCGGTGCGCGCCGCCGAGGCCGCGGCCACCATCGACATCATCTCCAACGGCCGCCTGGAGTTCGGCACCGGCCGGTCAGGCACCCGCATCGAGCTGGAGGGCTTCGGCATCAACCCCTCCGACACCCGCCCGATGTGGGAGGAGGCCCTTGACGTGATCATGGGGTGCTGGACCGAGGAGACCTTCTCCTGGGAGGGGGAGTACTTCAAGATCCCGCCGCGGGGCGTGGTGCCCAAGCCGCTGCAGGCGCCGCACCCGCCGCTGTGGGGCGCGTCCTCCAGCTCCGACAGCCACGAGCTGATGGGCGAGAAGGGCATCGGCCTGCTGTCGTTCTCCGTCGCGTCGGGGCCGGAGACCCTGGTCAAGCGGTTCGGCCGGTACCGCGACGGCATCCGCCGCGCCAAGCCGGTCGGCAAGTACGTCAACGAGCAGATCGCCACCTTCACCCAGGTGCACTGCGCGGAGACCACCGAGGACGCCTACGCAGAAGCCGGTCCCCGCTTCGGGTGGTACGTCCAGGAGTCGTTGAAGAAGATCGCCGAACTCGGCGACTGGAAGGACGGCACCCAGCTCGGCAGCTACGAGTACGCCAAGCGGCTCCTCGGCGGTGTCGACCTGAACACGCTGGACTTCGACTATCTCCTCAAGAACGACGCGGTGATCGTCGGCAACCCCGACCAGTGCGTCGAGATGGCCAAGCGGTACGAGGCGGTGGGCACCGACCTGCTGCTCTGCCTCGTGCAGCCCTATGACATTCCGCATGAAAAGGTCATGAAGTCGATCGAGCTTCTCGGTACGCACGTGCTGCCGGAGTTCTCCTGACCCTTGACTCCAGATGGGGTGCCGATGTCCATGCAGCGCACGAGCCGCACCGGTGACTGGATCCGGATCCACGCCCGGAACACGCCGAACAAGCCATGCTTTGTGACCGATACCGATTCGTACTCCTTCGCGGAGGTCAACAGCCGCGTCAACCGGGTGGCCCACGAGTTGCGCCGCATGGGCGTGGTGAAGGGCGACCGCGTGGCGCTGTTCGCCACCGACTCCACGAGCTACATGGAGGTGCTGCTGGCCTGCATGAAGCTGGGCGCGGTGTACGTCCCGCTGAACTACCGCCTCGCCCGGCCCGAACTGCAGACCCTGCTGCGCACCGCCGAGGCCAAGGTGCTGTTCTTCAGCGAGCGGTACGCCTCGATGGTGGAGTCCGTCGACGTGCCGACGCTGACCGCCGCGATCTGCTTCGAGAAGTCCCCCGTCGCCGACCGCGACTACGGACAACTGCTCGCCACCGGCGAGGATCACGAGATCGACACGGTGATCAACGACGACGAGCTGATGTGCCTCGCCTTCACCAGCGGCACCACCGCGCTGCCCAAGGGCGTCATGCACCACCAGCGCATGGTCAAGCACATGACGTTCCAGTGCATCCTGGAGCGGCGGCTGCCGGCGGAGGCGTTCCACTACTCCCCGGCACCGCTGTTCCACGCCGCCGGCATGTGTTACGTGCTGTCGGGCGTGGCCCGCGGCAACCCGTCGCTGATCCTGGACGGATTCGACCCCGCCACGGTGCTCAAGTGGCTGCGCCGTGACGTGCTCCACGGGGTCTTCCTGGTCCCGACCATGATCGAGATGCTCCTGCAGGAGCCCGGCGTCGAGAAGGGCGGCTACCACAACCTGCTGTCGATCGCCTACGGCGCGGCCCCGATGTCGCCGAGCCTGCTCCGCAGAGCCATGAAGACCTTCCGATGCGACTTCATGAACCTGTTCGGCGCCGGGACGGAGGCGGGCCTCCAGACCGTGCTCACTCCCGAGGACCACCACCGGGCGCTGAAAGGCCACGAGCACCTGCTCGGCTCGATCGGCAAGCCCGGCATGGGCGTGGACCTGCGGCTGTGCGACGAGGAGCTGAACGACGTCCCGGACGGCGAGGTCGGCGAGATCGTCACCAGGTCCGACGCGGTGATGGCCGGCTATCTCAACATGCCGGAGGCGACGAACGAGGTGCTGGTCGACGGCTGGTTCCGGGGCGGCGACCTGGCCCGGCGGGACGAGGAGGGATACCTGTACCTCTCCGGGCGCAAGAAGGATATGATCATCCGCGGCGGGGAGAACGTCTACCCCGTCGAGATCGAGCAGGTGCTGAGCGAGCATCCGGCGGTGCTGGAGGTCTCGGTGGTCGGCGTCCCGGACGAGCGCTGGGGTGAGATCGTCCGGGCGCACGTGGTGGTCGCCCCCGGAGCCTCCTTCGAAGAGGACCAGGCCAGGGACTTCTGCCGCGCCCGGCTTGCCGGCTACAAGGTGCCGGAGACCTTCCAGATAGAGCCGGACCTCCCGCGCAACGCCAGCGGCAAGGTGCTGAAGCGAGTCCTGCGGGAACGGTGACGGCCACCGCGGCGGGGGCGCCGGCCCCCGCCGCCTGCGCTATCATCAACGTTGCTGTTTATGCGAGTCGAGCTGAGGGAGGGGGACACCGATGGCTCCTCGAGAACGGCGCCCACCGCCGCCGAGCGACATCGCCCGCCGCCGGATGGAGCGACGCCTGGCCAGCGGCCGCAAGTCCGACGCGCGGTGGAAGGAGGTCCTGGAGGGCGCGGGGCGCGTCTTCGAGCAGTTGGGCTACGCCCAGGCCACCCTGGAGAACGTGGCGGCCGAGGTCGGCATCAACCGGGCGACTCTCTACTACTACGTCGGCACGAAGGAAGAACTGCTCGTCGCGCTGCTGCACCAGCCCATCGAGCAGATGCGCGCCGAACTGGAGCGGATCGTCGCCGAGGAGGCGACCGCGCCGGAGAAGCTGGTCAGCGGGCTGCGCGCGTACGTGCTGGCCATGTCACGCCGCCCGGAGCTGTTCATCTTCATGCGGGAGAACCTCGACCAGGTGGTGAATGGGGGCGAGGCGACCGACATCAAGGAGAACGCCGACCGGTGGGGCCGCTTGCTCGCCCAGGTGATCACGGAAGGGGCGAAGGCCGGGGAGTTCCGCGACGACATCGACCCGACCGTGGCCGTGATGGGCATCGTGGGCATGTTCAACTGGACCTACCGGTGGTACGACCCGCAGGGCCCGCGCAGCCTGGTGGACATCGGCGAGGACTTCATCGAGATGTCGCTGTCCGCCCTTTCCCCGGGCCGCTGACCCGGGTGCCGACGCGAGGCGCGCCCGCTCCCGCGAGGGGCGCCCCGTTCACTTCTTGACGTGATCGGGCTCTGGACGCGGAGAGTAATTGCATGGATACTCTTCGTGTCAGGCCCTTTCGCCCCCGTCACCGCTCTCCAGCACCGCATTCGCCGGCGTGTTTCGTGCTGCCCGGAGTGCGTCACCAGGGGCACGCAAGAAGGAGAGTTATGCAGTTCAAGAAGCTCCTGACCCTTCCGCTCGCCCTGCTCGCGGCGGGCGCGTGCGTGACCACCGCCGCCGCGGCCAGCACGACGAACGTCCCCGCCGCGGCGGCCCGCCAGGCGGCGCTGCCCTCCGGCTACCAGCTCGTGACGCTGCCCAACGCCAACGTCCCCAACTTCCAGCGCCGCACGCTCTACTGCCCCGGCGGCAAGAAGGTCCTCGGCGGCGGCGCCGAGGCCCGCGGCAACAGGGCGATCCTGGTCGGCTCGTTCCCCACCGATGACGGACGCGGCTGGATCGGCATCGGCCGCCAGGACGGCTACAACGACGTCGGCATCAGCGTCTTCGCCATCTGCGCCGACTGACCCGCGCGCCGTCGGCCCCGGCCGGACCACCCGGCCGGGGCCGACGCGTATCATCGATGGCTCACGCGCGCTCGTCGTCCCCGTGATCCGTCGCCGCCCGGCTCCGGCGCCGCAGCACCGCCACAGCCGCCGCCACCAGCGCCACGGCCGCGAGAAGCAGCCACGAGAAGCGCCCCAGGAGCCCTTCCAGGTGAGCGGCCGACGCCCCGGCGAACGCGCCCAGGCCGACGTACACCGCCGACCACAGCAACGACCCTGCCAGTGAAGCCGGGAGGAACCGGTTGTAGGGCAGATGCGCCGCCCCCGCCGCCGCCGGCGTGAGTGTGCGGACGACCGGGACCAGCCGGGTGAGGAACACCGCCGCCGCGCCGTGACGGTGCAGCGCGTCGGTCGCGCGATCCCAGTGCCGCACCCCGAGCCGTCGCACCGCCCGCGTATCCCGCATGCGACCGGCGTACCGCTGTCCGAGCCAGTAGCCGACGTGGTCGCCGGCCGTGACCCCCAGCGCGACGATCAGCAGCAGGGCGGCGAACCGCCCGGGGGTGGTGGCGGCGACCCCCAGCAGCAGCACGCCCGTCTCGCCGGGCAGGACCGAACCGACCCCCAGCCCCGACTCGGCGAACGCCATCGCTCCGCCCACCAGCCCGAGCAGAGGGAAGGGGAGATCGCTGACCGCCTGTACGCCCTCAGCGATCCAGTCCACCCGGCGCCCTCCCATGCGCTTCCGGGGCCGCTGGTACGAGTGCTGAGAAGAGGAACGGTGGTGCGTGCATCCGGATCATGGTGGCACGCGGCGCGGTGCCTGCCATCAGGGAGAGCCCTGACTCGGGACCTGGGCCCGTACGGAATCATCCCTACGGGTCCCGTAAGTTCGGGCCGGGTCACCACTCGGTGACGAGCGGCGTGTCCCGGTCGTGCTGCCGCCAGGCCGCGGCGAGGCGGGCGAGGCGGGCGGGGGCGGCGATGCCGCGCACGGTCGCGATCTTGCCGTCGGCGATGTCGAACGACATGGTGCCCACGACCCGGTCGCCGACCACGAAGAGGGCCGCGGGGGCGCCGTTGACCACCGCGTAGTGGATGGCGGACGTGCCGCCGGCGAGCCGCCGTTTCGCGGGTGTGGATCTGAGACCGGCCCGTACGACGGCGGCGACGCGCCGCGCAGTGTCGACCCGCAGCAGCGTCTCGGTCAGGCCGGCGCTGTCGGAGACCGCGGTCGCGTCGTCGGTGAGCAGCGCGACCAGCCGTTCGGTGCGGCCCGAGGCGGCGGCGGCGAGGAACTCCTCGACGATCCCGCGGGCGGACTCGGGGTCGATCTCGCCGCCGCCGCGGCGCGCGGCGGCGATGCGCTGCCGGGCCCGATGGAGGTGCTGCTGGCTCGCGGACTCGGTGATGTCGAGGATCTCGGCGATCTCGGCATGGCTGTACGAGAACGCCTCGCGCAGCACGTAGACGGCCCGCTGGACGGGGGACAGGCGCTCCATGAGGGTCAGCACGGCCAGGGACACCGACTCGCGCTGTTCGTAGGTGTCGGCCGGGCCGAGCATCGGGTCGCCCTTGAGCAGCGGTTCGGGCAGCCACACGCCGACCGCGCGCTCGCGCCTGGCCCGCGCGGAGCGGAGCCGGTCGAGGCACAGGTTGGTGACGATCTTGGTCAGCCACGCCTCCGGCACCTCGATCCGGTCGCGGTCGGCCGCCTGCCAGCGCAGGAACGCGTCCTGCGCGGCGTCCTCGGCGTCGGCGGCGGAGCCGAGCAGACGGTACGCGAGCGAGGCCAGCCGGGACCGGCTGGCCTCGAACTGCTCGGTGGCGAAGGCGTCCACGCGGCCGACTCTAGGCAACGGCGGCCTCGGCCGAGCGATCGGGCCGGGCGGCCAGGCGGCGCTTCCTGGCCGGCATGCCGAAGGTCGGGTGGCTCATGCTCCAGGCGGAGCTCCTGATGATGCCCTTCTTCAGCAGCGCTGCCGTGCGGCCCCGCATAGACCAGGCCTTGGGCCGGGCGTCACCGTCGACCAGCTGGAAGATCGCGTCGCGCCGCCCGAGGCTGATGTGGTTGCCGTAGTACTTCAGCGTGGTCGACGGGACCTCGCGGCCGGTCAGCCGCCCGACGATCGCCTCGACCGCCTGGATGCCCGTGAAACCGGCCGAGGCGCACGACATCGGCAGCGGCAGGCCGTTCTCGCCGACGGCGTGGACACTGTCGCCGGCGGCGTAGACGTCGGGGTGCGAGACCGACCGCATGGTGCGGTCGACGACGATCCGACCGGCCTCGGTGACCTCCAGCCCGGCGGCGGCGGCGATGGGGCCGACCGCGAACCCGGCCGTCCACACGGTCGCGTCGGAGGCCAGGGCGGTGCCGTCCGTGCACAGCACCCGCGCCGCTTCGACGGCTTCGACGCCGGTGTGCTCCAGGACGGTGATGCCCAGCCGGTCGCAGGCCTGCCGCAGGTGGCCGCGGGCTCCGGCGGAGAGCCGGGCGCCCAGCTGTTCGCGGGCGACCAGCGTGACCGACAGGCCGGGCCGGGATTCGGCGAGCTCGGTGGCGGTCTCGATGCCGGTCAGCCCGTCGCCGACGACCGTCACGTTCCCGCCCTCGCCCCGTCCTTCCAGGGTGTCCAGGCGCTCGCGCAGGCGCAGCGCCGAGGCCCGGCCGGTGACGTCGAAGGCGTGCTCGGCCACGCCGGGGACGCCGCCGGCGACGTGGCTGCCGAGCGCGTAGAGCAGCGTGTCGTAGCCGAGCTCGCCGCCGGCGTCGGCCACGGTGACGACCCGGCGCTCGGGGTCGACGGCGGTGACACGGGCCAGGCGCAGCCGTATCCCCGTGCCCGCGAAGACATCTTCGAGTCTCCGGGTCTCCAGCTCGTGCCCGGCCGCGAGCTGGTGCAGCCGCATCCGCTCGACGAAGTGCGGCTCGGCGTTGACCACGGTGATCTCGGTGTCCGCCGGGGACAGCCGCCGGGCCAGGATCCCGGCCGCGTAGGCCCCGGCGTAGCCGGCGCCGAGGACGACGATGCGGTGCTTCATGTGGTGCTCCTGTCGGTGCGCTTGCTTCCGGTGACTTGAGCGGTGCGGCGCTCCGATTGCTGACAGGACCGCGTATGGCATGGGTCACACAGACCGCCCGACCCTTGGTTGCCGCTGCGTACGGGGCGAAATGTCCGTATTGTCGTGACAAGTCAGTATCGGAACCGGCAGAATGCGGGACCACCAGCGTCTCCCCTCCCCTGGAGGAACCCTCATGCGCCGAACCCTAGGGGCACTCGCCGTGGTCGCCGGCCTCACCGCCTGCGCCCCGTCCACCAGCGGAGCGGCGCCCGAGGCGGCCGAGCCGGTGGGCGGCGTCGCGCCGGCGAAGACCGAGGAGGCGACTCCCGAGCCGGCCCCCGAATCGGACGAGTGCCGCGTGAGCGTGGTCAAGCCGGGCGTCTCCGCCCTCGGTATCCGGGCCTCGGCCGTGCGCCGTGGATGTGAGCACCCGGCGCTGCTGCGCGTCCGGGTCATGCGCGCCGTCCCCGGCGACGATCCGGTCATCAAGAGCGGCGCCACCAGGAAGGGCCGCATCACCCTGAAGCTGCCCTGCGAGCCGGGCACGTACTACACGGTCGCCACCGACTACCGGGGCGGCACCGCCAAGTCCAAGGCCACCCGGGTGACCTGCGCCACCCCCACGCCCACCCCCACCTCCACCCGTACTCCCACCAGGGAGACGCCGGCTCCCGAGAAGAAGAAGGAGGCCGTCCAGTCCGTCGGCACGGCACTGGAGAACGAGGTCGTCCGGCTGACCAACGCCGAGCGGGCCAAGGGCGGCTGCGACCCGCTCAAGCACGACGCGCGGCTGCGTAAGGCCGCGTCCGGGCACTCGGCCGACATGGCGGAGAACGACTACTTCGACCACGACTCCCAGGACGGCCGCGACATGGCCGACCGCATCCGTGCGACCGGCTTCACCGGCTCCGCCTTGGCCGAGAACATCGCCATGGGACAACGGTCGGCGGCCGAGGCGGTCCGGGGCTGGATGAACAGCGAGGGCCACCGGCAGAACATCATGAACTGCTCGTACACCCTCATCGGGGTGGGTGCGGCCAAGAACGCGCAGGGGCAGATCTACTGGACACAGAACTTCGCCGCCCGGTGACTCGGCGAAGCGGCTACCAGTTGCCGAGGACGAGGCGTCCGTCGACGGGGCCGAGGGCGTAGGGGCCGGAGGTGTACCACTTGCCGGCGTAGGAGAGGCCGTTCTTCCAGACGTGGTAGCTGAAGGTGCCGTCGGAGTTCTGGTAGGTGGCGACGATGTCGTCCTTGCCATCGCCGTCCACGTCTCCGGAGGCGACGCGGTTGCCGACGTTGGCCATGGTCCAGCCGCCGGAGGTGTAGTCGGAGGCGCGGCCGAAGGCCGATCCGGTGGAGGTCCACCGGTAGATGGTCATGGAGCCGTCGCCGTCGTCGCGCATCATGGCCGGTTCTGCCTTGCCGTCACCGGTGAGGTCGGCGACGACCAGGCGTCCATCGACGGGGCCGAGGGCGTAGGGGCCGGAGGTGTACCACTTGCCGGCGTAGGACAGGCCGTTCTTCCAGACGTGGAAGCTGAAGGTGCCATCGGAGTTCTGGTAGGTGGCGACGACATCGTCCTTGCCATCCCCATCGACATCCCCGGAGGCCACCCGGTCGCCGACATTGGCCATCGTCCAGCCGCCGGAGGTGTAGTCAGAGGCGCGGCTGAAGGCCGACCCGCCGGAGGTCCACCGGTAGATGGTCATGGACCCGTCGCCGTCGTCACGCATCATGGCCGGTTCTGCCTTGCCATCACCCGTGAGGTCAGCCAGAACGAGACGTCCACCGACCGGACCCAGGGCGTAAGGCCCAGAGGTGTACCACTTACCGGCGTAGGACACCCCGTTCTTCCAGACGTGGAAGCTGAAGGTGCCGTCCGAGTTCTGGTACGCGGCGACCACGTCGTCCTTGCCATCCCCGTCGACATCCCCGGAAGCCACCCGATCCCCGGTGTTGGACATGGTCCAGCCGCCGGAGGTGTAGTCGGCCGCGCGACTAAAAGCCGATCCGCTGGAGGTCCACCGGTAGATGGTCATGGACCCGTCGCCGTCGTCGCGCATCATCGCCGGCCCCTCGGTCCCACCTCCGCCGGCGTAGGGCCAGATCGTGTTGGCGATGATCTGGCCGTCGCCGGCCTGCTGCGGATACCTTTCGGGATATGCCGACACCTGGACGGCTTGGCACACTTCGCCGATCGGTGCTGTTCTCCAGCTGTTGTTCGGGTAGAGCCGGAGCATCTTGTTCAGGAACGCGTTGGTGGCCCACGTGGGGTCGAGACGCTGTTCGGCGCTTCCCCAGCTGTCCAGTTGCTGGAACAGTCCCAGGCTGGTGTGGTCGACCTTCTCGCTGATGTTCTGGATGCTGCTCTCGACGATGACGGTGGTCATCGCGATCGCCGCGGCTCGGAGGTCGAGCCCGCGGTCGCGGACGGCTTTGATGATCATTCGCGCGCAGGAGACGCGGTAGGCGGACATGTAACCGCGCATCTTGGCGTTGAGGGTGCTGTTGAGCTGGGTGGCCAAGCTGGCGTCGCGCGCGGTGGTGCCGCGGGGGTCGCAAGGGGCGAGCTGGTACGCGGCCGCCGTGATGGGGGGCGTCGGATCGGCCAGAGCGGGATTCGTCGAGATGGCTAAACCGGTGATGACTGCCGTGCCCGTGATGCCGGCACGGAACATGAGAGATCTGAACATGGGGGGTCCTTCGCAGGGGGAGGCGCCGGTGCCGTCGGTGGAGGCACCGGGGGCGGACGTCATCCGCATGGGCAGGTCCGGGCATCTCCGGCCCGGACCTGCTATCCAGACGTGGTGTCAGTTCCAGTTGCCGAGGACGAGGCGTCCGTCGACGGGGCCGAGGGCGTAGGGGCCGGAGGTGTACCACTTGCCGGCGTAGGAGAGGCCGTTCTTCCAGACGTGGTAGCTGAAGGTGCCGTCGGAGTTCTGGTAGGTGGCGACGATGTCGTCCTTGCCGTCTCCGTCGACATCGCCGGAGGCGACGCGGTTGCCGACGTTGGCCATGGTCCAGCCGCCGGAGGTGTAGTCGGAGGCGCGGCTGAAAGCCGATCCGCTGGAGGTCCACCGGTAGATCGTCATGGAGCCGTCGCCGTCGTCGCGCATCATGGCCGGTTCTGCCCTGCCGTCACCCGTGAGATCGGCGACGACCAGGCGTCCATCGACGGGACCGAGGGCGTAGGGGCCGGAGGTGTACCACTTGCCGGCGTAGGAGACGCCGTTCTTCCAGACGTGGTAGCTGAAGGTGCCGTCGGAGTTCTGGTAGGTGGCGACGATGTCGTCCTTGCCGTCCCCGTCCACGTCACCGGAGGCCACCCGGTCGCCGACGTTGGCCATGGTCCAGCCGCCGGAGGTGTAGTCGGAGGCGCGGCCGAAAGCCGATCCGCTGGAGGTCCACCGGTAGATCGTCATGGAGCCGTCGCCGTCGTCGCGCATCATCGCCGGTTCTGCCTTGCCATCACCGTTGAAGTCGGCGACGACCAGGCGTCCATCGACAGGCCCGAGTGCGTAAGGCCCGGAGGTGTACCACTTGCCGGCGTAGGACACCCCGTTCTTCCACACGTGGTAGCTGAAGGTCCCGTCCGAGTTCTGATACGCGGCGACGACATCGTCCTTGCCGTCCCCGTCGACATCCCCGGAGGCCACCCGGTCGCCGACGTTGGACATCGTCCAGCCGCCGGAGGTGTAGTCGGAGGCGCGGCCGAAAGCCGATCCGCTGGAGGTCCACCGGTAGATGGTCATCGACCCGTCGCCGTCGTCGCGCATCATGGCCGGCTCCTCGGTCCCGCCTCCTCCGCCGATGTTGTCGTAGCGGATGGGCGTGTAGAGGCCGGCGTAGCTCGCGGACCAGGTGCGCTCGATGGTGCCCGAGCTGCCGGTCTGCTCGATGACGACCGGCTGCGTGTGGGCGCCGTCCGCCCATCGGACGAACAACGCCACATGATTCTCGGAAGTGTTGCCGGTGTGCCGAAGGAGCGCGTCGCCCGGCTGCAGGGAGCTGCGGGAGATCTGGAACGCCCGGTCCATCAGGTTGCCGGTCCAGAAGGCGCTCCCGGAGCCGCCGAGCCCCCACGCCATCGAGACGAATCCGGAGCAGTCGGTGCGGTAGTCGCCGTACGAGTTGCGATAGCACCTCACCTGGCTGTAGGGGACGCCGCCCACGGCAAGCCAGCTGCGCGCCCGAGTGATCACCTGGTTGCGGGTCAGGGCTTTGTCGGCGCCGTTGTTGTCGCAGGGGACCGGGGTGGTCGACACCGCGTACGACCGTATCGCGCCGTCCGACGGCAGACCCGGGTACTCGGGCAGCGGCGGGTCGCCGGGCGGGGGCTCCTGCTGGACCGGCGAGACGGCCGATGCCGGCGTCGCCGCGAACGGGCCGACGATGCCCAAAGGTAAGAGCATGGCCATGGCGGCCAGTCTGGTTAAGCGTCGCATTGTCGATTCCTCCTGTGATGAATGCAGATGCGGTCGGTTCTGGGGCTACCAGTTGCCGAGGACGAGGCGTCCGTCGACGGGGCCGAGGGCGTAGGGGCCGGAGGTGTACCACTTGCCGGCGTAGGAGAGGCCGTTCTTCCAGACGTGGTAGCTGAAGGTGCCGTCGGAGTTCTGGTAGGTGGCGATGACGTCGTCCTTGCCGTCTCCATCGACGTCGCCGGAGGCGACGCGGTTGCCGACGTTGGACATGGTCCAGCCGCCGGAGGTGTAGTCGGAGGCGCGGCTGAAGGCGGATCCGGTGGAGGTCCATCGGTAGATGGTCATGGATCCGTCGCCGTCGTCGCGCATCATGGCGGGTTCTGCCTTGCCGTCACCCGTGAGGTCGGCGACGACGAGGCGTCCATCGACCGGGCCGAGTGCGTAAGGGCCGGAGGTGTACCACTTGCCGGCGTAGGAGACGCCGTTCTTCCAGACGTGGTAGCTGAAGGTGCCGTCGGAGTTCTGGTAGGTGGCGACGATGTCGTCCTTGCCGTCCCCGTCCACGTCACCGGAGGCCACCCGGTCGCCGACATTGGCCATCGTCCAGCCGCCGGAGGTGTAGTCAGAGGCGCGGCCGAAGGCCGATCCGCTGGAGGTCCACCGGTAGATGGTCATGGAGCCGTCACCGTCGTCACGCATCATCGCCGGTTCTGCCTTGCCATCACCGTTGAAGTCGGCGACGACCAGGCGTCCATCGACGGGGCCGAGGGCGTAGGGGCCGGAGGTGTACCACTTGCCGGCGTAGGAGACGCCGTTCTTCCAGACATGGAAGCTGAAGGTCCCGTCCGAGTTCTGGTACGCGGCGACCACGTCGTCCTTGCCGTCCCCGTCGACATCCCCGGAGGCCACCCGGTCCCCGGTGTTGGCCATGGTCCAGCCGCCGGAGGTGTAGTCGGAGGCGCGGCCGAAACCCGATCCGGTCGAGGACCACCGGTAGATCGTCATCGACCCGTCGCCGTCGTCACGCATCATCGCCGGAGCGTCGAGTCCGGGGGACGAACAGTTGCGGCTGGTGACGTTGCGCCAGGTCTGGCCGTTCGACCCGCCGTAGGTCACACCGTTGAAGGTGGGCCTGACCCGTTCGGAGCCCGCGGTTCCCCAGCTGGCCGAACCGCTTCCGTCGGCGTCGTAGCCGAGCTCGAAGTGCAGGTGCGGATGCCCGTTGGAGGTGGGGCCGGTCTTGCCGACCCGGCCGATCGTCGTGCCCATGCTCACCCTGGCGCCGACCGAGACGGCGCGGGATTCCAGGTGGAGGTAGGTGGTGAAGTAGCCGCCGCCGTGGTTGATCTGGATGACGTTGCCGGCGTTGCTGTGGTAGAAGGACTGGTTCACCGTCCCGGCGGCGGGGGCGATCAACGTGGCGCCGTCGGTGCCGTGCTGGTCGGGCTCCTTGACCATGTCGAGCGCGGGGGCGTGCGCCCACGTGTCCAGCCGCCACTGCTGGCCGCACGGGAAGGGCAGTTGCAGGTTGGGGGCCGCCAGGGCGGGGCTCGCCGTGGTGACCATGCCTAAGGCGATGAGCGTGCCGGTGATGGCGACGCGTAAGACAGCGGACTGGGACACGAGATCCTCCGGGGAAGCATCGATC
Organism: Nonomuraea sp. NPDC054003; assembly: GCF_055585125.1. NCBI lineage: Bacteria > Bacillati > Actinomycetota > Actinomycetes > Streptosporangiales > Streptosporangiaceae > Nonomuraea > Nonomuraea sp. NPDC054003. The sequence goes on from NZ_JBVJKR010000006.1 coordinate 533,861, forward strand.
GGATGTCGACAGACTCCCGGCGGGCCCTGCAAATCCGCTGTAACTTCCCTCCAGACGACGCCACAGCCCCGTGAACGAGGAACGGCGCCTACCGTGAGGCGGTACGACCGTGCCGATCGAGAGGCCGCGAACTCACAGCGCGTCGGTCGTGGCGTACGTGGCGTGGTGTGCCCCGGCGCTGAAGGCCCAGTAGCGGTCGCCGTAGGACCAGTGCCACCACTCGGTCGGGTAGTTGACGAACCCGGCGGAGGTCATGGCCGCGGACAGGAGCCGGCGGTTCTCTCTCGCCTCCGGGGAGATGTCCGCCGAGGCGGTGTAACAGGCCTCGTCGCTCTCCGGCGGAGTGGCGTTGACCGATGTGCCCATCGGGAGCTCGACGCCGTCGGCGGTGCACAGAGTCAGGTCGACGGCACCGCCCGTGGTGTGCGGGGCCACTTCGGGTGGTGCGACGTACCGGCTGGTCTCGGTCCGGGCGCGGCCTTCGTCCCATTCGGGGTGCGCGGCCCGGTGGCGGGCGAGGGCGTCGGCGAAATACCGCCTCTGCAGGGCGGGCGGGCGGTAGCCCTCGACGATCAGCAGGCGTAGCCCGCGGGGCAACCGGGTCTGCGCCGCGACCAGCCGGTCGGCCACGCTCACCCGTACGTGTGCGAAGGCGCCGGCCGGATCGGCCAGCCTCAGGTCAAGCTGGAGCGCCTCCACGGTGCGGAGATCCAGCAGGGGTTCTCCGCACTCCCTCACCGATGTCTCGGCGATTCGCTTGTCCGATAGAAGCACTATCTCAGTCATGCAAGCCTTCGTGATGGACCGTCGGCGCTCCGCGTGAGACGCCAGGTCACCATGGTGCGGCCAGGTGCTCCAAAAGCGCTGTAGCGGCGTTACAGATCATTACAGCGGAAGGGATTCGCCGTACTCGCGGGCGCCGTACAACTCGAAGACCTCCACGGCCTCCGACCGGATGGTCTCGGCGGTCGCGTCGTCGCCGAGGGCCTGATGGACCAGGGCGAGGTCACGCAGGGTACGGGCGTGGAACAGGGCGATGTTCAGCGTTTCCCACAGCCGCAGCGACTCCTCCAGGTGGCTCTTGGCCTGGTAGAGCCGCCCTTCGGCCAGATAGAGCTCGCCCAGGGTGCGCAGGGTGCAGGCCTCGCCCCAGCGGTCGCTGAGAGTGCGGGTGGTGACCAGCGCCTCCTCCAGCGGTTCGCGGGCCTCGTCGTATCTCTCCAGCCGCACGCGGGTCTTGGCCAGGGAACGATGGCAGTAGGCCACCATGAGACGGTCCCCGAGGTCCTCGAAGATCGCCAGCGCCCGTTCGCACAGAGCCTCCGAGCTGTCGAGCTCGCCTCGCGCGCGGTGGTACAGCGACATGCTGCGCAGCGTCAGCCCTTCACCGCGGCGGTTCTCGCCTTGCCGGTAGAGCGCCAGCGCGGCGGTGAGACAGGCCCACGACGCGGCGTAGTCTCCCCGTTCGAGGTGGACCGTGCCCATCAGCCGCTTGATGTGCGCGACGGCCGCCGAGTCGGCGAGGTCGTCCCACAGCTCCTCCGCCTTGCCGAGGAAGTGCAGGGCCTCAGGAAGATATCCCTGCTCGCGGCAGGCGGCGCCGAGTGCCGCGAGGGTGGTGCCCTCGCCCCTGGTGTCCTTGGCGGCGCGGAACAACGGCAGGGCCTGGCTGAGATACTCGCGCGACTCGGCGAAGGAGTCGCGTTCGTAGGAGAGCTGGCCGAGACCGGCGAGCAGCTTCGCCTCGCCGAGCGTGTTGTCCATCCGCCGCGCGACCGCGAGGGCGGCCTGGTGCGTCCGGTGCCAGGCCGCGAACGGGTTGTCGAAGAGATACTGGCTGCCCTCGAAGGCCACGGCGGACAACGCGGAGGCCAGTTCGACGGCGATCTCGTCGAGGTCCATCGCCGCCGCGAGCTCGACGGCGACGATCAGCGACTCCTCCTCTCTGCGGAACCAGGCGTGCGGGTCGGCGAGCACCGCGCGCACCACCTCGGCGTCGACCGGGTGGGTCAGCCCGGTCGTGGCCCGCATCGGGATCATGCCCGTGGGCAGGGCCTCGCTCAGCTGCTCGACCAGCCACAGCCACCCGCCCAGCACCCGGGTGACCACGGCCGCGCACGCCTCCTCCGTCTCCTCGGCCGCCGCGCGCTCCTTGGCGAACAGCCGGGTGAGGTCATGCAGCCGGTAGCGGACCTGGCCCGTCGGATCCGCGTCCACGAGGTCGACGAGGGAGGCGTCGACCAGCTGCTCCAGCGCCTGTTCGGCGACGTCGAGGCTCGCCTCCATGGCGGAGGCGGCCACCCAGACGGTGAAGTGCGGCATCCCGAGCAGGCCGAGCCGGCGCAGCGCGGTCTTGGCCAGCGGAGGCAGCAGCTGGTAACTCAGGCCGATGCTGGCGCGTACCGCCTGGTCCCCGACGGCGAGCTCGTCCAGCCTGCGGTGCTCGTCGTCCAGCCGGTCGGCCAGCCGGGCCACCGACCACTGGCGGCGCGACGCGAGTCGCGCCCCCGCGACGCGCAGGGCGAGAGGCAGGCCACCGCACTGGTTCACCAGGCGCCAGGCCGCGTCCGACTCGCCGGCGATCCGTTCGGGACCGTTGATCCGTGACAGCAGCTCGAACGCGGACTCCCGCGGCAGCAGGCCCAGATCGACGAACGCCGCGCCGGCCAGCCCGGCGAGCCGGTTGCGCGAGGTGATAATCACCGCGCATCCCCTGCCGCCCGGCAGGAGCGGTCTCACCTGGCTCTCGGACACCGCGTCGTCCAGCACGATCAGCTTCTGCCTGCTGGCCAGCAGCGTGCGGTAGCGGGCGGCGCGCTCCTCCAGAGCGGCGGGTATCGGCGTGCCGGGCTGATCGAGCTCGCGCAGCAGCCGCCCCAGCGCCTCCTCCGGGGTGACGGGCGCCTCCGTCGTGCCGCGCAGCTCGACGTAGAGCTGCCCGTCGGGATAGTGGGGGGCGACCTCGTACGCCGTCTGCAGCGCAAGAGCCGACTTCCCGACGCCGCCCTGCCCGGAGATGACGCAGAGCGGCACGGCGTCCGGGCCGGTCAGATATCCGCTCAGCCGGGCCATCTCCTCGGCGCGGCCGGTGAAGTCGGGCACGGGCGAGGGCAGCTGGCGGGGCAGCTGGGCGGCGGCCTTCGCCCTGTGCAGCAGCGTGGTGTCGGATCGCAGGATGGCCGCCTGGGTCTCGCGTAACTCGGGTCCCGGCTCGATGCCCAGCTCCTCGATCAGGACCTGCCTGCCGTGCTGGTACATCGCCAGGGCGTCGGCCTGCCTGCCCGAGCGATAGAGCGCCACCATGAGGTCGCGGCGCAGGCGCTCGCGTCCCGGATACAGGGCGACCAGCTCTGTCAGCTCCTCGATGAGCTGCTGGTCCTGGCCCGCTCCCAGGTCGGCGGAGACCCGTTCCTCGATGACCGCCAGCCTGAGCTCCTCCAGCCGGTCCGCCTCGGCGCGGAGGAAGGAGTCGCCGATGCCGCCGAGCGCCGTCCCGCGCCAGAGTGACAGCGCGGCCCGGAAGGAGGCCGACGCCTCCCGGTGGTGGCCCTTCCGCGCGGCGCCGCGCCCCTCGGCGAGATGCTGCTCGAACACGTCCTTGTCCAGAGTGCGCGGGGGGATCTGGGCGAGGTAGCCGACGCGGTGGGACATGATGACGGGCGGCAGCCCCGCGGCCGCGAACGCCCGGCGCAGCGAGGCCACATAGGTGTGCAGGATCCCCTTCGCGGTGGCCGGCGGGTCCTCCGCCCAGATCGCCTCGACCAGCCGCTCGCTGGTGACCACCCTGCCCGGTTCGAGGAGGAGCGCCACGAGCAGCGTCCGGGGCTTGGTCCCCCCGAGAGACACCTGGCGCCTGTCGTTCCAGACTTCAACGGGCCCGAGCAGCCGAAATTCCATCGAGCTCTCCCAGCTTCGTGACTGACCGCAGCCGTTCAGAGGTCCGCACCGTGCCATGTGGCAGGCGAGGGCGGGAAGATCGAGGTGCGCCACCCATGCTGTCACAAACCTGCTCGTACGCTCACGGAATGCGTCGCGGGCCGGGCACCCGCGTCCAGAGCCGGCGGATCGAGCAGGTCAGTGATGCTGACGGACCCGGAAAAATCTGTCAACAGCAAAAGTCATCAAAGCGGGATCGTCTGATATGACGATCTTGATCATTATTTTCTGATCTTGGTCCGCATAGGTTGCAGGCGCCGGCAAGTAATGATCACCGCTCCGGCATGACCTCTTACGGGGCTCGACAGAGGAGATTTCATGATCCGTTCCCTGGGCAAGCTGGGTGACCGGCTGCTCGACAAGCTGCTGCCCAAGACCTCCGCCGCCGCGGACACCTGCTGGGACGAGACGAAGTTCGTCGGCTACACCATCCGCAGGACGTGCTGCATCGCCGCCGGTTACACGGCCTGCACCCCCTGGCGCTGATCGAGGTCCTCGCCGAGTGATCGTCATGCGGTACGTGCGCCGGTCGGCTTCGCGCCGGCCGGCGCCCATCGTCGTCATCCGCCTCGCACTCGCCGGCCCAGCGGTGACCACGTGAGGGACCCCGAAGGTCCCGCCGGGGTCTCCCTGTTCCGCCGCGGATGGGTGGCGGTCGAGCTGGCCTGGCGGGCGCAGCCGGCCGCCTTGACGGGTTCGCTGGCGACGGTGCTGCTCATGGGGGCGGCGCCGGTGGTGACCGCGTGGCTGACCAAGCTGGTTCTCGACAGGCTGGCGGACGGCGGGGGCCAGGGCGTCCTCCTCCCGCTCGCGGCCGCACTCGGAGTGGCGGGCCTGGCCCTGGTCGTCCTGCCGCACGTCTCCGACTACCTCAAGGGACAGCTGCACCGGGGGCTGCAGACGCTGATCTACGACCGGCTGTTCCAGGCCGTCAACGCCGACCCCGGGCTCAGCCGCTTCGAGAACCCCGCCTTCCACGACGAGCTGCGGCTGGCCCATGAGGCCGGCCAGAACGCTCCGCAGCAGATCGTCGGCTCGTCCCTGGCGATCTGCCAGGGCATCCTGACGCTGTTCGGGTTCGTCGTCACGCTGACCGTGCTCAGCCCGGTCATGGTCGTCGTCGTCATCGCCGCCGCCCTGCCGTCGGCCCGCGTCCAGCTCGCGCTGAGCCGCCGCAGGGCCCGCATGATGTGGGGCATCAGCTCCAACACGCGCCGCCAGCTCTTCTACGGCTCCCTTCTCACCAGCCCCGACGCGGCCAAGGAGGTGCGGCTGTTCGGGCTGGGCGACTTCCTGCGCGGCCGGATGCTCACGGAGCTCGGGACGGTCAACGAGGCCGAGCGGGATCTGGACCGTCGGACGCTGCACAGCCAGGGGCTGCTGTCCCTGCTGGGCGCCGCCGTCGCGGCCGGCGGCCTGATCTGGGCCGTGCTCGCCGCCGCCGCCGGAGGTCTGAGCGTGGGGGACGTCTCGGTGTTCGTCGCCGCCGTCGCCGGGGTGCAGACGGCCCTGACCGCGATCGTCAGCCAGTGGGCGGGCGCGCACAACGCCCTGCTGATGTTCGGGCACTACATCGGCGTCGTCCGGGCCGGGCCCGGTCTCCCGGTGGCCCCGGAGCCCGCCGCGCTGCCCCCGCTGCGAACGGGCATCGAACTGCGTGACGTGTGGTTCCGCTACGACGACGAGCACCCCTGGGTGCTGCGCGGCGTGGACCTCTTCATCCCGCACGGCCAGGCCGTCGCCCTCGTCGGCCTGAACGGGGCGGGCAAGAGCACCCTGGTCAAACTGCTGTGCCGGCTGTACGACCCGGTCCGCGGCTCCATCCACTGGGACGGCGTGGACCTGCGTGAGGTGCACCCGGACGACCTGCGCGCCCGGGTCGGCGCGGTGTTCCAGGACTACATGGCGTACGACCTCACCGCCGGCGAGAACATCATGCTGGGCGACCTGGCCGCGGGCGGCGATCCGGAGCCCGTCCGGGCCGCCGCCCGGCGCGCCGGGATCCACGACACGCTCGACACGCTGCCCAGGGGCTACGACACGCTGCTCAGCCGGATCTTCTTCGGCGACGACGACGAGCGCCAGGCCGGGGTGACCCTGTCGGGCGGGCAGTGGCAGCGGCTGGCGCTGGCCCGCGCCCTGATGCGCCACCGGAGGGATCTGCTCATCCTCGACGAGCCGAGCTCCGGCCTGGACGCGGAGGCCGAGCACGCCGTCCACCTGGGACTGCGCCGGCATCGGGCGGGCCGGACCAGCGTCCTGATCTCACACCGGCTGGGAGCCCTGCGGGACGCGGACCTCATCGTCGTGCTGAGCGACGGGAGGATCGCCGAACGCGGTTCCCACGGTGAGCTCATGGCGATGGAAGGGACGTACGCGCGGCTGTTCGGCCTGCAGGCCAGCGGCTACGAGCTCACGCCGGACCCCTCAGCGGGGGAGAGCCTGCGCACGACCACGCCCAGCACCCGGTCCGCCGGGAGATAGCCCCAGTTCCGCGAGTCCGCGCTCGCCGGGCCGTCGCCGATGACGACCAGCCGCCCCTCGGGGACCAGCGCCCCCTCGGGGGCGTTCACCGCGTGCGTGACCTTCGGCGGCACCGGATCGCCGGGCAGCGCGGCCACCCGCTTGATGAGCCACTTCGAGTCCTTCGGGGCGGACAGCGGGCCGGTGCGCCATCGGCCTTCCAGCGCCGATTCGAAGACCACCACCTGACCCCGCCTGAGTCTCGAACCGGCCACGCGGCGGATGAGCACACGATCTCCGGAGCGGTACACCGGGAGCATGCTCGGCCCCGTCACCTGGACGATCACCAGCCGGCGCCGGGCGACGGCGAGACCGCCGGCGATCACCGCCGACAAGATCACTAAGTACCACACGCGCTCACCCTACGTGCCGCACCCCCGCGTGGCGCCACACGAAAGGTTGGCGGATCGGCCATGTCACCCCGTGTTACGCTCGCCGCACAGAAAGCCATAGAGGGGCGCGGCCAGCGTCACCTCCATGATGGGGGAGGGGACATGAACGACAGTTACGCGACAGCGGGCGCGAAGCAGAGGGTCGTGATCGAGGTCGCCGAGGAGCACCTCGGCACGGTCGACGACGTCCGCGCCGCACTGCGCCGGCACATCGACGACATCGCCGACGAGCGGCTCGCATGCGCACGGGGGATCCAGATCCTGCTCATGTGCTGAGCCACATGCCGGCGACCCAGCGAGACGATCTCACCGCGGACGAGACTTCGCGCGAGAACGCCCGCGTCAATCTCGGACTGGCACTCGAGGCGTACCCCTTGTGGGTGGAACGGCTGACCTGCCGAGACCTGAAGCGGGCGTTCCTGGCGGAGTGCTCGGCCGCGGTCCCCCATTATCGGAACCTCTTCCAGGGCGCGGTGCGCGATCTGGACCGGTTCCCGGTCATCGACCGGGCCGACCACGACGACAGGCGCCTCGACTTCATCAGCACCGACTTCGAGGATCCTCGCGGCGAGTTCCTCCGGATCTCCACGAACGGCACCTTCGGCCGGACCCTTCGCGTCGCCTGGGACCTGCCGAGCTTCTTCGATCTCAACCACGCGAGCTACCTCCGCTTCTCGACGGTGCTCCCCGCCTTCTTCTCGTCCCTGGTCCCGGGCGAACCCTCCGTCTTCGTGATCTCCGACTCACCGCGCGATCTCCGTACCTCGGTCGTGATGCCCGCCCTGGACGGCGCGATCCTGCGGAGGCTGATCCTGGGCCGCGACGAGATGACCGACGTCGCGCTCGTCGAGCACCTCCGCCGCGCACGGATCGCCCTGCTGCACGCCAAGCCCTCGGTGCTGCTGGATCTCATCGAGCTGGACGGCGCGCACGACGGAGGCGGGCGCATCGCCCCGGCCTACGTGGTGTGCAGCGGCGAGAACCTCTACCCCGACGACCGCGCGCGCATCGAGGCCGGGCTCGGATGCTCTGTGCTCGACGCGTACGCCGCCAGCGAGGCGGGCCTGATCGCGTACGAGTGCCGGCATCGCACCGGCATGCACGTGGTGACGGATCATCTGACGGTCGAGGTGGAGGCGGGCGACGGAAGCCTCGGCCCGACGGGGACGGGGCAGTTGCTGATCACCAACGCGCTCAACTGGCGCCACGCCTTCATCCGCTACCGCATCGGCGACAGGGCGACGGCGACCTCGGGCGAGTGCGACTGCGGCCACGACGGCCAGACCATCGTCGCCATGCCCGGACGCGAGCGGGCCGCCTACGGGGACGGCACCGGCTCGATCACCGCCGAGGAGATCGGCGCGGCGGTCGCGGCGGCCGATCCTCCGGTGAAGCAGTTCCAGGTCGCGCCGGGAGAGGACCATCGGATCGTGATCTCCTGGGTGGGCCGGCCCGGCGGTGACACCGCCCTGGCCGCGGTCTTGCGCGGGCGCTTCCCCGGCGCCAGGTTCGAGCTCGTCAACGTCCCGGCCATCAATCTGCCGGGCGGCAAGCTCCGGCGGTTCCTGTGAGCTCAACCGGTGAGAACCACCACGTGCGCCGACGCCCGATCGAGCTGTGAGGCGAAGGCCCGCAGGCCCACCAGACCGGCCGCGCCCGCCGGGGACACGCGGAGACCGGCGTGCCTGAGCATGCCGTCACTGGCCAGGACCAGTTGTTCGTCCGTCGCGTCGCAGAAGTGGCCCCCCGTGCCCAGGACCGCGTCCATCGCCTCGCGGGCATGGAAGGAGGACCAGTTGACGAGCGGCTCGTTCACCTCCGTCTCCAGCAGCCGCGCCGCGTCGAGCTCGACCAGGCGGCCGCTGGCGAGGCTCGCCGTCAGGGCGGTGTTCCCGGCGCTTCCCACCACGCCGATGCGCACCTCGACGCCGTGATGCCGGAGCCGGGCGTGCACCCCGGCCGCGCACGTGCCGTTGCCGACGGGCAGCCAGATCGACCCCAGCGGCACCGGGCACTGCGCCATCAGCTCGTCGACGATCGCCCCGTACGCCAGGATCGCGATCCTCCCTCCACGGCCGACGGGGTTGGCGTCGAACAGCCGGCGCTTCCTGGCGAAGCTCCGGCTGGCCCTGACCGCCGCCTCGTAGTTGTCCCCCTGGGCGATCACCACGGCTCCGAGGCCGGTCATCTCTTCCGAGCGGGTGTGGTGGTACCGGATCGGCACGAAGACGGTGCACGGCAGTCCGCGCGCGCGGCTCGCCCGGCTCAGTGCCACCCCGAGGTTGCCGCAGCTGCCGGCCGTGACGCCGGCCGCTCCGTCGCGGATCGCGGCGAGCACCAGCCCGCCCGCGATCCTGTCCTTGTGCGTCCCCGTCGGGTTCCCCATCTCGCACTTGGCATAGACGTGGGGCAGGCGCAGCCGCTCCGCCAGGCAGGGCAGCCGGATCAGCGCCGTCTCCCGCCTATCCTCCATCGGGATTCCGTACGAGACCCGCCCCGAGATAGGCGAGCAGGTCGGGATGTCCTCCGTCGCCCCAGGACGGCGTCGTGTTGACGTCGATCAGGTAGAGATCGCCGTGATCGTCGCTGACCAGGTCGAAAGCTCCGTACTCCACCCGCGCGGCGTCCGAGACGCGGGCGGACATCGCCGCGGCGACGGCGACGTCCGCCGGGAGCGCCGCCGGGCGGCCGGCGTCGGACGTCTTCAGGTAGTAGCTCTCGCGCGTGATGCCCACCGGCATCTTCTTGAAGACCGCCGAGTCGTGCACCCGCGACACGACCATGGCCTCACCCGCGAGATAGACACGATGGAAACGATGGGCCGCATTGGTGATGTACCGCTCGACGACCCAGTGCGGCGAGGCCCAGATGGCTGGGGGAACTTCGTCGCGCCTCATCACCCGATATTCGCCCTCCGCTCTGGAGGACGGCATGTCGTGCGGTGCCTCGTATCCGAGCATTCGCCGCTGCGGAAGCGTCAGTTCGCATTCTCGTACGCCGTGGTAGTTGCAGTTCGTTTTGACCAGCAGCGGTTCGCCGGGATCGCCCTGGCGGGGTGCCGTGGCCGTGGCGACCCCGGCCCGGGCACAGGCTCGTTGGACGGCGCGCTTCGAGATGTCGGTGATCCCGGCGTTTCGAACCGTGACGCCGCGGGCCCGCAGTTCTCCGACGAGTTTTTCCCGGTCGAACGGCACCCGGGCGGAAAGCGTCAGGTTGATATGGAACACGAATAACCGGCAGCCGGCCGGTATTCGTGAAAGCACATCCTGGAATCCCTCTCCGAGGCCGGCGGTGATGCGGCGCGCGCCCGGAAGAACGGCCGGAAGCAGGAACCCCTTCCAGGCCCTGTGTTCGTAGACGGCCACCTGGTCGAAGCTCCGCATATCGCAGTATCGACACACGTCTTCGCGCACGTCAAGCGACATGAACCGATCTCGCGGGGCCGTCGTCAATGGCCGGGCCGTTCGGATGATCTCGGAGCGGCGCGGCCACGGAAATGACTGCTTGTTGGCTGGATAGGGCTGTGATAGTAGTGGTTCAGCCATGTTCCGCCCGCGGCGGATGGTCCCGAAAGACATTTCAGCACCGAGGCCCCGTCGAGGTGGCCGGTATTAGCTGAGGGGGCGTCGGCACATGGACCGGATATGCGGCGATCTGGCGCCATGAAGTTTCCCCGGGCTCCTTATCCGGAACAGGTGTCCTACCAGGTCGGCCTCGACAAGATCCAAGAGGCCGTGATCAGTTCGCATTTCATGCACGAACTCGCCGGCGATCCGCGGCTCGAACTCTACGACGAGGACCGGTTCGTCGCGAAGACGCTGCATATCGATGCCGAAGCCGTCCACGACCGGCTGATTCCCGCCCTGCGTGAAGCCTGCGACGTCTTCTCCGGGCATCGGGCCGCCGCCGCACGGTCGAGGGCGCGCGATAATTACCAGGATTACGGGCTGGCCGATCCACGCCAGGTCGGAACAGCTCAGGTCATCACGGAAGTCATGTTCGACCGGCAGTATCGCGCCGAGCCGTTGCGGAGCTGCTCCAGGGAGCTGCTGTGCGGCACCGTGGCGGAGCGGGTCGAGGCCGGTTCTCCCATCGAGATGGTCATTCCGGCGCTGCCGTTCAAGTTCTCCTCACCACTCAAGACCCGCGGCCGGCTGCCCGACCTGGCCGAGCTCAATTTCCCCTCGGTCTCAACGAGATCGTGTCGACGGTCGAGCAGATCTATCGGGCGGCGAGACCTGATCTCCAAGGGCCTCTGGCGCGATTCACGGTCGTTTCCGACGGGAGCCGCTACAACAAGCTGGTGAACGAGCCGGACAGCGTCGTCGAGCGCTACTGGAATCGTCTGGGCGTCTGGGTCGAACGGTTACGGCTCGACGAGCACATCACCATCCTCGACTACCGGTCGCTGCTCCGGGACTCGATGCCGGCCGGTGACCGGCGGCGGAAAAGCGCGATCGCCGCCGGAGCGCGCACGGAGTACGGGCGGGTGCTGTGGTCGGTATTCGATCCGAACGACATGGTGTCCGCCATGACCATGGCCGCCCGGGTCGAGCCCGATCCGGAATACGCCAATGCCGAGGGCCGGTTCGTCTCCCTGCTGAAATCCCTGATCTACACGATCAAGTACGACTCGCTCACCATGTTCGACCCCCTGCCGGCCGATGCTCGCCATGCTCTCTACCGCGACCTGACAGCGCACATCTTCGAACCGTATGTGGCGATCCCGCCCGACGAACTCGCCGGCGTCCGCATCGACGCCCGCGCGGGGCTCGCGCCCACGGATCGGGTGAAGGAGCGCCTGAGGCAGATGATGCTGAGGGAGTCCTGGGCCTGTGCGATCGACTACATGGCCGAGATCAAGAGCGACCGGGAGCTCGCTGAAGATCCCATCTTGACCTGTCTGCCAGGCCATCTGCGCTGGACCATCCACGCGAAGGCGGGCCAGCTGGCGTTGTCGACGCCGATCGCCGCCGGGATCAGGGTCCAGGCGTGGGCGGGCGCCGCGGTGTTCAAGCTCACCAGGAGGAAGGACGTCAAGCTCTGCACCCTTCCGGTCCTCGCCCTGGAGGGAGCCGGCGCCATCCCGGTGCGCGTGCGCGGCGTGGACGACGCGCTGGCCCTGGCCGGCCAGCCTCTCTTCTACATCTACCCGGACGTCACGTTCGCCGACATGGACGACTTCCTCGCCGTCGTCCGGAGGTCACTCGTACGCAGGAGGACGAACTAGCGTGTCGAACCGCCCGGGCAAGAGGGCGATCTTCTTCGTCTACGACAGGGGCACCGGCATCGGGCACCTGAGAAGACTCGGTTGCCTGGCCAGAAGGCTCCAAGGGCGTCTTTCGTGCCTCATCGTCACCGGTCACCGGTCAGCGGCGCACTGGTTCGTGCCGGAGGAGTGCGAGTACGTCCACCTGCCGAGCTGGGACAGCCTCCTGGAGGACAAGGCGCGTTACTGGGACCGGCGGCCGTTCGTCGTCCTGGACGAAGCCGGCGCCGTCCGGCTGCGGAAGTCGATCCTGACGGCGGTCGTGGAGGCGTTCGAGCCCGACGTCATCTTCGTCGACCATCTTCCGCTGGGCGCGGGGGAGGAGCTCGCGGAGGTCATCGAGGACACGCGATGCCTCAAGTACCTGGTGACGAGAGGCGTGCTGAACGAGACCGCGAACCTGCGCCGGCTGGTCTTCGGCGGAAAGGCCGGCCGGTATCTGGACGCGTACTATCACCGGATCCTGGTCGCCACCGATCGCAAGGTCTTCGACTTCGCGGCGCAGTACAACCTCGGGCCCGCGATCCGCGGGAAGACGGTCCACACCGGTTATGTCGCGGACGGCGTGCCGCACGACACGGTCAAGACGGTCCGCGAGGACCGCGGCCTGAAGGACGGCGACCTCTGGGTGGTCGCCTCGGCCGGCGGCGGCCAGCTCGGCGAGCCGCTGATCGAGGGCTGTCTGGAGCTCGTCCGCGCGTACCCGGACGTCACCTTCGACATCGTCCGGGGGCCCCGGTCGAACATCGCCTGGCCGCGGCGGCACCGCGACCTCGTCGAAACAGGCAACCTGCGCCTCCACAAGGAGACCCACGAGATGCCCTTTCTCCATGCCGGCGCGGACCTGGTGATCTCCTCGGGCGGCTACAACTCGCTCCTGGAGGCGCTGCAGGGGAACGCCCGCATTCTCTGCTTCCCGTTCTGGAGGGATCGGCGCGATGAGCAATACCGTCATGCGGCCCGGTTGCGGCAGTTCGTGGACCTCGAGGTGTCGCTCGACCTCTCCGAACTGCCGGGGATGTTCGCCCGGGCCATCGGCTCGATCGGCCGTGGCGTACCCGATCGGCGTGCGGAGCTGGACTTCGACGGCGCCGCAGCCATCGAGCGCATCGTCCACCGGGACCTCGGGCTGACCGCCTGAGCGGGCTCGACGTACAGGCAGGGGAGTCGCCATGGAGTTTCCGAACGTCGGCGTCATCGGTGCGGGGACCATCGGGACCGAGGTCGCGCAGTGCCTCGCCCAGGCCGGGCACCGGGTGGTCCTGGTGGACGTCGAGACCGGGATCCTGGACCGGGCGCGGTCGGCCATCGGCGAGAACCTGAGGTACGCGTCCCTGTTCGATGCCGGGGTGCGCGAGGCCAGCCATGCCGGCATCCTGTCGCGGATCGACTGCACGACCGACTACGGCCTCCTGGCCGACATCGACCTCGTCGTGGACAACAGCACGGAGAGCCGGCCGATCAAGGAGGAGGTCTTCACCCGGCTCGACCGGATCTGCCCGCCGGACCGCATCCTGGCGGCCAACACCTCCGCGATCTCGATCACCCGCCTGGCCGGCGCGACGCGGCGGCCCGACCGCGTCATCGGGGTGCACTTCATGAACCCCGTCTTCCGGAAGCCCGTCGTGGAGGTCGTCAAGGGCTGGCACACCAGCGACGCGACCGTGGAGGCGGTCCAGGGCTTCCTCGGCGGGCTGGGCAAGCGGGGGGTCGTCACCAACGACATGCCCGGCTTCGTGTCCAACCGCGTTCTCATGCTGGCCATCAACGAAGCGATCAGCGTCGTGCACGACAGGGTCGCCACCCCGGCCGACGTCGACGAGATCTTCGTCAAGTGCCTGGCCCACGAGATGGGACCGCTGGCGACCGCCGACCTGATCGGCCTGGACACGGTCCTCCGTACGCTCGACGTACTGAACGAGAGCTACGGGGACGGCAGGTTCCGCGCGTGCCCGCTGCTGAGGCAGATGGTCGACGCGGGCCTGCGCGGACGGAAGTCAGGCAAGGGCTTCTTTGACTACTCCGGACAGCAGGGGCTCCGATGGACGTGAAAGCCAGGGTCAGAAGCTACCTCAGACAGGCGATCATGGAGGAGGTCGGAGACGGGGACGACCTGTTCGAGCTGGGGCTCGTCAAGTTAGCGTCCACGGGAGTGGTGTACGGGTTTGAACCCGTTCGTCACCTTGGCGCCCGTAAGGGAAGATCGATGTGACATGAGGGCGGCCACTCCG